>NZ_JACIIV010000020.1 GCF_014205635.1 Polymorphobacter multimanifer
ATCCGGTGCCGGCCTGAACGACACCGCCCGCGCTCGCACCGCTCACATCGCCCTATCGGCCCGCGAACAACGCTGACTTCTTCAACACAATCGGGGCGTTAGCGGTCGTTCTATTTTATACGTTCAAGACCCCAATGGGGTCTGGGGCCTGAGGCCCCAGCCGCCGGAGGCATTCAGGCCTGTCCGACAAGTGCCATGGAATCCTCCCATAGCGTCGCCGCCGCAGCGTCGTCGCGGGCTAGCACCGATGGGTCGGGCCATGTGAGCACAGCGCGGCGGAGGGAGGCGTAGGTGCGGCCTGGGGGTGGGGTGGTGTCGACGAGGGTGGCGAGGCCGGTGGCGGCGGCGGTGAGGGTGTTCATGGTGGGGCGGAAGCGGCTGATGAGGGGGAGGAGTGGCCAGACGAGGTGGCGGACGGCCCAGTGCTGGTGGCGGACGAGGCCGGTTTCGGGGGTGAGGCCGGGATCATAGGCGAGGACGGTGAGGGCGGGGTGGAGGCGGCCGAAGTGACGGGCGGTCATGAGGTTGGCGAGTTTGGAGCTGGTGTAGGCGCGCAGGCCGGCGGTGAGCGGGCGGGGATCGAGGCCGGGGTCGGTCGATGGGTCGGCGAGGCGGCGGGCTTCGATGTGGCGCGGGGGCGGGAGGCCGGTGCGCTCGGCGGGATCGTGGGTGCCGCTGGTGGTGAGGATGACGCGGCGGGTGAGTTGGGGGGCGAGTGCTGCGAGCAGGGCGGCGTGGGCGAGGTGGTTGGTGGCGAAGGTGAGCTCATGGCCATCGGCGCTGCGGGCGTCGACATGGGGGTGCTGGGTGCCGGCGTTGAGGATGAGGGTGTCGATGGCTTCGCCGGCGAGGCTGGCGGCGAAGGTGCTGACGCTGGCGAGGCTGGCGAGATCGAGCGGGCGTTCCTCGGCGCTGAGGGGTGGGGCGCCGGCGGGTGCGGTGCCGGGGGTGCGGACGCCGGCGATGAGGCGGGTGCCGGGCCGGGCGAGCAGGATGGTGGCGGCGGCGCGGCCGATGCCGGTGGTGGCGCCGGTCATCACGATGAGGGGCATCGGGATTGTCCTTACACTGTATGCTTACAGTGTATATGTTGACGGCAGTGCAGCGTCAAGCGAAGGAAGGGCGATGAATGTTGCGGCCCCCGACCTGGGCGCCACGCTGGTGGCGGAGGCGCTGACGATCCTGGAGCGGGACGGGCTGGCGGCGCTGAGCCTGCGCGGGGTGGCGAGGGCGGCGGGGGTGAGTGCGATGGCGCCGTATCATCACTTTGCCGATCGCACTGCGCTGCTGGCGGCGGTGGCGGTGGTGGGGTTCGAGCGGCTGTATGCGGCGAAGATGGCGGCGACCCAGGGGGTGGATGATCCGCGGGCGGCGCTGGTGGCGGGATCGCGGGCTTATGTGCGCTTCGTGATCGAGAATCCTGCACTTTACCGGCTGATGAAGGGGCCCGAGATGGCGGAGCGGGGGGCGCATCCGGCGCTGGCGGCGGCGGCGGCGCGGCCGGCGGCGAGCCTGGCGCGGTTGCTGCGAGAGATGGGGGCCGGACCGGCGGCGGCGGAGGCGCTTTGGGCGCTGGTGCATGGCTTCGGGCTGCTGGCGATCGACGGCTACCTGGCCGGCGGGCCGGAGGCGCTGGTGGAGCGGGCCGGGGCGGCGGCGGACGCGCTGCTGAAGGGCGTGGCGTGAACGGGTTTCCGGCATCGCAGGCGATGGCGATGGCGCTGGAGGAGGCGGCAGCGGCAGGGGCGCGGGGCGAGGTTCCGGTGGGGGCGGTGCTGCTGGGGCCGGACGGCACGGTGCTGGCGCGCGCCGGCAACCGGACGCGCGAGCGGGCGGACCCGACGGCGCATGCCGAGATGCTTGTTATTCGCGACGCCTGTGCGGCGGTGGGGAGCGAGCGGCTGACCGGGTGTTCGCTGTTCGTGACGCTCGAGCCCTGCGCCATGTGTGCGGCGGCGATTGCGGCGGCGCGGGTGGCTCGGCTGGTGTTCGGCGCCGAAGACCCCAAGTCGGGCGGGGTGCTGCACGGGGCGCGGGTGTTCAGCCATCCCCAGGCGCATCATGTGCCCGAGGTTGTGGGCGGCGTGGGCGAAGCAGCGGCGGCGGCGCTGCTGCGGGATTTTTTCATGAGGCTGCGTTTCTGATTCTGGGAGCTGACACAGAGAAGCGGCAGACCGTTGCCGGCCCGCCGCTCCTTGTTGTTCAGGTCGTGCGAAGCTTACAGCTCGGTGATGTTCACCGCTGCCTGCTTGCCGCGACGATCTTCTTCCAGCTCGAACGACACGCGCTGGCCTTCGGCCAGGCCGTTGAGACCGGCGCGCTCGACTGCGGAGATGTGCACAAAGGCATCACCACCACCGTCTTCACGCTGGATGAAGCCGAAGCCCTTCTGGTTGTTGAAGAACTTCACGGTGCCTTCGACACGCTGGCCGTCGGTGACCGGGGGGGCATCGCGGCGCATCGGGCGCGGACGATCACCACCGCCAGCACCACCGGGGGCGCCGAAGCCACCGGCATCACGGTCACGCGGCGGGGCCGGGCGGTCGCTGACCGGCATCGGCTCGCCATCGATGGCAATGTCGGTCGCGGAGATGCGGCCGTTGCGCTCGGTGAGGGTGAAGCTCATCGGCTGGCCATCGGCGAGGCCGGTGAGGCCGGCCGCTTCCACGGCCGAGATGTGCACGAACACGTCTTCGCCGCCATCATCGCGGACGACGAAGCCGAAGCCCTTCTGGGCGTTGAAGAACTTGACGACACCGGTTGCGGTGCCGATGTTGATGCCGGGGCTCATGTCCCGCGGGGCACGGGGTCCGCCGAAGCCGCCGCCGCCGCCGGCACCACCGCCGCCGCCGAAGCGACCACCGCCGCCACCGCCGCCGCCGCCGAAGCCGCCACCGCCGCCGCGACCACCGCCGCCGCCGCCGAAGCGATCACCGCCGCCGCCGCCAAATCGATCACCACCGCCGCCGAAACGATCGCCGCCACCAAAACGGTCCCCACCGCCGAAGCCGCTCTCAAACTGATCGAACCCGCGCTCGCGCTTGTCGACACCACCACGCCCGGGACCACGCCCGCGTTTATCAAAGCTCATTTTCTTTCCACGTCTTTCATGTTCGTCAAAGTTTGGTGCCCGTCGGCGGCGATGCGGTGAAGTGATATGCAACGAAACCGATATTGCTCCGTGAATGTTCGTACAGGAACGCCACTGATTCGGCCATGCACATTCGGCGGACATATTTTACGGTTGTTTGGCCTAGCGGCGGCGGGTGACGAGCGAGGCGATGCCGCCGGATGCCAGCGCCGCGAACACTGCCGCCAGCCCGTAGAGCAGGCTGTTTTCCTGCGCCATGAGATAGATCCAGCGCTCGAAGCCGGACTTGTCGATTTCGATCGGCATGGTGGCGCTGGCGACCACCCTGCCCTCCTCGATGAGAAAGATCTCGGCCGAGTATTCGCCAACCGGGACGGCGCTCGGCAGCTGCAGCCGCGCCTGGTAGAGCACCTGGCCGGTGACCTGGACGCCGCTGGGATCTTCGGCGAACAGCCCGGCGCGGCGCTTGACGGCGATGAGGCCGGCTTCGAATTCGGCGCGCTCGGCTTCGCTCTCGCCCGATGCCGGGGAAAGCTGGAGGCTGCCGACGCCAAGCTCGTAGATTGCCATCACCCGGTCGTCGGCAAGGTCGGCGATGGGCCTGGTGGTGGCGACGGCGTAGAAGCCGGGGACGCTTTCGAAGCGGACGGCATCGGTGTTGACCCAGATGCCCGCCACCCTGCCCTTCTTGCGCACGGTGACGGGCTCGGCGGGGCCGCGGACGACGATCGCGACATCGGGGGCGGTATCGGGGACGCGGCCGCCGGGATACTGGATAGCGCCGAAGACGAGCAGCTCGACGCCCCTGAAGGTGGTGTTGATGTCGATGCGTGCCTGGCTGAGCTCGCTGATGAGGCCGGGGTTTCTTTGGGGATTGCGGCTCGTTTGCGCTTGTGCTGGTGCGGCGAGCAGGAGCAGCAGGAGCAGAAGGGCCCGCATCAGCCGGCTTCCTGCAGGGTGAAGACATCGGCGGGTTGCACGGTGAGGCCGAACAGCAGGCGGATGGCGACGCCGAGCACGAGCAGGGCAAGGGCGAGGCGGAGTTTTTCCGGGCTGAGCTTCTGGGCAGCACGCACGCCGACCTGCGCGCCGGCGACGCCGCCGACGAGGAGCAGCAGCGCCAGCACGATATCGACAGAGCGCGAGCTGGTGGCATGGAGGAGCGTGGCCGCACCGGTGACGAAGATGATCTGGAAGAGCGAGGTGCCGACGACGCTCGAGGCGGACATCCCGAGCAGGTAGAGCATGGCGGGGACCATGATGAAGCCGCCGCCGATGCCCATGATGACGGTGAGGATGCCGACCACGACGCCGAGTGCCAGCGGGGCGAGCGGCGAGATGTAGAGGCCGGACTTGTAGAAGCGGGTGCGGCCCGGAAGGGCGGCGATCCAGGGAACATGGCCGCGGCGGCGGGGCGGGCCGGGTGTGGGCGAGCGGGCGGCCAAGAGCGCGCCGAGCGCCTCCTTGAGCATCAGCGCGCCGATGACGCCAAGGAAGAGGACATAGATGATGTTGATCGACACATCGATCTGGCCGAGCGACTGCAGCCAGGTGAAGACGATCTGGCCGAGCCCGGCGCCGATGACGCCGCCGGCCACAAGCACCCCGCCCATCTTGAGATCGACCTGGCCGCGTTGCCAATAGGCGAGTGCGCCCGAGACGCTCGAGCCGGTGATCTGCGTGGCCGAGGAGGCGACGGCGACGGCGGGGGGGATGCCGTAGAAGATGAGCAGCGGCGTGGTGAGAAAGCCGCCGCCCACCCCGAACATGCCCGACAGAAAGCCCACGCCGCCGCCCAGCAGGATGATGACCAGCCAGTTGACCGACATTTCGGCGATGGGGAGATAGAGAGTCATGAGGTTGCCTGCATCTGCCCTTGCCGCACGGATGCGGCAAGTATGAGGCACGGGGTTTCGTGCCCGCGGCCTTGCAAAGGGGCGGTGGCACCGGTCTAAAGCCCCATGCCCGCCCCATCGCCCCAATTTGCCCTGCTTGCGATCGGCATCCTGCTGCTGGCGACGGTCGTGGCGGGTTCGTTTTCGAGCCGGTTCGGGCTGCCGGCGCTGATCGGCTTCCTGGGGCTGGGCATGCTTGCCGGCGTCGATGGCCCGGGCGGGATTGCCTTCGACAATTACCTGCTGACGCAGAGCGTGGGCGTTGCGTGCCTGATCTTCATCCTGTTTTCGGGCGGACTCGATACCGACTGGAAGGCGGTGCGCAAGGTGGCGCTGCCGGCGCTTTGCCTCGCCACCTTCGGGGTGATCATCAGCGCCGGCACGATCGCGGTTTCAGCAGCGCTGATCTTCGACATGACGTTGCTGCAGGGGGCATTGCTGGGGGCGGTGGTGGCATCGACCGATGCGGCGGCGGTGTTTGCCATCCTGCGATCGACGGGCCTCGATGTGGACGGCGATGTGCCGGCGCTGATCGAGTTCGAATCGGGCACCAATGATCCGATGGCGATCTTTCTGGTGGGTGCCGTGCTGCTGTTGATGGCAGCGCCGGCGGCACCGCTGACCGGCATGGCGGTGGATTTTGGGCAGCAGATGACGATGGGCGGGCTGATCGGCGTGGCGGCCGGATGGATGATGCCGGAACTGCTGAAGCGATCGGCCTACCCCGATGGGGGAACTGCGTTCGTGATTCCCATCGCCGGTGCGCTTGTGGCCTATGGCCTGGCCGAAGCCGCGGGCGGCAACGGCTTTCTGGCGGCCTATGTTGCCGGGCTCGTTGCCGGCAACCGCGTCTATGCAGCGCGCAAGATGGTCTCCACTTTTCAGGATGGCATCGCCTGGCTTGCGCAGGTGGTGATGTTCCTGACGCTCGGGCTGCTGGTGACGCCGACCAACCTTGGCGATGTGATCCTGCCCGGCGTTGCCATCACCTTCATCCTGATGCTCGTGGCGCGGCCGCTCAGCGTGTTCCTCTGCCTCGCGCCATTTCGCCGCTATGGCTGGCGGGAGAAGCTGTTCGTGTCCTGGGCGGGGCTGCGCGGCGCTGTGCCGATCGTGCTCGCCACCTTTCCGATTGTGGCCGGCGTGCCGGGGGCGTTCGCGATCTTCAACGTCGTGTTCTTCGTGGTGGTGCTGTCCAGCCTGATCCAGGGGCCGACGGTGAAGCCCGTGGCGGAGTGGCTGGGCATTGCGCGGATGAACGGCGGGGAGGCGCCCGAGCCGAAGCCGCGGGTGCCTCAGGGGTTTTGAAGGGGCCTCCGGCGGCCGGGGCCTCGGGCCCCGGACCCCTTGAATTGGCCTTTGCAAGCTCCGGACAGTTCAAATCGAGCGACGGCCCAAGAATGGGGTCTGGGGCCCAAGGCCCCAGCCGCCGGAGGCACCTTCAGCTGATCATTTCGCCGCGGCGGCCTTTTTGGCGTCGATGCGTTTCTTGAAGAAGGTCCAGCTGGTTTCGTTGGGGCGGGTGTCGTTGCCTGGCGGGGGGGCGGTGTATTCGGGGTAGCGGGCGGCGATTTCGTCGGTGACGACCTTGGGGAGGCCGGCGATGCCGTTCGGGAGCGTCTGGCCGACGGCGTTGAAGACGAGGACGCCGCCGCGGCCGGTCATTTCCATGAAGGGCAGCCAGGGGCTCAGGCGGACCCAGGCGACGGAAGGATTGGCGCGGGGCTTTGTGGCATCGAGCAGATCAGCCTCTTCGACGACGAAATCGAAGATCTCCATCGAGTGATACTGGTTGCCGACATAGGGCTGATAGTCGCCGCCCATGGGGTTGAGATACCAGAGCGGCACCACGGTGGGCATGAACACGCGGCCGTTCTGGATGCGGGCATTGAGCTTGTAGGGGGTGCCATCGGCGTTGGTGGGGAACATGGGGGCGCGCATGTTGACTGGATCGTTGGCGACATGGACGACTTCGACCGTTTTGCCGGTCCAGGGGTTGGCCCATTGGCGGACAATTTCGCCGGTTTTGGTGTCGGTGTAGAACATCAGCTCGCGGCTGACCTGGCGGAAGCCCTTGCCGCGCTTCGCGTCCTCGACGCTCACGCACTGGCGGATGTTCATGCCCTGCAGGTTGAAGAGATGCTTGTCGGGCTCGCCTTCGACGCGCGCGTACATCTCGCCTTCCCAGTGATAGACGACGGGCTCATTGTCCTTGACCGAGCATTGCACCTTGCGGAAGGCGGTGAGCGCATCGGCAGGGTTGGCGAGATCGAGGCGCTTTTTCGATTGGGCGGCGAGCGGCGAGGCTATTGCAATTGCGAGTGCCAAAGTGGCGAGCATCGGCTTCAACATGTCACATCCCCCGAATGATCGTGCCGCGCGCGGCGGCTTTTGCCAAAGCAATACATTGACAGGCGGATTTGTCCGGACAAATTAGGCCCCTGTCAAGCCGAAGACGTCAAGAGGAAGATGCCATGCGTCCTGGAGTGATCGAAGTCGGCCCGCAGCGGTATCGCGAGACCTATGGCCGCTATTTCGAGCAGTTTGTGGTGGGCGATGTGTATGAGCATCGGCCGGGGCGGACGATCACCGAGGCGGACAATGTGTGGTTCACGCTGCTGACGATGAACACGCATCCTTCGCATTTCGACGTCAATTATGCGGCGAAGACCGAGTTCAAGCGGCCGCTGGTCAACTCGCCGCTCACCGTGGCGATGCTGGTGGGGATGAGCGTTTCCGATGTGAGCCAGAAGGCGGTGGCGAACCTGGGGTGGAAGGAGATCCGGATGACGGCGCCGGTGTTTGCGGGCGATACGCTCTATGCCGAATCGGAAGTGATCGAGAAGCGCTGCTCGAAATCGCGGCCCGAGCAGGGGCTGGTGACGATCAAGACGACAGGCAGGAACCAGGACGGCGTGGTGGTGTGCGACTTCTTCCGCACCATGCTGATCTGGAAACAGGGCTGCGGCCCGACCGAGGATTGAGGACCATGGCCAGCGCCTACAAGCAGACCCGCGGCATCGACCCCGATTTCGAGGCGCAGCTGCTCGATGCGATCGACAAGTGGATTGCGCGCGAATTGCGGCCGGTGGTGATGGAACATGACCATGCCGACAAATGGCCGACCGAGACGGTGGACCAGATGGTGGCGCTGGGGCTGTTCGGGGCCACCATCGGCGAGGACTATGGCGGGCTGGGGCTGCCGGCGGTGACCTATGCCAAGATCGTGGCGCGGATCAGCAGCTACTGGATGGCACCGACGGGGATTTTCAACAGCCATCTGATCATGGCGCTGGCGATCGAGAAGTTCGGCACGCCGGCGCAAAAGGCGAAATGGTTGCCGAAGATGGCGCGCGGCGAGATCAGGGGCGGGTTGGCGCTGACCGAGCCCGATGCGGGGACCGACCTGCAGGCGATCCGCACCACTGCGAGGCGTGAGGGCGATGAGTATGTCATCAACGGCACCAAGACCTGGATTTCCAACGGCATCAAGGGGCATGCCTTTGCGCTGCTGGTGAAGACCAACCCCGAGGCGAGCCCGCGCTACCAGGGGATGAGCATGTTCATTGCCGACAAGGGGCATGAGGGCTTCAAGACCGGCAAGAAGATCGAGAAGCTGGGGTACAAGGCGATCGATTCGGGCGAGCTGATCTTCGAGGATTGCCGGCTGCCGGCGGACCAGCTGATTGGCGGCGAGGAGGGCCAGGGCTTCTTCCAGGCGACCGGCGGGCTGGAGCTGGGGCGGATCAATGTCGCGGCGCGCGGCGTGGGGCTGGCGGAGGGAGCGCTGCGGCTGGCGACCGATTATGCGCAGGTGCGGAAAACCTTCGGCAAGCCGATTGCCGAGCATCAGGCGATCCAGCTCAAGCTGGGCGAGATGGTGACGCGGGCGCGCGCGGCGCGGCTGCTGACGCTCGATGCAGCGGAAGCCTATGATCGCGGCGAGCGGGTGGACATGGAAGCGGGGATGGCGAAGTATTTCGCGTCCGAAGCCGCGGTGAAGAACGCCGAGGAAGCGATGCGCATTTTCGGCGGCTACAGCTATTCGAAGGAATATGAGATCGAGCGCTACTATCGCGACGCGCTGCTGATGTGCATCGGCGAGGGGACGAACGAGATGCAGCGGATGATCATTGCGAAGCAGTGGGTGAAAAGGAACCCGGTATAATAATGATTATAAGTTTAGATCTTCGACTTGATTTTACTGGCTATTCTCCCGGCTGGTTTGTTAAGAAAGCATATAGATACGTGAATCAAAACGACGAGCAGTATATCATAGACGCATCATTTTTATTTCGTAGCTTGGGAGATATGCGGTCTTTAGAGACCGCTGTCGGCGACTCAATGGAAGGTAGCGACTGGTGGACAATCGATAATCCACCAAATTTTGATAACGGTGAAAAGCCATCTGAGCACATGCCGGTGATCGCGAAGAACTTACTTGAGATCGCAAAAACGCCGGGACATGTCATCATTTATAATAATACCATAACTCGGCGATCAAATCTCGACTGTTATTTATATTGCCTTTCAGTTAGTTCGTTGAACGAGCATTTTATCGAAATGGGCTACGATCAGATTTATGAAATAGATAACATTTTACTCTTTGCTTATCAGATTTTGATAGATTCCGCAGGGTTTTTTTCCTCGTTTTTTTTTCGCAATGTGAATTACCGTGAGAAAGGGCAGTTAAATTATTCTAATAGGCCAATGCGAGATGGCGTTTTTGAAAAAGATGCTTTTTTCGAACGTGAGGAAGAGATTAGAATTGTTTTCCTGCCGTCAGTGCCTTCTTCGGGACGGAAGTTCCATATTGTGAGAAGCGAGAAGGCTTTGCAGCTAATGAAAAAGATCAGCTTGTGACCCTCCCCCTCAGCGGCACGCGCATCCTCAGCCTCGAGCAATATGGCGCTGGTCCCTATGGCACGATGTTTCTCGCGCAGCTCGGCGCCGAGGTCATCAAGATCGAGCCGCCGCGCGGGGGGGATTCGAGCCGGGCGACGGGGCCGTATTTTCTGGGGGCGGATGACAGCCTGTTCTACCAGAGCTTCAACCTTTCCAAGCGCAGCCTGACGCTCGACCTGAAGTCGGAGGCGGGGCAGCGGATTTTGCACAGGCTGGTGATGACGGCGGACGCCGTGACCAACAATGCGCGCGGGGACCAGCCGGCGGCGCTCGGGCTCGATTATGCAGCGCTGGGTGCCATGAAGCCGGGCATCGTGTGCGTGCATGCGAGTGCTTATGGGCGGGACAATGCGCGCGCGGCCTGGCCGGGCTATGATTATCTGATGCAGGCCGAGGCGGGCTTCATGCACCTGACCGGGGCGCCCGATTCGCCGCCGACGCGGTTCGGGCTTTCGATGGTCGATTTCATCACGGGCACGATGCTTTCCACCGCGACGCTGGCGGGGATCATCGGGGCGCGGTCGACGGGGCTTGGGGGGGATTATGACATCAACCTGCTCGACGCGGCGCTGCATCAGACGAGCTATCCTGCCTATTGGTATCTGAACCAGGGACATGACATCGGCCGGACCACCGCGTCGGCGCATCCTTCGGTGGTGCCGTCGCAGTTGATTGCCACCGCCGATGGCCATGTGTTCATCATGGCGCAGCTGCCGAAATTCTGGGAGCGGCTGGCGGAGCTGCTCGGGCTTGCGGCGCTTGTTGTCGATCCGCGCTTTGCCAAGCCCGCCGGGCGGCTCGCGAACCGCGCCGCGCTTGTTGCCGAAATCGAGGCGGTGACGCGCACCCGGACGACCGCGCACTGGATCGAGGTGCTTGGCGGCAAGGTGCCGGTGGCGGCGGTGAATACGTTGGGGGAGGCGCTCGACAGCCCGTGGTTTGCCGCCAATGGCATGGTGGAGACGATCCCGCAGTCGGAGGGGCCGATGCGGGTGCTCGCCAACCCCATCCGCAAGGATGGCGCGCGGCTGCCGAACCGTGCTGCTCCCAAGCTGGGGGCGGACACGCTCGATATCCTGGCCGAGATCGGCATCGGCGCCGAGGAGGCCGCCGCGCTCAAGGCGAGCGGCACGGTCTGATGGGCAAATTGTCGGGGGTGCGGGTGGTGGACCTGAGCCTGTTCCTGCCCGGGCCGATGCTGACGGGCATGATGGCCGACCAGGGGGCGAGCGTGATCAAGGTCGAGCCGCCGGCGGGCGATCCGGCGCGGGCGATGGGGCCGTTCGAAGCGGGGCATGGGGTGTGGTTCCGGAATTTGAACCGCGGCAAGACGAGCGTGGCGCTCGATTTGAAGACGGAAGCGGGCAAGGCGGCGCTGTGGGACCTGCTTGGCGACGCCGATGTGATGGTCGAGGGGTTCAGGCCCGGCGTCATCGGGCGGCTGGGCTTCGGGGCGGAGGCGGTGCGGGCCCGGTTTCCGCGGCTGGTGTATTGCTCGATTTCGGCGTTCGGGCAGACGGGGCCGATGGCGGACCATCCGGCGCATGACCTGGGGGTGCAGGCCGAAGCGGGGCTGCTGGCGCTGAATGACGGGGCTGATGGGGTGCCGGTGGTGCCCGGCGTGCCGAGTGCCGACATGGCGGCGGGGCTGACGGGGCTGGCGGCGGTGTTGATGGCGCTGTTCGATCGGACCCGGACTGGCGAGGGGGCGACGATCGACTGCTCGATGCTTGGCAGCCTCGCACCCTGGAGTGCGCATGTCGTTGGCGAGGCGATACGCGGCGGCCCCGGCCCGGTGTCGGCGCGGCAGCGGTCGCTGGGGGGGGCGGCGTTCTACAATGTGTATGGCTGCGCAGATGGCGGGCATGTCGTGCTGTGCGGACGCGAGCCGAAGTTCGTGGAGGCGCTGCTGACGGCGCTCGGGCGGCCGGATCTGGTCGAGGCGGCGTGTGGCGAGGCGGGGCCGGGGCAGGATGTGGTGAAGGCGTTTCTGGCGGAGACGTTTGCAGCGCAGCCGCGGGCCTTTTGGGAGGGGTGGTTTGCCGGGCGCGATGTGGCGTTTGCGCCGGTGCGATCCCTGGGCGAGGGGCTGACGCATGCCGGGCTGATCGTGGCGGATGCGGACGGCGCGCACCACATTCGCCCCGCGATCAGCTTTGCGGGCGAGGACTGGGTTCCAGCGCCGGCGCCGCCGCTGGCCGGCTGTTAAGCCGCCGCAGTTGCTGTTAGGCTGGCGGCCATGGCGAACGCGCAAACCTATCTCGTCATCATCGATGGCACCGAGGAGAGCCGGGTGGCGCTGCGCTTCGCGGCACAGCGCGCCAGCCATGTCGATGCGTCGGTGACGCTGCTGCATGTGATGCGCGAGCCCGAGTTCATGCCGCTGGGTGCAGTGCAGGAGGCCATTCGCGCCGAGGCGGCGGAAGAGGGCGAGGCGCTGCTCGCGGCCTATGCCGATGAGGCGGAGGCACTGGCGGGCACGCGGCCGCAGACGGTGCTGCTGTGCGGCGAGGCGGGGCCGACGATCCATGGCTATATCCAGAACGAGCCGCGGATAAGGGCGCTGGTGCTTGCCACCGCGACCAAGGGCTCGCCGGGGCCGCTGATCGCGCATTTCTCGGGCGAGCGGATCGGGCAGCTGCCGTGCGTGATCATCACCGTGCCGGGCGGGCTGACCGCTGACCGGATCATCGAGATCAGCTGACAATCCGGACTGATTCGTTCCGATTTGCCTTGATTTGGCGCCTGCCCCTTGCCACATCGGGACAAAGGCCGATTGGAGACTTCGCATGTTTATCGAGACCGAACGCACCCCCAACCCTGCCACGCTGATGTTCCGGCCGGGCCGACAAGTGACCGATGGCGGGAGCGCCGACTTCAGCACGCCCGAAGCGGCCGAAGCCTCGCCGCTGGCGCAGGCACTGTTCTCGCTCGGCGATGTGAGCGGCGTGTATTTCGGTGAGGATTTCATCAGCGTGACCAAGGCCGAAGGGTCTGCGGACTGGGCCGACATGAAGCCGCAGGTGCTGGGCGTGCTCGTCGATCATTTCAGCAGCGGGGCGCCGCTGTTCGTGCAGGAGCAGGCGGCGGCGGTGATCGATGACGATCCGGCCGATGCGGAGATCACCCAGCAGATCCAGATGCTGCTGGAAACGCGGATCCGGCCGCAGGTGGCGGCCGATGGCGGGGACATCGTCTATCGCGGGTTCAAGGCCGGGACGGTGTTTCTGGAGATGCAGGGCGCGTGCGCCGGCTGCCCCTCGAGCACCTACACGCTGAAAATGGGGATCGAGTCGCTGCTCAAATATTATGTGCCCGAAGTGACCGAAGTGCGCGCGGTGGAAGCCTGAGATGGTCGACCGGCACGCACTCGACACGCTCTTCACCGAGGCCCGCACACGCTATGGCTGGGCGGACACGGCGGTCGACGAGGCGGACCTGCGCGCGCTCTACGACCTGGTGAAGATGGGGCCGACGTCGGCCAATTGCTCGCCGGCGCGGTTCCTGTTCGTGGCATCCGACGATGCCCGGGCGAAGCTGGCGGCGCTGGCGAGCGGCAGCAACGGGCCGAAGATCCTGGCGGCACCGGTGACGGCGATCATCGGCTTCGACACGAAATTCTATGACAAATTGCCCGAGCTGTTTCCGCACACCGATGCGCGCAGCTGGTTCACCGGCTCCGAGAAGATGGCGCGCGACACGGCGTTCCGCAATTCGTCGCTGCAGGGCGGCTATTTCATTCTGGCGGCGCGGGCCCTGGGCTGGGATTGCGGGCCGATGTCGGGCTTCGACAAGGATGGGGTGGATGCCGCCTTCTGGGCGGGCACCGATGTCGAGACCAACTTCATCTGCTCGATCGGCAAGGGCACCGGGGAAGGGCTGCACCCGCGGCTGCCGCGGCTGGCCTTCGAGGATGCGTGCCGCATCCTGTGAGCGATGGCAGCCACCCGCGGTGGCCCGGGCGATTTCTGGGAATCGGGACATCGTCGCCAGCGCTTTCCTGTGCGCTTTTCGAGGATGGCCGGCTGGTGGCGCATGAGCATCGCATCATCGGCCGCGGCCATGCCGAGGCGGTGGTGCCGGCGGTGGCGGCACTTCCCGACCGCGGCCGGGCGGATGCGATCTTTGTCGATATCGGGCCCGGCAGCTTCACCGGCATCCGGCTGGGGGTGGCGGCGGCGCGAGCACTGGGCGTGGCCTGGGGCGTGCCGGTGCACGGCGTGAGCGCCGCGAGCCTGGTGGCGGCACAGGCCTTTGCCCTGCAGCCGGGGCTGGAAGCGGTGACGGTGCTTCTCGATGCGGGGCGCGGGCAGCTGTTGCGGCAGACGGTGGCGGCGGATTTCGGCGCCGATGCCGTGCAATTGCTGGCGCCGGACGAGGTTGGGCCGAGTGCAGCGCCCTTTGCGGGTGCCGGCGTGCTGCTGCTGGTACCGGGCACGGAGGCGGTTCATGTGGGGCAGCCCGACATGGGATGGCTGGCGCAGCTTCCCGACGTGGCACGGCAGGCGGCGCCGGCGGCGCTTTATGCCCGGCCGCCCGACGTGGTTGCTCCTGGTCCGCTTAGCGCATAATCAGGCGCGATGAGCACGCTTGCGCCGCCGGTGATCCTGCCGGCCGATGATCGCCACCTAGACCGGATGATGGCGGTGATGCGCGCCAGCTTCGATCCGGGCTTCGGAGAAGCCTGGACGACGATGCAGATGGCGGGTGGATTGTCGCTCGATGGCAACTTCGCGCGGCGCGCGGTCGATCCGTCCGACGGGTCGGGGGAGAGGTTGCTCGGATTTTCGCTCAGCCGGGCTGTGCTCGACGAGGCGGAACTGTTGCTCGTCGCAGTTGTTCCGTTGGCACGCGGCCTTGGGATCGGTCGCGGGCTTGTCGACCAGGCGCTGCTCGACAGTCGGCGCCGGGGATGCGGACGGATGTTTCTGGAAGTGCGTGAAAATAATCATGCGGCACGCCAGCTCTATCATGGTTGCGGCTTTTTCGACATCGGCCGACGCATCAACTATTATTCCGGTTCGGATGGTGCACGTTTTGCCGCAATTACGATGCAGCGGCATCTGATCGACTAGGGTTAGCACTTTCCCGGTCTTGCAAAAGCGATTGCAAACGCTCATGGCACAGATGCGGAGGAGGGATCCGCGTACACGAGGAAAAAGACCAATGTCAGAAGGACCACAATTGCATACCGAATTGCTCGCGCTGACTGCAGATATCGTATCTTCGCACTTCGCCAATAACAGCGTTGCGCCCGGCGATGTGCCGAGTGTCATTGAGAGCGTCTATTCGACGCTGGCACGCCTGGGCAGCCCTGAACCGGCGCCCGCGCCGAAGCAGGAGCCGGCAGTGCCGGTGCGCAACTCGATCAAGCCCGACTTCATTGTCTGTCTTGAAGACGGCAAGAAACTGAAGATGCTCAAGCGACATCTGATGACGCGCTATGGCATGACACCGGATGATTATCGGACGAAATGGGGTCTTCCGTCCGATTACCCGATGGTGGCACCGAATTACGCGGAACAGCGGCGCACACTTGCCAAGTCGATCGGGCTTGGCACGCTGCGCACCAGCAAGCCGGGCGGCAAGCCGCGCGGCCGGCCGCGCAAGAACCCGGCCTGAGGCCGATTTTGTGGACCGCCGGCGATGCGTGCATCGTCGGCGGTGCGCAAAGCTTATGGTATGGCCTGCACGCGCAGGCAACGGCGCTGCTTGCCTTGCGCACGCGCCGACACCGGCCTATTTCCGTTCATGCGCATGTTCCGGCAACAGGCGGCAGGAGAAGTGAAGTGGGTGGTAGCATCGATATCGAGGCCCTTTGCCTCAAGAAGGGCTTGCGGATCACCGACCAGCGTCGGGTGATCGCGGCGGTGCTGTCCGAAGTTGACGACCACCCCGATGTCGAGGCGCTGCACCGCCGGGTGTCGGCAGTCGACTCACGCATCTCGATTGCCACCGTCTATCGCACAGTGAAGCTGTTCGAGGAGGCGGGCATTCTGGAACGCCATGAGTTTCAGGGCGGCCGTTCGCGCTACGAGATGGTGCAGGACGAGCACCACGACCATCTGATCAACGTCGAGACCGGCGACGTGGTCGAATTTCATGACGCCGAACTGGAAGAGCTGCAGAGCCGCATCGCCGCGCGCCTGGGCTTTCGGCTCGTCGATCATCGCATGGAGCTTTACGGTGTGCCGGTGACCAAGCCGGAATGACGCCGGCCGCGGGCAGAAGTCGCCACCAGCGCTTCGGCCCCGCCAAGGGAATTGCCGGAGCGCTGACCACTGCTTCGCTGCTGGTGCCCGCCGAATTGATGCTGCGGCCGCTGGCGCCCGGGCGGCAGACCGCCCTGCCCTGGCTTTTCCACCGAGCGCTGGCGCGTTCGCTTGGCATCCGCATTGTCAGCCATGGCGGCCCGGTGCGCCGCAAGCGGGTGCTGTTCGTGGCCAATCATCTGAGCTGGTCCGATATTCCGGTGCTGGGGGCGCGCCTCCGCGGGGCGGCGTTCATCGCCAAGTCCGAAGTCGGCGGCTGGGGGATGGTCGGCAAGCTCGCCGACATGGGGCGCACGGTCTATGTCGAGCGCGGGCGGCGGCTCGATGCGGCAACGCAGCGCGACAGCATTTCGGGGCGGCTGGCGCGCGGCGACAGCCTGATCCTGTTTCCGGAAGGCACCAACTCCGATGGCGTGGCGGTGCTGCCGTTCAAATCGAGCCTGTTCGCGGTGGCGGACGGGGTGGAGGACCTGCTGATCCAGCCGGTGACGATCGCCTATACCCGCGTCAACGGCCTGCCGGTGACGCGGCGCAACCTGCCGGAACTGGCGTGGGTGGGCGACACCGAACTGATGCCGCACGCAATGGACTTCATGGGGCTGGGGGCGGTGCGCGCCGAGCTGCTGTTCCACGAAGCGGTGTGCGCGGGTGATTTCGACGGGCGCAAGGCGCTGGCGCGGCATTGCGAGACGGTGGTGACGCAGGGCTATCGGCGGCTGATGCGGGCGCAATCTTCTTGATTGTCATACAAGTGCGTGACCCGTGCCGTGCTGCGCGCTATGGGTTGAGGGGACTCAAATGGAGACTGCGCACCTCGTGACTGACAAACCGACCCGATTTCATGTCAAGTCCTTCGGTTGTCAGATGAATGTGCATGATTCCGAGCGCATGGCCGATCTGCTGGTGGCGCAGGGGCATAGGGCGACCGAGTCCCCCGATGATGCCGATATCATCGTGCTCAACACCTGCCATATTCGCGAGAAGGCGACCGAGAAGCTGTTTTCCGACATCGGGCGGATCGAGAAGCGCGCCCGAACGCTGAATGGCGGCAGGGTCAAGCCGATCATCGTGGCGGCCGGCTGTGTGGCGCAGGCCGAGGGCGGCGAGATTGCGGCGCGGGCCCCCGGGGTCGATGTCGTGGTCGGGCCGCTGGCCTATCATCGGTTGCCGGCGCTGCTCGATGCGGCGCGCGAGCGGGGGGCGGGGCCGGCAGTCATCGACACCGACATGCCGGCGGCGAGCAAGTTCGGCCAGTTGCCGGAACGCCGGGCGACGGGGGCGAGTGCATTTCTGACGATCCAGGAAGGTTGCGACAAGTTCTGCACCTTCTGCGTGGTGCCCTATACGCGCGGGCCCGAGGTTTCGCGGCCGGCGGCGGCACTTGTGGCGGAGGCGGAGGCGCTGGTGGCGTCGGGGGCTGTCGAGATCACGCTGATCGGGCAGAATGTGAATGCGTGGGAAGACTCTCGCTCCGGGGGCGGCATGGATTTTGCCGGGCTGATCCGCGCCGTGGCGGCGGTGCCGGGGCTGCAGCGGCTGCGCTACACCACCTCGCATCCGCGTGACATGAACGAAGCGCTGCTGCGCGCGCATGCCGAGGTGGCGAAGCTGATGCCGTATCTGCACCTGCCGGTGCAATCGGGATCGAGCCGCATTTTGAAGGCTATGAACCGGGCGCACACGCGGGAGAGCTATCTCGCCACGCTGGCGGCGCTGCGCGCGGTGCGGGCGGACATCGCGATCTCCGGCGACTTCATCGTGGGCTTTCCCGGCGAGACCGATGCCGATTTCGAGGACACGCTGCGCATCGTGCATGAGGTTGGCTATGCGCAGGCCTACAGCTTCAAATATTCGCCGCGCCCCGGCACGCCGGCGGCGACGATGGGCGAGCAGGTGCCCGAGGATGTGAAGGACATGCGGCTGGCGCGGCTGCAGGCCGCGATCGGCGAGGAAGCGCAGAAATTCAACACGGCCAGCATCGGTCGCATCACCACCATCCTGCTGGAACGGCAGGGCCGCAAGCCTGGCCAGCTGATCGGCAAGACACCCTGGCTGCAATCCGCCGTCATCGAGCATGCGAGCGCTCGGATCGGCGATCTGGTGGAGATCGAAATCGTGGATGCCTTTGCGAATTCCGTTGCTGCCCGGGTGCTTGCACCCGTGTCGGTCGCTGCCTGATGGGCAAGAAGCCGCGCCCGGCCACGCCCCGCCCTGCAGCCCGCATCCCCGTCGCCGGCAATGAGCGCGTGCGCGTCGAGGTGGAGTTCGACAAGCCGCAGCTGCTGGTGCCGCTGTTCGGCCAGTATGACCAGAATCTGATCGCGCTCGAAGGCCAGCTCGGGGTGTATATCTCGGCGCGCGGCAACCGGGTGCAGATCGAGGGCGAGGCCGATGCGGCGGCGCGGGCGCGTGATGTGCTGGCGTCGCTCTATCAGCGGCTGGTGCATGGCGGCAGCGTCGATGCCGGTGACGTGCTGGGTGCTGTGGCGATTGCCGCCGATCCGTCGCTCGACGGGCTGACGGCGGCCGATGGCGGGCAATCCACCACCGCTGCCATCCGCACGCGGCGCAAGACGATCGTGGCGCGCTCGCCGACCCAGGTGCGCTACATCGAGGCGCTGGCACACGATTCGATCATCTTCGCGCTCGGGCCGGCGGGGACGGGCAAGACCTATCTGGCGGTGGCGCAGGCGGTGAGCCAGCTGATTTCGGGGTCGGTCGACCGGCTGGTGCTGTCGAGGCCTGCGGTCGAGGCTGGCGAACGGCTGGGGTTCTTGCCGGGGGACATGAAGGACAAGGTCGACCCTTATCTGCGGCCGCTCTACGATGCGCTCTATGACATGCTGCCGGCCGAGCAGGTGGAGCGGCGGCTGGCTTCGGGGGAGATCGAGATTGCGCCGCTGGCGTTCATGCGCGGGCGGACACTGGCGTCCGCGTTCATCATCCTCGACGAGGCGCAGAATACCACGCCGCTACAGATGAAGATGTTCCTCACCCGCTTCGGCGAGAAGAGCCGGATGGTGGTGTGCGGGGACCCGAACCAGGTCGACCTGCCCGGCCCCAATTCGTCGGGGCTGATCGATGCGGTGCGGCGGCTCGACGGCATTCCGGGCATTTCGGCGCTGCGCTTCAGCAGCCGCGAAGTGGTGCGGCATCCGCTGGTGGGGCATATCGTCGATGCCTATGAAGGCCCGCCGCAGGATGCGTGAGCCATGTTGCTGACCGAAACCGAGGTGGCCAGTGCGCTTTGGGGGGAAGCGGACTGGTCGGCGCTGGCGAGTGCTGCAGTGGCGGCGGGGCTGGACGTGACGCCGCGCGGAGGGCTGGCGACGGCGGATTTCTGCGTGGAAGCGAGCGTGCGGCTGACCGATGATGCCGAGGTGCACACGCTCAACCGGCAGTTCCGGCAGAAGGACAAGCCGACCAATGTGCTGAGCTTTCCGATGATCGATGGCGACGGCTTCGAGGCGCTGGCGAACACCGATGATGGCGAGGTGCTGCTGGGCGACATCGTGCTGGCGGCGGAGACCTGCGCGCGCGAGGCGGCGGAAAAAGGTTGGCCGGTGGAACACTATGCGCAAGCGCTGATTGTCCATGGCACATTGCACCTGCTAGGCTATGACCATGAGACCGGAGAGAGTGAGGCTGATGCCATGGAAGCGCTCGAGCGCGAGGCGTGCGCGCGGCTGGGCCTGCCCGACCCCTATGCGGATTGAAGCAGCTCGTGGCTGACCAGGAAGGCGATAGTAGCACCGACCTTACGGGTCGATTGTGGCGCTCGGTGCTGCGCCTGCTCGGACAGGCGCCGGAAACGTCGCTCCGCGAGAGCCTGGAAGAGGCGATCGACGAGCACAGCGATGATGTCGATTCGGACGACGACCTGACCGCGGTCGAGCGGACGATGCTCAAGAACATCCTGCATTTCGGCGAGCGGCGGGTGGGTGATATCGCGGTGCCGCGATCGGACATGGTGATGTTCGATGAATCGCAGGGTTTTCCGGCACTTGTCGCCTTCATTCGCGAAGCCGGGCACAGCCGGGTGCCGGTGTGGCGCGGCGACCGCGACCAGATCATCGGCATGGCGCATGTGAAGGACATCTACACGCTGATCGCCGAGACCTTTTCCGATGCGGTGTCGTCGTCGCGCTTTGCCGACCAGCCGATCGAGCCGCTGTTGCGACCGGTACTGTTCGTGCCGGCATCGATGCGGATCGTCGATCTGCTGGCGCGGATGCGGGCCGGGCGGACGCACATGGCGATCATGATCGACGAATATGGCGGGTCCGACGGGCTGGTGACGATCGAGGACCTGGTCGAGGAGATTGTCGGCGATATCGAGGACGAGCATGACGAGGACGAGGCAGCGCTCATCCAGTCGATCGGCGAGGATCTTTGGGAGGCCGATGCGCGGCTGACGCTCGACGAGCTGGAAGAGACGCTGGGGCTGAAGTTCGGCGATGCCGAGATCGATGCCGAGGTGGATACGCTGGGTGGCATGGTATTCATGCTCGCGGGGCGCGTGCCGGCACCCGGCGAGAGCGTGGAGGCGCCGGGGGGCTGGCGCTTCGAGGTGATCGACGGCGATCTGCGGCGGGTGAAGCGGCTGCGGCTGCATGCGCCGGAGCCGCGCGAGATCCGCCAGCACGCATGACCCCTGCCGTCGGTTTGCCCGCCGAACTGGCGGCGCGCATTGCCGGGTGGCAGCGCGCGGCAGGGCGGCCGCTGCTGGTGGGGCTGAGCGGGGCGCAGGGATCGGGCAAATCGACGGTGGCAGCGGGGATTGCCGCGGCGCTGGCGGCCGACGGGCTGGCGACTGCCATTCTGGGCCTTGATGATGTGTATCTGACACGCGCCGACCGGCTGGCGCTGGCGGAACGGGTGCATCCGCTGCTGGCGACGCGGGGGCCACCGGGGACGCATGACCTCGACCTGGCGCATGAGGTGCTGGATGCGCTGCTGGCCGGCCGTTCGGTGGCGGTGCCGCGCTTCGACAAGCCGGCGGACGACAGGGCGCCGGTTGCGGACTGGCCGGTGGTGGAGGCGCCGGCGGTCGTGCTGTTCGAGGGCTGGTGCGTGGGGGCGCGGCCCCTGGCGGACTGGTCGGCGCCGATCAACGCGCTCGAGGCCGAGGAGGATAGTGACGGCCGGTGGCGGGCGCATGTCGCAGCATCGCTGGCCGGGCGTTATGCTGCTCTTTGGGAGCGGCTCGACCGGCTGATCCTGCTGCAGGCGCCTGACTGGCCGACCGTGTGCGGCTGGCGCGCCGAGCAGGAGGAACGGAGCAATGCGGGGAGCATGGACGCGGCGGCGCTGGCGCGGTTCATGATGCATTATGAGCGGCTGACACGAGCGATACTGGCGGCGCCGCCGGCGGCGGACCTTGCCATCATGCTCGACGCCGGACGCAGGCAGATTGTCATTTGACCGGGACGCAGCCGCTGGCTTAGGGCGCCGGTATTCAGAGTCTGTGACGGGGGGGCCTTGTGGGGCTGAAGCTTGGCGTGTGCGGTCTTGTGCTTGGGCTCGCGGCAGTGCCCGCTGCTGCGCAGGAGCGGCCGGAGATTGCGATCGGCCTTCTCGATCATGGCGTTCGCAAACCGTTCCGCGCCGCGCCACCGACCGGCTTCGACCTGTATGAAGGCGAGGAGGAGCGGGGCAGCGTCGATGTGCAGCTTGTCTATCGCACCGCACCGCTCGGCTTTGCGCTGAAGCCGCGGCTGACGGCGCGGCTGCAGGTCAACACCGAAGGCGGCACCAACTTCGCGAGCCTGGGGGCCGAATGGCGGCAGCATGTGTTGCAGGGGCGGGTTTATGGCCAGATCGGGATCGGGCTGGCGGTCCACGACGGCTATCGCTTCACCCCCGATCCGTTCGCGCCCGGGCTGGCGCTCGCCGAGGCGCTGCGGCGGCTGGAGATCGAGGCGACGCGCACATCGTTCGGATCGCGGGTGCTGTTCAATCCCAATCTCTCGGTCGGGGTGACGCTGAGCGAACGTGTGGCGGTGGAAGCGGCCTTCGAGCATTTCAGCCATGCCGCGCTGTTTTCCGCGCAGAACCCGGGAATCAACAATATCGGGCTGCGGCTGGTGGTGGCGCTGGGCAAATGATGGCGATGCTTGCGGCAATGCTGGTGGCGACGCAGGGCGCGCCACCCCCCGAGACGGAAATGCTGGTCGTCGCCGAACGGATGAAGCGGCTGAAGCTCGAAACCAGGACGGACCGCAGGACGGGTGTTGCGCGCTGCGTGATGAAACGGCGCAGCGGCGACCCGGTGTTCGACGCGCTGATGTGCGACGCGGTTCTGGCGTGCGCCAAAACGGTGACGACGCGCCCTGCCATGGAGGCGTGCCTCGCGCCGACGCTGGAGGGCCATGCGCTCGACCTCGCCGCACGGCGCGCGGCGGCGCTGAAGAACTGACAAAAAGAAAGCCCCGGCGGTGACCGGGGCTTTCGGGTCGGTTGGTGAGAGCGCTTACTTGAGGTGGCGCGACAGATGCTTGTTCATTTCGAACATCGAGCAGCTGTCCTTCTCGAAAATCTTCTTCAGCTTGTCGTCAGCCATGATCTCGCGCTTGTTGGCAGGGTTCTGCAGATCGTGCTTCTTGATGTATTCCCACATCTTGCTGACAACCTGACCGCGGGGCAGCGGGTCCTTGCCCACGATTGCGGCCAGATCGGCCGAGGGTGTCAGCGGCTTCTGCAGGCCGTCGAGCTTCTTCGCTTCTGCCATGGTTCTCCCCTTCGTTGGCAGTGTGACCGGGCATTTTCGCCGGCCTTCTGCATATTGCTTAGCGCAAGTCAGCCGTCGCGCAACTGCTTCGATACGTCTTCCATCGACTTTTCGGCAGTTTGCAGGCTTTCCATGTCCTGCTGCACCCCGCGAAGGATGCGCGCGGCGAACTCGCGGTGCATGAGACCGCGTTCATGGCCTGCCGTACGGTCGGGTGCATAGGCCTCGATATCGGCGCGGGTGATGCTGCCCTGCGCATCGAGCAGCCGTTCGACCGTGTCGAGCCGCTCCTTCACTACGGCGACTTCGCCGGCGAGCGCCATGACGATCGACAGCAGCCGGTCGATGGCGGGATCTTCGAAATACTTCGGCCGGGCACCTTTTGGCTTGGCGCCGGCGCGGTCGATCCAGTCCAGACTCATGCGGCGGGTTTCCCCGATGGTTTCCCCGATGGCTTCCACGCGCCATAGGCGTGCCAGACGGCGGCGCGGCCGAAATCCTCGGCGTCGCCTTCCACCGAGCGGGGGAAGATCGTTTCGTCGACCACGGCGTGGACCTTGGCTTCGAACTGGGCGGCGCGCGGAAATCCGGCTTCTTCCAGAATGTCGTGGAGGTCGGTGGCGTGCATAGCCGACCAGAAGGGCTCGTTGTTGTTGAAGGCATCCCAATCGCGCATGAACTGCTCGAACAGGGGCATTTCGGGGGTGTATTGGGGCTGTTCGAGGTGGAACATCAGGCCTTCCGGGGCGAGCACGCGGTATCCCTCGGCGATGATGCGGGGCAGCGCCTGGCCGCTGGTCTCGTGCAGGAACATCGTCGTCTGCACCCAATCGAAATGGCCGTCGGCGAATTGCGGCAGGCTTTCGGCATTGGCCTGGACGAAGCGGATGTTGTTCACCCCCAGCGAGCGCGCCCGGGCATGAGCGTAGCGCAGCACCGGGGCGGCGGTGTCGATGGCGATGACCTCCGCTTGCGGAAACGCCATCGCCAGCGGCAGGGCGGAATGGCCGACGGTGGTGCCGATATCGAGGATGCGGCGCGGGGACCAGTGGGGGCGCGTTTCCTTCGCCCATTTGGCGAGCGCCTGGCCACCGCCGTCCGACAGGGCGCCCATGCCGCCGCCGGTGGTGACGAAGATGCCGCAATCGTAGTTGGCACCGGCGGACACATCGCCTGGCCGCTCCTCGCCGTGATAGCTGCCGGGCATGCAGTGGATGTCCACGGCGCGCTGATAGGGCGGGACTGCGACCAAGGGGTCGAGCTCAAGGCCCTGGTAGTTGCCCGAGGCGGTGCGCGCGCGGGCATCGAGATCGTCGAGCTGGCGGAGCACGATGGCGCGGCCGTTCTGCTGGCGCATCTCCATGTTGTTGCGTTTCAGCGCACTCCAGAAGCGGTGATAGGGGTCCTGGTTCATCGCCTTGCGGACTTCGAAGCGGTCGGCGGGCTCGCGGCCATGGTCGGCGACGAATTTGGGGAGCGCGCGCTTTTCATAAGCGAGGCGGTTGCCGGGGCCGAGCGAGCCGGCGACATGCTTGTTGAGGTTGGCGAGGAAGTTGAAGCGGGCGCGCTCGTCATGGCTCGCTTTCGGGAACACACCGTGCGTACCGACCATCGAATAGGGGGGTGGGATATCGTCGTGAATCGCCATGATCGGTCTCCGGCTCAGATGATACCCGCTTTTGCGAGTTTTTCGATGACGGCGGCCTGGGTGCGGGCGAAGTGATCGCGGTCCGGCGTTTTCACAGCGCCGTTCTCGATGAGCGTGTTGGCGGGTTGCACCGAGCCGGCATAGGCGGCGGCAAAGAGCTCGAGCCGCTGGCGGCTGAGATAGTTGGTCATGCCGGGCTTGCGGCGGGCGCGGCGCAGGCCGGTGATGTCGATGTCTGCGAACGCCGTGAAGGTTTCCCCGGCGTTCGATTCGGCGAGGACATTGCCCTTCCAGTCGATGAGGGCGGAATTGCCGTCGGCGGATGCCAGCGGCATCGCGGTGCCGCCGATGCCGGCAGTGTTGGCGCTGACGACATAGGCGAGGTTCTCGAAGGCGCGGGCCCGCCGCGCGATCGCCTTGTGGGTGAGCATCGGCGAGCCGATTTCCGACGAGCAATGGACGAAGACTTCCGCCCCGCGCAGCGCATGGGCACGGGCGATTTCGGGGTAGAGGATTTCTTCGGATGCGATCGCCGCCAGCCGGCCGATTTCGGTGACGGCGACGGGGAAGACGCCATCGAGGCCGTAGATATCGAGATAGCGGTCCCACAGATCGTGGGGGGTGACGGCGTACATCGAATTGAGGCGGCGGTAGCGCAGCACGACATCGCCCGAGGGGCCGATGATGAAGCTGGTCTGGAAATACAGGCCGGGAAAGTGCGTGTCGGTCTCATAGGCGTTGCCGGCGAGGTGGAGCTTCAACCGTTGCGCGAGCGCGCCAAGGGCTGTGTATTCGGGGCCGCCCTCGGCGATGGCCGCCTTGTCGGCAAAGGCTTCGATGCCGATGCGGCCGGGGTAGGAGGTGAACAGATATTCGGGGAGCACGGCGAGCTTGAGGGGGCTGCCGCCATATTGCTCGATGAAGATTTTTGCCTGGAGGATCTGGGCGCCGACGCGGTCGATCTGTGCGAGCATCGCGGCGCGGGCGGCGGCGCGATCGGGGGCGGCTTCCACGCTTTCGGCACGGAGCTGCATCGCCACGGCGGCGTAGAGCGGCACGGTAACGGCTTCGGCGGCTTGCAGCATCTCGGGCATCAGGCTGCTCGCCAGCGTGGCGGCGAGGAAGCGGCGGCGATCGAGCTCCATGCGGGCCTCCTCATGCCGGCACCGTTGGTGGCAGTGCGGGGGGTGCCAGCGCCGGGGCTTCGGGGTAGCGGCCGAGCAGCAGCGGCAGCAGCGCGCCGACGAGGAACAGGCCCACTGCCACGCTGAGCATCGCATCGTAGTTGCCGGTGGCATCGCGCACCGCGCCATAGATGGCGGGGCTGATGGCCGAGCCGATGCCGAAGGGCATGTAGAGCATGCCGTAGATCTTGCCGTAATGCGCCATGCCGAAATAGCGGCCGGCGAGATAGGCGATGAGGTCCGATTCCGCCCCGGCGGCGAAGCCGAGCAGCACCGCGGCGGCCATGAGCGTGCCGAGCGGCGCGCCGCTGCCCATGAGCAGCACGCATGACAGGGCGGGGGCGGCGAGGATGGGGACGAGCACCGCCGGCGCCCAGAAGCGATCGAACAACAGGCCGGTGACGAGCCGGCCGACGAGGATGCCGAGTGCCAGCACGCTCATCACCGTTGCCCCTTGCGCCGCGGTGAAGCCGTGGAGCCGGGTGATCTCGACCATGTTGATGAAGGCGCCGCCGAAGGCCAGCGCCACACAGGCGATCGACACCCAGATGACCCAGAAGCGGTAGCCGCGCACGGCGGTGCCGAGCGAGAGGCCGAGGAGCTTGCCATCGGCACCCGATAGCCCGGCGGGGCGCTCCTCGGGGCGGGGCTCGCGGAAAAGCCAGAGGGTGAGCGGCAGTGCCACCAGCAGCGGCAGCAGCGCCAGCGTGGGGAAGGCGGCGCGCCAGCCAGAGCCGAAGAAGGCACCATCTATGGCGGCGCGGGCGAGCTGGGGCACGACGATTCCAGCGAGGCTGGTGCCGAGCAGGAGGATGCCCAGCGCAAGGCCGCGATTCTGCACGAACCACATGTTGACCGCCCGGCTCCAGGTGACCGGGGTGGAGCCGATGCCGACAAGGCCGACGAGCGCCCACATGCCGAACCAGGCGAGCTTGGTGGGGGGCATGACGGCGAAAAGCGCGAACGCCAGCCCGAAGGCGACGAGGCTGGCAATCGCCACCGGGCGGACGCCCCAGCGATCGGCGGCACCACCATAGACGGGCGAGAGCAGCGACGCGATGACGCCGAAGGTGGTGATGCCGAGGTTGATTTCGAGGAAGCTCCAGCCGAGCTCGGCATGGACGGGGCCGATGACCGCGGGAAGCACGTTGAACGGGATCGGCGAGGCACCGCAGGCGACGCCGATCATGCCCGCGGCCAGCACCGGGCCGCCCTTGCGGAATTCGCCCATCAGCCGCCCCCGCCCATCAGAAGACCCGCTTGGCGCGGACCTGCCAGAAGCGCGGGTAGGAGAGATAGGTGTAGTTGGCGAGGGTGCTTTCGAGGAACACCTTGTCGAGGCAGTTCTGGCATTCGACGGCGAGCGTCCAGTTGCGATCGTCGGTGCGCATGGCGATTCCGGCGTTGACGACGGCAAAGCCGGGGGCATCCGAGCCGGTGATGAAATCGCCGCCGAAGGGATTGGCGGGGAAGGTGCGGTTGCCGCCCCCTGCCCCGGCGGTGATGGCGCCGGTGTAGATGGTGCCGTTGGCGGTGCCGGTCTGATAGCTCGACCGCCAGCTGACATTGACCGAAGGGGTGATGATGATGCCGGGGGCGGGCAGCCGCCAATCATAGGTGCCGCCGACGGCGACGGTCCATTGCGGCGTGCGGACGGGGCTGGCGAGATTGCCATTGGCATCGACGATGCCGGCGGCGCAGGCCGGCGCATTGTTGGGGGGCGCGCCGGCCGCGGCATTGGACGAGCTGAGAGGGACCTGGCCGGCGGCGATCTGGGCGCGGCAATCGAGGAGCTGCCGGGCGACCGAGGTGACGCCATATTCGTTGGTGCGCGGAGCGGTTGGGTCGAGGCGATACTCATCGTCCTGGAAGCCGATGTTGGCGAACAGGTTGAGGCCATCGACGGGGACGGCGGTGATTTCGAGCTCGACGCCCTTGTTGCGATAATCGGCGAAATTCTGGGCGATGAAGGCGATCGAGCCATTGGCGCGGACGAAGGCGGAGGGCGCCTGCAGATCCTGGTTGTCGAGCCAGAAGCCGGTGACGTTGACGCGCAGCCGCCGGTCGAACCATTCGGACTTGATGCCGGCCTCGTAGCTCCAGACGGTTTCGGGGCCGAAGGGCAGCAGCTCGTTTGCAGCGGTGCCGCGCGCGTTCCAGCCGCCCGACTTGAAGCCGCGGGTGGCGCTGGCGAACAGCAGGAGGCTGTCGCTGGGGGTGTAGTTGAGGACGAAGCGCGGCGTCCAGATCTTCACATTCTGGCTGGTGGGGATCGGCACGCCGTTGGCGGCGACGAGGTTGGTCTGGTTGAGGCAGGTGACGGCGAGGCTGGCGTTGCAGGCCTGGCGGTTGTCCGAGATGCGGAAGGTCTTGGTCTCGTCGGTGTAGCGGATGCCGGCGGTGAGCTTGAGTTGCTCCGAAAGGTTGAGATCGCCCTGGAAATAGCCGGCGGTGGCCTTGGCGGTGTTGTTCAGCGTGCGGTCCGCCAGCAGCAGTTGCAGCGGTGCGGGGGCGCCGGTGAAGACCGCAAAGGTATCGGCGAAGTCGGTCGTGTTGTCCTCGTCGAGCAGGTAGAGGCCGGTGACATAATCGAGGGCGCCGCCGAACAGGCTGCCCGAGAGCTTGACCTCCTGGCTGAACTGCTTGTGCTTGCCATCGTTGAGGATGCCGAAGCCGCCGAGCGGGAAGCCGCGGACCGCCGGAATGGGGTCGGCGACGGTGGGCAGGCCGCGGCCATCGGCGAAATCGAGGTGGAACTTCTGTTGCAGGTCCACCACGCCGGTAATGACGTTGAGCGTTGCCGCCTCGCTGCGCCATTCGAGGTTGGAGATGGCGATGATGGTGTCGGTCTCGTTGCCGAAGCCGAACTCGGCCTTGCGGCCGGAGATGGCGAGCGGTGCGGTGCTGCTGGTCGTCTTACGCAGGCCGGTGGTGGCGAAGCGGCCGCTGCAATTGGCGGGATCTCGCGGATCGCAGGCGAAGTTGACCGCGTTTTCGCCCGATGAGCGGATATAGGCGACCGAGACATTCCATTCGACATCGGGAGTGATGTCGAAGCGCAGCGCGCCGCGCAGGCCGGCGCCATCGACATCGTTCAGCCGCTCGCCGGTGGTGGTGTTGCGCACATAGCCGGCATCGTCCTGATAATAGCCCGACAGCTTGAAACCGATTCCGCTCGACAGCGGCATGTCGATCGAGCCGCGCACCATGACACGGTTGTAGGCGCCATAGGCGACCTCGCCGAAGCCGCCGAGCACGGTGCCGGGCTTCTTGAGGATGACGTTGACGGCGCCGCCAGTGGTGTTGCGGCCGAACAGCGTGCCCTGGGGGCCGCGAAGCACTTCCAGGCGATCGATATCGAAGAAGTTGAAGTTGTTGGCGTTCTGCCGGCTGAGATAGATGTCGTCGATATAGGTGCCGACCGACGGATCGAAGGTGGCGACCGATTCGACGCTGCCGAGGCCGCGGATGAAATAGGTGTTGGCCGAGCCGAGGCCGGTGTTGTTGGCGCCGAACAGATTGGGGACGAACTGCACCATCTGCAGCGTCGACTGGATGCCCTTGGCCTCGAGGCTCTCGGCCGAGAAGGCGGTGATGGCGATCGGCACGCTCTGCAACGACTCGGAGCGGCGCTGCGCCGTGACGAGGATCTCGCCGAGTTGGGCGGTGTTGGGCTCGGGTGGGGTTTGGTCGGGTGGGGTTTGCGCCGCTGCCGCGCCGCTGCACGCCAGCGCCGTTCCTGCGCCGAGCATGATCCGCAATGCCTTCAAACGCGCAGCCCGCATCGTCATTTCCCTCGCTCGGCCCGGCTGCACCCCCATCGGGCGAGCTGCGGACAAGGCCTTGCCTGCCATTCATCCCCGGCGACATCTAAATGTCCGGACAAATTTTTGACAAGCCCCTTTCTCTGCCTTCATAGATGCGCATATCGCATTGTTGCGGAGAAACCATGCCTGCGTTTCTGCTCGTGATTGCCCGGGTCCATGATCCGGCGCGGATGAAGGCCTATGCGGACGCGCTGGCCGCCTCCGGACTCTACCCGCGCCATGGCGGCGCCTATGCGTTCATCGGCAAGGCGAGCACTGGCCTCGAGAATTGGGACATGGGGCAGAGCATCGTCTGCGCGCGCTTTCCCAGCCTCGCGGCGGCGCAGGCCTTCTGGCACGACGCGCAATATCAGGACGAGATCAAGCCGCTGCGGCTGGGGGCTGCCGATGTGCAGGTCGCGATCTTCGAGGGGCCTGGATGAGCCTCTATCCCAACCTCGTGTGGGTGCACATGCTGCTGCTGGTGCTGTGGCTGGGCGGCGATCTGGGCGTGTTCATCCTCGGCCAGCATTTTCGCCGGCGAAGCTATTCGCTGCCCGAGCGGCTGACGATCCTGCGGCTGCTGGTGATCACCGATCTCGGCCCGCGCTTCGCCTGGGCGCTGATGGTGCCGGTGTCGATGTCGCTGCTCCATGCCGGCGGCTGGTGGCCTGCCCTGCCCTTCGGCGTGGTGCTGCTCGCCTGGGGCATCGGGCTGGGGTGGAGCTGGCTGGTGTGGGACGCGCATGCGCATGACATGACGCCGCGCGCCGGCCGGAATCGGCGCGTGGAGGGGTGGCTGCGGGTGGCGCTGGCAGGCTTTTACCTGGGGCTGGGCGGGGTGTCGCTGGTTGCGGGGGCGCCGCTGGAGGAAGATTGGCTGGCGGCGAAGGCGCTGCTGTTCGGGCTGATCTTCGTGGCGGCGATCATGATCGACCGCCGGTTTAAGCCGGTGGGGCCGCTGCTGATGGCGCTGATCGAAAAGGGCTCGTCCGATGCCACCGAAGTGCCGCTGCGGGCGACGATGGATGCGACGCGGCGCTGGGTGCTGCTGGTGTATGCGCTGCTGGTGACGTCCTGGTTGGGGTCGGTGAAGCCGTTCTAGGATTGCGCGGAAAGAAAAAAGGCCGTGGGCAAAGCCCACGGCTGACGTCGGACGAGTTCGGCTGGCGAAGCGCCAGCCGCCTCGCCGGCCGGGCTTGCGCGAGTCTTGAAATAGCTTCGCTATTTCATGCCGCGCTGCGCTACTGCCTACCCCCGCCGTTCGGCCCGCCGCCGCCGGGGCCGCCGGGGCCGCCCGGCGCGCCGGCGCCGACCGCGCCGATGTTGCCGAAGATATCTTCCAGAAGCCCGGTCTTGCGGCCGAGCGTGGGGGTGGAATCGCCCTCGATCGACACATTGGCGATCTTCTCCATGCCGCGCCGCTCGACGGTGGCGACATTGCCATCATCGTCGAAGGCCACCACCAGGATCGTCTGGCTCTGCACCTTGGGCTGGATGAAGGCGTATTGGCCGGTGTTGCGGGTGATGTAGTACCATTCCTTCTCGTCGAACTGGCTTGCCAGCGTGGGCCGGCCCAGCGTGCGCTCGACCGACTGCTTGTTGTCCACGCCCGGCTGGATCGAGGTGAGCAGTGTCTCGTCGATGAGATAGCCCTGGCTGGCAACGACCCGCGAGCAGCCGCTGGCCAGCAGCGCTGCCCCGACCATCATTGCCACATGAACCTTGCGCATCACCAACTCCAGACACTCATGCCGCACCCGGTTGCATCCGGCGCGCACCCGCTCAATATGCGACTCTGCCCTTTTATCCAAGCCAAAGCGGGAATCCGAACGCCGATGAGCCTCTTTTCCGCCCTCAAGCGCGCCATCGGCGCGATGCCTGCCGACGAGCCGGGGACCGCACTCTATGCCGCGATCGTCGGTGAGGCGCGGCGGCCGGACTGGTATGTGGCGGGTGAAGTGCCCGACACGATGGATGGGCGCTTCGACATGGTGGCGCTGGTGCTCAGCCTGACGCTGATGCGGCTGGAGGCCGACACCGACCGGGCCGCTCCCCAGGCGAGTGCCGACATCACCGACCGCTTCATCACCGACATGGACGGCAATCTGCGGCAGGACGGCGTGGGCGACCAGGTGGTGGGCAAGCATCTCGGGCGGATGATGGCTGCACTCGGCGGCCGGCTGGGTGCTTATCGCGAAGCCGGGGCCGATGATGCGGTGCTGGCGCAGGCGCTGGCCCGCAACCTGTGGCGCGGCCAGCCACACGCCGAAGACGCGCTGGCCTGGGTGACCGCCGAGGCGCGAAGGCTGCAGGCGCGGCTGGCGGCGACGCCGTTTGCGACGCTGCATGGCGGCGGCTGGCCTTCGGCATGACGGCTCCCGCGATCGCGCCCGAGTTCAGCCGCACCGTCCGCGCATCGGACGTGAGCCAGCGCCGGCAGCACAGCCTTGGCGCCAATGCCGGCGAGCGGGCGGCACTGGCGGCGCGCTTCGACCTGCTGGCGCTCGACCGGCTGGAAGCGACGCTGGAGCTGCGCGCCGATGGTGGCGTGATCTTGCTGACCGGGCATTTTTCGGCCGCAGGGGCCCAGCCGTGTGTGCGCACGCGGGCGCCGGTGCCGTTTGCGCTGGCCGAGCCGATCTCGCTGCGACTGATTCCCGAAGCGCCGGCCGGGGAGGATCTGGAGCTGGCGAGCGAGGACCTCGATTCGGAGCCGCTGTCCTCGGACATCATCGACCTTGGCGAATATGTGGCGCAGGCGCTGGCGCTGGCGCTCGACCCCTATCCGCGCAGCGACGAGCCGGCACCCGGCGTGCTCAGCGAGGAGCAGGCGCGGGTGGCATCGAGCCCGTTCGCGGTGCTCAGGAAAGACTGAGTCCGGCGGGCACGCGGGCGCCGTCGATGATGAAATCGCCGGCCTTGCCGACGCGGCTTGGCAAGGCGCGGCCCATGATGCCGGTGAACCAGTGGTTCGCCTCGACCGCAGCGGCAAGATCGAGCCCGGTGTCGAGGCCCGAGCGGCTGAACAGGTAGAGCAGTTCCTCGGTGCCGACGTTGCCGGCCGCACCCGGTGCGAAAGGGCAGCCGCCGAGGCCACCGAGGGCGGAATCGAACACCCGCACCCCGGCCTCATACCCCGCCCAGGCATTGGCGGGGGCAAGGCCGCGGGTATCGTGGAGGTGCAGCCGCACCGGGATGGGTGCCACCGCCTCGATGACGGCCCCGACGAGATCGCGGACCTGTCCGGGCACCGCGACGCCGATGGTATCCGCGAGGGCCACTTCCTCGGCACCTGCATCGGCCATGCGGCGGGCGAGATCGATGACGCGCGCCGGCGGCACATGGCCTTCATAGGGGCAGCCGAACGCCGCCGAGATGGTGATCTGTGCCTTGAGGCCGGCGGCGCGGGCGCTGGCGAGCATCGCGATGTTGGCTGCGATGCCCTGCACGATGCTCTGGCCCTGGTTGATGATGCCGAACTTGTCCGACGCGACCAGCACGCAGCCGGCTTCGTCGAGCCCGCGGCCGCTTTCCTTGCTGGCGATGGCGCGATCGACGCCGCGCTGGTTGAGGCAAAGGCCGATGAAGCTGACGCCCGGCGCTGCGGGGAGGCCGGCGACGACGGCTTCGGCATCGGCCATCTGCGGCACGCGGCGCGGATTGACGAAGCTCGCGACTTCGATGCGGGTGGCGCCCATGGCGATGAGCCGGCCGATCAGCGCCAGCTTGTCGGCGGTGCTGACTTCGATCTTCTCGTTCTGGAGGCCGTCGCGGGGGGAGACTTCGACAATCTGGAGCATGGTCGAGCCCTATAGCGCATGCTGTGCTGCGGATCACGCCTGATGGTGGAGGCGCAAGCCCGGGCGCGGCCAGCGGCAGCGGGCGAGCTTGCCGGTGGTGGAGAGGGTGACCCAGGCGTCCATCATGTCGGCGCCGCCGAAGGCAATGTTGGTGGTGAGCAGATCGGGGAAGGCGAAATCTTCCTGCTCGCCGGTTTCGGGGTGGACCGAGCAGATGCCGGGGCGCGCGACGAGCGTGGCCTGGGCGATGCGGCCATCGGCTTCGATGGCGAGCGAATCGAGCAGAACATGGCCGGGGAAGCTGGTGACGACGCGGCCGGGGACGGCGGCGAGCAGCGAGGGCTCGACGGTTCCCGGGCCAGTGACCTCGAAGGCGAGGATGGTGCGCTCATAGGTGGTGGCGGCATAGACGGTTGTGCCGGACGGCGAGAGGCCGACGCCGTTGAAATTGGGGCCACGCACCGCGCAACTTATGCCGCTGCCATCGGCTTTCGCGTGGAACAGCCCGCCATGATCGGTGTGATGGGCGTGATGCTTGCCGAGATCGGTGAACCAGAAGCCGCCCTGGCCATCGAAGACGATGTCGTTGGGGCCCGACAGCGGCACGCCATCGCAGGCATCGTAGAAGCGCTCGACGCGTCCGGTGCGGATGTCGATGCGCTCGATACGGCCACCGGCATAATCGTGCGCGGCGTTGCCGGGGATCATCATCCCCTCCATGCTCGACCATTCGAAGCCGCCGTTGTTGCAGACATAGAGCGCACCGTCGGGGCCGAGGGCGAGGCCGTTGGGGCCACCGCCCGGGGTGGCGATGGTCTCGGTGCGGCCATCGGGGAGGACGCGGGTGATACGGCCGGCGGCGATCTCGACGACGATGACCGAGCCATCGTCCATCACCACCGGGCCTTCGGGGAACGCCAGGCCTTCTGCGACGATCTGGTGCGGGTGCATGGACGGTCTCCTGTTCGATTGGCTGGATGATGCGCGCAAAGGGCGGCGCCGGGCACCTGCAAAACAAGAGGGTTTGGGGGTTTGCAGCGGCGCGCTGCACGGGTATGTTCTCGTCTCGTTCCGCTGGAGACTCGAATGCTTGAGGTGATGATGGCCGTTGGTGCAGGGCTGGTGGTTGCCCTGCTGCTCGGCTGGGCACTTTGGGCGCGGCCTTTGGCGGGCGCGCGCGCGGAGGCGGCGGCGGCGGCGGCGGAACGCGATGTGCTGCGGCAGACGGTGGGCGAGGAGCAGGCAAAGCGCGCGGCCAATGCCACCGAAGTGATGATGCTGAAGAACCGGCTGGACGAGCTGGAGGGGGCGGATGCCGAGAGCCGCCGGCTTGGGAGCGAGCTTGCGGGGTTGAGGGCGACACTTGAGGCGCGCGAGGCGGCGTTCGTGGCGGAAGTGGCGCGGACCACCGAGCGGTTCGAGGCACTGGCGGGCAAGGCGCTGGAGGGGGCGCAGAAGGCGTTTCTGGAGCGGGCGCAGGCGCGCTTCACCGAGCAGGCGACGACCTCCGAAGCGAGCTTGAAACAGCTGTTGCAGCCGGTGGCGGAGACGCTGAAGAAATACGAGACGCGGCTGGGCGAGGTGGAGGCGGTGCGCGCCGAAAGCTATGGCCAGCTGAAGCAGCAGCTCGAACAGGTGGTGCTGGGGCAGGCGGCGGTGAGCGGGGCGGCGGCGAAGCTGGAGACGGCGCTCAGGTCCTCGGGCAAGGTGGCGGGGCGTTGGGGCGAGGAGCAGTGCCGCAATGTGCTCGAAGCCGCGGGGCTGGTGGAAGGCATCGATTTCGAGGCGCAATTCTCGGTCGATGGCGAGGAGGGCAACCGCCAGCGGCCCGACTTCAAGCTGATGCTGCCGGGCGACCGGGCGCTGATCATCGATGTGAAATGCTCGATCGACAGCTATGTGTCGGCGGCGGAAGCCGATGACCCCGAGGCGCGGGCGGTTTTCTTGAGGGCGCATGCGCGGGCGGTGCGAACCCATGCCGACGGGCTGGCGAAGAAGGATTATGCCAAGGCCATCGGCAATGCGGTGGAATTCGTGGTGCTGTTCGTGCCCGGCGAGAATTTCCTGGGGGCGGCCCTCGAGCAGGACCGGGCGCTGATGAACGACTTCTTCAAGCGGCAGGTGGTGCTGGCGGGTCCGGTCAACCTGGTGGCGGTGGCGCGGACAGTGGCGGCCCTGCGCGACCAGGCGCGGCTGGCCAAGGAGGCGGCGGAGATCGCCAAGCTGGGGCGCGACCTCTACGATTCGATCCGCATCATGGGGAACAACTTTGCCGCCGTGCAGAAGTCCCTCGAGAGCACGGTGGGCAACTGGAACAAGCTGGTGAACCAGGCCGAGAGCCGGGTGGTGAGCCGGGCGCGGCGCTTCCGCGACCTGGGTGCAGCGACCGGCCTCGACGAGATCGGCGAACTGGGTCAGGTGGCGTCGCTGCCCACCCTGCCCTCGGGTGCCGAGCTGAAGGCGCTGCCGGCAGCCGACGCGGCCGAATAGCTCAGTCGATCACGCCGAGGATGATGAGCAGCATCAGATAAAGCGACAGGGTGATGACCGCGGCCCAGGAGAGCAGGAAGGTGCGGACGAGGGCGCCGGTGTTGCTGAGCTGGTAGGCGCCCTTGAGCTGCAGGAACATGTGGATGCCGGGCACCACGAAGACCAGCGCGAACCAGAATCCCGAATGCAGGAAATCGAAGGTGAGTGCGAGGCTGCCGATGATGAACAGCAGCGACATGAAGCTGATCGAATAGAGCGCGAATACCGCGTGATCGTACAGGCGGATATCGCGGCGCCAGAAGAACATCAGCCACAGCCAGGGGACCGACATCGGCACGAGCAGGAAGCTGAGTTTATAGGCCTTGGTCTGCAGCTTGTAGAGCACGAGTTCGGGGTTCTTGAAGGCCGCCCGGGCTTTGCGGTTGAGCTCGGAACTGCCGAGGTTCAGTTTGAGATTGTCTTCGGCGGCGGCGCGTTTGATGTCTTGCGTGATGATCTCCGGAATGCTCGTCACGCCATCGACGGGGCTGGCGATCTGGGTGGCCAGCGGGCGGCGAAGCGCCTTGAGGGCCGTGATGGCGGCCGCGATTTCGGTGAGGGCCTCACGGTCCCCCTTGGCGACTGCGGTGGTGCGCTGGCGTTCAAGATCGGCGAGGCCCCTGTCGATCTCGGCGAGATTGGCTTTCGCGTTGGCGGCATCATAGGGCGTGTTGTCGGTGATCTTCACGAAGGAGAACACGAAGAACATCAGGAAGACGACGAGCAGGAACAGGCTGACGGGGGCGATGTAGCGCGCGCGCTTGCCGTGGATGTATTCGCGGGTGAGCTGGCCGGGGCTGAGCAGCAGCATCGGCAGCGTCGTCCAGGTCTTGCCGTCGAAATGGGTGACGCCGTGGAGGATCTCATGGCCGACCTCGTGGAGCGTGCGGTGAAAATGGGCGCGTTGGCCGCAATGGCTGCAGAATTCTCCGGTGAGGGTGGTACCGCAATTGGCGCAGGCGGCTCCGCCATGGGAGGGCGCATGGGCAGCGCCGGCGGACGGCGTATCGAGCGCGCGGGCGCTGGCGCCAGCCATCACCAGATCGCCTGCTGCCTCGAATTCGCCCGCCATTGCCCGCTCCCGACTTGTCCCCAACAAAATGCCTGCAACAAGGTGTCATGGCAAGCCAACACAGCGTGTTCCCGTTGCCGAGGGCCGTGGCGCTGGCTAGGGTGCGACCAGGCAGGAGAATTTACATGGCAGGCGTCAACAAGGTCATTCTGGTCGGCAATCTGGGCAAGGACCCGGAAGCGAAGAGCTTTGCCAATGGCGGCTCGGTGGTGCGCTTTCCGCTCGCCACCTCGGAGACGTGGCGCGACAAGCAGAGCGGCGAGCGCAAGGAAAAGACCGAGTGGCACAATGTGGCCATCTTCAACGAGAACCTCGGCAAGATCGCCAGCCAGTATCTGCGCAAGGGCTCGAAGGTCTATGTCGAAGGCAGCCTCGAAACACGCAAGTGGCAGGACCAGCAGGGCCAGGACCGCTACACCACCGAGGTGGTGCTGAAGGCGTTTCGTGGGGAGCTGACGCTGCTCGATGGCCCCGGTGGCGGTGGCGGTGGCGGTGGCGGCGGCGGCGGTGGTGGCGGCGGTGGCCGTGACGGTGGGGACGATTATGGCGCGCCGCGCGGCGGCGGCTTTGGCGGTGGCAGCCCGGCGTCCAACCGACCGGCGGCGTTCGATGACGATCTCAACGACGATGTGCCGTTCTAGACCTGGGCGCGGGCTGTCCTAGCCTGGCCTTGATTTGCGGACACATTCGCGGCCTGCATCAGGGCATGGGTCGCAGGGTTTGAGCGCATTCGGTCGGGCGTCGGGAGATGGCGGCCGATTGTGTTCCCGACTTTGCAGCGGGATGATGTTGCCGCGGTCAGCCGCGCGCATCTGGCCCGGAATTTGCGTCCGAATCCGTTACCGATGTGCCGTGTGCGGTGAACCTCGGGCCCAGCGCCATGTTTCCGCGACGAGCGTCGCTGTGCGAGCGGCCAGCAGTTACGCAATTTTCCAATGTAAACATAACCTGTTGCCTGCATTGCGGGTGTGGCATATCGTCTAGCAATATTCAGATTGATGCCGCGTGCCGGACGGCAATCAATGTGAGTGTTTTGTTAGTATTTATTCTTTTTATGCCATTTCGTAGTGTTGAGTTTTGCTATGCGCCAAGTGCACATTGTTGACGACGATCCGCATTTTTGTGAGGCAAGCCGGCTCATTCTCGTTGCGGCAGGCTTTTCCGTCAACGTCAGTGCCAGTGGAAGCGATTATCTGGCCGACAGCGCGCCTTCAAAGCCGGGATGCCTGCTCCTCGACCTGCACATGCCGAACCTGTCGGGCGTCGAGGTGCTCAAGGCCCTGGCCGGGCGGCGCGACAAGCCGCAGGTGATCATCGTCACCGGGCATGCCGACGTTCCCCTGGCCGTGCAGCTGATGCAGCTCGGAGCGAGGGACATCGTGCAGAAGCCGTTTGTGCGACAGCGGCTGCTCGATGCGGTGGAGGCCAGCTTCCGGCCGCCGGTGACAGCGTCGGCCAACGACCGCGCTGTTGCTGCGGAGACGCGGATCGCGAGGCTTTCCGCTCGCGAGCGGGAGCTGCTCCGTAGCCTTGCTGCCGGCCTTTCCAACAAGGTCATTGCGCATCAGATGAACCGCAGCGTGCGGACGATCGAGATGCATCGTGCCCGCATGATGGACCGGCTGGGCGTTCGCACCCTGGCGGAGGCGTTGCAGATAGCGTTCGAGGCGCAGCACCAAGGCTAAACCCTGTTGCGTTTTGATGTGATCAAAACGCAACAGGGTCTAAAACTTTGTTTCCGTGTGTTTTTGTCGAAAAACCGGTGCCCACTTTTGCGAAACACACTCTAGCGCAGGCCGGGAGGCAATTCGAGGGGGTAAACCTCAGGGGCTGACAGGCCGATCGTCATCGTCGAGTTCGGTCGCGAGCATGACGCCGACCGAGATGGCAGCCAGTGCGGTCACGCTGAGTAGGATCGTCTGGAACGTCGAAAGTTCGCCGCCGACCAGACCGGTCCCCTCTGCGTCCGCCAGATCGGCCTGCCCACCAACGGGCGCAGGCGCACGGGCCCCCGCAGTCGATTGGGCGTACGACGCCAGCGGCATGGACGCCACCGCAGCCATCAGAGCTACGGCAACAAGCTTCCTGCCAGACATTATTATTCTCCAAATACAGGCTGAAATTCGAGATGCGGCAATAGCATGCTGGTACGCGCCTGCCAAGCTCGGTCGCCTCGGTTCACTATTCGTTGACCAATTACGAGATAATTAGGGCCGCATTGAAAAAGTGTTTAAGCTATAATCGGTTTGCAATTGTCGAGCGATAGTGCGAAACAAGGGCGAATACGAAAGCACTTCGTGCAATGCAGCAGTATTGTTAATGTGAGTGAAAGAATTTACTTCACATGACTGTCAGTTTGACCAATGCGCCGTTGCGAATTGCGGATCAGTTTAATCTGAATAATAAAGGTCATCGTATGTATCCGGACAGTGAAGGGACAGGAAAACCCCTTGGCCGCCATGTCTTGGCGTGGAATCGGACCGCTGGGCGAAGGATGATCCGGCCGGTATCGGCGCTGACGCTCGTTGCGGCGATGATGGTTCTTGCTGGCTGTGCCGGCAGCAGGGGTGGCCCGGTGGCCTATTCGCGCGCCGATTTCGTGGCACCCGACCTGCCGCGCATGACAAGCAGTACCGATCAGCATTTGCTGCGCCCTGGCGACATCGTCACTGTCAACGTCTTCCAGGTCGAGGCGGTGTCGGGTGACCGGGAAGTCGATGCTGCGGGGCAGGTGCAGATCCCGCTGATCGGCGCGGTACCGGCGCAGGGGCAGACGATCACGCAGCTTGCGGCCGATCTGACCAAGCGACTCGACGCGACCTATCTGCGCTCGCCGCGGGTGGAAGTGCTGCTGAAGACGGTTCGCCCGCAGCTGGTCACCATCGATGGCTCGGTCAAGCAGGCCGGCGTCTACCCCATTCCGGGCAACATCACGCTGCTGCAGGCCATTTCGCTCGCGCGCGGGCCGGATGTGAATGCCAACATCAAGCGCGTCGTGGTGTTTCGGCAGATCGACGGCCGGCGCCAGGCGGCGGCTTTCGATCTGAGCACGATCCGCGCCGGCGAAGATCCCGACCCCGTGATCCATGGTGACGATCTCATCGTCGTCGACGGGTCGGCCAGTCGCCAGATGTTCAGGGATTTTGTCTCGACCTTCCCGCTGTTCGCCATTTTCAGACCTTTCTGACCCTCCAGCGACGGACAGCGCCTTGAACGATCACAATCCCGACTCCTTCAGTTCCGGCGACCATTTGCGGGCTGCTCCGGACAATCCCGGGCGGCGTGCGGTTCGCGTGGCCGACAGCGGGCATGTCGTGCTTTACGACGGCCTCGGCCATGACGTCGACCGATCCGCCTATGCCGATCTCTGGCTGGTGGTGCTGAAGTGGCGCTGGGTCGTTCCGGCTGTCGTGGTCGTCTGCGTGGCGCTTGCCGCGGCGATTTCGTTCATGACCACGAAAATGTATCGTGCATCGGCGACGCTCGAGATTGCGGCCGAAGAATTCAAGGTCATCAACACCGACGAAAGTGCCACCGCGTCGGTCTCGATGGCGCGCAACGATTACCTTCGCACCCAGTTCGGGCTGCTCGCGAGTCGTTCGCTTGCCGAGCGCGTGGTCAGCTCGCTCAACCTTGCCAGTGTGCCGGGCTATGGCTTTGCCAGCGATGATCTGCCCGATCGCGACATGACTGCAGCCTCCGCGCGGGCCGCGCAGGTGCTGGTCGACGGGTTTGAAGTGACGCCTGTGCCCGATAGCCGGCTTGTCAACATCTCGTTCGAGGCGTCGGACCCGGGGATGGCCGAGCGGGTGACGAATGCCTATGCGTCGAGCTTCATTGCGTCCAACCTCGAGCGGCAGATGCGGTCGACGGTGCTGATCCGCAATCTGCTCGCCAAGCGGCTGCAGGTTGCCAAGGAGCGGCTCGAAGCCTCCGAGCGCGCCGTCGCGACCTATGCGCGCGACGAGGGAATCATCAATCTTCAGCCGTCGGCCGCCACCGGGGCCGGGAGTGGCGAGACCTCGCTCATTTCATCGTCGCTGCTCCAGCTCAACGAAGCCCTGTCGGATGCCCAGCGCAGCCGGATCGAGGCCGAGCAGAAGTTCCGGCAGGCCGGGGAAACATCGACCGAGGAGCTGGTCAATCCGACGATCCAGGCGCTGCTCCAGCAGCGGGCGGCGCTCACGGCCCAGTACAGCGAGATGGGCGGTCTTTACCGCGATGTGTTTCCGCAGATGGAGCAGATGCGAGCCCGGCTTGCCGACATCGACAGGTCGATCGCCGCCGAGCAGGTGCGGATCCGCAACTCCATCCGGGCCGGATACGAATCGGCTGTCGCCCGCGAGGCGGCGCTCGACCGTCGCGTCGCCGCGCTCAAGTCGGGCGTGCTCGACATCAACGACAAGAGCATCCGCTACAACATCCTGCGCCGCGAGGTCGATACGAACCGCCAGTTCTTCGATGCCCTGCTCCAGCGTTTCAAGCAGGTGGATGTCGCCGACGGTGCCGACACCAGCAATGTCCTGCTTGTCGATGATGCGCGCAACGCCGTCCTTGTCCGGCCGAATGTCCTGTTCAATCTTGGTGCAGGCCTCGCCCTCGGGCTTGTGCTGGGACTGCTTGGCGCCTTCATCTGCGAGTTCCTCGACGACTCGATCAAGACGCCCGACGATGTCCTGAAGAAGCTTCGCATGCCGCTTCTCGGGGCGATCCCGAAATTGCCGCTGGGCGAGCGGGTGATCGACAAGGTCGTCGGCGGGCAGGGCGCGATTGCCGATGCCTATCTATCGGCGCGGACGGCGATCGAGTTCGGAACGTCCTCGGGGGCGCCGAGAACATTGCTGGTGACCAGCACGAAGCAGAGCGAGGGCAAATCGACCAGCGCCTTCGCGCTGGCCAATGCCTTTGCGCGCACCGGGCGGCGCGTGCTCCTTGTCGATGCCGACATGCGGCTGCCGACGATGACCGTCGCGCGTGAAGACAAGTTCGGCCTGTCCAACCTGCTTGCCGGCTCCGACGATATCGAGAACGCGATCTTCGCGACCAGCACGGACAATCTCTATGTGCTGCCCTCGGGCCCGGTGCCGCCGAATCCGGCCGAACTTCTCGCCAGCCCCCGCACCGCCGAGACGCTGGCGCGGCTCCATGACCTGTTCGACATGATCATCCTCGACGGGCCGCCGGTGCTCGGCCTCGCCGACGCGCCGCTGCTCTCGGCGCTGGCGGAGGGCACCGTCTTCACGATCGAGGCGGGCACCAGGCGTCTTGCCGCGCGGCGCGCGATCAGCCGCCTGCAAGGGGCGGGCGCGCAGATTCTCGGCGGCCTGCTGACCATGTACAACGTCCGGATGTCGGGGATGGGCTATGGCGGCTACTCAGGCTACGGCGACTATGGGTACAGCTATGGCGCAACCGGCACCGCCAAGGTCGCGGCGGGCAAGGAGCGCTTCATCAAGTTTGACAACCAGGACGCTGCGTGAGCTTGGGCAGCCCTGCCCTGCCGATCCATCATGTTCGGCTTGGGGTGCTCGCGGCTGCGGCTGCGGGCATGGCGGCAGCCGCGATCCATTCGGCGCTGCCCGGGCTGCGCGGCGGCCCCGCCGGCGACCTTGAACGCGGCCTCCACCGGGCATCGATGGCCCCCGCTCCGGCGGTGCCGCCGCCTGCCCTGATGGCCGATGCGCGTGTGCTGCTGGCGCGGCAGCCGCTGTCTCCGACCCCGTTGCTCGTGGCCGCGCGCACCGCGGAAGCGGACGGCGACACCGCCCTGGCGACGAGATTGTTCGAAGCGGCGCTTGTGCGAGACCCGCGGGACATCGCCGTCCGGCTTTGGCTGGCCGACCGGTATCTGCGCGCCGCCCGCTTTGCAGATCTGGTGGTGCAGCTCGACGCGGTGATGCGGATCCGCCCTGCCCTGCGGCGCAAGCTGGTATCGGTGATCATTCCGCTCGTCGGTGCGCCGGAGGCACGGCAGGCCATTGCCGAGGCGCTGGTCGATAACCCGGTCTGGCAGGCCGATTTTGTCGATGCCGCGGTGCGGGAGGGGCAGATTGCCAGGGCATTCTACAGGCTGGTCTTCGATCTGGGTGAGAACCGGGGATTCAGGCTGAGCGATGCACAGCTGACCCGCATCGTGAAGACGGCGCTGGCGCGCGGCGATGTGCGCAGCGCCTGGACGATCTACAGCAGATATGCGCCGCGATCGGCGCTTGCGACGGCGAACCAGGTGTTCGATGCCGAGTTCCAGGGGGCTGCCGGCCCGCCACCTTTCAACTGGGAGCTGAGCAACACGGCATCCGGATCGGCGCGGATCGAGCCGCTCAATTCGCGTGGCCGGCTGCGGGTGCAGACCTTTGGCGCGGAGCCGGCGACGCTTGCCACCCAGACGCTGTTGCTTGCGCCGGGCGACTATATCCTGTCGAGCGCCAGTGCGCCCGATCTTGCCGGTTCGATCGAGGGGCTGAAGTGGCTGCTGACGTGCGATCGCACGCGGGGCGAACTCGGCAGCATGAAGGTTGATGACGGCAGCATGGGCGGCGACTCCGCCGGCGTTCCAATCACTGTTTCCGCGCTATGTCCTGTGGCGACGCTGCAACTCGTCTATGCGCCGACAGCGCAGTCGACGCCCGGCCGCGCCGTGCTGACAAGGGTGGGGCTCGAACGCGTCGGGACCGGCGCTGGATGATCGCGGACACGCGCCATTCGCAGATCCTGTGCATTTACCTGGCTTCGTGCATCGTGCTCGGCGGGGCCAGTGCGGCGGGTGTTCTTGCTAATCTGGTCCTGCAGCTTTGCGCCATCCCGCTCTTGATCCTGTCGCTTGTCCGCCTGAGCGGCAAGACCCTTGGCCGGCGGCACGTGGCATTGCTGGCGATTGCCGGTGCCGCCGCGCTGCTGCCGCTGATGCAGCTTGTGCCGATGGCGCCGTCGGCGTGGCAGGGCCTGCCGTTTCGGGATGGGATTGCCGGCGGGTTCGCAGCGCTCGGGATGGCTCTGCCCTGGCTGCCGGTTTCGCTCGATCCGTCGGCGACGCTGGCATCGTGGCTGGCCCTGCTTCCGGCCGCCGCACTTGTTCTGGCAGTGATGACGCTCGAAGCGGACCAGCGGGTATGGATTGGCTGGACCGTGCTCGGGGCGGCCCTGGTGTCGGCGCTGATCGGCATGGCGCAGTTCGGGTCGGGCGACCTTTATTTTTACGACATCACCAGCGGGGGCAGCGCCGTGGGGTTCTTCGCCAACCGGAACCACCTGGCGACGCTGTTGCTCGTGGCACTTCCGGCGCTGACGCTCCACCTGTCGGTGGCCGGGACGCCGGTGACGGGAATGCCGGGGCGGGGGATGCCGGGCTGGTCCTCGCGTGACATCGTCTTCCTCGGCCTGCTGGCAATATTGCTGCTGGGCATCCTGTTCACGGGTTCGCGGGCGGGCATCGGCCTTGCCTTGCCGGTGCTGCTCACCAGCCTGGGGCTGCGCATGCGCGCGCATAGCGGGCAGAGCCCGCGGCTGCTGATCATTGCCGCAGGCAGTGTGAGCGCGCTCATCGTTGCAGCGATTGCCTTCGGCCCCTCGCTGGCGCGGGCCTTCCGCAAGACGGCGTTGCTGAACGAGGACGATACCCGCCTTGTCGCGATGCAGACGACCGCGGAGGCTGGCTGGCGTGCATTTCCCGTGGGAACGGGGTTCGGCACCTTCGACCCGATCTTCAGGCTGGTCGGCGGTGATGCAAACCTGGGCACGAACTTCGTCAACCATGCCCATAACGATTATGTCGAGCTCTGGCTGACCGGCGGACTGGCGGCAGCGGCGCTGATTTTCGGCTTCCTCTGGTGGTTCGTGGGCGCTGCACGCGCCAGCTGGCGTGCCCGGAGCGACAATGCCGGCGCAGTGCCGCGTGTGGCGGCGGTCTCGATTGCCATCATCCTCGTGCACAGCCTTGTGGACTATCCGCTGCGCACTGCAGCGATGTCGGCGATTTTCGCTGTCTGCTGCGGGCTGCTCCTCGAGCCGGTCTTGGCGCGCCGGCGCCTCGATCGTGGGGCGCGGCCCTATGGTGGCGCCAACCCGGCCATGCCGGCGCGTGAAGCGCTGGCGCTTCGTGCCCGGCAAGAGGCTTTGGCGCCGGCTGTGCTTAGCCCTGCCCTTGGCACCGCCGTGCCGCCATCGCATTTCGCGGATGCGCCGGCCTCGGTCGAGTCGTGCGCGGGGACGGGGCGATGACCGAAATTCCTCGTGATGCGGGCCGGGCCGGCACCGCGATCCCACGCGGCAAGGCGAAAAGCGCTTCGGGGCTGGTGCTTCGCAGTGGTGCTTCGATGGTCGCCGCGCGCCTTGTGCGAACCTTGCTGACGGTTGCCGGCATGGTCGTTCTGGCGCGGCTGCTCACGCCTGCGGAATTCGGCGTGGTGGCCCTCACCACCACGCTGACCGTCCTGTCGCTCGTCATCGTCGAGGGCGCGATCGACCTGCCCTCGCTTCGGCACACCGAAATGACCCGCGATGCGATGCGGAGCATGATCTGGACGACGCTATTGTTCATGATGCCCCTTGCGGCGGCGATCTTCGCGGTGGCCCCGATGATCGAACGGGCGCTGGGGATTCCGCAGCTGGCAACCGCGCTGCGCGCCGTCCTCCCGGTGATGCTGCTGCAGACGTTCTTTGTCGCCGGAAGCTCGGTCCTGCGGCTGCAGCACCGGTTCAACACCGTGGCGATCGTGTCGATCGCTTCGGTGGCGGTGTATCTGGTGACGGCGGTTGTGCTGGCGCTGCTGGATGTCGGCCTGTGGAGCATCATCATCGCGCAGAATGTGTCGGTGCTCTTCACGGTGGTGCTGCTGGCACGGCTGACGTCGATCGACCTGCGCTGGCCGAAACGCCTGTCGCTCGCCGCCGTCGGGCAGGTCGGCGCCTATGGTGTGAGCTCGAGGGTGCTTGCCTGGTTCTGGTCCTCGATCGACACGATCGCTGTCGGTGCGGCACTCGGGCCGGCCGCCGTCGGCATCTATACGCGGGCCTACAACATCACGATCCAGTTCAAGGAGCCGTTCGTGGCGCTCGACGCGCCGACGCGGCAGGGGCTGATCGCGGTGCGCAAGCGCGACGGCAATGTCGTTGCCCAGGCGGTGGTGATGCTGCGCCTGCTGACGATCGCGACCGCCAGCGCTGCGGCGATCTGCGTCGTGTTGCGCGAACCGATCATCCTGATCCTTCTGGGCGACCAGTGGCAGGCGGCCGCGCCGGTTCTGGCGATCCTCATCCTCGGGCTGCCGGCGCGGATCGCACTCAATTTCTTCGATGCCCTGGCAGCGACCACCGGGTCCATGCCGAACATGATGTTGCGCCACGCCATCCTGTGCGTGGTCATGGGGGGCGGCGTATATCTGGCTGCGCCCCATGGCATTGCTGCCGTGGCCGGCGTCGTCTGCGCGGCGCTGTATCTTGCCTTGCTGCTCCCGGCGCGGGCCAAGGAGCGCACGTTGACGGGCGGCAGGCTGGCGCTGCTGGGCGCGATGGCCCCCGGGCTCGGCCTTGGCGCGGCCCTGCTGGCGCTGGGCGAATATGCGCTTGTGCCGCTGGCCGATGGCGGTTTGTTGGCGACGCTTGCCTATACGCTGCCGGCCTATGGCTTGCTGGCATTGGCGATTGCCGCTTTCCTGCCCGACCGCTGGTTGCCGATCCAGTTGCGCACTGCGCGAGCGGCGTTGTGGCACCGGACTGCCGACAGGTTTCAATCGATCAAGAAGACAGAAGAGCGGGGATAGCCGAATGCGTGCATATTTTTCCAAGAAGCTGATCAACGTCGGCACGAAATTGTCCCCGACGCTGAATGACCTTGCCTGGCTGATCCCCGATGCGACAGCTGCGGAACGTCGCGTCATCGAGATTGCATCGGCCTACACCTCGACCAACCCGCCTGCGCAATGGGCATTCATCCAGGCCATCAAGATGGTCGAGCGCGCCGGCCTGGAGGGCGACATTGTCGAGTGCGGCGTCTGGAAGGGCGGCAATCTCATCATTGCGGGACTGATGCGGCAGCAGCTTGGCTTCAAACGGGAGATCTGGGGCTATGACACGTTTGCGGGAATGACCGCGCCGACCGAGAATGATGTGAAGCCGGGCTTTGCGGTCGATGCGAGCAAGAAGTTCGCGGCCTTGAACTCGGGCGCTGTGACCGACTGGTGTTTCGTGCCGATCGAGAAGGTTGTCGAAGCGTATCGGTCGTGTGTCGGTGATGTCGCGGTGAAGCTCGTCAAGGGCCGCGTCGAGGACACACTGCTCGATCCCGCCAATCTTCCGGAGAAGATCAGCATTCTGCGGCTCGACACCGACTTTTACGAAAGCACCAAGCTGGAGCTCGAGATCCTGTATCCGCGCCTGCAGCCCGGAGGCGTCATGATCATCGACGATTATGGTGTTTGGGCTGGGTCCCGCAAGGCCGTGGACGAGTATTTCGGCGCCGACAAACCTTGGCTGCACTATGTCAATCGCGGTGTGCGGCTGGCGATCAAACCACAGGATCATTGAATGGCGACGCCGAATGCCGCAGCAACCGACATCATCCTGGTCACCAAGACTGCAACCCAGAACCAGGGCAACCAGGCGTTGTCGATCGCGTGGCGCGATTTTCTGACCGAGCGCTTCCCCGGACATGCCGTTCGGCCTGTCGAGCGCGCGCCGGCGTATCTGAAGCGCTATCGCGCGCGCTTCTTTGCAAAGGCTGCCGACCCGGTTGCAGCGTTCGACAAGGTTGCCCATCGGCTGGTGGCGCAGATCCCGCGAAGCGTGCCCCGGCCGCCGATCGATGCCGAGATTCGGCACGATGGTCGCATCCGTCAGGTCGTCCGTTTTCGGCAGGTCCGGCGATTGCTGTCGTTGCGCAGTCGCCTCGCCGGTCTTGGATTGGCGAAGCGCGCCTATTTCCAGCGCCTTGCATTGTTTCCCGGAACAGCGCTTGTCGTTGTCAATCCGGCCGGCGAGTTTCAGTCCGACGCCACCGACACAGCGATCGCCTACCTGCTCGAAGTGCGGTGCGCACAATTGCTCGGCATTCCGACGGCGATGGTCAACCTGAGCTTCGAAGTGGAAGACGAGACCGTTTGCCGGTTGTCGGCCTTTGTGCTCGACCAATGTGCGTTGCTCGAATTCCGCGACAGCGAAAGCAGCACCCGATATGCGGCGGCTGGCGGCCGGGCCAAGCCACTCGTGCTGCCGGACGCGGCGCTGCTGACGCCGCCGCTTCTGCCGGTGAGCGATCCGGCTTCACGCGCGCCGATGGCACTTGCCATCAATGGACTGCAGGTACACCAGGCCGGGCTGGAGCCCGAATGGCGGGCGTTGCTCGTGCGCCTGGCCGAAGCCGGCCACCATCCCGTGCTGACCAGCAACGAATGGTCGACCGACGAGCCTTTCTGGAAGCCGCTGCTCGCCGATCGCAAGATCACTGCCGTGGGCCAGAGCGCCGACTATCGCGCCTATATGGCGCTGCTCGGCACCTTTGACGTGGTGGTGAGCAGCAGGCTCCACACATGTGTGCTGGCGATCCTGGCGGGGAGTGTTGTCGTGCCGGTCGAGTCGGGCACCTTCAAGCTGACCGGGTTCTTCCGTCAGGCCGGTTTCGACGCCCAGCCGATCCGGCTCGGCAGTGATGGGTGGCAGGATGCCATCCTGGCCAGGATTGCCGAGATCAGGAACGACCGGGCCACGGCGCTTGCGCAACAGACAGGATGCCGTGATGCCGCCCGTCACCAGCTTCGTGCCAGCCTTGACGCCGCCTTTGCCGGGCTGGGGATCGACGTTCAGTCCGGATCGGCGAAGTGATTATAGCGTCTGAGCGCGGCGAGCGGCAATTTCTGCGAATAGGGCACGCGCTCTTCCGCGTCGGGATAGCCGATGGCCAGGCACATCACCGCGCGCTCCCAGGGCGGAAGCCCGAGGGTTTCGGCCATGCGTCGCTCGGTATCGGCATAGTCGGGGAAGTTGACGCAGCAGCTCGAAACCCCCTGCACTTCGAGCGCATAGATCAGCGACATCGCGGAGAGGCAGCCGTCGATATAGGGAATGTGCCGGTCGCGCTCGAAGCGGAAGGCTTCGAACTTTCCGATGATCACCAGAAAGCAGGGAATCTGGTGCAGCCAGCCGGGGGTTCCCTTGGGGATGGCACCCACACGGGCAACGGCTTCCGGCGTGTCGAACACCTCGAAGCGGAAGGGCTGGCGGTTGCATGCAGTGGGCGAGAAACCGGCGACGTCGACGGCGCGGTCGATGACGGCGCGGGGCACCGGGCGATCGTCGAACCAGCGCACCGAGCGGCGGTGGAGCGCCAGGGCTTCCATCGCCTCGATGGTCGGCAGGCCCGCCGACGTGCCGCGCTTGAAGGGCGTGCGGTTCTGCTCGTCGGCCAGCCGCGCCGCTTCACGTGCGACCACCGCCTCATAGGCGGTGCGGGCCCGCGCCACGATCGGGTGATTGTCGACGCGGCCGAAATACTCCTGCAGGATCTGGTCCGCCCATTGCAGCGAGACGATGTCCGCGGACTGGTTTTCCTGCGCGCGGGCAAGGCAGTCCCCGAAGGCGCGAACGGTCTCCTCGATCATGGCAAGCGCGAACAGCGGCCGCGCCGGCTTCATGATGAGCCCCTTCTCGATCCGGTGGACGTTGCGGCGAAGCATGTAGAGGTTGCCGCGCCCTGCATAGACATCGGCGACATGCCGCGCCCGTGCGGCCAGCACGGCGCGGTGCTCGCGGTCGAACTCGCGCGAGAAGAGCGTGTAGTGCAGGCCGGACAGCACGCCGCTGCGTGCGGTCAGGGCGAGCAGCCCGGCTTCGAAACTGTGCCACCGGCGGCCGAGGTCGGAAGCATTGAAGCGAAGGCGATAGCCGCGCAGCCAGTCATAGGCGCCGGTCGGCAAGATGCTGTGGAGGATGCGGCGTCCGCCGCGCCGACCATAGATCCGCGATGCTTCCTCGGCAGCGAGGAGATCAGTCTGCAGTTTCATGAAGGGTCCTCGGATGATGATGTCGAATGCGGGGGTCGCAAGCGGCACGGGCCGGGGAGCAACTTAACTTCTATTGGTTTTCGCCGTGTGAACAAGGCTGCTGGCGGGAGGCGGAAATGTCGAAAGTTCTGCTGATTGCGTCGTTCGCGCCCTCGCTGGTGAACTTTCGCGGGCCGTTGATCCGGGCGCTGGTGGGGCTCGGCCATGAGGTTCATGTGGCAGCACCCGGCGTTCGGGCGATCATCGCGGCATCGGAGCTTGCGTCGATCGTGACTGCGCATGACACGCCCGTCGATCGAACCGGCACCGGGCTGATGGCGAACCTCCGGGAGATTGCCGTTTATCGGCAGCTGATCCGCCGCATCCGGCCGGCGCATGTGCTTTGCTACACCATCAAGCCGGTCGTGCTCGGCACGCTGGCTGCGCGGCTGGAACGCGTGCCCCACCGGACGGCGCTGCTCACCGGGCTGGGCTATGTGTTCGAAAGCGCGTCGCTGCGGGCACGGATGATCCGGCTGGCGATCTCGCCGCTGTACCGCGCTGCACTGGGGGGTGCTGAAATGGTCATCTTCCAGAACCCCGACGATGAAGCCACGCTGCGGCGGCTGCGGCTGGTGGCGCCGGCGCAGCGGAGCATCGTTGTCAGCGGGTCGGGGATCGATCTCGAGCGGTTCCTGCCGGTGCCGCTTGCCGAAGGTCGCGTTGTGCTGCTGATTGCACGACTGGTGAAGGCCAAGGGCATCTTGGACTTCGTGGCGGCCGCCCGCATCGTCCGCAGCAGGGATCCGCGGATCGTGTTCCGCCTCGCGGGCTGGTTCGATGATGCCAATCCCGTTGCCATCTCGCGGTCCGAGGTTGCGGAATGGGTGCGCGAGGGGACGATCGAGTATCTCGGCGCGCTGGAGGATGTTCGTCCGGCGCTGGCCGCCTGTACGGTGTTCTGCCTGCCCTCCTATTATGAAGGGACGCCGCGGACGGTGCTGGAGGCGCTGGCCACCGGCCGCCCGATCGTGACCACCGATGTGCCCGGATGCCGCGAGACGGTGCGCGACGGCTGGAATGGCTATCTGGTGCCGCCGCACGATCCGGCCGGGCTTGCCGACGCCATCCTGAAGCTGCTCGGCGACCGGGCGGAAACCGAGCGGATGGCGGACGCAAGCCTGAGCTATGCGCGGGATCGCTACGACGTGAACAAGGTGAATGCCGACATGGTCGAGGGCATGGGGCTGGCGGCATGAAGCGCGCGTTCGATATCCTGGCAGCGCTGGTTGGGCTCGTCGTGCTGTCCCCCGTGCTGGTGGCAGCGGCGGTGGCGATCCTCGTTTGCGATGGTCGCCCGGTGCTGTTCCGCCAGCCGCGCCCCGGGCGCCACGGCCGGATCTTCAGGATCGTGAAGTTTCGCACGATGACGGTCGCGTCCGGACCCGATACCGGCGACACGGCGCGGATCACGCGGCTGGGCCGGGTGCTGCGCTCGACGTCGATCGACGAATTGCCCGAGCTCTGGAACGTGCTGCTCGGCGACATGAGCATCGTCGGCCCTCGGCCGTTGCTGACGAGCTATCTGCCGCTCTATTCGGCAACCCAGGCGCGGCGCCACGAGGTGCGGCCGGGGCTGACCGGGCTGGCGCAGGTCAGTGGCCGCAATGGGCTCGGCTGGGACGAGAAATTCGCGCTCGATGTCTGGTATGTCGACAATCGATCGTTCCGCCTCGATCTGCGGATCGTCATGGCAACTGTCGGGCTGGTCGTGCGTCGCTCCAACGTCGATGCGAGCGGAGACCAGACGATGCCGGTGTTCACCGGCAACCAGACGACGCCGGTGTTCACCGGAGAGGGGCCCGAGCGGTGACCGACATCTTCGTCTTCGGCGCCGGGGGCCATGCCAAGGTGGTGATCGAGGCGATCCGCGCCGCCATGCCGCACGCCGCGATCGGCGTTCTCGATGACGATCCCGGCAACCGGGGCCGGCGGCTTCTCGGTGTCGAGGTGGTGGGCGGGCGCGACCATGCCGTGGCGCACCCGCGGGTGCCGATCGTTCCGGCGATCGGTGACAACGGGGCACGATGGGCGGTGATGGAGTGGACGGCGGAGCAGGCGCTGACGCTGGCGACGGTCATCCACCCCGGCGCCATCGTCTCGCCGAGCGCGAGCATCGGCCCCGGGTGCGTGCTGGCGCCGGGAGCGATCGTCAATGCCGAGACGCGGCTGGGTCGCGGAACGATCGTCAACACCGGTGCCTCGGTCGACCATGACTGCATTGTCGGCGAGGCGGTGCATGTCGGACCCGGGGCGCGGATCTGTGGCGCGGTCCGCATCGGCGACCGGAGCCTGATCGGCGTGGGCGCAGTCGTCGTGCCCGGCATCGCCATCGGTGGGAGTTGCATTGTCGGCGCCGGGGCGGTCGTCATCCGCCCGGTTGCCGAAGGAACATGTGTCGTCGGAAATCCGGCATCTCTCTCAACAGGTCTTGAATCATGCACCAGACGTTAGCAATCGACGGCGGCGAGCCGCTCCGCACCCGTGGTTTTGCGCCCTGGCCGCATCATGGCGAGGATGAAGTGGCGGCGGCGGCCGCCGTGCTGCGCTCGGGCAAGGTCAACCAATGGACGGGGCAGGAGGTCCGCGGCTTCGAGGCCGATTATGCGGCAGCGCTCGACGTGCCGCATGCGATCGCGCTCGCCAATGGCACGCTGGCGCTCGAACTCGCACTGCTCGCTTTCGGCATCGGGCCCGGCGACGAGGTGGTGACCACGGCGCGAACCTTCATTGCCTCGGCGAGTGCCGTCGTGATGCGCGGTGCGGTGCCGGTCATTGCCGATGTCGACATGGTCACGCAGAACATCACGCCGGAAACGATCGCCGCCTGCATCACCCCCGCAACCCGCGCCATCATCGCCGTGCATCTGGCGGGCTGGCCCTGCGACATGCCGGCGATCATGGCGCTGGCCGAACGCCACGGGCTGATGGTCATCGAGGATTGCGCGCAGGCGCATGGGGCTGCGATCAACGGCCGTGCGGTCGGCACCTTCGGTCATGCGGCGGCCTTCTCCTTCTGCCAGGACAAGATCATGACGACGGCGGGTGAAGGCGGGCTGCTCGTGCTGCACGACCAGGCGGCGTTCGAGCGGGCATGGGCCTTCAAGGACCATGGAAAATCCCTGGCCGCGGTGTTCGGCAGGAGCCACCCGCCGGGGTTTCGCTGGTTGCACGAGAGTTTCGGCACCAACTGGCGGATGACCGAGATCCAGGCCGCCATCGGCCGCCTGCAGCTGGCCAAGCTGCCGGCATGGACGGCGCAGCGACAAGCCAATGCCGCGCGGCTCGACGCCGGGCTGGCGGGGCTGGCGGGCCTCCGGCTGGCGAAGCCGCCGCAGGGCATCGCGCATGCGCGGTACAAATATTATTGCTTCGCCCGCACCGAACGGCTGGCGCCGGGCTGGACCAACCAGCGCATCGCCGAAGCGGTGACCGCCGAGGGCATTCCATGCTTCACCGGCAGCTGCAGTGAAATCTATCTCGAAAAGGCCTTTGTCGATGCCGGCATCGGCCCGGCGCAGCGTCTGCCCGGCGCGATGCGGCTTGCCGACGAAAGCCTTACCCTGCTTGTCCATCCGACGCTGGACGAGGGCGACATGGATGAAAGCGCCGCCGCCATGGCCAAGGTCATGCAAGTGGCGACGGCCGCCTGACGATGTTCGGCTGGTTCGCCCGTAGCCGCAACTCGCCGGCAGCGTCGCCGGCCATGCCGCCGGCGGTGCCCGACGACCTGCGCGTCTATGCGATCGGCGACATCCATGGCCGTGTCGACCTGCTCGAGGACATGCTGGCGATGATCACCGCCGATCATGCGGCCGAGCCGGTGCGCACCGAGGTGGTTTTCCTTGGCGACTATATCGACCGGGGGCCGGCATCGGCCGCAATCATCGAGCGGCTCGCCTCGCCGCTGCCGGACTTTGCCTCGTGGCGCTTTCTCGCCGGAAACCACGAGGACGCGATGTCGAGCGTCCTGGCCGGCAATTTCGAGCTGATGTCCGAGTGGATCGGCTATGGCGGGCTTGAAACGCTCGAGAGCTATGGAATCAGCCGTCGCGAGATGGCGGCGGGCGGCATCATCCTGGACAATGCCCTGTCGCGCATTCCGCCCCACCACCGGGCCTTTCTGGCAGCGCTGGAGCACCACGCCGTGATCGGCGACTATGTGTTTGTCCATGCCGGCATCCGGCCGGGAGTCGTGCTTGCCAGGCAGGACCGGCGCGACCTGCTCTCGATCCGGCAACCGTTTCTCGATGACGACCGCGATCATGGCTTCGTCGTGGTGCATGGTCACAGCATCAGCGACACTGTGGAGACACGGCACAATCGCATCGGCATCGACACCGGCGCCTACCGCAGCGGACGGTTGACGGCATTGGTGCTTGAGGGCGCATCGCGGCGTCTGCTTCAGACAGGGACCGGGACAGGATGAATAGTTTCAATCCCATCGCAACCGATATTCAGGGGGGCCGGTCGGCACGAACGCAGCGCCTGACATCGGTTGACCAGATGCGCTTTTTTGCTGCCTTTCTTGTGGTGTTTTCACACAGCTATTTCTGGACAGAGAAAACGGCGACAGCGTTGGGAACATCGTTTTTTATCCCGTTTTTCAAGCAGGGCTATGGTGCCATTGTCTTCATGTGCCTTTCTGGCTACCTCCTCACCCATATTTCATACGAAAAATTCGGAAATAAAGGTGCAATTGAATTCATTACTCGTCGTTTGGCCAGAATTGCGCCGCTATATTGGCTTTTTACTTCGTTGTTTATAGTTCTTCTTTTCATATTCCCGGCTACAGTGACTAAAAATTCTCTATCATGGCCGAATACGATCGGGTCTTATATATTTTTTCCAACAGAGCGTCCGTTTGATGGCCATATCAAACCAGTTTTCAGTTCCGGGTGGACGTTGAATTACATCGTATTCTTCTACTTCATTCTTGGTATATCTTTACGGTTCTCAAAGTATCACGCGTTACTGTTAATTTGCAGTGCGTATTTGATACTGCTGGCGGCACATCCCTTTGTAAGCGATGTTCCAGCGTTAGCCTTCTGGTCCGACAAATATGGTTTGTTGTTCATGGGCGGCGCCGTTGCCGCCTTTGCCGCAAAGGCGGTAGGAACTCGCATAGTTCTCACTTTGCCCATGCTCGCCCTTTGCGCGGTCCTGGCAACCTCCAGCTGGTTTCTGGGAGCGCCTTGGGCGATTGTCGTCATGCTGACGGCAGTAATGTTCGCAATGGCATCACTGGTCAAGCCATCCGCCAACCCATTCACAGCCCGGGTGTGGACCGCGGCGGGCGACATTTCTTACAGTGTGATCCTCAGCCATCCTTTTGTCATCGGCATGGTGTCGAAAGTCTTCGTGGTTCTGTCTGCTGAACGGCTCGTTCCCGTTTGGGTCTTGCTGCCTGCATCGATCATCGCTGCATTCGTTGTCGGCGCTTTGGTTTACAGGCTGGTGGAGCGTCCAATGGCCGAGCATATACGACGCCAGCTTGACCGGCTGTTCGACAGAACAAACCGGCCGGTCATTCGCCCGGCAATCTGATCACGCGACAGGAAGGGTCCGTACGAAATCAAATATTGCGATCGAGCGCGCTGGCATCGCGAACGGCTCGGAGAAATTCGGGGCCGCGTTGCTGGTGGAGGGGGCGCGGGCGAGCGACCGGTCTTGATACGAGCCGTTCCTGGCCCATCGAGATGGCAGCACCGATCAGGCCCCAGAACAGTGTGAAGCGCAGGCCCTGGTGGGTCACGCCGTAGAGCAGGCTGGGCAGCAGATAGATGCCGAGCGAGACCGGAAGCCGCCGGATGACGCTTGCCAGGAACAGCACGAACAGGCTCAAGCCCGGGATGCCATAGGAAAACAGCATGGTGCCGAAGCTCGAATGAATTTCGAGGTGGATCTTGGCGTCCCCTGTGAAGCGGGTCACATAGCCTTCGCCGGCACCGAAGATCGTGTATTCATAGAAATCGACGATCCGGTTGTATTGCCGCTCGTCGAACTGCGAAACTTCGGTTTCCTCGTTGATGCGGGTGCTGATGGCGCTTTGGCCGCTCGCCGACGCGACGCTGCTGTCCATCATCGGTGACAAGGCCAGGATCACACCTGCCGCGATGACGCTGAGGCAGGCGATGATCCGCTTGCGACCGGTGCCGAGCGCGAAATAGAGCCATACGGCCAGCAAGGCGATCAGCGCGCCGAGGCCGGCACGCGAGGCCGAAGCGAATTCGCAGAAGATGCCGGCACCCATCACCAGCAGGTCGCTTCGCCGCAGGCGGTTTCGGCGCAGCATGACGAACAGGCTCAGCATCACGACGCCCCAATAGGCGAGCTGGTTGGGGTTCTTGAAGGTGCCGACGGCGCGCAGCGCGCTGAAGCCGGAGAAGCGCTGGAAGAGAATGACCGCCGTCTCGACCGCCACGGCGATCATGATGGCCTTGCAGACGATGTTATCGAAAATGGCGGGATTGCGGCCCCGGACGCCGACGAAGGTGATGACGATGATGAGGTTGAACAGATAATAGAGGGTGGAAAGCAGGAAGCTGGGCTCGTCGGTGGTCATGAACCAGACGAGGTTGACGAGCGCCACCCAGACCACAAGGGCCACCAGCAGGAGCTGCGTCTTGAAGAAATCGAGAATGCTGTTTGCCGGCACGATGAAGAACACCAGCAGGCACAGCATGATGTCCGCCGGCTGCGCACTGCCGCTGCTCGCCACGTAGAACATCTTGGCGAAGAGATAGGCTGCGATGATGTACGCGGCCGTGCGGCCTGCCCGGGTGCCCTCGTCGACAGCGAGCCCGCCATGACCCCAATCGGCCGTACGGCCCGTGGACGCTCCCGCTTGACGCAGCACTCTGCTCATCAGCTCTCCGAAACAGGTCCGCCGCGCGCATGCGCAGTCGTTGCAGATGTTGAATTTAAGTTAACGGCAAGTAAATATGTTTTGGATCGCCAGCGGTTTTGGCGTCGACATCGATATAGCGCTTGTATATGTTGATGGATACTCGGATATCAATGATATTGCTTAGAGTTTTTCGAAACATATGTTAATTATTTGACGTCAAAACTTCATTTTCGTGAATGATATTGAGACACGGCCTTGCATGTTAAAGAGAGTGCAATGAAGTTCAGCATTTGTATCCCCAACTACAATTACGCGCGCTACATCGGTGATGCGATCGAGAGCGCGCTCGGGCAGCCGGTCGATCTCGAGGTCATTGCCTGCGACAATGCCAGCACCGACAATTCGGTCGAAACCATCCGCGGGATCGTCGATCCGCGCCTCAACCTTGTCCGCAACCGGTTCAACGTCGGTTTTGCCGGAAATCTCGATCGCGCGACGCGAGGCGCCACCGGGGACCGGATCATCCTGCTTTCGGCGGACGACCTGATCGCCCGTGACGGGCTTCTTGCTTATGACCGCCTTGCCGCAGCACTTGGCGACAGCCACCGCGATGCCATCTTCTCGTCAGCGCAATCGATCATCGATGGCGATGGCAGCAGCGCGAACGGCGCGGCGAGCTCGGGGCTCGATCGCAAGCTGTGGACGGACGCGGTGCTGGAGCCCGCGCTGAGCGAGGCGGTGGGCGCGCCGGTCTGGCGCATGTCGGCAGCCCCCCTGCTCAGGCAGTCGCTGACGTTGATGCGCGTGCCCTTCCATTTCCTGACCACCTGCTATTCGCGCAAATTGTACGATGACGTGGAAGGCTATGGCGGCGGGCGGCTGATCAACCCCGACAAGGCCTTTGCGTGGAAATTGTTGAGCGTGGCGAGCGACGCCTATTTCGTCGACGCCCCGCTGTTCCGGTACCGCGTGCACAATGCCAACCAGAATGCGATCCAGTCCAAGGTGGGTGCGCTGAAGCTGGTCGTCGATGATTATGTCGCCAGTTTCGATACGCCGCCTTCGGTCCTGGCCCGTGCCGGGCTGTCGCCTGGCGATCTTGCCGATGCGTTCATCGAGCAGAACATCGGGCTGCGCGGGATGAAGCTCGTGGCCGAAGGGAACCGCCGCGATGCGCGCCGGGGGCTCGATTTCGGACGCGCTGCCTATCCGGACCGGATGCGGCGATCCCCGACCATCGCGAAGCTGCGGGCCCTGCTCGCCCTGGGCGATGTGGGATCGAAGGTGGCGGCGCGGCTCTACGATGGCGAGAAGCGCCGCTGGGCGCGTCGGCTGGAAGCGTCTTCCGACAGCCCTGTGCGCGGCGCTGCGACGCCTGTGGCGAGCATCGGTTGATGGCGCGCGTGGCGCGGATCGTCATCGATCTGGACGATACCATCACACATCACCGGCCGGGGTCTGCCTATGCGGACATGCTGCCGGACCCGGCGGTCGTGGCGCGGCTGAGGGAGTATCGGTCCGCCGGCTTCGAGATCGTCGTTCACTCATCGCGCAACATGCGAACCTTTGCCGGCTCGGTCGGCAAGATCAATGTCCACACCGTTCCGGTCATCGTCAGCTGGCTGGATCGGCACGATGTCCCGTGTGACGAGCTGATTGTCGGCAAGCCATGGTGCGGCGAGGACGGCTTTTATGTCGACGACAAGGCGATAAGGCCGGCAGAGTTCGTGGCGCTTTCGCTGGCCGAAATCCATGCGCTGGTCGGCAACACGCCTGCGGACGAGGCTGCGTGACCATCCGCGTGATCACATCGGGTGCCTATGTCGATGCCGAGCTTCAGGCCGAGTTCGGCAGGGTGCCTCCGGCGTTCCTGCCGGTCGGGGGATCGTTGCTCATCCACCACCAGCTGCAGCGGCTGGGTGCTTCGGCGTCGCGGACGATCCTCAGTCTTCCGGACGATTTCGTGCTCGATCCGATCGAGCTGGAGCGGCTTGTGGCTGCGGGTGTCGAGATCCTTGCCGTTGACGCCCGGCTTTCGCTGGGGCGATCGATCGGCCGATTGATCGCGGCGATCGGCAGCGATGCGCCGATCGAGATCATCCATGGCGACACGCTGATGGATTGTCTGCCCGCCGAAGCCGGGGATGCGATGTCGATCGGGAAGGCGACCGATGGCTATCACTGGGCAACGGTGGTCGTCGTCGAAGGTCTTGTTTCGTCGGTTGCCGACGATGCGGCTGGAACCGACACGCAATCCCAGTCGATCCTGACCGGCGCCTTCCGGATTGCCGATCCGGATCTGTTTCTGCGCTGCCTGGTGATTGCCGACGACAATTTCGTCCGGGCGCTCGATGGCTATGCGCAGCGGCGTCCCGTCGCGGCGGTTGCGCTGCCGGGATGGCTGGATTTCGGGCATCTGCAGACCTTCTTCCGGTCGCGCCATCACCTCGCCGCGGCACGGCACTTCAACAGCCTGGTGATCAGCGATGGCGTCGTCCACAAGACGAGCGACCAGGACTTCAAGATGGCGGCAGAGGCCGGCTGGCTGCGCTCGCTGCCGGCAAGCCTCCAGCTCTATTCGGCACGGCTGATCGAGGACGAGACGACGCCGGCGGACGGCGGCTATGCGACCGAATATGCGTTTCTGCCGACCATTGCCGAGATCTATCTTTCACGCCTCAACCTGCGCGGCTGGCAGCGCATCCTGAGCGCCATGACGAGCTTTGTCGAAGCGTCCGCGCGGTGCCGCGAGGACGGGGTGGGCGCGACGCTGGCGACGCTCGGCATCGACAAGACGGTCTCGCGGCTCGAGCAGGCGCGTGATGTCCTTCCCGATATCGATGTCGAGCGGCGCATCGGCGGGAAATGCTGCCCCGCCCCTTCGAGGATGCTTGCCGAGCTGTTCGGGCTGATCGCCGCCGCACCGCCGCGGGCGCCGTCGATCATGCACGGCGACCTTTGTTTTTCGAACATCCTCTACAACAGCCGCAACCAGCGGATCTGCGTGATCGACCCGCGCGGCTATGTCGAGGACGGCATCGCGACCGCATATGGCGACACGCGCTACGACGTGGCGAAGCTCGCGCACAGTATCATCGGTCGCTACGACCAGATCGTCGCCGGCCAGTATCGGCTCGAAGATACCGCCGACAGTGCCGAGCTCGTCATGCCCTTCGACCCGATCAAGGATGGGCTGGAGTGCCAGTTCCTCGAACAGTCCGTCGAAGGGGTCGACTTTGCCAGCGACGCAGTCATTGCGACGATGATCACGCTGTTCTTCTCCATGATCCCGCTGCACCGGGACAATGCGCGCCGCCAGCGGGCCTTTTTCGTCAACGGCGCCCAGCTTTACATGCGCTTCTACGGGTGAGCCGATGATCGTCATTCCCATGGCCGGGCTGAGCCGGCGCTTCATGCTCGCCGGCTACAGCCAGCCGAAGTTCATGCTGGACCTGTTCGGCGAGACCGTCTTCGAGCACTCGGTCGGCAGCTTCCGGGCCTGTTTCGCGGACACGCCGTTCCTCTTCATCGCGCGCGAGACCGGCGGCGTCGAGGCCTTCATCCGCCATCAGGCGCAGGGGCTGGGGATTGCCGATGTGCGGATCGCGATGCTGGATCATGAAACGGCGGGGCAGGCCGAGACCGTTGAGCGCGGCCTTGATATCATCGCGGCTGCGGAAGACAGCGCCATCACGATCTTCAACATCGATACGTTTCGGCCGGGCTTTCGCCAGCCTTCGCCCGATCGCCTTGCCACACTCGCCGGCTATCTCGAGGTGTTTCGCGGCAGCGGCAGCAACTGGTCCTATGTGCGACCGTCCGACACCGGCTTGCGGCTTGCCGCGGAAACCGCGGAGAAGCGGCCCATCTCGGAATTCTGCTGCACGGGCCTCTACCATTTCGCACGCGCCGAGCATTTTTACGCGGCACTCGCCGCCGAGCGGCTCTCCCCCCAGTCGCACGAGCTGTTTGTGGCTCCGCTCTACAATCATCTGATCGGGAAGGGGCTGGCCGTGGGCTATGAGATCGTCGAAGCCGAAGACGTCATCTTCTGCGGAACGCCCGGCGAGTATGAAGCGCTGCTGGGCGATCAGTCCTTCGGCGTGGTGAGTGCGTCCTCGAACAGGCTGGCATAGCGCTCGACGATGATGGCGGGCGCGTAGTGCGCCTCCAGAAGCCGCTTCGCGCCGGCGGCGAGGTGGTGGCGATCGGCGGCCAGCGCCTTCAAGACAGCGGCGGCAATCGCCGTGGATGTGGTGACCTCCGCGAGAATGCCCGAGCTGCCGTCGATGATGAGTTCGCGCGTGGCACCGGGGCATGGCGTCGCCGCAACCGGGGTGCCCAGCGCCATCGCTTCCAGCATGGCGTTGCTGAAGCCTTCGTATCGCGATGACGATATGAACAGATCAGCTGCGGCGATGGTCGCCAGCACATGATCGCTGTGCCCGACGAGGTGGACGCGGTCTCCCACGTCGTGTGAGGCGGCCAGGCTTTCGAGCGCTGCATGGTCCTCGCCGGTGCCGACGATGGTGAGCGCGGCATCGGGATGCGCGGCCAGGATCGCCGGCATGGCGGCGATGAGCAGGTCGAACCCCTTTTGCGGTGCCAGCCGCCCCACTGCAAGGAGAGCCGGCTGGCCGGCAAGGCGAGGCGGCGCTGCTTCGGCCTGCTGCCGGGCAAGCTGCTGCGTTGCCGCCACATCGATCGGATTGCCGATGACGGCGAGTCGCTGGTCGGTCCGCAGCGTCGACGCGATTTCGTCGGCCATCTCGCGCGACTGGGCGACGACGGCCGAGGCGCGCGCAAAGGCGCGCTTGACCACCCAGTGCGCAACGCGATGCTTGAGCAGCGAGCGGCGCTTCAGCACGGCAAAGTCGGCTGCGATGGCGTTTGCCTGCCGGACGACGAGGGGCGGCCGATGCCGCTGCAGCCAGGTTGCCAGCTCCGCGGTCAGGTTCATGCGCAGCGTGGAAAACACCAGCGCGGGACGCAGATCGTCGATGAGCCTGGCGAATGCGCGGACGGGATATCGGCTGTCCGGGAGAACGAAAACCTCGACGTCGCTCGGCAGCTTGTCGAAATAGCGGCCGCCGCGCCGCGAGACCACAAGCGCAAGCCGGAAGCGACGTCGTGGCAGATCGCGCAGCAGTTCGGCCATGACCCGGTCCGGACCGCCGGAGGCAAGTTCGGGGATGGCGAACAGCACGAGCGGCAATGGTCCTGCGTTCATGTCAGTTGCAGGCCTGCTGCCCGTGCCGTGCCGCGAAGGCTGCCGCTTCAGCTCGCAACGGCGAGCGCGCGAGCGACCGGCTGCGGCGCCGGCGCACGATGGCGGCCGGAATATTCGGGCACGAGGACGCGCAACGCATCGTCCATGTCGGAGACACTGCCGTGGCGCGCCGCGTGGAGAACGCGCGCCAGGGCGGTATCCAGCATCTCGAGGCTGCACGCGCGCGCTCGTGCAAGACTGGCCTTGGGAAAGGGTGCCGGCACCAGATCTTCCTCACTGTGTGCCAGTTCCTCATAGAGCTTCTCGCCCGGCCGCAGTCCGACATAGTCGATCGCGATGTCTTCATTGGGGCGCAACCCATGCAACTGGATCATGCGAATGGCCAGATCGACAATGCGGATCGGCGAGCCCATGTCGAGCACGAAAACCTGGCTCGAAGGCGGCGCTGTCTCCGCTGTCGCGGCGGTCGCCACGAGGATGAGCTCGCAGGCTTCCGGTATCGTCATGAAATAGCGGGTGATGTCGCGGTGGGTGATGGTGATCGGCCCGCCGGCAGCGATCTGCTGGCGAAACAACGGAACCACCGAACCCGCCGAATCGAGAACGTTGCCGAAGCGGACGCAGGCATAGCGTGTTGCCGACGCCCTGCGATCGCGCGCCTCGTCGAGCGACTGGCAGATGATCTCGGCCCAGCGCTTGGTGCAGCCCATCACGCTGGTCGGGTTGACGGCCTTGTCGGTGGACACCAGCGTCATGATCTCGGCGCCATAGTCTGCAGCCAGCGTGGCCACATTGTGGGTACCCAGGATGTTGGTGAGGATTGCCTGGTCGAGGTGCGTCTCCATGAGCGGCACATGCTTGAGCGCTGCTGCATGAAGCACGATGGCCGGCCGGTGCCGATCGAAGATATGGGCGAGCAATTGCCGATCGCGAACGTCGCAAAGGGCCGTGATGCGCTTCACATGCGGGAAGCGCTGGCTCATCTGGAGATCGATCTGATAAAGATTGAACTCGCATGACTCGACAAGGATGATGCTGTCCGGCTTGTGGACGGCGATCTGGCGCACGAGCTCGGACCCGATCGACCCCCCTGCCCCGGTGACGAGCACGGTCTTGCCGTGCAGATATGCAGGCGCTCGCGAGCCCTGGATGGAAATCTGGTCCCGATGCAGGATATCCTCGATCGACACTGCCTTCACCGCATCGCCGAGGCGTGACGGCTCGACGAGGCTGAGCAAGCTCGGCAGGCGGCACAGCAGGAGGCCATGCTCCGCCGCCGCCGCGAGTGCGGCCGCCAGTTCGTCCGGCCGCTCGATGTCACCCGCAACGATCAGGCGCTTCACGTCATGCTGCTTTGCTCGGAGGCGGTGGAGAGTCGCGCCAAGCATTTCGAGCGATCCCGCCGAGTCGACGCCCTGGAGCCGCTTGCCTGCCAGTCCGCGATTGTCGTGGAGGAAGCCGACGACACGGTAGCGGGTGCCGTCGGCCGCCATCTTGATGAACTGTTCGGCCCGCCGGCGACTGCCATAGACAAGCACGGGCTCGACTTCGGCCGGGGCTGCTGCGTTTCGTCCGCCCTGCCACTCGAGCCAGAGGCGCAGCATCAACCGCGGTGCTGACCAGCAACAGACATACATGACGGTTCCGCCGAGCAAGACGCGCGAGAAAGCGACCATGCCGACCTGCATGGCGACGAGCGTGGCTGTGGCGAGGGCCACCAGCACTGCGGCGATGAGAAGGCCCATGACATTCTGGAGGGATATCCTGCCCCAGACATGACGGTGTGCGCCGACCATCAACAAGACGATGAAGGCGATGATGACCGAACCGGCAATTGTCAGCCCCAGGCCTTCGACATTCTTCCAGTTGAGCACAACTTGCAGGAGAGCGATCTGCCCCAGCACCAGGAGCATCAGATCGCATGCCATCCCGGATCGGCGTCGCCCGGCCAATGCCTGAACGCGACTCCATACTCCCGAAGTAAAGCTGAACGCTTCGTTTCGGAGTTGTTTTATGAAATTAGTTTTAACACTGCCAATGTTTGTCAACATCAAGGCCCCGCAGACGTGAATTGCCTGAGATGGGTATCCGGTGCCGCTCTACAACCGATTAATTTGGTGATGGTTCTGGACATGATGCGAATTATTATTCGACATATTCTCGGCGATTGCCGTATTGACAGTAGTATTGAGTAATCTTTCTACAGATATGGTTTGGCGATGCAGTATATTGGATTGAATCGTTTACCATGATTTGACGAGTGCCTTCAGTGGCGATGAGACGAAGTCTCTCCAGGGCAATTGGCCCTTGCTGCACCTGCCGTGCGGTGACATCGATGGGCGGATGCCTTGTTCAGGGCACCGCGTTTGCGGCGAGTTTCACAATGGGGTTCACATGCTCGGCGGACATATCCCTTCTCACATGCGCATGCTGGTTGTGGTGCTGATCTGCGGTGGGCCGGTGGCGGCCTCCACCCCGTCGGCGTGGGACGCTTCCGAGGCGGCAGCGGTGGTGGCTTGCCTCAAGGCGAGCGATCTCGATGCGGCAAAGGTGCGCGGCCGGCCGCTGGTGCTCGATGATTCTGCTGGGAAGACGGCGGTGCTGGTGCGCGGGCGGTGGAAGCCGGCGCACATGAAGGGGGCGCGGGCGACGATGCTCTGCCTTTACGACCGTGCGGGCCAGACGACGGCGGTGACCGAGGCCAGGGGTTGGACGGCGCGCTAGTCGGGGCCGGCTCGGGGACTGGACTATTTCGCATCTGCGGCATAATGGCGGCTCGGCTTCACGGGGATTGGCTGGCATGGCCAAGCGGGAAGTATTTCACTCAGAATGGGGATATCAGATCGTGGCTCCAAGCATTGCTGTCATCATGGTTGTCGGCTCCGGCGCATTGCTCGCCGCCGCATGGTGGCTGGTCGAGGCCGTGGCGCCGCGCTGGATGGCCGAACGCACCCGGCGGCAGGTGGCACTCCACCGCAATGTCATCGAAGCCATGAACGTCGCCATTCCGCGCGCTGGCAACGACACCGAACAGCAAGCGCGGCTGACCGCCAATCGCGACTGGCATCTGGCGGCGCTGACGAAGCTGGCGCCGGCCGAGGCTGCCGGTATCGAGGTCGTTCCGCTCGCCAGGGCCGCCTGATCCGGGAGCAGCCTCCGGGCTGAGTTTCTCGCGTTTTTCTGTGGTCCTTGCTCGCTGTGTGCGTTAGGTGCGCTGCAGCAGAGGAACCCCCATGGCAACCAAGCTTTTCCCCGATGCCGAAACCGCGCTGAAGGATGTCGTGTTCGACGGGATGACCGTCATGTCGGGCGGCTTCGGGCTGTGCGGCATCCCCGAGAAGCTGATCGCGGCGCTGCGTGATACCGGCGTGAAGGATATCACGGTCATCTCGAACAATGCCGGCGTCGATGGGTTCGGCCTGGGGCAGCTGCTGGAAACGCGGCAGATCTCGCGGATGGTTTCGAGCTATGTCGGCGAGAACAAGGAGTTCGAGCGACAGTATCTCTCGGGTGAGTTGCAGCTGGAGTTCAACCCGCAGGGTACGCTCGCCGAGCGCATCCGTGCCGGCGGGGCGGGCATCCCCGGCTTCTACACCAAGGTGGGCGTGGGCACGCTGGTGGCCGAGGGCAAGGAAGTGAAGATCTTCGATGGCGAGGAGTATATCCTCGAGACCGGGCTGGTGGCGGACCTTGCGATCGTGAAGGCGTGGAAGGCCGACCCCTATGGCAACCTCGTGTTCCGCAAGACGGCGCGCAACTTCAACCCGATGATGGCGACCGCGGGCCGGGTGACGGTGGTGGAAGTGGAAGAGCTGGTGGAGCCGGGCGCGCTCGACCCCGATAACATTCACACGCCGGGCGTGTTCGTGCAGCGGCTGATCGTCGGCACCGATTATGAAAAGCGCATCGAACAGCGCACGGTTCGGGAGGCCTGAGCATGACGATGGGTTGGAGCCGCGGCGAACAGGCCGCGCGGGCCGCACTGGAGCTGCAGGACGGCTTTTACGTCAACCTGGGCATCGGCATGCCGACGCTCGTGGCAAACCATATCGCGCCCGGCATCGACATTACGCTGCAGAGCGAGAACGGGATGCTCGGCATGGGGCCGTTTCCGACCGAAGACGAGGTGGATGCCGACCTGATCAATGCCGGCAAGCAGACGATCACCGAGCTGCGGCGGACCAGCTATTTCTCATCGTCGGATTCGTTCGGCATGATCCGCGGCGGGCATATCGACCTCAGCATCCTGGGTGCGATGGAAGTGGCGGAGAATGGCGACCTCGCCAACTGGATGATCCCGGGCAAGATGGTGAAGGGCATGGGCGGCGCCATGGACCTGGTGGCGGGCGTGAAGAAGATCATCGTGCTGATGGACCATGTGTCGAAGGACGGCAGCCCGAAATTCCGGACCGCGTGCACGCTGCCGCTGACCGGCAAGGGCGTGGTCGACATGGTGATTTCGGACCTGGCGGTGCTGGCGCGGCCGACACGCGGCGCGCCGTTCCGGCTGGTCGAGCTGGCGCCGGGCGTGGACCTGGCGACGCTGCGGGCGAAGACCGAGGGCGCGTTTCTGGCGGATTGATGGAATGGTTGAGGCAGCGGCGGCGGCAATGCAGCGGCTGAATTCAGACGAGATCGGCCAGCGAAGCTTTTCGCTTCGCTGGCCGAGCACTCTGCGGAGTCGCGCAATAGCTTCGCTATCGCTTGCGCGCTTGGCTTAGAAGCGGAAGTTCAAGCCGGCATTCACCGCATGACGACGATAGGTCAGGTCGGTGGCAGCGCCGAGGCGATCGCGGCCGAAGTCCGAATAGCCGTATTCGACACGGGCCGAGACGTTCTGGCTGACGGCACGTTCGTAGCCGGCGCCGACCGTCCAGCCGTCGCGGTTTTCGGTGAAGCGGGTGCCGGCATCATCGAGGTTGAACTTGGCGTTGGCATAGCCGCCGCGGGCATAGACCAGGCCCTGAGGATCGGTCATGAAACCGACGCGGGCGGTGGTGCTGATGGTGCGGCCCTGGGTGAGGCGATAGACATCGAAGCCATCGTCGAGAAAGGTTTCGCCGGTGCGGCCGGTGATGGCGGCTTCGAGACCGAAGACAACGCTCGGGTTGACGCGGAAATCATAGCCGATCTGGCCGCCGTAGTTGAAACCGTCCTTCTTGTTGCTGGCCTTGACCAGCGCGTTGCCGACCTGGGTTTCGAGTGTCTGGCGGTCCTGCTGCCAGCCGCCCTGGATGCCGACAAAGGCGCCGTTGAAGGGCTCGGGGCCGATTTGTGCGACTGCCGGCGTGGCCACAAGGGCGGCGGCGGCGAGAAGAATGATACGCATGAAGTGCTCCAACTGTTTTACGTCGGCCATACAGCCGATGCGCGGTCTATGGAGCGTGGAACCTAAACTCGGGCTGAACGAAATCAGTCGGAATTGTGGAGAAATTGGCGGAAATGCGTGAACGGCGGGCGGGATCCGGTCCCGCCCGCCGCACTTCGGGGTCAGAGTCGCTCGATTTTCTGGGCGGCTTCGTCGAGCACGGCTGCGGCCTTGAGCTGCAGGTCGCGATCGGTTTCGCTGCCCATGCGCGCGGCAAGTGCTGCCTCGACGTTCTTCATGGCGCGGCGGACCGGGGAGGCGCCGGCGCGTGCGGCACGGTGGCCGACGCGTTCGAGTCGATCGAGCGCGGCGGCAAGCGGCTCGGCTTCTTCGGTGAGGGCGGTACGGCCGGATTCGGTGATGGCATAGCGCTTGCGGCTGGCATCGGCCTGTTCCTCGACGAGGCCCTGGTCGGCGAGGAGGGTGAGGAGCGGGTAGACCATGCCCGCGGAGGGGGCATAGGCGCCGCCGGTCATCTCCTCGATGGCCTTGATGAGCTCATAGCCATGGGCGGGGGATTCGGCAATTCGGCTGAGGAGGACGAGGCGCAAGCCATTGGAATCAAGGACCCGGCCGCGGAAGCGCACGCCGCGTTCGAACAGGCCTTCTTCCTCGAACTTGTCTGCCATGCGGGTGGCGAAAGCCTGCCAGCCGCCGCCGCGATGTCCACCATGTCGGAAGGTCATGAGAAATCCTTTCAAGCAGTCTTGAACGTATCAAGATATATCTTGAAGGTTGTTTTTCAAGCTCCGGTGCGAGAAATAGTGGCGATCATGGCCAGCAACCGGGTTGCTGTGGGGATGCGCAAGGGGTGCAGAAGGTCATCGAGAGGGGATTTCGGGGTCGCTTCGGGGCTACGCAGGGTGTGCAGCAGCATGGTCTCGTCGGCGGTAAGGGCGGCCATGGCGGGGCAGCCGAGCTGGAGCGGACGCACGGCACCGGCGACGAGCAATTGGGCGAGGCAGCGGAGAAGCACGCCGATCTCCTGCCCGCGGCCGCCGAACTGGCGGATGAGGGTGACTTCGACCACCCGGCAGCGCGCCATGGGGCCGGCGGTGGCGATGGCGGGGGCGAGGCGGCGGAGCGACCAGAGAAGGACCGCCTCGGCCGGTGCGAGCGCCGGGGAGTTGTCGTCGGGCGTGCCACCACCCCAATAGCCGTCTTCCTGCGCCACGAACATGCTTGCACCTCCACCCGGATCTCGATGTGCAGGCTGGTCTATATGCGAATGGTTCGCAAGAGCAATTCAGCTTCGATCGGCGGCGGCCCGTCGCAAACGGTCGTTGATGGCGGCGCCGAGCCCGTCCTCGGGAAAGGGGGCGACGGCGATGACGCTGCGGTTGCTGGCTTCGGCGTGGTGGAGGGCCGCGAACAGGCCGGCGGCGGCTTCGGCGAGGCTGCCGGCGGGCGACAGGTTGAGATCGCCGGCCACGCTGCCGAAGCCGATGTGGAACTCGTGCGGGGCGGCGTGGAGGGCACCGAGCCGGACCGGCTGGCGGGGGGCGTAGTGACTGGCCATCATGCCCGGTGCAATCAGTTCTGGTGCAATCAGTTCTGGTGCAATCAGTTCTGGCGCGATCACGGCGGCGGCGGTGGCGGGCGGCGACAGCGGCCCGGCGATGGCGGCGATGCGCTCGGCGGCGATTGCGCCGGGGCGCAGAAGGCGGACGACGCCATCGGTGACCTGGACGATGGTCGATTCGAGCCCGGCGCTGCACGGCCCGGCATCGAGCACCAGCGGCACGGCGGCACCGAGGCTGGCGACCACGTGCGCGGCGGTGGTGGGCGAGATATGGCTCGAGCGGTTGGCGCTGGGCGCCGCCAGGGGCCCGGCGGCGGCGATGAGCGCTTGCATCACCGGATGCGCCGGGACGCGCAGCGCCAGGGTCTTGCGGCCGCCGGTGATGGCGGGGGCCAGACCGGCATCGGGGCGCAGCGGCAGCACCAGGGTGAGCGGCCCCGGCCAGAAGGCGGCGGCGAGCGCGCGGGCCGGGGCGTCGAAGATCGCCAGCTTTTCGGCGGCAGCGAAACTGGCGACATGGACGATGAGCGGATTGTGCGAGGGCCGGCCCTTGGCGGCATAGATGGCCGCCACTGCCGCAGGATCGGTGGCGCGGCCGGCGAGGCCATAGACGGTTTCGGTGGGCACGGCGACGATGCCGCCGGCGTGCAAGATGGCCGTGGCTTCGCGCACGGCAGCGGTGTCGGCCGGCTGCACTTGCCGCCCTTCGACTTGTCGCACTGGAGGCGCAGGGCTTTCATGGTGCTCCATGGCTCGGCTATAGCGGGAGCAGCCTTCAGAAGCGAGTTGATGCCATGCCCTACACCGCCCCCATCGCCGAACAGCGCTTCGTGCTCGATGTGATTGCCGATCTGCCGGGGCTGGCGGCGCATGCGGCCTATGCGAATGCCAGTGCGGACATGGTGACCGCGATCCTCGATGAGGCGGCGAAGCTGGCGCAGAACGAGTTTGCGCCGCTCAATCGGGTGGGGGATACGGTGCCGGTGGTGCTCGCAGATGGCGTGGTGACGCTGCCGCCGGGCTTTGCCGCAGCCTATGCCAAATATGTCGAAGGCGGCTGGGCCGGGCTGGGCGTGGCCGAGGCGCATGGCGGCCAGGGGCTGCCCTTTGCGGTTTCGGTGGCGGTGCAGGAGCAGCTGACCAGTGCGAACATGGCGTTTGCGCTGTGCATGATGTTGAGCCAGGGGGCGATCGAGGCGCTCGCGGCGCATGCCAGCCCCGAGCTGCAGGCCGAATATCTGAGCAAGCTGGTGACCGGCGAATGGACCGGCACGATGAACCTGACCGAGCCGCAGGCGGGATCGGATGTGGGGGCGCTGACCTCGCGCGCCGAGCCGCATGCCGATGGCAGCTACCGGCTGAAGGGCACGAAGATCTACATCACCTGGGGCGAGCATGATGCCGCCGCCAACATCGTTCACCTCGTGCTGGCGCGGCTGCCCGATGCGCCGCCGGGGACCAGGGGGATAAGCCTTTTCATCGTGCCGAAGTTTCTGCGCGACGGCACCCGCAACGATGTCCGCTGTGTGGGGCTGGAGCACAAGCTCGGCATCCATGCTTCGCCGACCTGCACGATGAGCTTTGGCGACCATGAAGCCTGTGTGGGCTATCTGGTGGGGGCCGAGGGGGCCGGCATGCGGGCGATGTTCACGATGATGAACAATGCGCGGGTGCAGGTGGGGCTGCAGGGCGTGGCGATTGCCGAGGCGGCGACGCAGCATGCGCTCGACTATGCGCAGAACCGCACGCAATCGGCGCGCTTCGGGCATGGTGGAAAAGCTGTGAGGATCATCGAGCATGCCGATGTGCGGCGGACGCTGATGACCGCGCGGGCGCTGACGCAGGCGACGCGGGCGCTGGTGTATCTGAACGCGGCTGCGGTCGACCGCGCGCATGTGGGTCATGCCGAAGGCCAGGGGTTGGCCGATCTGCTGACGCCGATTTCGAAGGCGTTTGCCACCGACATCGGGGTGGAGGTGGCGAGCATGGCGCTGCAGGTGTTCGGCGGCATGGGCTTTGTCGAGGAGACGGGGGCCGCGCAATATCTGCGCGATGCGCGGATTGCGCCGATCTATGAGGGCACCAACGGCATCCAGGCGCTCGATCTGGTAGGGCGCAAGCTGGGCATGGACGGCGGCGCGCACTGGAAGACGCTGCTTGCCGATGTGCGGACCACCGTGGCCGAGCTGCAAAGCCATGCCGAGCTGTCGACGATGGCGCCATGGCTCGAGGATGCGCTGGCAGCGGCGGAGACGACGACGCACTGGCTGGCGACGACCAACGACCCCGATGACAAGGCGGCGGGCGCCACCCCCTATCTGCGGCTGATGGGGCTGATGCTCGGCGGCTGGCTGCTGGCGCGGCAAGCGCAGGCGGCTGCCGCGATGCTGGGGCGTGGCGAGGGCGACCCGAAATTCCTGAACGCCAAGATCAGCACCGCGCGCTTTTATGCCGAGCAGCTGCTGCCGCAGGCGACAGCACTTGCGGGACCGGTGATGCGCGGCGCCGCGCTGCTTTATGCGATCCCCGAGGATGTGCTTGCGGCCTGAGCGCCCTGCCCTGCCCGGTGCGGGCTGAGCCGCGTGGAGATCGTCTGGTTCAAGCGTGACCTGCGCGTGCACGACCATGCGCCGCTGACGGCAGCGGCGGCGGCGGCGAGCGGGCGGCCGGTCCTGCCGCTCTACATCATCGAGCCATCGCTCTGGGCGCAGGCGGACATGAGCGGACGGCAATTTGCTTTTCTGGCCGAAACGCTGGCCGACCTCGATCGCAGCCTTGCGGCGCGCGGCGCGCGGTTGGTGGTGCGGGTGGGCGAGGCGGTGGCGGTGCTCGACGAACTGCACAAGGCGCATGGCGTGCATGCGGTGCATGCGCATGAGGAGACAGGCAATCTGTGGAGCTTTGCGCGTGACAGGGCGGTGCGGCGCTGGGCGCGCGGCGCCGGTGTGGGCGTGCACGAGGTTCGCCAGCACGGCGTGTGGCGGGCGCTGGACAACCGCAATGACTGGGCGGCGCGCTGGGATGCGATGATGGCCGCACCACGACTGCCGGCGCCGGCGGCGATCCGCTGCGCCGACGTGCCGAGCGATGCGATGCCCGATGCGGCGGCGCTGGGGCTGGCCGACGACCCCTGCCCCGGCCGCCAGCGCGGCGGCCGCCGCGAGGGGCTGGCGCTGCTGAAGGGCTTTTTCGAGAGCCGGGGCCGGCGCTACCGGGCGGCGATGTCGGCGCCGGAGAGCGGGGCGGCGCATTGCTCAAGGCTCTCCCCGCATCTGGCGCAGGGGTCGATCTCGATGCGCGAGGCGTATCAGGCGGCGCTGGCGGCACGGCTGCGCTGGCGGGCCGCGGATGACGCGATGTTCGTGCGGGCGATCGACAGCTTCGTGAGCCGGCTGCACTGGCATTGCCACTTCATCCAGAAGCTGGAGGATGCGCCGTGGCTGGAGGCGCGCTGCCTGCACCCGGCCTATGACGGGGTGCACGAGAATGAGGGGGCGGCGCTGTCGGCCTGGGCGGGCGGCATGACCGGCTGGCCGTTCGTGGATGCCTGCATGCGCAGCCTGGCGGCGACGGGCTGGCTGAATTTCCGGATGCGGGCGATGGTGATGTCGGTGGCGAGCCACCATCTGCGGCTCGACTGGCGGCAGACGGGCGCGGTGCTGGCGCGGATGTTCACCGATTATGAGCCGGGCATCCACTGGGCGCAGGTGCAGATGCAATCGGGCACCACGGGCACCAACATTCCGCGGATCTATAACCCGGTGAAGCAGGGGCATGACCAGGACGCGAATGGCGACTTCATCCGGCGCTGGGTGCCCGAGCTGGCAGGACTGGCGACGCCATGGCTGCACGAGCCGTGGAAGGCACCGCCGGAGCTGCGCGGGGACCTCGGCTATCCTGGGCCGATTGCCGACCATGAGGTGGCGGCGCGTGCGGCGCGGGCGGCGATTGCCGGCATCCGCCGCGACCCGGCGCATGCGCCGCCGGCATGCGCGATTCTGGTGAAGCATGGCAGCCGAAAGGCGGGGCTGCCCGACGCCAACCGCCGGCGCGGCAAGCCGGCTTCAGGGCAGCGCGAGCTGGACCTGTAAGATTGTTCGACGACAATTGGCGACAAGGGGCCGGACTTCCCGGGTCAGGCCATCCCGAGCCGGCGCATCTCGATCTTGGGGCATTTGTCCATCACCACGTCGAGGCCGGCGGCGGTGGCGCGGGCTGCGGCTTCGTGATGGATGACGCCGAGTTGCAGCCAGAGAGCGGGGACGCCGCTGGCAATCGCCTCTTCGACAAGGGCGGGGACGGCATCGGCGCTGCGGAAGATGTCGGCCATGTCGACGGGTCCGGCATCGGCGAGGGTGGCGACGACGGTCTGGCCGAGCAGCGACTGGCCGGCGAGGCCGGGGTTGACGGGGATGACGTCGAAGCCGTGCTGGAGCAGGAAGGCCATGACGCCGTGCGACGGGCGCGACGGATTGGCCGAGGCGCCGACAAGGGCGATGCGCTTCACCCGCCGCAGCAGGCCGGCGATTTCGGTATCGGTGGCAAGCAGGCTCACAGGCCGATCTCCCGGGCGACGCGCAAGGCAATGGGCAGGAAGGCGTGCGCCGCGACGCCGCGGCCGGGCTGGCCCGAATCCGAATCGCTGCGGATGCCGATATCGAGCGGTATGCGGCCCAAGAAGGGGGCACCGATGGCGGCGGCCTCGGCTTCCGCACCGCCCTGGCCGAAGGGGTGGCTGACATGGCCGCATTCGGGGCAGCAATAGCCGCTCATGTTCTCGATGAGGCCGAGGACCTCGACCCCGACCTCCCCGAACATCGCCACGGCGCGGCGGGCATCGATGAGCGCCAGATCCTGCGGGGTGGAAACGACGATGGCGCCATCGGGCTTGAGCTTCTGCGCCAGCGTGAGTTGCACATCGCCGGTGCCGGGCGGCATGTCGATGACGAGGACATCGAGCACACCCCAGTCGCACTGTTCGACCATCTGGACGAGGGCGGAGCTGGCCATGGGACCGCGCCAGATGATCGCCTTGCCGGGATCGGTCATCATCCCCATCGACAGCGCCTTGATGCCATGGACCTGGGCTGGCTGCAGGCGATTGCCTTCGAGCTGGGCACGGCCTTCGATGCCGAGCAGCGTGGGCACCGAGGGGCCGTAGATATCGGCATCGAGCAGGCCGACGGCGAAGCCCTGCCGCGCCAGGGCCACGGCGAGGTTGGCCGAGACGGTGCTCTTGCCGACCCCGCCCTTGCCGCTGGCGACGGCGATGAGCTTGCGGATGCCGGGGATGGTGGAGGCTTGCGGCTTGGCATCGGCTGCGACACTGCCGCGATCGGCCGTGAGGATGATGCGCGCGGCCTTGGGGCCGGCGACACGGTTGACCGCGACTTCGACTTCCGCCTGCAGGCGCTCGGCGGTCGACCGTTCAAGGCCATCGACGGCGAGCACCAGTCCGACGCCGCCATCGGGGCGGACGACGAGGCCGGAAACGCGGCCGCTGGCGAGGATATTGGCGGCCTCGGCCCCGGGCATATCGGCCGCGGCGGCGGGATCGATGACGGTGGCGAGTGCCTCGGCGATCCTGTCCTTGAGTGGCATGCGATTTCCTCTGTGGGGCCTGGCTGCGGTGGCGGGCGCGGCGTCAGTGTCGCGCCCTCGCAATCCGGGAGAGAGCGCGTATATAGGTGGAGATCAAGTATTGACGAGAGACGGAAACCCTAGCCGATGCCCTGGCAGAACAACAATGACCCCAATTCAGGTGGCCGCAAGCCCGGCGACCGTTCGCCGGCGGACCGGGGGCCCTGGGATGACGCTGGTGACGAAGGCGGCAAGTCGTCGGGTGAGGGCGGCGGTTCGGGTGGCGGGCGGAACCCATGGGGCGAAGGCCCCTCGCGCCGGCCGACGGCGCCGCGTCCGAGTGGCAACCGTGATTTCGACGACATCATTCGCCGGGGGCAGGAGAAGCTCCGGCAATCGCTGCCCGGTGGCGGCGGTGGCGGCCGCGGCTTCGGTGGCGGCGGCGGTGGCGGCGGCGGGCTCGATGCGCTCGGCGGCAAGGGCGCGCTCTGGGTGGGGGCAGCGCTTGTCGCGGCCTGGCTGATCTTCTCGAGCTTTTATCGCGTGCAGCCGCAGGAGCGCGGCGTGGTGCTGCGCTTCGGCGCCTATGTGCAGACGACCGAGCCGGGGCTGCACTTCAAGCTGCCGTTCCCGATCGATTCGGTGACGTTGCGCAAGGTGGAGCAGATCAACTCGATCGACATCGGTGCGGTGGACGGCAATGCCGAAAACCTGATGATCACCGGGGACCAGAACATCATCACGCTGGCCTATGCGGTGCGGTGGAAGATCAACAATCCCGAGCAGTTCCTGTTTGCACTCGCCAACCCCGAGCAGACGGTGCGCGAAGTGGCCGAGAGTGCGATGCGTGCCGAGATTGCGCGCGCGACACTGACCGACGCGATCGGCCCGCAGCGCGCGCAGATCGCCGAACAGGTGCGTGAACGCATCCAGTCCACGCTCGACAGCTATCGCAGCGGCATCGACATTCGCGGCGTGGACATTCGCCAGGCCGATCCGCCGGGTGCGGTGGACGATGCCTTCAAGGATGTGTCGGCCGCACAGCAGGATGCGCAGCAGTATCTCAACCAGTCGCGGGCCTATGCGCAGCAGTTGCTCGCTTCGGCGCAGGGTGCGACGGCGGCGTTCGACGCGGTGTACGAGCAATATCGCCTGGCACCGGAAGTGACGCGCAAGCGCATGTATCTGGAGACGATGGAGAGCGTGCTGAGCAAGGTGGACAAGACGGTGATCGAGCCGGGCTCGGTGACGACCTATCTGCCGCTGCAGGAAATCAAGAAGCGTCCGGCGGCGGTGCCTGAACCCGCGCCCGCGCAATAGACGAGTGTGAACAAGACCATGCCCCTGACCCGCAACCCCATCCTCTGGGCCGCCATGGCCTTTGCACTAGTCGTGCTGGCGATGAGCACCTTTTATGTGGTGCCCGAGAGCAAGCAGGCGATCGTGCTGCGGCTCGGCAAGCCCGAGCGGATCGTCAACAGCTACAAGCCCAACCAGCCGTTCGGCATGGGGGGCGCGGGGCTGGTGGCGAAGGTGCCTTTCATCGAGAATGTGATCTTTGTCGACAAGCGGGTGCTCGATCTCGACATGGAGGCGCAGACGGTGCTTTCCACCGACCAGCTTCGGCTGGTGGTGGATGCGTTTGCGCGCTTCCGCATCACCGATCCGCTGCGGATGCTGCAGACGGTAGGAACCGAGACGAATGCCGCCGATGCGCTGAAGCGGATTCTGACGTCGCGGCTGCGCAACGAGCTCGGCAAGCAGCCGTTCTCGGCGCTGCTCAGCCCCGAGCGTGGGCAGATGATGGATGACATCCAGACCGTGGTGAACCGCCAGGCGCGGCAATATGGTGCCGAGATCGTCGATGTGCGGATCAAGCGCGCCGATCTGCCGAGTGGCACGCCGCTCGAATCGGCGTTCCAGCGGATGCGTTCGGCGCGGCAGCAGGAGGCGCTGACGATCCGCGCGCAGGGGCAGAAGCAGGCGCAGCTGGTGCGCGCCGAGGCGGATGCCGAGGCGGCGCGGACCTATGCCGGCAGCTTCGGCAAGGACCCGGAATTCTATTCCTTCTACCGCGCGATGCAGGCGTATCGCACCACCTTCACCGATTCGAGCTCGACGATCGTGATGTCGCCCAACAACGAATTCCTGCGCGAATTCGAGGGCAACCGCGGCAACCGGTGATGGCGGGGTGCGACGCCATGTGTCGGGCGGGGCCGCTCCTGTTCATCGCTGGTTAGGCGCACCTCAACGATGAACGAGATGCGATGAACAACCCCGGGGAAGCGCATTCGAGCGCTCCCGTTGTACGAAAGGTTCCTATCACGTGCGAATTGCCCGTAGTCTCATTCCTGCAGCCCTTCTGGTGGGCGGCGCCGCCGCCATCATCATGCCGGCCAACAGCCAGCAGGCCCCGGTGGCGCAGAATGCGACGCCGCCGGCCGTGCCGATCAACCCGCCGGGCGGTGCGCCGCGCAGCTTTGCCGAGCTGACGTCGAAGCTGTCTCCGGCGGTGGTCAATGTGTCCACCACGCAGAAGGTGCCGGTCAACCGCTTCCGCGGGCTGCCGCCGGGCTCCCCGCTCGAGGAGCTGTTCCGCCGCTTCCAGGAGCAGCAGGGCGAGCAGGGCGAGCCGGTGACGCGCGAGGCAAATTCGCTCGGCTCGGGCTTCATCATCTCGGCCGACGGCTATATCGTGACCAACAACCATGTGATTTCGGCGAGCGACGGGCGCAACCCATCCCCCAACGCGCCGCCAGTCGAATCGATCACGGTGACGCTGGCGGACCGGACCGAGTACAAGGCGACCGTGGTGGGGCGTGACCCGCTGACCGACATGGCGCTGCTCAAGGTCGATGCCAAGAACCTGCCGTTCGTCGAATTCGCGCCGCGGGACGATGTGCGCGTGGGCGACTGGGCGATTGCCATCGGCAACCCGTTCGGGCTTGGCGGCACGGTGACGGCGGGGATCGTCTCGGCGCTGCATCGCAACATCGGCGCCGGGCAATATGACCGCTATCTGCAGACCGATGCCAGCATCAACCAGGGCAACAGCGGTGGGCCGCTGTTCGACCTCGAGGGCAAGGTGATCGGCATCAATACCGCGATCTTCTCGCCGACCGGCGGCAATGTGGGGCTGGGCTTTGCGGTGCCGGCCGAAGTGGCGCGGCCGATCATCCAGCAGCTTCGCGCCACCGGCACGGTGAAGCGCGGCTATCTGGGCGTCGGCATCCAGCCGCTGAGCGCCGACATTGCGGCGGGCCTCGGCCTGCCCAAGGACAAGGGCGAGATCGTCGCCTCGGTCGAGCCCAATGGCCCGGCGGCGCGCGCCGGCATTCGCCAGGGCGATGTGATCACGCGGATCAACGGCCAGGAAGTGACCTTCGACAACACGCTCTCCTATGTGATCGCCAACACGCCGGTGGGGGCTGCGATCCCGATCGAGCTGCTGCGCGACGGCCAGCGCCGCACGATCAGCGCCACCATCGCCCAGCGGCCTTCGGAAGCGATTGTGCAGGCGCGCTCGGGCCTGCCAACCGATCCGGAAGTCGAGGCAACCGAGGAGAAGAGCCCGGCGGCGGAAGCCACGCGGCAATCGCTCGGGATCACGCTGACCCCGCTGACTGAAGCGATCCGCACACAGCAGAAGCTGCCCGCCACCGTGCGCGGCGTGGTGATTGCCGGGATCAGCCCCGGTTCCGACGCGGCCTCGCAGGGCCTGCAGCGCGGCGACGTGATCCTGTCGATCAACCAGCGGCCGACGACCACGCCGGCGGAAGCGGCTGCGGCGGTGGATGCGGCGCGCAAGGCCGGGCGCGACACGGTGCTGCTGCTCGTGCAGCGCGGCGCCGGGCTGCCGCTTTACCGCGGTGTCAAGCTGATCGCCGCGACGAAGTAGCCGCGCACTTTCCACTTGCTGCCGCGAGACCCGCATTTTGATGATATCAAAATGCGGGTCTCGTTTTTTGTTGGCGTGGTTTTGTCGGAAAACCGGTGGCCACATTTGCGAAACTGAACTGCCCCGGGTTTACCGGAGGGTAAAACCCTCAGAGGATACCCATCATGGTAGAGAAGAAAAAAGCATCGCCGTATTCGCCGGAATTTCGT
>NZ_JACIIV010000021.1 GCF_014205635.1 Polymorphobacter multimanifer
ACCGCTTCGCTGTCCCAGGGGCGTCGAGCATCCCCAGTCTGCCCAGCCTCGTCAGGCTCGCTGCTGCCTAACGCCCGGCAATCTGCCCCGGTTACGATTCCGATGGCCTTAAACTCGTCGTCAACAATGACTGATATCCAGCGTCCTTTCGTGCTGCTGCGTAGCGGTGCCATCATCGATCTCGCGGCGCCTGACCCCGGCAGCTGGACTGACGAAGACCTTGCCGTCGGATTGTCACGTACCTTCCGCTGGGGTGGGCATTCGGCCTGGCCGCGCCCATTGTCAGTCGCACAGCATAGCCTCGCAGTGCATGCGATCAGTGAAGCGATGTTCGGACCGCTTACCCCGCAGGCCGCGCTTTACGAGTTGCTCCACGATGCCGAGGAAGGCCTGATTGGGTTTGACTGCATTGCGCCGCTCAAACCGTTTCTGGGCAAGCCATTTTCCGACATGTGCGAAAAGCTCAACCGCGCGGTCGCTTCACGCTACGGTCTCATGCCTTTGATGGAAGCTTCTTGGCGTTGCCACAAAAAGGCCGATCGGATCGCGGCGGCCAGTGAAGCACTTCATGTCGTCAAATGGTCGCGCTATGAAATCCGCACATCGCTCAGCATCGCCGAAACACCGCTCGAGACCGATCCCCTCGACACGAGCGAGTTCCTCCCCTGGGAGCCTTGGCCAAGCGAATACGCTGCTGCGCGCTGGCTGTCGGCGCTCGAGCATCAGTATCACCGGCTTTATTCCGCGACAGCTGTTTGCCGAGATCCATTGTGACAACCGTTGGTTCGCGAACCAGCCTCGAAGTCGAAGGTCGCGACCTCGTTGAATCGCTTCGCGGCAAATGGTCGAGCAATGGGAGCGGAGGGGGCGGCATGTGCTGCTGCCCGGCGCATAACGATACATCGCCGAGCCTGTCCGTCCGCGTCGGCGACCGCAGCCTTTTGTTTCATTGCTTCGCAGGCTGCGAAACCATTGACGTCATCCGCGCGCTGCGGCGCGGCGGTCAGGTCGGGAGGGACGGCCTTGGGGCAACCAACGAGGACCGACCCAAGAAAGCGTATACCGATAGCGGCATGGCGCTGCGCCTCTGGGACACAACCCATCCTGTCGCCGGCACGCTTGCCGAGGCCTATCTTGAGTACCGTGCCATCAGCATGCGCAGTGACCAGCTCCGCTTTCACCCCCGCGCGCAGCTCGGAAGCAAAGCTGACGCCCGGTTCTTGCCGGCACTGATTGCAGCCATTCGAGATGATTGCGGGCTTGTTGCCGTTCATCGGACGTTTCTGGATGAAAAAACAGGCTGGAAAGCAGACATTCGCGATCCGAAACGGCTGCTCGGCCGACCGGGCACCGGCGCAGTAAGGCTTCAGCCTGCCGGCGAAACGCTCGGCCTTGCCGAAGGCGTTGAGACTGCCATGTCGGCAAGCGAGCGACTTGGCTTCCCGGTCTGGGCCGTCGTTGGCAATGAACGGTTCGGGATCGTGTCGATACCGCCAATCGTGCGCCGACTGGTCATTTTACCCGACCCCGACAATGGCGGTCGCCGCGCCTGGCAGCTTGCCGCGCAAAGGTCGCGCGTTGCAAAAACGATCGAGTTGTTGCTGCCACCGCAGGCAGCTTCCAATGGCAAGGATGACTGGAATGCGATCGCCATGCGATTGAGAGGGGAGAAGGCAGCGGCCGATTGAGCCAGCCATGGTGGCAATGGCTCGACCGGAGACGACACCATGACCATCCAGATGATCCAGGCGCGCAATTGTACCTTGAGCAAACAAAACGTCCGCCTCACCGCGGTCGAAGTCGGGCTCCAGGCCCAGCTTCAGGCCGATATCGCCGCGCGCGGCGTCTTGCAGAACCTGATCGGCTTTGCGGTTCCCAAAAAGACCGGCAAGTTCGAAATCACTGCCGGCGGCCGTCGCCTGAGCAGCGTCCAGGCGCTGATTGCCGAAGGCGTGTTTCCCAAGGACTATGCCGTGCCGGTGCTGGTTCTCAACGACAGCAGCACGGCGGGCGAAACGAGCCTCGCCGAAAACTACCAGCGCCAGGCGATGAACCCGGCCGATGAATGCACGGCGTTTCGCCACTTCATCGAAGTTGATGGCGCGACGTGCGAAGACGTTGCCAAGCGCTTCGGCCTCACGGCGCGTTTCGTTGAAGGGCGCATCCGGCTTGCAAGCCTCGCAACAAATGTCTTCGAGGCGCTGCGCGATGGCAAGATCAGCCTCGATGCTGCCAAGGCCTATGGCACCACGACTGACATCGACCGGCAGGAAACGGTCTTTGCCCAGATGAGCAACAGCTATAATCGGCACGATGCCAACATCATCCGCCGGATGATGACCGATGAAACGATCAACAGCGATCATCGGCTCGCCAAACTGGTCGGTAGGGACGCCTATGTCGCTGCCGGCGGCCGCATCGAAAGCGACCTGTTCAGCGGGGATGAGGGCGAGATCTGGCTCGACAGCACACTTGTCGCAACTCTTGCCAACGAAAAGATGGAAGCAGCAGCGGCAGCAGTCGAAGGCTTTGGGACTGTCCTGACCGTCCTCGATGGCCGCCCGGCCTGGGACCAGACGCAATATCTGCGCCCGGTTCATACAGCGCCAGTCGAACTGACCGACGCTGAAAAGCAGCGCATCATCGAGATCGAAGCCGAGATCGATGTCATCGAGGAGCTGGCCGAGAATGAAGGCCTGAACGATGACGAGGATGCACGGTACGAGGCCCTGCGCGAAGAAGCCGACGCCATCGAGAACAAGACGGCCGAGGTTGATGCCGAAACCAAGGCGGTTGCAACAGCGTTTCTGGTGATCAGCGATGATGGGACGCCGAAGCTCTACGAGCGGGTGTTCATCGATCCGCAGACCACCCGCACCACAGCAGAAGATGGCTCGGTCGTCATTGGCAGAACCGAAGACGACGACAAGGACAGCGGCAAGCCGGTCATCGGCAAGGTGCTTCGCGATGAACTGGCCGTCCAGCGCACGCAGTTGCTGGCGCTGCACGTCGCCAATGACGCCGGCACTGCCATCGATCTGGCGATCTTCCTTCTCGCCGATCGCGAAACCAAGACCGGCTACGGCTACAACAGTGGCTCGACCCTTTCTGGCGGCTCGCCGGGCCGCGTGCCGTTCGGCTTCAAACCCGAAGGCGCGGCGATCGACGCACTCCAGACCTTCCATGGCGGTCTTCGCCATGGCTGGACCGAGCACAAGGACATCGGCACCCGCTTCGATGCCTTTCGCGCCCTCGACGCCGAACATCGCGGTGCCTGGGCGGGCTGGACGGTGGCACGCACCCTCGAGGCCACTTTGGTAGACGAGGTGAACGCGCCGCTTCACAACCTGCTTGGTCGCAATCTTGGCATCGACGTCGCTGCCTGGTGGCGCCCGACCGCGGCCAACTACTTCGGCCGGGTGCGCAAATCGGCGGTTCTCGAAACCCTCGAAGCCATCGGCGGCACCGAGCTGAAGAGCCGCTACGCCAATGCCAAGAAGGGCGACATCGCAGCCGCCGCCGAAAAGCTTTGCGCCGGCGCATCGATTGTCGAAGCCAAGATCAGGGAGGCCGCACTGGCCTGGGTCCCCGACGTCATGATGTTCACCACGGAGGCCGGGATTGCTGATGAGGCCGGCGAGCCGGGCGCCGATACCGAAGTCGAAGCCGGTACGGTGACCACGGATGATGCCGAAGGCGACGATCTCGAAAAAGCCGCCTGACCCGTTTCCTGAGCGTCCAGCTGGGGAGTCGTCGCGAGACGGCTCCCTTTTTCTAGGGCATATGACAATAGGCCTTGCAGCGGCAGGCGGCCTCGTTGCCGGCTTTGGCGTTATGACCGGCATGATCGTGGTCGATTGTGGCCAATGATGCTTGGCGACGCACCAAGGATGTAATACAATGTAGCATACCACTGGAGGATACGAAGATGACCCAACGTGAAGGTCTGGCAAGCGTCAACCTGGGCGCAACCAAGGCTATCGGCCAGCGGCTCGTGACTGAAGGAAGATTTGAAAATCTGTCCGAGGCGTGCCGGGCTGGCCTGCGGCGGCTCGAGGACGATGCCCGGGTCATCGACCGGCTCGTGTCGCTTGGGCAGGAAGGAATGGCGTCGGGTATCGACGAAAGTTTCGACGTCGACAGCTTTGTTGATGAAATGTCAGCCACGACGTGAAGCTGGCCTGGTCAAACCTGGCGCGACAGGAAATGCAGGCACTTCAGCGCTACTCGGTCGACAACTGGGGCGCCGTTGTGGCCCGCCGCTATCTTGAAGACGTTCGCGATGCAGCAAAATTAGCGGCGGAACACCCCGAACGAACAAAGCCGCTGCGGGGCCAATTTCGTATTCAGCGCGTGCGATCGCATTATCTTATCCTCGAAGTCGATCCCGCAGCGCAACGAGTGACGGTCGCGAGGATCCTGCACGGTGCAATGGATATCGAACGGCATCTGCCCGAGGCATAGCCAGCGAGTTCGTGTCCCCGCCCAAGGCGACGTTTATGATTACCTGAGCGCCATGCTCGAACAGACCGTCAGATGTGTCTGGCGTGTTTGGCAACGCGGCGGACACGAGGCGGCGCGCCCACAGATGGAATTCTGAGAGCAGAGAAGGCGGCAGCCTGTTGACCCGGCGATCCACAGCCCGGGCACGCCAGGAGACGCCCGATGACCATGCAGCTCGACCTCGTCCCGACAATCAACAGCACAGCGCGCAAAGCCGATCTCTTGATCAAGGTCGCCCAGCTGATCGCTGCCCGTCTGAAAGCCCGCACCGAAATCAGCCGCCGGGACCTGACCGGGTTCATGGAAAGCGCGTTCGGCACCAGCGATGCCAGCGGCGCATGGTCGATGCGTGATGCCTATGACGCCGCCGAGGTGGCACAGGTGCTGCTTCAACTCGCCGAGACGAGCGACGTATTCGCTCCCGCCAGCCCCCAATCCTCGCTCGGGGCGATCGAGGGCTTGAGCTACCTTTTGCCGACGCAGACCTACCGGTCCGAAACCCAGGTTGCCCTCCAGCAGTTTTCGACACCGGCGCCGCTCGCCTTTATCGCCGGCTTCGCTGCCCGGATGGGCAAGGGCGATACCGTCATCGAACCGTCCGCCGGAACGGGCCTGCTCGCTGTTCAAGCCGTTCTTGCCGGCGCCAATGTGCTGCTCAACGAACTCGACGACCAGCGTGCCGCCTTGCTCGCGCGCGTCTTCCAGCGGCTCAGCTTGACCCGCCACGATGCGGCGCAGATTCACGACCACATCCGCGAGCCAGTATCGGTCGTGCTGATGAACCCGCCCTATTCCAAATCCGCCGGGATCGGCGACGACGCCTTCGCCGGCGCCCGGCATTTGCGCGCTGCCTTGATGACGCTCGTCGATGGCGGGCGCTGCGTCGCCATCATGCCGTCATGGTTCTCGCCCGACGCCAGCGGCGCTGCTGGCTACGGCGCTGTCGCCAAGGTTGTGCCGCCGACCTTTGACATGCTTTGCGATGGCAAATTCTACGCCAAGCACGGCACGGGCATTACCGTGCGTATCCTGGTCTACGACAAAGGTCGTACAAGCGAGACCGTCCGCGCCGTCGCCACCCATTACAGCGAAGCGATGCACAAGATCGCCCTTGTTCCGGAGCGTCTGCCATTCGTTCTGCCTGCGACCAAAATGGCTCCGCACGTCGCTGTGACTCCGACGATCAAGCCCGCCGTCCGCAGCGCCAGCCTTCTGGCCTCGTCCGCGACGAAGAAGCCGATCGCCCCGCGCCCGCCGCAGCTTGACTTGAGCGGCGGCGATGCTTGCGAAATTCCCTATACCTCGCGCACCAAAATCCGCGCCAGCGCTGCCCCTGTCGGCATCTATGTGCCCTATCGTGTCGCCCGTATCGACTTCGAGAATGCAACCGACCACCCGACACCGCTGGTTGAATCGCTTGCCATGGCGTCGATCGCGCCGCCGCCGGCCAACTATCGCCCCAAGCTGCCACTCCTTGCTTCCCGCGCCCTGTCAGCAGCGCAACTCGAGACGCTGATCTATGCCGGCCAATCGTTCGAACGCGACCTGCCCGGACGCTACCAGGCGGATGAGCATGGCCTCCAACTGACCGAGCATGCCGAAGGTGCCGCCTATCGGGCGGGGTTCTTCCTCGGCGACGGCACCGGAGCCGGCAAGGGTCGCCAGGTCGCCGGTATCGTGATGGACCAATGGTCGAAGGGCAATCGCCGCCATGTCTGGGTCTCGAAATCCGCCGCCTTGCTCGAGGACGCCCGCCGCGATTGGGCGGCGCTCGGCGGCATCGGGATCGACATCCAGAGCCTGACCGATTGGGGGCTGGGTGATCCCGTCACCATGGATTGCGGCATCCTGTTCACGACCTATGCAACGCTGCGGTCGTCGCGCCCTGACAAAGGGAGCCGTCTTGACCAGATATTGAAATGGTTGGGGGCAGGGGACGCAGAAGTGCCGGAACTTGCACCCGCGTTCGAAGGCCTGATCGTCTTTGATGAAGCGCATGCCATGGCCAATGCCGCTGGTTCCGCCAGCACGCGCGGCCCGGTCAAGGGGTCCGAGCAGGGCATCTGCGGCGTCCGCCTCCAGCATCTGCTGCCGCGCGCCCGCATCCTCTACGTCTCGGCGACAGGCGCGACCGACATCGCCAACCTTGCTTATGCGACCCGCCTTGGCTTGTGGGGCACCGGCACTGCGTTCGAATCCCGCGAGATCTTCATGACGCAGATGCGGGAAGGCGGCATGGCAGCAATGGAACTCGTTGCCCGCGACCTGAAGGCGCTCGGCCTCTACACCTCCCGCGCGCTGTCGTTCGAGGGCGTCGAATACGACATCCTCGATCACCAGCTGACGCCGGCGCAGATCAGCATTTACGATACTTATTGCGACGCCTGGGAGATTATCCACCAGAACCTCGATATCATCCTCGAGGCCACCAACGTCGTCGACGCCATGTCGGGCAAGACCCTCAACGGTAATGCCAAGGGTGCGGCGCTCTCCCGGTTCGAAAGCACCAAGCAGCGCTTCTTCGGCCAGATGCTGACCGCGATGAAGCTGCCAAGCCTGATCCCCGCGATTGAGGCCGACCTTGCCCGCGGCGATGCCGTTGTCATCCAGCTTGTCTCGACCGCCGAAGCCATGCTCGGGCGGCGCCTGGCCGACCTGTCGCCCGAGGAACGCGCCTCGCTCGATATCGAGCTGTCCCCGCGTGAATATGTGATCGACTATCTGACCAACGCCTTTCCAACCCGCGCCATGGAGATCTACACCGACGCCGAAGGCTTCCTGCGCTCGCGCCCGGCGCATGACGAGGATGGCAATCCGCTGATCAGCAGCGAGGCGGTTGCTGCGCGTGACCGGCTGATCGAACAGCTTTGCGCCCTGCCGGCAGTCTCGGCCGCGCTCGATGAAATCATCAAGCACTTCAGTGCCGACATGGTCGCCGAGGTCACCGGGCGCACCAAGCGCCTCATCACCGACCGCAATGGCAACCAGAAGCTCGAAAGCCGCAGCCCCCGCACCAATCTGGCGGAAACCTCGGCATTCATGGACGGCGCCAAGCGCATCATCGTATTTTCGGACGCCGGCGGCACCGGGCGCAGCTACCATGCCGACAAGGGCGCCCGGAACCAGGCGCGGCGCATCCATTATCTGCTCGAGCCGGGCTGGCGGGCCGATGCTGCCATCCAGGGGCTTGGCCGCTCGCACCGGACCCATCAAGCCTCAGCACCGCTGTTCCGGCCGGTCACCACCGATGTGAAAGGCGAGAAGCGCTTCATCTCGACAATCGCGCGCCGCCTCGACAGCCTTGGCGCCCTGACCCGCGGCCAGCGTCAGACCGGCGGCCAAAACCTGTTCAATGCGGCCGACAATCTCGAAAGCGCCCATGCCAAGGAAGCGCTGAACCGCTGGTATCACCTCCTCTACGAAAAGAAGCTGACCAGCATCGACTTCGCGACGTTCGAGCGGAAGTCGGGGCTGAAGCTAACGGACGTGGACGGCGGCGGCTTGAAAGACGATCTGCCGCCGATCCAGCGCTGGCTTAACCGCCTGCTCGCCTTCCCAATCGCGCTGCAGAACGCCGTGTTCGACGAGTATCTCGGGCTCGTCGAGGCCCGCATCGATGCGCTGCGCGAAGCTGGCAAGCTCGATGTCGGCGTCGAGACGATCGTTGCCGAACGCATGGTCGAGATCGAACGCCATCTGCTTCGGCGCGATGTTGATACCGGTGCCGAAAGCCACCTGCTCCGCCTCGAGATGCACTTTCGTCCGCGCATCCTGTCATTCGAGCGGATGATGGCAACAAGCGGGACACGCCGCGGTGTCCGCTGGCTCCGCAACGGCCGGTCCCACATGGTCGCAGCGGCTGTGCCAGGCGTCAGCGTCATGGCTGACGACGGTGCCGTGCTGCCGGTCGAGCATCTGATCCGGCCGACTAAAGCCGAGCGCATCAAACGGTCGACCCTCGAAGAAAGCCACTGGGAGGAAATCGAGCTCGGCATGTTCGAGCCGCTCTGGCACGCCGAAGCAGCTGCCGCCGCTGAACGCATGGAGATCGAGACGATCAACATCGCCACCGGGCTCTTGCTGCCGATCTGGAACAAGCTGCCCCGCGACGAGGTGCGCGTCTGGCGCATTGCCGACAAAGCTGGTCAATCGTGGCTCGGCCGCATCGTTCCCGACGCCGACCTTGGCGAACTTTCGACCAAGCTCGGCATCGCCATCAAGATCGATGTCGATCCAGAGGTGCTCGTGAAATCTGCCATCGCACAAGGCCGCAAGGTCGACCTGCCAGGCACGGAGATGTCGATCTGGCCCTCACTGGTCAACGGCAGCCGCCGCATCGAGCTGAAGGGGTTCGCGCCCGAGAAGCTCGATTGGTACAAATCGCTCGGCGGCTTCACCGAGATCATCTCCTACAAGACCCGATTGTTCCTGCCGGCGGACAGGGCAGCCGGGATTATATCGACGGTCATTGACCGCGACGCGCCGCACCAGTTGGCCGCGGCATAATACCGACAAAACTATCGCGCGGCACCAATTCGTATGATAAAGTATGCACACATTTGGAGATGTCCCATGTCGACGATTGAACGCCTGACGATCACCGTGCCCGCCGAAATGGCGGCAACGGTCCGCAATGCCGTAGAAGCCGGCGACTATGCCTCGACGAGCGAAGTGGTGCGCGAAGCCTTGCGGGACTGGACGCGCCTTCATGACACCGAGCGTCGTGAACTGGAGACGCTACGGGAAGCTATCCGTGTCGGTCTGGACAGTGGCCCGGGCATCCCGGCCGACCAGGTGTATGCCGAGCTGCACGCTATCATCGCCGAACGCCGGGCAGCGCAAATCTAAAGAATCCGGACAGCGGCAACCTCCATGAAACGCCTCGTCTACCTGCCTGCGGCGCTTGCCGACTTGAAGGCGATCACATTGTTCATTGCCGATGATAATCCCGATCGCGCAATCAGTTTCGTCGATGAACTCCAGAGCACCGCTGCTGAAACCGCCCGGCGACCGGCAAGCTTTCCGGCGCGCGACGACCTTGCGCCGGGTCTTCGCGCGGCTCGTCACGGTCGATACCTGATCTTCTTTCAGGAGATCGCCGATCAGATCCAGATCGTCCGCGTCCTGCACGGCGCCAGAGACTTACAGCGGTTATTCAACGGCTGATGAAGGACATCTGAAGGGATCACCCAGAGGACAGCAGGCGATCAGCGGTCAGCGCCGCCGCCCCTGTTGGTAAAAAACGCCAGGCGGGTTCACCGAGATAATCTCCTAAAAGACCCGGTCATCCCGGCTACCGGATAAGACTGCAAACATCGTCGGTGTTGTCATTGGATTGTACGAACTGGAGCTGGCGGCCGCATAGGCTTGCTACCAAGCACGCCCTCATGTAGAAACATATCTACTTATACGGAGGCGCATGTCATGAGCGTAACCACAGTATCGAGCCGCGAGTTCAACCAGGATGCAAGCGGCGCCAAGCGAGCCGCGCAAAATGGCCCGGTTTTCATTACCGATCGCGGCAGGCCGGCGCACGTCCTGTTGACCATCGACGATTATCGCCGCCTGTCAGCCTCGGCCGGCAGCATCGTCGAGCTTCTCGGGATGTCAGGAACAGAACCTATCGAGTTCGAGCCGCAGCGCCTGGAGGGCGAACTCTATCGTCCGGCCGACCTTTCCTGATGTATCTGCTCGATACCAACGTCGTTTCGGAATTGCGCAAAGCCACATCAGGACGCGCCAATGCCAATGTCGTTGCCTGGGCCGCCAGCGTGGCGGTCCCGATGCTGTTCATCTCGAGCATCACCATCCTCGAAATCGAAATCGGCATTTTGCAGATCGAACGCAAAGACCCTGCCCAAGGCACCCTCCTGCGAGGCTGGCTCGAGAACAATGTCCTCACAGCTTTCGATGGCCGGATTATCGCGTTCGACACAGCGGCAGCGCGCCGTTGTGCAGCCTTGCATGTTCCTGACCGAAGGTCGGACCGGGACGCAATGATCGCTGCGACCGCGCTTGTTCACGGTATGCAGGTCGTCACGCGAAACACGGCAGACTTCGAGGCTACGGGCGTTGAACTCATCAATCCCTGGGAGATGAACGGATAGGTTTTCGGGTGTGATGAAAGCGGATTTTGCGAGGCATATCCGCTCAAGAAAACACGATCAGAGGAAAGACGGTGGTGGGCAAGCAGCCCGGCCAATCCGGCGGGCTAAGCCCAAGGAGCCCCGTCATGCCCTCTCCCAAGAGCCGATTTGCCGCAAGATCTCGTGCCGACACGGTCTCGCCGGCACGGATCATCACCGATGCGATCATCAAACGCCTCGAGGAAGGCACAAGCCCATGGCGGCGGCCTTGGACAACCGCGTGCGATATCACCAGGCCGATGCGTGCCTGTGGCAAGCCTTATCGCGGCATCAACGTCATCTGGCTGTGGTGCGTCGCAGAAGAACGCGGCTTTTCGATGCCGACGTGGATGACCTACCGGCAAGCGACCGAACTGGGCGGCCAGGTCCGCAAGGGCGAGAAGTCTACAATCGCGGTCTTCTACAAGTCCTATGGCAAGACCGAACAGGACCCGGCCACCGGCGAGGAGCAGCGCTCGCAACGCCGCGTGATGAAGACCTACAACGTTTTCAACGTCTGCCAGATCGACGGCCTTCCCGATCGCTATGCGACGCCGCCGGTGCCGCGTGCCATTCCCGACGAAGAACACCGCGAGACAATCGACGCATTCATTGCAGCATCAGGCGCGACGATCATCAGCGGCGGGTCGCGCGCGTGCTACATTCCCAGTCAAGATGTCATTCACATGCCGCACTGGCAGGACTTCGAAAGCTATGCCCAATATGGTGCTGTCGCCGGGCATGAACTGAGCCACTGGACAGGCCATTCGTCGAGACTCGACCGCAAGATCAGCAACGGCTTCGGGTCGGAAGACTATGCGAGGGAAGAACTTTTAGCAGAGATTTCAAGCGCTTATATAGGCGCTGAACTCGGATTACCTGTAACACATCTGGATAATCACGCCAGCTACATCGCGTCCTGGATCAAGATCCTGAAGGACGATGAGAAGGCGCTGCTGTCAGCCGCCGCCAAGGCTGAAGCTGCCGCTGGCTACCTGTTGACGCGAGCAGAACAGAACATGAACGATGCTGCCGAAATCGAGGAAGATTTCGACGACGCTTTGCCCATCGCAGCCTGAAAGGTTCAAAGCCACGGCGCCCAGAAAGTCACCTCCGGCGCCGCCTTAGGCAGAAAAGCTCGCCCGCTTTATCGAGAGCATCATCAGCCAGTCCGACGAAAGGATTCAACTCGTGGACGAGGACCTCGTCACCGGCGCCGTCATCGTCCTGTTCGAAGACGGATCGCGGTTCACCATCACCGTCGTGCAAGGCGACTGATCGGGAGGGGAGGGGGCGACCTGCGAGCGCCCTCAACCCGCAACCAGGAGACCTTTCATGAGCTACGATACCGCGTTTCGCTTCCAGCAAGCCGTCGACCCATCGGCACTGAGCACGCTTACCAGCGCTGTCCACGGCCTGTCTGCCGCCATCGAAGATTGCCGCCGGTCTGGCAACGCCGCCGAGACCGACCCCGCTGTCTTGATGCTGGCACGACACCTTGGCGCCGTTGCCACCGCAAACGGCCGCTCCGATGCAGCGCTCCGCCAGGATTGCATGGAAGCCATCAGCGACCTTCGCCGCAAGCCGATGCTGGTTACCCTGGCCTACCGCGGTGTCGCTTACGACGCCGACGCCAAAAAGGCCTTCCACTCGGAAGGCCGGAAGGCACTCAGCCGGCTTGCCGAAGCGCTCGGGTTTGAGCGCAGTGAATTCGACATCAGGTCGAGCCCCGGTGGCATTGCCGTGTCGGGCGAGATCATCCTGCACAGCGACGAGCTTTACGTCTCCATGTCGTGCGGCGGCTTCTCGCAAAATGGCGAGATCATGTACCGCCGCTGTAATGGCCGCCGCGACTATTCCGGGATGCGGAACCACTACGCCGGCATCCGGGAACTGACCAAGCCCGGGGTGTTCGCGGCCAGGCTGTGCCGGGACCTTGGCCTTGCTGTGCCTGTCTCCGACGATCGCCTCGTCGCCTGACCAGCACGCCATCTCCAGCATTCAGCATTCAGCATTCAATCGAGAAAGGACTTTTCGTGACCGACACAATCCACCCGGCAGCATTGCTGCAAATCACGTCGACGACGACGAGCGCTCACATTGCTGACCGCGTCGTCAATTTTCTGGCGGCAACCGATGCGGCACTCGAAAGCACCATCGCGTTCAACAAGACCGCCATCTTTCCCGCGCTTGCCGCCGCCAGCATCGCCTGTGTCACCATCGAATATGATGGCGGCGGCGATGAGGGCAATCTTGAACCCCCGCAAGCCTTTGACGCCGACAATCAGCCGCTCGAGTTCCCGGACACAAAGGTCGCGATCGTCACGCTTGGTTTCGACAACCTCACCCAGAACGAGGAAACCCATGCCCTGCGTGATGCCATCGAATCTGCTGCCTGCGCCCTTCTCGAAACCACCCATGGTGGCTGGGAGGACAATGAAGGCGCCTGCGGATTGATCACTTTCGCTGTTGCCAGCCAAACGATCACGCTCGAGCACCGATCGCGATTTGTCGATTACGACACCTCGGAACGCGCGTTCTGAGCCATGTCACACTGCTATTATCATTCGATCTCGAGCGTCCGCCAATGGGGCGGCAACCCCGAAGATTACCAGGTCCTCCACGACTGGTTCGACCAGAGCAAGGCGCACATCGGCGATCTCCGACACCGGGCACTGCGGCACCATACCGAGGGCATCTTCATGCTGGAGGCGATCTTTGGCACCACGCTCACCAACAGCGATGGCCGGATCGTGCCGGTCAGGCTGATCGGTGAGCAGCATGTCCGTGAAGACCTCGGACGTATCCCCAGCTTTGCCGATTGGGCCCGGGCGCTGCGCGTCGAACCCTGGATGACAAAGGGGCAGCGGCTTTCGCAGCAATTCGACGCGAGCGATTCCCAATAACCGGACAGAGGGAAGGTGGCAGCGCCGCATCGAACCATCTCGTTCGACAAGAGGATCAGCACCATGACCGTTCATGCCATCAACGCCAGCGTCGACCCGGGCCTCATCGGCAAGGTAACGCGGCTGTTCAATCAGACCGAAGCCGACATCGCGACCGAGCTGCTGCAGAACGCGCGGCGTGCAGGCGCAACCCGAGTGGTGGTGACAACCACCCAGCACAGCCACCACAGCGCAACACTGACCATTGCCGACGATGGCCGCGGTATCGAAGACCCGACCAAGCTGCTCCGCCTGGGCGCATCCGGGTGGGACAAGAACACGATGCGCAGCGAAGACCCCGCCGGCATGGGCGTGTTCAGTCTCGCCGGTCGCCGAGTCCGCGTCACGACACGCAGCACAAGCAGCCCTGGCTGGTCAGCCATCATTGAGGGCGCTGACTGGACATCGGGGCGCGACATCGAAGTGCATGGCTGCGTGCGCGGCAATGGCACGACGTTCACCGTCGAGATTTCTGCCGGTCGTATCGACGACGCCTGCAAGGCTATCGCCGCCAGCGCCCGCTACTATCCGATCGAGGTCGAATTGAACGGCACCGTGCTGGAACGCCTCGACTTCCTCGACGGCGCCGAAACCATCGCAGCGTTCGAAGGCCTGCGGATCGGCGTCTTCAACACGCCCGATCGCTACGGCGTGTTCCGGTCATCGATAAACTTTTACGGCCTCACCGTCGAGCACAAGCTGCCGATGGTAAAGGAGATCGACTCCGACAAAATCTGGTGCACGAAGATCGACATTGTCGATTGCCCGGAACTCCAGCTGACGCTGCCCGCCCGCAAGGAAATCGTCGCAACCAGGTTCCTCGGGGACCTCGATCGCGCCGTCGAGGAGGCCATTTACCGGGCCATCGCAAAACGCGGCCAGCACCGGCTTGCCTATGAGGACTGGTGCCGCGCCAAGGTCCTGGGGTTCGATCTGGCACCGGCCGCCGAGGGACTGACCGGCTTTGTGGCGATCACTGCCGACCCGGCGCTGGCCGACTACAAGGAACGGATAACGCGCACCGGGGATGATCTCGTCGTCATCAAGACCATGGGCACTGCCGATGAGCAGAGCCTGTCCCGCGCCCTTGCCGTATCGAACACCGCCCTCTCAGAGCGCCTCGTGCGCGCCGAAGCACGACTTGCCGGCTATGATTGGTACGACAGGCTCGCCTGCGTCGACACCTTGCGCTTCGTCATCAAGCAAGGGTCGTCTATCTACGTCGATACACTTTGCGGCGATCTGCTCAACCTCGAACATCCTGCCGTCGACGCGATCGCGGCCGAACTCAGCGTCAACGAGCAGGGGCTTGAACAGGTCTATCAGCTGGGCACCGACATGCTGCTGCAAACCGACGACAACTGGGACCTCGAAGACGCCAGCATCGCTGTCGTCAGGGGGTTTGGGTCGGCCACATGCAAGCTCACCCCCGGCATCCTCGCAGACTATCTAGATGCTGCTTACTTCTGCCATTCTGACGACCGGGACTGCGACAGCTTTGATACCCAGCTGCGCTACTGGCGGAGCCAAAGCATCATCCTCGCGACTTCGCTGCTGCAGGGCGCCGAGGCAGCAACGGTTGCGAGCATCGAAGCAGCGTTCCACGAAAACCTGCGCTGGTTGATCCCTGCAGATCGCGTCTTGCGGCTCGAGCATGGCCCGAGCGGCACGACCATCGTCCTTGAACCACTAGACGCAGCCGACACCGCTGCGCCGTCAGTCTGAAGGGGGTCCCGCCATGCGTATCTCAGGGCTTGCTGTCCTTTCGCCAAGGCACCTGCCGCCAGCGGAATTGCGCACCATCGAACGGCTGATCAGGTCGGCGCCGATCACCGATGGACGTCCTGCAATCGATTTCCACGGCATCGCTGTTGAGGCACATCGCTACGGCTTCTTCCTGAACACGGCGCTTGTTCTGGAAGATGACCGACCGGTCGACGTCTCCGACACGCTTTGGGCGATCCTCGAAGCGGCCGAGCGTCAGGGCTGTGACTGGCTGCTCATTGATCGTGACGAACCAGTGTGCACCGAATTGCCGCTGCTCAGTTGATCAGAGCCGAGGCGGCATAGCCAGGGCGGGCAGCCGGCCGCGAAGAGAGTCCCCTTCGTCCCCTGCGGGTTCGTCGGCGAGAGGTGAGCCCTGACCGAAACCCCGATGCTCGGGAAGGCTCGGCGGTCCCCCCAATTTTGCGGTGGCCGCGTCGGCGCAAACGCTGCCGCCGGCACCACAAAATCGGCTCCCCCACCGCCCGGAGGCGCAGCTTCGCTGCGGCGCATCCCGACCACCGTTGCCCCGGTCATTTTGGGCTCACGCCGACGGATTTCCCGCAGGTGTAACTCAGGAGACCTTCAATGCAGACCAGTCTTGCCGCCCAGCTTATCGCGCTCGGCCTTGAAAATCTGAACGTCCGCGATGCCGAATCCGGCACACAGGAAATCCCCTCCGACGATGCAATGTGCCAGACCGTCACCGCTTGCTGGAACGATCTCTTTGGCCTGTTCGCGGACACGCCAATGGAGCGTGCCGGCGAAGACCTCGCCTGGGGGTTCGTCAACATCTTCCACAAGGCCGCCGAGAAACAGGAACGCCTGCTTGATGATGCGACCGACCAGATCCGTCTGGCAATCGCTGAAGACGACCAGAGCGAAATCGCCTCGAGCAACCTGGAAGAAGCCATCGAAAAGGCACGCAAAGCCGAAGCGGCAATGCAGGCCTTCCAGACGATGCGGGAAGAAGCTGCCATGCTCTACTGCAGCGAAACCACCCACAGCTGGCGTCCGTTCAGCGGCGCGCGCAACGCCAAGGGGGTCACTTCGGCGATGGTCGAAGGCCGCGCCTACATCAAGGCTCGCTCCGACACCAAGCGCGCCCAGGCAATGCCACAAGGCACACCGGTGGTGTTCAGCGGGGGACGCATGAAGATCGATGCGGCCGACGCAACCGAATTTGCCGACAACCTCTTCCGCACCCTCGACCGGGTTCGCGAGCGCGTTGGTGACATGGTTCTCGTCCATGGCGGCGACAGCAAGGGCATTGACCGCTTTGCCGCAGGCTGGGCCGAACGTCACAAGATCTCGCAGGTCATCTTCAACCTCGACATGCGGCTCGGGCAGCGCGCCGGGTTCAAGCGCAACGAGCAGTTCCTCAGCCTCAACCCGCGCTACGTCATCGCCTATCCGGGCAACGGCGTCCTCGAGCGCCTCGTCATCGACGCCAAGCAGCGCCGGATCAACGTGGTCGACCGCCGCGGGCCTCTTGGAACCCCGCCCGCGCAGGCTGCTGCCAAGGCCGCCTGACGCGCATCGCCGGCATCGACCTCCGGGTCGGTGCCGGCTCTTTTTTGAACCTCATCACCTTTACGGAGAACAGCGGTGTACAACCCCTTCATGGACCAGAGGCACCTGGCCCGGTTCGCGGTGCGACAGGCATATCAAACGGGCAATGTCTGTCATGTCGTTGCCACAGGCGAGCCGATCGCGCCTTTCACCGTCATCGATGATCACGCGCTATTCGCGCTTGCCGATCAGGTCGACCCGCGTGACGTGATGTTCAGTGCAGACCCCTTTGCCGATGCCGTGGCGTGACGGGCGCCCTGAACGTCCGGAAGTCCATCAGAGGAAAGCAGGCGCTGGCTTTACGCCGGCGCAGACCCGCCCGGCTGCGAGGAGACAGACCATGGGCTGGACAACGGACATCGACCTGCCAAGAGGATCGACCCTCAAAGCCGAGGTCGACAAGCTGCTGACTTTCGAGAACGGCGAACATCGCAGCAAGGTGCTGGCATCCTCAATCGTCAGCTCGACCTATTATGCCGCCGTCGAGCAGCACGGCATCAATGGCTATCACGCCATCTTTGCCGCCGTCATCCTGACCAGCACAGCCAAGAACCGCTACGGAGACCGCAGCTGGGGTTACAAGGATATGAGCGAAGACATGGGGCCGTATCGGTATGATTGCCCGGCACGCATCCTCGATTTTTTGACACCGACCGACAACGAAAGCGCCCTGAAATGGCGCGCGTCATGCCGCGAGGCACTCCATCGAAAATCGAAGTGCAAGACGCTGAAGGCAGGGATGGTCATCAAGCTGCATCACCCGATGAAGTTCACCGATGGCGCCGAAATCGACACCTTCAAGGTCGTCGAACGGCTGTTCACGCGCGGGTTCGCCTTCGATCACGGCGGCCGGCTCTACAAGCCGAGCAAGGCCGCGCTGGTCGCAACCGGCTACGACGTCATGACAGGCTGATCGGCCGCGCAGCGAAAAGGGAAGATGGCAGCGGGCGAGTGGTCAATGCCGACCGATCGAAAGGATCACCGCCATGCGCGTCATCGTCATAAATCCATGGGACCAGAGCGTCACCGAAGCCGAGCATAACGGCCATTACAAAGACTATTACCGACTGCTGTCCGGCCCAACCCTCGAAGGCCTGCCCGATGCCGAGATCAATTGCTTCGACATCGCCCAGATCGGCGACCCCAACGGTCATATCATGTTCGTTGACGACGAAGGGCTCTACAGCGACCCGCAGGCGTATTTCACGCTCGGCGCCGGCGGCAATGTCTTTGCTGGACGCGGTGTCATCGCATGTGGTGGCCAGGGCGAGGATGAAACCGGCGCGACATTGGCCGTCGAAGAGGTCAGCGCCGCGATCAAATGGGTTCCGATCGGTGCTCAGATCTACCCGGGGCAACCGGTCATCGAGAGTTTCGACAGCTTCGAGGCGATGATCGCCAAACTCGGCGAAGACGCGGCCAGACGCACCCCGATGATCTGAACGCTATCAATCTTCCTGAGTAGGGCCGACTGCCATCGCAGCCGGTCCTTCTCTGATTCAACTGAATTAAAACAACGCGGGCCTGACCGCGCCCGGGCTGAATTCAGATCAGACGCACTTGATCGATACAATTCGGCCAAACCCCTCCGGCTCCACAGCGACGACTCGCGATTTGATCTTCTTATGGATCTGATCGATCAGAAAACGCTGCAACATGTCGACCAGGCCAGCGCGCTTCAGCGATATGGCAATCGCTGGCATAGTTGGCAGTTCGGCTGCGCGCCGGACCATACGCTCGGCATCCGCCGCCAGAACAAGCGCGATGGCGCCGACAATTGGCGACAGGGATTGAGGATCGACCACCGGGCGAGCGTGGTGAAGTTCGACATCGACCATCTCGGCGTAAAGCGTCCACTTATCATCCGTGATCTCGATGCGCCTCGACAGCACGACGCTAACCCCACAACAATCGACGGCACCAGCATCAACAGCAACGACAAGCAACAACGAACGACCATCGATGCCACCGCGCTTCAACGCCTCTGGCACCCACGGAAAGTCGTTCTGCTTGTAGCCATCGGCGAAAACACGAAGGTTCCACGGGTAAGCCGCAAAGACGCGGCGCGCATCCTTGGTCCAGCCTCTGAATATCGATGACGGACAAACTTCACCCCAATCCTGGAAACCGGGAACCCAGCGACCATCCATCGGCCGTAGTGCTCCAGGCGTAAGGTCCACCGAGTGCGGCGCTGGCCCGATACCGGCAGACCTGCCTGGCGATTGAGGATGGCGCTCAAGAATAGGGTCATCAACCCGCCCGCCGCGACGCCGATCAAAGATAAGCCGACAAGGCACAGCCAACGCTTCAAGATCAAGCAAATCGTCCTCGACGCCCGCGAGCAAGGGATGACGTTTCAGCCCGAACAGGCTGCGCTCCCGGAGCCAGGCTTCCTTTTCCCACCAATAGCGCAAAGACGGAAGGTCAGCCCCCGCTCTGTCGAAACGGTCTTCAACGCGAGCCTGATAGGCGTCATAGTCGTCGTCATCGGGCACGTTGCGCGAACAAATCATCGCAAGATCGATATCGCCAACTGTCTCTGCACGGCGCAAAACACTCCCGAACAGCCAGATCTCATCAACGAAGGAAAATCCGTCAGAGTCGGCGTTAATGATCTCCGCACGACAGAGCAGCTGCTCCAATATCACATCCGCCCTGGCGATCGGCGTCCGGGGCTTGGCCTTCGCTCGCGCCATATGGTCGCCTGCATCGGTCCGTTTCAGGCTCGCCTGATCAATAAGTCCACGATCGAGGCACTCTTCGAACACAATCGCACCATCGCGGCGATTTGCGAACACGCTCTTCAGATCGACGAGATTGCCGGGATTTTCTGTCCGAGCATAGCTGCGGAGCGCCTGCTTGAATATCGCTGGCCGGTAACCAGCGATGGTATCGTTGCGATCAAGCGTTAGCCCCATGACAGTCTACGAGCCGGAATCTGGACAGGCGGCATGATCACCATCAGCACCCGACTTCACTGACGTGCGCCAAGCGGCAGAAGAATGAAAAGCGTTGCCAGCCCCGAAGCAAGGCTCAAACCTTGTCGACGGCCGGCGGCTGAACAAACGCATGGCCGCAAAAACAGCACCTTGAGTCATGGCCAGACTATCGCGTGTCCGATACCATTCCCCACCAGTAAGTTGCTCGATATCGGAAAGGACAACACCCAACATTTCGAAAAGCCTGTCGTGCGGCTGAGACGACGGCGACACGCTATTTGTTCGCGATAGTTCGAGCCTTTTTTCAATCTCCTGGGTGAAAGAACAGCCGCTCTTGGCCGCTGAATCCTGGAGGTGCTTCAGCAAGTTTGCATCAAGCCTGACGCTTATCGGTGCGCGTTTGACGTCCGTTCCGTGTCGTGGCCGACCCATCACGCGCTCCTTTCCGAGGATAGATTTATCCCACAAGGACGAAATGCGGACAAGCACAACTTTGGGCGCCTCGGCCGTCCCCGGCCGACCGAGCTCTACTCGCTACACTCCCCGAGCCAGCTTCGCTGTCTCGGCCCTGCGGGTCACGATCCCATGGCGCACCAGCTTGCCGCCGCGGTGCGGGGCTGACGGCCACTCCAACGACTTTTCGGAGAGGGCATATTGTTGGGCGCGGGCAGCAACCAGCCCCTGGAATGCTGGTGACGCCATCAAATGTAAGCAGCGTAGAACGGACCGCCGCCCTGGGGCGGCAGATAACATTGAATGACGCTCCGAAGCGGCCGCAACCCGTTGGGCCTGCTCCAAGCGGCAACCCCGGCGGGACGCCGCTCGAGGGTGACGAGGATCAATTGAACACCGTCTCCACGTCCGCGCCTCTCGACCATTGCCTCCGCGCATCCCTGCAAGAGCCTTGGTTTCGGCAGGCGCCACCGGCTCCGGGGCCGGTCGAAAGAACCTCGTCGGCAGATCCGACGCCCAAGCAGCACCGTCACGGCCAGTCCACTGGCGAAAAGGCAACCATGCACCGGCTTTGCAACCCGGCGAGACGGTCGGCGCAGTCGCCAAGGCCAAAGCTGGCGCAGCGCCTTCGGCCGGTCAGTGGAGCCGGCGCCTTGAAGCACGAGGTGGCAACCGGGACGGCGACCTGGCGCACAGGCCAGACCGGCCAAGGGTCAGTACCGACATTGCCTGATCGAACGAGAACGGGACAAAATGGCCATCGGAAAACTTCTCCTGCGAGCCACTTAAACGGCCGGGCCTTCCCCGAACGACCGGCATTCCTAAGTCGTGGAATGGCAGCCATGCAACCTTCATAATCGGGGCCGTGTTGCCGGTGCGCGTCTTCGCTTCGCTCGCCGCACCGGCTGCCCGCACCACCCCGCGATTTTAAAGGTTTCCCGCGCGCGTCATCGTCTCCACGAATTTGTGGAGACGCGCGCGGTGCACGGCCACCATCCCACGCCTCTTTACGGAGCCTGTCGCCGGGAAAGGCCCGGCGTCATAAGCTCAGGAGAACACCAATGACCAATATCGTCGTACTCGTCGGCAACGTCGGCGCAGACCCCATCGCCCGGATGACCCAGGGCGGCACCAGCATCACCTCCCTCTCGGTCGCCACCTCGCGCCGCTTCAAGAACAGCTCCGGCGAAACCACCGAACAGACCGAATGGCACCGCATCACCTGCTTCAACGGCCTCGGCAAGATCTGCGCCGACTATGTCCGCAAGGGCATGAAGGTCTCGGTGCAGGGCCGCCTCCACTACACCAAGTGGACCGACCAGGACGGCACCGACCGCTACGGCGTCGAAATCTATGCCGACGAGGTCAACTTCCTCACCAAGGCCCCGCAGGCCCAGGAGGAAGCGCCCGCCGAAACCAAGGCTCCCGCCAAGGGACGCGGCAAGAAGGCGCCGGTCGAACAGGATCTCGAACTGGCAGACGACATTCCGTTCTGACCCCGACACACGCCCCGGCGGGCTTCGCCCGCCGGGGTTTTGTCATGTCTCCGCAGAGACACAAAGCGCCCACGAAGCGGTTTATCGGTGCTGCGGGCGCAAGCTGCTGCCGGGTCCAATGTTGATCTGTGCAGAATTGCACATGATCGCGATGATGAAGTGACGTGCCGACTTTCCTCGCTGAATTCCAGTTTGGAGTGGCTGTGACGCTCTGTGTCGTTTGAGGATTTGAGCAACAGGCTTGGCTGCTGATCGAGAATGATAATGCGAAAACCAGTCCGGGCGCCTCGGCCGCACGCGGCCGACCGGGCTCTACTCGCCTTGCTCCCCGAGCCAGCTGACGCTGTCTCGGCCCTTCGGGTTACGATCCCATGGCGCGCCCAAGAATATGACACGACGCCGTCCCTGCACTGGCTTGGCGGCGTGCGTCTAAAAATGACGAGAGGGGAGGAGGCCGGCACCGGGTGACGATCCCGTCACGACCGGAGAACCACCATGCCGCAATACGACACTCTGCGCGAAGTCGCGATTCTGCCCTGCCTGCACCACGACCTCAGCGTCGAGGATGAGCGGCTCGAGGCCAATGCACCCAGCTTCGGGCTCGAACACGTGCGGCCCAACGCGATGCTCGGCCGCGTGCTCGGCTTTCTCAATGTCTCGAAGCCGAAGTTTTTCGCGCTCGTCGAGGCGCACAAAGGCGTCAAGCTGGCCTCGGGCAAGGCTCATGGCACCAGCGCCGGCCCATGGCGCTATCGCCCCGAGGATGCCCCGGCATGGCGCGCCCTGAAGGTTCCGCACGACCCGTCGATCCCGCAGCTGCTCGCCGACGACGAAATCGTCGAAATCTTCGACAATGCGAGCTATGGCGGCCAACTGGCGATCGCCAGCATGGTCGACGCCAACTTCTGCCTGCCAAAAGCTCCCTATCCGGCGCTCCGTCTGACCGGCCGCTTCCAGATCGGCATCATCGATTATATCTGCGGGTCGGGCCACACCGTTACCTGGGACGGCGAACTGACCGTCGACATGCGCGACGGCCAGGCCGGCGACCCGATGGGATACGCCTTCAACGACGTTTGCGACTTCACGATCTCGTACTTCCGGTTCGCGATGATCGCACGCGGCGACCTTCCCGCCGGAACCCGCTGGCAGGCTTCGCGCACCCCGCGTCTTGCAGCCGCTGCATGAGCGCGCTGCAGATCCACAGCGGCCCGGTGATTTGCAACCGTCCGGGCTGCGACCGCGAATGGGCGACAGACCCCATCCTGGCCGTCAGCTGCCCCGACTGCCGTGCCGGCGTCGGGGTACGCTGCAAAAGGCCGTCAGGGCACAGCGGGCCGTTCGTTGATGCCCACGCCTCCCGCGACCTCGAGGCCGACCGGCAAGGCGCCTATGGCGCTTGCCCGCTCGGCCTTTGCGGTATCGGCAACCTTTCGGCTGCCCAGCGGCCGGCGCAACAGGCTTTGCTGCTATGATCCGAGCAAAGTTCGACGGAATCGAGGATGCCCAGATCGAGGCCTTGATGGCGTTTCGCGCGCGGCATGGCCGCTTTTGGAAGGCTGCGCTGCTGACGGCCTGGATGAATGGCAGCGATGCGAGCGAGCCGGGCGGCAGCGCGCTGCGGCGCTTGCGCAACTGTAGCGGGCCAACGTGGCTCGACACGCTGCGACCGAAAGACCTCGCTGCCGAGAGGGACCGGCGCAGCCAGGCCCATAGCATCGACGTCGTCCTGCGATAGGGCGGCGATGACCGAGCTTGTATAATTATAAAATTATACTTATATCGGCTCATGGATGATGCCGACTTTGAATGGGACGAGGCCAAGGACCTTTCGAACCAGAAAAAGCACCGCATTAGCTTTGAAGACGCAGCCAGAGTGTTTGGCGACTCGCTCATGGTGTTGTTCCCTGACGGGGAGACGGACGGAGAGGAACGATGGCGGGCCTTCGGCCAAGTTGGCGGCGTTGCGGTCATCATGGTGGCGCACACATATCGCAATCGTGACGGCCATGAGAAAATCCGCATTATTTCGGCCCGAGTGGCAACCCGGCATGAAAGGCAAGCATATGAACGAGAAAATGGTTAGCAAGAAGCTGGAAGATCTGCCCCCGCTCACCGAGGCCGATCGTGAACGGCTTGCTGTGCTTGCAGCACGGCCCGACAGCGAGATCGATCTCAGCGACATGCCGGAGTTGACGGAAGAGGACTGGAAAACCGCGGTCCGTGGCAAGCACTATCGCCCCGTAAAAGCGCAAATCACTGCACATCTCGACAAGGATGTTCTCGCCTGGCTGAAAGCCGACGGACGTGGATATCAAACCCGTATGAACGCCATCCTGCGTCGCGAAATGCTCCAGTCGCGCGCATCGAACCAACAGCAGTGAGGGCTGCAGCAGCAACATCCCTCATATAGGTTTTCGTTCCACTGCTACCGCGGCCCCAATGCTTTCATGCTGCGTTCGCCAGCATCGCGCGATAGACATCGCGCTTGGCGTCGAGAACCACCAGCTGCTCAGCTTCGACAACGTGCCAGAACGTCCAGCCATTGCATGTGGCAGCTCCCATCGCAGCGGCCCCGACCTGATGGATCGAGCCGCACTGGTCGCCCATGGCGACCGTGCCGTCGGCTCGCACCAGCGCCTCGCCCCGACGGGCGGGCGCATGAAGCATTGACCCCGGCCGGACGATGCCGGCCTCGACGAGAGCGCCAAACGGAATCCGCGCTTCACCGCGCCTGCCCTGGCTTACAGCCAAGGCGCCGCCAGCAAGCGGCAGCAGCCCAGCGATGCGCTCCTCGGCTATCGCTGCATACACACAATCCTCCTCGATACCGATCCAGTGGCGGCCGAGCAGTTTGGCCACGGCACCTGTTGTGCCTGTGCCAAAGAACGGGTCAACGACAACGTCACCCGGCGCGGAGCAGGCAAGCAGAATGCGATACAAAAGCGCCTCGGGCTTTTGCGTCGGATGCGCCTTCGCGCCCCTGCGCTTCAGTCGCTCATTGCCGCCGCATATCGGAATCAACCAGTCCGATCGCATCTGCAAATCATCATTCATGGCCTTCATGGCATGATAGTTGAAACGGTACTTTGACCGCTCCGACCGGGCAGCCCAGATCAGCGTTTCATGGGCATTGGTAAACCGCGTACCCCGAAAGTTGGGCATCGGATTGCACTTGCGCCAAATGATATCGTTGAGCACCCAGAAGCCAGCATCCTGAAGTGCCGCGCCAACCCGAAAGACATTGTGATAGCTGCCGATGGCCCAGATGGTGCCATCGGGTTTGAGGATACGGCGAGCAGCCTTCAGCCACGCGCGCGTGAACGCATCATAGCTCTCAAAGCCGTCGAACAAATCCCATTCTTCACTGACGCCGGCGACCATGCCGCCCTCCGGGCGCTGCAGGTCGCGGCGCAGCTGAAGATTATATGGCGGGTCAGCGAAAACCACGTCCGCGCAGCCTTCCGGCAGCGCGTTCATCGCAGCGATACAATCGCCGACAATGACGCGATCGAGCGCAAGATGCCCGGAGGATTTGACCCTCGGCACCGGCTACGCCGCGCCAGGTCTGGGTGATAACGGAAGCGCAGTCGTCACGGCAGGGTCGGCGCCCATGCAGCAGATCAAATGCGCTTGAAGAATCTCGAGCAAGATCTCTGCATCCCTGACCGCATCGACCGGGTCGCGCTCGATCGCCGACAGTACCGAATCCCGAAGCCAATAACTGCATGAACGCCCCGCCGTGATTTCGGCAAAGCGGCGCTGGAGTACCGCGACGGGATCGCTAACCGACATGATCGGTCGCCAAGGCAGGAGCGGCAGTGGCAGGCGATTTCCGACCCGAAGCCGGCGGCATCAGCAGCGCCATTGCGCCGTCGAAGCCATGTTTCAAAACGGCAGCCATGACGTCCGAAACCTGCACCGGATCAAGGGCAAGATCAGCGGCCTTCAGTACCGCCTCGCCAAGTTCGATCGCCGCGTCCCTGCGCGCGTCACGCTCCCGATTGTCGAACGCCTCCCGCTCAGCACGCAGCCGGGCAAGGGCCTTCACACTCGTCGATTTTACAGCAGCCATAAGTCAGGTCTCCGCGCATCAATGGTGCGAGCGGCAGACTTGTGGACCAGCGTCAGAATGCCCGATCAGGCCGGCCAGTTCAAGCCGCATCCTCACCGCCACCGGTCGGCATCGATCCCCAGCGGCGGCAGCCTCAGCGTTGACGAGTCCGTCACATCTCCCCGCATCACCGCCTGGGCAGGCCGCCGGTGATAGAGAGCCCTGAGCGGAACTGCCGGGGCGTGCAAGAAGCTCCGGTTGCCCCCAATTTAGCCGGGCATCGGCGGCGCGTCTGCGCTTCGCTCGCCGCCGCCGACACCCAACTAAATCGGCTCCCCCACCGCCCGCAAGCGGCGCGCTGACGCGCATTCCTGCACGCCCCGGCAGCTCCGCTCACGAAAGGGGCTCACACCGGCGGACCACCCCGCCGGCGCCGCTCACAGGGAGACACGACATGCAGACCGCAACGCTCGATACGCCCACCACCGCCGAAGACCTCAGCCTGTTCATGGCGGCCTATGACAACGCGGTCGTGCGCTCGAGGGTTTCGAGCTTCGACATCCACGTCATCCAGAACACCGATGGCTCTTACTGGTGCGCCGACGAGGGCGACTATACCAGCCTGCCGCAATGGCTCATCGACCGGATCGTCCACACCGTTCCTGGACGCATGAGCGGGGAATATTGACCCATGTGCAAGGTGCTGAACAAACGCATTCATGGCATCCCGCTAGGCGCGGTTTACATCGGTCGACCGTCGATCTGGGGCAACCCATTCGTCATCGGCAAAGATGGATCACGCAGCGACGTCATCGCCAGATACGAGACATGGCTGCTCGGTAACGCGTATCTGGTTGACCAGCTGCACACGCTCACTGGCAAGGATCTTGTGTGCTGGTGCGCACCGGCCTCATGTCAGGGCGACGTACTGGTGCGATTGGCCAGCAAGCCGCCCAACTGAACGCTGTCAGCACTGCAAAAAGGACGGGGGCTTCGGCCTCTTTTTTTATGACTGTGGCGAGGCGGCTCCGGGGGCATCGAGCCCCCATCGCCGCCCGCACTTTGTGCTGCCGACGGAACGGCGAGGAGACGCAACTCGGATCAGCTTCGCCGGACACAGCTAAAGACGATTGTCCTGGCCCAGCCATGGACAGTCGAACAGGATAAGTCGGGTCCCCCGTGCCATCACGAAAGCGATACCAACGCACCGGCCAAAACCAGGAAGTCACGGTGGCAAACAAGACATATCGAGTGGGTATATCGTCACACACCATCCACCTGAAGGTGTCAGCCAGGTGTAATTTTTTTCAACTGCTTAGAAGCTGTATGCAGAAGATTCTATTACAACTGCAATACATGGTATACCTTATGGCAGTTGCCTGCAATACCGTACTTTAGGTGCTGCTGTACCATATGGCATGGTGCAACCTCGCAACCCCTTGTTATCACGACGTTGTTCTTGTGAAAAAAGACTTGCGTTTGCCAGTTCGTCGACGCTATTCTGTATAGGCCTTACGTAAGACGAGCCAGCCTGCCGCTTCCGATAAGGTGGCAGATGGACAGACGCCTAAAACAAGCAAGCGCATATCTCGACCCAGAGACTTATGCCGCATTTGCAGCGCTCTCGGGCCAACATCAACGCTCGATAAGCGGCCATCTCAAGCATCTTATCGAGCGCGAAATAGCGCGTGACGACGTCACCAAATCGCTGGTCGAGACACAGATCAAGATACTGATCGGCGTCGACGGCCTCCTCAAGTACCACGACAACAATGAACTGTTCGGGATCGTCAAGGCGACCCGCAACAGCAGGCTCGGGAGTGCTCCCGATGAAGCCTAAGTTCGGCAATTTCACGCGCGGAAGTCAGATCATCGAAGCGTTCAGCATGATGTTCGCCGCCGGCCTCAAACCGATGCTGTGGGTGATCGTCACGCTGTTCTCGGTGAGCCTGGGCTTCCTTATCTGGAAGAACATGGAAGCGGCCGATCTCTACCGGGTCGGCATGAAAGGCTACAGCTGGTTTTGGGATTACCTGAAGCTCAATCCCTTGAAGCCCGTCAACGTCGTTGGGGCGTCCGGCAACCCCGTCCAGATGTCCGTTGGCAGCGTCGATGAATACCCACCTGTAGTCGCCTCTTGGGGGCAATTGATGTCAACCCTTGGCGCCGCTGCCCTGTTCACAGCATTCGTCGCCTTGCCGGTCTGCTTTGCCTATGCCTGGTTCTCGCAATGGCTCGGCCGCAATGTCCTCAAACGCAACCATGAACGCGGCGCAACGATCGCCGAGTTATATCAGCTGAAGGAGGAAATCGCGGCGTTCAACAGCGCAGCGCGGCGCGCGGAACGACGCGAGGATTTTCGTCGCCTGTTCGGCCCCTGGTGGGCGCTGAAGGCACCCTTCGCCAGCAAGAAGGATTGCGCCGAGCTTGGGCTGTACGAGCCCTACACGGTCGCCGGCGTGTCCTATCCGTGGCGCACCGAGCAGACCCATATGTTCAGCATCGGTACCACCGGCACCGGCAAGTCGACAATGATGCGCGACCTCCTCGACCAGATCCGCACGCGCAACAAAAAAGCCGTCGTGTTCGATCTCACCGGCACGTTCATCGAATCCTTTTATGACCCGGAGCGCGACGTCATCCTCAACCCGTTCGACGAACGCTGCCCGCAATGGTCGATCTTCAACGACTGTCAGTCCCGGGCCGAGTTCACATCGGCGGCCGAGGCCCTGATCCCAAGCGACGGCGGCGGCGCTGAACCGTTTTGGGTGCAGGCAGCCAGGTTGCTGTTCGTCGAAGCCTGTGTGGCCCTGGCGCAGGACGGCAAGACCACCAACCGTGCGCTTTATGAGCACCTGATGACGGCCGCGCTGAAAGAGGTGAACGCCATGGTCGGCGGGTCGGTTGCCTCGCCGCTGACCGACCCGCAAGCCGCCCGCATGGCGGAATCAATCCGGGCAACGATGAATACCAACATCAACGCCATCCAGTGCCTCCCTCACACCGGCAAACCCTTCTCGATCAAGGAATGGGTCATGGCCGACAAGGAGCACGGTTCGATCCTGTTCATCTCCGCCCGCCATGTCGATCTGTCGACGGTCAAGGTGCTGCTGACGTTGTGGATGGATATGACGATCAACGCCATGATGTCGGGGAGCCCAAGCCCGCGCGACGTGAAGATCTGGTTCCTGTTCGATGAGCTTGGCGCACTCCACCGCTTGCCCGCCATCGAGAAGGGAATGCAGACCGCCCGCAACTATGGCGGGGCCTTCGTCCTGGGTGTCCATACCATCGCCAAATTGCGCGACACCTATGGTGACAAAATCGCCGAGACGCTGGGCAGTCTGGCCCGCACCAAACTCATTCTTTCGACTGCCGACTACACCTCGGCGAAATGGTGTTCAGAGCAGATCGGCAATGGCGAATGGAGCGAAATGGAGCAGGGCGTCAGCTTCGGCGTCTCGAACGTCCGCGACGCCATTACACTGACGAACAAGCGCCAGCTCGAGCCGCTGGTGCTGCCCGACGACATCTCCAAACTGCGCGACCTCAATGGCTGGCTGGTGTTCCCGCAAAAGATGCCGGCGGCCAAGGTCAAGCTGGAATACCGGCACTGGCCCAGGATCGCCAACGGGTTCATCGAGCGGCCCGATCTGAAAGAGCATCTTCGCGTCATCAGCAACGGACCAAAGGGCGGTGACCCCAACCCGCTTCCTGCCGATGGCGGCTATGGCATCGTCAACCGCGCCATCGACTTTGCCAAGGAGCAGGCAGCGAAGATCGAGGCGCCTGGCGTCCTCGACACAAGCCCAGAGGCGCTGGCCAAGATCGATACCAGCAAGACAATGGTAAACGGGGTGATCACCGTCGTTGCCAGCAAGGTTGTGATGGGCGAGGCAACCGCCAGCCCCAGATCGGGAGGGCCGGTCCAACTCTCATTGCCGGTGCCGTATGATGCCGAAAAGGCCAACGATGTAACCAAGGACGGCCGCGTCAGCGGTGCCGACAAGAGCAGCGCCGTGGACCGGCCTCAATCAGCGGCCATCGGCAGCGAGATCAGGGGCAAATCGGACATCGAACGCAGCCGCGACGATGATGGCGTCATCAGGCCGATCGAGATCAAGGACCAAGGCGACACGCCGGACAACATCAGTCTTCAGGGACAACAGCGCCCGGTGACGCTCAGCCTTGAGGAGGACGAACTCAAGAAGACGCCGGGGCAGCGCGAGCAAACCGAAAACCTGACACAGCAGGAAGCTCGCAGCAATTTTACCGCCGGCAAGGAACCGCCCGAACAGGATGCGGAGCTGGGACGGTGAGAAAGATGCCACGCCTTTTCGGAGGTAGCCTATGCTTTCGATAGCGTCCGTTGGCTCGTCGGGTGCTGCTTCGAGCTATTACACCAAGGACAATTACTACACCGCAGATGCCAGTCAGGAGACAAGCCTGTGGGCAGGCGAGGGGGCCGAGAAGGCAGGCCTTTCAGGGCAGGTCGAGATCGAAGCATTCAAGGCCATTCTCGATGGCAAAATGCCCGATGGCACCTTGATCGGAACGGGCGGCAGGGACGGCAATCGCGCCGTCGGGTTCGACATGACATTCTCCGCGCCAAAGACACTCTCGATGCTGGCCTATGTGGGCGGTGACGAAAGACTGCTGGCCGCCAACCTCAAAGCCGCACAAACAGCGATTGCCTGGGCAGAGAGGAACCTCGCCGAGACCAGAATGAAGGGTGCAGACGGGAAGATGCAGGCGGTCAAGACCGGCAATCTTGTAGCGGCATTATTCCAGCACGACACCAATCGCAATCTCGACCCTCAGGCCCATGTCCATGCGGTAATTGCCAATGCCACACGCGGGCCGGACGGCAAGTGGCGAGCGCTGCGCAACGGGAAGATCTGGCAAAATTACGCGACGATCGCATCGATTTATAACGCCCAACTACGCACCGAGGTCGAAAGCCTAGGTTACAAGATTGAGCCTGTTGCCAAGCACGGCCAGTTTGAGATCGTTGGAATCAGCCGTGAGGCTGTCATGGCATTCTCGACCAGGCGGGCAGAAATCAACGAGGCTGTCAGCAAACTCGATATCCAGAATGATACGACCCGTGACGCCGCCACGCTGAAAACACGCGCCCGCAAGGCGACAGTCGAGAATCGGGCAGAACTTCGTGCGGAATGGGCAGAGCGCGCGGCAGGACTAGGCCTCGATCTGCCCGCGCAGGTAGCGGCGGCGCGCGAAGTGGCGCGCGAGGGCAAGGATGTCTGGCAGCGCGCGGTAGGTGCAGCCCGCTCGGGCGCCGAGCGGGCGGCGCTGGTAGTCGAGTTCATCAAGGAGCGGATCGGTGGCGGCGACAAGGACCTGCTGATGCCCGACAAGCTTTGGTCAATGACCCCGACCGCTATCGGCGCTGCAAAATCAGATGCGTCGGCAATTCGCAGTCTGAGCGAACGCGAAGCTGCCTTTGATGCTGTGCAGCTCACCAAGACGGCACTCGATCTGGGTCTCCCTATCACCGTTGCCGAGGTCGAGAAGCGCATCGCTGTTCTCGAGCGCATGGGCCAGCTGGTGCGCGGCCTACACGGCGACAAGGGCCGGCTGACCACGCCGGGTGCCATATCGACCGAAAGAGCGATCCTTGAATTTGTTTCCGCCGGACGCGGCCGCGGCGATCGGGTGATCGATCGCCCTGAGGCCGCCGGTGAGCGACTTCAGGCAGCAGCAATAGCCGGGGCGATGGGGAAGAAAGGGTTCGCCCTCAATCCGGGACAGGAGGCAGCCGGGCGACTTCTGCTGGCTGGAACAGACCGCATCGTGGCGGTTCAGGGGGTGGCGGGCGCTGGTAAAAGCTCGGCCCTTGGCGCGGTTGCCACCGTCGCCCGCGAGGAAGGCCGCAACGTCATCGGACTTGGGTTGCAGAACACGCTGGTACGTATGCTCGAGACCGAAACGGGCATTCCTTCGATGACGGTCGCACGGTTCCTTGGAACGCACGGCAGGCTGCTCAGTGACAAGACCAGTCCGCAACGGCTCGAGATGGCCAAGGCCATGTTCAAGGGGTCGGTGCTGGTTGTCGACGAAGCCTCGATGATCTCGAACGACCAGGTCTACAAACTGACAGCGCTTGCCGAACGCCTCGAGGTCGGCAGGCTCGCCTTTGTCGGCGACAAGCGGCAGCTCGGCGCCATCGATGCCGGAAAACCATTCGAGGTGCTGCAAGCCGCCAACACCGCCACCGCCGAAATGAACATCAACCTGCGCGCCCGCTCGGCGGCACTGATCAGCGCGGCGGCCGCCGCCAACGATTACAGGCCGGCCGACGCTTTCAAGGCACTGAAGGAAATGACCACCGAGGTTCCCAATGGCGGGGCAGCACTGGCCGCCCGGCGTTGGACCGCGCTTCCGGCCGATGAGCGCGACAGGACAGTGCTGCTCGCATCCGGCCGGCAGGTTCGCGCAGACATCAACAGCGAGGTGCAAGCTGGCCTGCTTGCCAAGGGTGAGCTTGGCGGCAACGCGGCGGACCTGACAGTTCTCGACAAGGTCACGACCACGCGCGAGGAGGAACGTTTCACGCAGACCTATGCCAAAGGCCAGCGGGTCGATTTTCAAAGAGGCGTGCCGTCACAAAACATACCGCCAGGCGCCGCCAATGTCGTGGGCATCGACAAGGCGGCAGGTCAGGTGACGCTGATCGATAGCAAAGGCCAGATGCACAAGTTCTACCCTCAGCGACTTTCAACAAATCGCCATGAAAACACAGTAAGAATAAGTCGGCCCAAACCGCTCCGCATCCATGAAGGCGATCGCATTCGCTGGACGGAAACCGACCGTGATCGCGGACTGATCAACGCCGACCGGGCGCGGGTGCTCAAGATCGACGCCGCTGGTATAACTGTCGAGACATCAACCAAGATGCAGGTCACGCTACCGGCCGGCGACCCGATGCTCCAGCGTCTCGATCTTGGCTATGCGCTCAATGCCCACATGGCGCAGGGGCTCACTGCCGATCGCGGGATCGCGGTGTTCGACAGCCGCGAGACCAAGCTTACCAATGAGAAACTGTTCCTCGTCAACATCACCCGCGTCCGCGACAGCCTCGAGCTGATCGTCGACAACGGCGAGCGTGTCGAACGCGGTGTCATGCGCAATGCCGGCGAGAAAACCTCGGCCCTCGAAACGACAGGCGAGGTGACGATCGATCGGGGTGCGCGCCCGCCAGGGCGGCAGGGACCAATAAACCCGACACCGAGCCAGGGCCCTTCCCCTGGCCCGGCGCCGCAACCCGCAGTCAACGAACCCGCGGTAGAGCCGGCCAAGGATGGCAAGACGTCGGTCTGGCCGGCAAGGCCGGAGCCGGTCGAGCAGACGCGGCTGCCCCTCCCTGAGCGGCAACTGGATATCGGGCTATGACGCCGAAGTTCGCAAGCAAACAACACGGTGCGGCGACCGGCAATCGCAAACCGGGTGTGACCATGGATGTTGCTGTAGATTTAACCAACCCTCTGACATATCTTTGAAAGGAGCGAAGTTATGAGCTATTTCTGGCGCAAGGTCGGCAGCTTCAATACCGCAGCCGAAGCAGATGACTGGTGCCGGCGACAAGGCATCGCGCAAAATGATATGCGCATCGACAACTTCAGGAGCGGCGTTGAACTTTCCATCCGGGAAAGCGCGCCGGGCGACAAAGCCGATACGGACCCGAGACCCTACGGATACTGACAACCGGATACTCCGATCACGATAAACAAGGCGCGTAGTGAGACCGACAGCCCAGCAGGAAGCCATTCTTGCTTGCCCTCCAGACAGGACGATCAAAGTTGCCGCCGGCGCTGGTTGCGGGAAGACGTCGACATTGGCGGAGTACGGCCGGCGCTGGCCGGCACGAGGCCTGTATGTTGCCTTCAACAAGTCGATTGCTGACGAAGCCCGGCGCAAATTTCCCCAGAGCATCGACACCCGCACCGGTCACTCCGTAGCGTTTCGCGCGCTGAAAATCCACGAACGAGGCCAGCTGATCAGCACGTTCCGGTTCGAGCATCTTCGCGCCTATGACGAATTGATCAGCGGTGTTCCTGGCATGACGGACGGTCAGGTCCGGGCATCGATCCTTCGCACCCTCAACAATTTCCTGATCGATGGCGGCACTTCGCTCAAAGCGGCACATTGTGCTCTCGACGACACCAGCCAACGCAACGCCGTCAGGCGGATGACGCTGGCGGTGGCCAACAAGCTGCTGCGCTTCCGAAAGCATGATCTGCCGATCACTCACGACACCTATCTGAAGGCGTTCGAACTCTGGCACCGCATCGAGGGTGATCTCCAATATCTGCTGCTTGACGAGGCGCAGGACCTCAACCCCGTCATGATCTCGATCGCGGCCAAATCGAACCTGCCAACGATCGTCGTTGGCGACAGCCACCAAAGCATTTACCGTTTCCGCGGCGCCGTTGATGCGATGGACCAGTTCGCGGTCGACGCGATGCCGCTGAGCCAAAGCTGGCGGTTCGGCGCTGACGTCGCAAAGCTCGCCAACCGGATCCTCCTTCATCATTCGGCGCCGCCGCGGCACCCGCTGACCGGCAATCCGGCGCGGTTTACAGAAATCCTCAAATACGGCGGGCATGTCCGCACCGGCCCGGGTACTGCAGTTCTGGCCCGGACCAACGCACGACTTTTCGAAAGCCTCGCCAACATCCAGAAGCCGTTTCATCTGATTGGTGGCATCGAGGACCTGCAGCGCCAGCTCTCGTCGGCCTATGCGCTGCGCCACCACCGGCTGAACCTCGTCATCGACGAAACAGTCTCGCGGTTCACGTCCTGGCCAGCCCTCGATAATGCCGCCGAGCGCGGCGATCCCGATGCCAGGAAGTTGCGCGAAATCGTGGAGCGCTATGGCGTGCAGCTGCCGGCCATCCTCGATCGTCTTGGCCGTCTGCATTGCTCGCGCGAGGCAGACGCACCGCTGATCGTCTCGACCGCCCACAAGGCAAAGGGGCGAGAATTTGCCACCGTCGTTGTGCTCGACGATTTTGATCTGCCGTCCGAACTTGTGAAGCGTCGGCGAAAGGACGCGAGCCAGCTTCACGAGACCAACCAGCTGATCAACCTGCTCTATGTTGCCTGCACCCGCGCCACCGATCGGCTCTATCTGGCCGAAGGGCTCTTCAACGAATTGTGCTGAGGAATCCAGGAAGGCTCGAAGCGAATTTAGACACTCACTCCCCCCGCGCTCCTTGTTCAGCGCGCCACGGGCAGCATCACCTCGTTCCGCCGCATGAACCACAGCGTCCAAGGCGGGTCATACTGCGCCAGCGACGGCGGCCCGATCACCTGCAGATTTTGAGCCTTCACGAACTGCGATAGTGCGGCGGTCCTCGCATCGACATCATCCTGCCGCGCAAGGCCGCTGAACTTGACCACTGCGACGCGCGCTGGCGCGAGACCGCGAAGCCTGACGGCAGGATTGTTCGGCTTTGGCAGGGTCTCGAGCGTCGATCCTCGGGGCATGATGAACCGGATCACCCAGGTGCCGTTGCCGCCAATCTGCATCACCGGCGCCGTCATGGCGATCTTCTCGCTGGCAGCGGCCTGCGTCACCGGCGCGGTCATGGCGATGCTGCGCTTGGCGGTGTTGCCGCCGAAGATATAGCCAGCGAGCAAGCGGAAGCCCTTGCTGGCTGCGTCCTTGCGGTCACCCGGCACCGAGACTTCCGCCGCCACCAGCGCAGGATAGTCGCGCACCTCGAAGTTGCCCTTGGCGAGGTGGACAGTGAAGGGCGGCTCTTCGGTGGCCATGGCAGGGCTTCCCAACAGGTTGAGCCCGAGCATCAGGGCAAAGAACAATGGCTTCACAAAATCTCGATCGGTCTTTCCACGCCGCTCAGCGCGCCATGGTTCGAGGTTCTCATACCACAAGGTGGGTCGCGCATTGCGGTTGCAGTGTGTCGCATTGATCCTGGGCGGTGGCACCCGACCTCACTGTCGTCTATCACGATCACGACGACTGGCGGCTGATCGGCGTGATCGACGAAACATCGACAGTAATTTGGCGAGCCGTGGCCGTTAGATTGCGCAATGGGCCGGCTCGCCGGACAAACAGGATATCGCACGATGGATGAAGACGAAGTGATGGCGCTGACCGAGGTTACGGCGAGTATTGTTGGCGCCTATCTGACCCATAACAAGGTTGGTGCTGCCGAATTGCCGGCGCTGATCTCATCGACCTATGCGGCGCTGGCACAGACCGCTGCGCCCCTTGTCGCTGAAGCCGCTGCGCCGGAATATGTGCCGGCGGTTACCGTCCGCAAGAGCCTGGCTTCGCCCGAGTTCATCATCTCGATGATCGACGGCAAACCCTATCGCGTCCTGCGCCGCCACCTGACAACGCACGGCCTGTCGCCCGACGAATATCGCGCTCGCTACAATCTACCGGCTGACTATCCGATCGTGGCGCCGGCCTATGCGGCCAAGCGCAGCGAGATGGCGAAGAGCCTCGGCCTTGGCCGCAAGAAGGTTGAGGAAAAGCCGGTCAATGCCCGGCGCAAGCTCAAGATCGCCATTCCGGCCGCATAGCCGCTCAGGCCTGTGAGAATTCCACATCTTCAGGCGACCGAGCCGCGGCCCATCGCAACACAGGCCGCTGGACAAGACGATCGCCGCGCTGAAAAGGGAGGTCCCATCGGCGCTGGTCGTCAACGCCAACGATCAGGCGTTAATTGTGCGGGCGGCCCGGCTGCTGTTCAGGGAGCCAACGAACGCTGGCATCAACTGAAAGACAGGGCCTGCAGGGTTACGAGCTGTACGAGAACGGAGGCGCACTGGCGTCGACTTCGTTGGTGTGGTCCCCAGGCATTATGGGCCAGGTCGGCGTATAAAACGTTGTCCTGACACGCAGCGGGCGATCGCCATAAACAAATGTCTGGGTAAAGACTTGCAGCCTTGCGGTCGGAACGGCACAGTAATAGCCGAACACACGGAGGTTCAAATGGCAAAGACACCAGCAGCAAAACCCGCCAAGGCGGCATCGGCAGCCGTCAAGGCACCGCGCAAATCCGATGCGCTGCAAAAGCCGCTTACGCCGTCGGCCGAGCTGGCGGTGATTGTGGGGGCGGACCCGCTATCCCGGGGCCAGGTCGTTGCCAAGGTCTGGGAGTATATCAAGAAGCACGGCCTGCAGGACGCCACTGACCGGCGGCAGATCAACGCCGACGCAGCGCTGAAAAAGATCTTTGGCAAGGACAGCTGCTCGATGTTCGAGATGAACAAGCATATCGCTGGCCATCTGAGATAGCCCGTTGCCGCGGAAGGGACTCGCGTTGCCGAGCGCTTTATCCGACCCTGCCAACAGGTGGCAGCTGGTGGCATCATGAAACCAAGAGCAAACACCTTTTACGTGATCGACACCCGGCACTATCTCGACGAGAAAGGCGACATCGAGCCGAAGAAAGGTCCCGCCCGCAAACTGGCAGACTTCACCACCGCGGTAATCGCCCATGCGTCCGATTTCAACCGATCTGAAAGCACGCACGGCCCTGTCTGCTTCAAGTGTCGAAAGCGCGACAACCACCACGTCGACACCGGCATGACTGACGACGACGCGGTTGTCTGGCATTGCCCTGCTTGCGGAACTGAGGGACGCGTCTCGAACTGGCGGGGGACGTTGTGGGACTTCAGCCATGGCATGCTATCCAACTGACTTCAGGGTCCGAAAATCAGCGGAGCAGAAAATCTGCACAAAAGCCACAAGTCGGTGTTTGTTTCAGGATGCACGCGTGCGACCGATCATTTGTGTCTGACCGAGGGGCTGTTCGAAGAGCTTTGCTGATCGCACCCGGATCTGGCACTGTGCAGTCGATCGTTTGAAGCGAAGGGGCTGGGGTCAGATGCCGGGGATGAGCCAGATCGTCGCTGCGATCGATCTGCGTGTCGTCCAGCTGGAAAAACAGGGCGTCACCGGCATGGCGTTGGCCAATCAGATGATGGGCCACATGGCGGATCTGCAAATGATCTACAACACCGCCTCCGACCGCGACTTGCGAAAACTCTGCCAGCGGTTCCCCGGCTTCGGGCGCTACGCCATGCTGATGGAAGAGGTGTCCGAGCAGAACCAGACAATGGCGATGTCCGGCACGCATCCCTATGGCGATCTGCCTGATCTGCCAGAGCCACTGAAGACAGCGCTGGTCCATGTCCTGCGCGCGGCCGCCGATCTGGAGCGCGACTTTCAGGCTACCGCCGACGATGGGCGCGGCGACAATCAGGGCCGGCTGACCACCGCGCGGTGGCGCTGGGCCGACGACCTCGAAAAACTGATCTACCAGTTCCAGTCCGCCGAACTGCCGCTGCAAACCCAGGCGCTGGTGCAGCAGATCATAAAGGCCACAGCGGAGCGGATCGGGAGAATGGGATAGGAAAAAACCCGGGGGAATGGCTCTCAAAGCGGAAAGGAAATCTCGCCGGACTAAGCCAGCGAGATCCAGCCAGACCATCCCCGACTAGGTCATAAAATAATGGAAGTCCGCTGCGACGGCGATATACAATCTCGATACACCGGGCCAAGGCAGCAGGACTTGTCCCAAGATCCATGCCTGCGAGGGAGCCCGATGGCACAGTCGAAAACCAGAGCTTCAAGCGAGCGAGCAATCCGCGCGCTGCTTGATCGGCACGCCTGTCCGGTTCCCTTCCATGCGGTCCGGACACGGTTTCTGGGCAGCATTGCCTGCCTCGACCCTGATCTGAAACCGATGACGGTGGTCGCCAGTCTGTGGGGCGGAGAATTGCCTGAATTCGACAGCGTCGACGATGTCAACGAATTGCTCGGCGCGTTGATCATGGGTTTGTGGAACGAACTCGCCCGTCATCAGAATCCAAGGGCGCCGTTTCGCGCCATTTGGGTGCCGCTGGAGCCGACCAGCGCCAATCTTGGCAACTTCGGCATGATCCGCGCCCAAGAGGTCGAAGGGTTCGTTGAAGCCTTTTTCAATGGCGAGAACGAAACCAGCCTTCCCAAGCGCGCTCATGTGGCGGTCACCAACCTTGGTGAAATCAGAGCCATAATGCTCGGTATCGCTAATCTGATCGAACGCACAAAGGGCGAACCTGAGGATCGCGAAGAGATCAAGCAGACCATCAAGAACCTGCGCGACTTGACCGGCATTATGGAGACTGAAATCCACGCCGCCGTTGTTTCGTGTGTGGGGGCTCGGGGGAAGGGGGGCGCGGGCTTTACCGCACCGCCGTCGACCCGCCATTGAACCCAGGTCGGGATATGGACGCCGAGCAACGCCTTCGCGAAAAGCTGCGCAAGATCGAAGCGCTGTTTGCGGGCGCTGCGACCCCTGGTGAAAAGGCGGCCGCTGGCGCCGCGGCCGATCGCATCCGGCGACAGTTTGCCGAGACGAGCAAGCGCGAAAAGGCGCAAGAGTTCAAATTCTCGATCCCGGATCCCTGGTCGCGGCAACTCTTTACGGCCCTGTGCCGCCGCTATGGGCTCAAGCCTTTCCGCTATTCGCGCATGCACCGCCAGACGGTGATGGTCCTGGCGCCGGCGAGCATCATAAAGGGTGTGCTTTGGCCCGAGTTCGAGGCGCTCAGCGACGCACTGTCGGCCCACCTTCTCGAGATCACCAACAGGATCATTCGCGAGGAGGTCTATGCCACGACCGAAGAGGCCGAAGAAATCGCCGAGCCCGGTTTGCTGCGATGAGCGTCACGACGAGAGCCGATCACGCAGCAGCGACCACCGCCGTGGCTGGCGGCGCTTGACCGCGATCGCCAGCGCCTTTGTGGGTCCAACGATGACCAGCAGCTTTCGCGCCCGGGTAACGGCGGTGTAGATCAATTCGCGGCCGAGCATGGTGTAGGCCTGCATGGTCAATGGCAGCACTACCACCGGGTACTCAGACCCTTGTGATTTGTGGATCGTCATCGCGTAGGCCAGCTGAAGCGCGTCGAGTTCGCCGAAATCGAATACCGTCTCGGTCTGGCCGAACCGGGCGGTCAATTCGCCCTCGCTATGGTCGACCCGGGTCACGATGCCGAGATCGCCGTTGTAAAGGTCGCGCTCGCGGTCGTTGATGATGTGCATGACCTTGTCGCCGGGGCCGTACCGGTGACCGAACTTCTCGATCGCCTGGTCTGTCGGCGGGTTCAGCCGCCCCTGCAGCAGCGCGTTCAGCGCCCGGGCGCCGGCACCGCCGCGTTGCATCGGGCTGAGCACCTGAATATCGCGTGCCGGGTCGAACCCGAACCGCCGCGGGATATGGCGCGACACGAGTTCGACGACCTTGTCGGCGACTTCGCCGGGATCGTCGGCGGGAACGTAGAAGAAATCGCCTTCGTCCCGGGCCGACAGGTCGGGCATCAACCCCTTGTTGATCCGGTGCGCGCTGACAATGATCCGGCTCGTTGCTGCCTGGCGGAAGACTTCGGTCAGCCGCACAACGGGAACGGCCCCGCTGGCGATCACGTCCTTCAGTACCTGCCCTGGGCCGACCGAGGGCAGCTGGTCGACGTCGCCGACGAGCAACAGCGCGCTTGCGGCCGGCAGGGCCTTGAGCATGGCGTTCATCAGCGGCACATCGACCATGCTGGTTTCGTCGACGACCAGCAGCTGGCAACCCAGCGGGTTGTCCTGATTGCGCTTGAACCCGCCCTCCTTGGGATCGGTCTCGAGCAGGCGATGGAGTGTCATGCCATCCATGCCGGTTGATTCCGACAGCCGCTTGGCAGCCCGCCCGGTTGGCGCCGCCAGGGCAATGTCGAGCTTGCGCGCTGCAAGCACCTTGAGCACCGCATTGACCAGCGTTGTCTTGCCGACGCCGGGGCCGCCGGTGATGACGCAGACCTTCGACGTCAACGCGAGGCGCATCGCCTGCGACTGGCTCGCCGATAATGTCACGCCGGTTTTTTGCTCGACCCATGGAATCGCTTTTGCCGCATCGATCGCCGCCCATGGCAGAGGTCCTTCGCGCAATCGCCGCAGCCGTTCGGCGATACCCTGTTCTGCGCGGAACAGCCCTGCAAGGAAGATCACCTCGCGCTCGTCAGTGATCCCGGCAATGACCTCACCGGCGGCAAGCTCGGCCGCCACCGCGAGTTCGATGAGCGGTGCCGGGACCTCGAGCAGCTCGGCGCCTGAGCGGATCAGATCATGCACCGGCAGACCGCAGTGGCCATCATCCATTGCCGTGGTCAGTGCATGGGCGACGCCGGCACGGACACGCCGTGGATCATCCTTGCCATAGCCAAGGCTGGCGGCGATGGCGTCGGCGGTCTTGAAGCCGATGCCGGTAATATCACGCGCCAGGCGATAGGGGTCCGCCATGATGATCGCGATCGCTTCCTCGCCATAGGTCTTGAAGATCCGCACTGCCCGCGCCGAACTGACGCCATGACTGTAAAGCCAGACGATGATCTCGCGGATGGCGCGCTGATCGGTCCAGCCACGAATGATTTTTGCCTCGCGTCCCGGACCGATGCCGGTAACCTCGCGCAGCCGCGCCGGCTCGCGCTCGATAATGTCAAACACGTCCTGGCCAAACGCTGTCACCAGCTTTTTTGCATAAACTGGTCCGATCCCCTTGATCATCCCGGAGCCAAGATACTTTTCGAGGCCCTCAAGCGTTGTCGGCACTGTTGTACGAATGGAGTCTGCCTTGAACTGCAAGCCGTGCTGACGGTCGTTGATCCAGACACCCATTGCTTCGACATGCTCGCCAGCGCCGATCGCAGCGGCATGGCCGACCATCGTCACGAGATCCCGCTGGCCGCGCACTTTGACCCGCAGCACACAGTAGCCGGTCTCGGCACTGTGAAAGGTGATGCGCTCGACAGCGCCAGAAAGCGGCTCGGCGCCGGGCCGCCGGGCTGGCTGCGATGAGGAGGCGACACCATTGGCCATCTTCGGACTATGGGTGTTAAGCCGGCCGCCTGCCAGTCCGGCGGCGAGATCATAAGGGTCGACTGATATCCGGACCGCCACCTGAAGCCGAAGCCGAAAGCAAACGCTTGGTTGTTCGGCTTTGCCTCAAATCTGTAGCAACACAGGCGAGAAGATTTTAACGCCCTTCTGGATAGCGACCAGCGAACAAGTCACCGAGCGCACGACGATAGAACAGGGTAACCCAGCGCTGCCGGCGATGTGCCGATCGATCATGCGCGAGATGGCAGCGTTGGCAAAGCGCCGCGAGATTGTGCGGAGCGTTGTTCCCGGGGTTCTGATCCAGATGGGCGGTGGCCAGCACCACATATGACCTTGGCAATGGCGGCGGCGTGAAGCCTGAAAACGCTGGTTGCAGCGCGACCAGGTGGGCAAGGGAGGGCAATGTCCGCGTCCGCCGCCCGCGATGATCCCGCCATCCTTGCAGTTCTTCATTCCACCAAACACCATCCGGGCCGACGATGACCCATTGAAGATGCGGTCGCCCGCATTGCTCGCAGCGACCGCCAGCGCGGTCGAAGCGGATGACTTGCGACAGTTCGCGCCAGTCGATGGGGTAGAACCAACGCTGGCTTGGGCGGATCGGCATGACGATTCTATGAGTCATCTTGCTGGAGAACAAAAGAGGTAAATTGTGCGAAATTCAGTTTCCGGGACATTCCCAATTCAGCGCAAAGGCCGTTGTGCCCCGGCGACCGGCGTTCGAGGGGGCTTAGTGACCGAAGCGATGAAAACTTTGTCTCGCAAAGCCTGACGCGAACGCCCCCGTATCACTTGATTTACAGGAATGATCGCGCCAATATGCACCAATAGTATGATTTCCGAGTTATTTTGGAAGGGCAAGCAGTGGGCACGGTACGCAAAACTATCACGCTGACCGATCAGCAGGATGCCTGGATTGCCGATCAGATCGCTGGTGGCAGCTACACCAACGACAGCGAAGCCATTCGTGACCTGATCCGCCGCGCCCAGGAGCGTGACGTCGCAATGCAGGACCTTCGCCAGGCCTTGATTGCAGGCGAAGACAGCGGCGAGCCTGAGCCTTTTGATTTTGATGCCTTCAGAAAGCGCAAGATTGCCCAGCATGGCTGAATTCCGGCTTAGTCCGGCGGCCAAGCTGGACCTGAACAAGATATTTGATCGGAGTGTCGCGGCATGGGGATTAACGAAGGCGCTTGAGTATGACGAAGCCCTCGAGAAAACACTTTTTATGTTGGCGCGAGCGCCGCAACGAGCGCAGCAATGCGACAGGATACGGATCGGCTACCGCCGCCAAAGCGTTGGCAGCCACGTAATTTATCTGAAGCCGACGGACTATGGAATCGCGGTCATCCGCATTCTACACCAGCGCATGGACGCTGCGCGCCATCTCTGAGAGTCTGACTCATAAGGTCGCTAATTTGGATTAACCTCTTGCGATTCTGCGTGTTATGAACTGGACGGAGGCGAGGAACAGCCACGCGGTGGCGCTTTCGATCTTTTGCTCGAAGTCTTTGGCGAGACGCCGATTACGGTTCAGCCAGGCGAAGGTTCTTTCCACCACCCATCGGCGTGGCAGCAGTTCGAAGCCCTTGGCGGTATCGGATCGCTTGATGATCTCAAGCGTCCAGGTTCCGATCCTGGCCAGGGCATTCCTGAGCTTGTCGCCGGCATAGCCGCCATCGGCAAACACGTGCCGGAGCCAGGGGAACCGCTGGATGATGGCGGCCAGCACCAGCGGCGCGCCATCGCGGTCTTGAATATCGGCGGCGTGAACCACGGCGTGAACGAGATAGCCGCAGGTATCGGTGAGGATATGACGTTTGCGGCCCTTGATCTTCTTGCCGGCGTCGTAACCCCGAACACCGCCGCTTTCCGTGATTTTCACACTCTGGCTGTCGATGACCCCGGCGCTGGGCGCGGCCTCGCGACCCTCGGCAACGCGCAGATCCATCAGCAGATAATGGTTGATCCTCTGCCAGACACCACTGTCGCGCCATGCGTAGAAGTAGCGCTGTACCGTCGTCATCGGCGGAAACCCGGATGGCAGCATCCGCCACGGGAGACCGCCTCGAAGCATATACAGCATCGCCTCCACAAGTCGCCGTGTCGGCCATTTGCGTGGCCGACCACCCGGCAAGGCCAGCGGCAGAAACGGCTCGAGCACAGCCCATTCCGCATCCGTCAAATCGCTTGGCAAAGCCAACCCCTTGCGCGCATGAATGGCGCGGGTGGTATCGGTCCACATCATTGATCTCCAGAAAGTTCTTCGCAAAACCTCCTGAATCAACGATGCGTCAGCACGTCAAGCGCAACAGACTGATATCACTCAACTTACTTTTGGGTCAGCCTCTGACGTAAGAACCATCAAGTTAAGCACCGTGACCTGGCGGTGCCCGCAGACCCGATCATCGCTGCTGGTTTCCTTTGCGAGAGAAACATACTTCTCAACCAGAGCCGGTCCAGCCATAGCAACGTCTGTTATGACAGTTCTACTATAACTCATTGATATTATGTAGTGTAATTGACGGTGTCGAAACTTTCGAATGATGACACAAAACGGGAATGTACCCATCCATAGCCATCGCCGAATTCGGCAGCACGGTCACACTGGTTTGCGGCAATCCATCCCTGCTGCTGAAGGCATGTCACCCAAGCAGAAAATCGATATCCGCCTCGGTCAGCTTGGCCGGCGTAGCATCATCGCCTTCCCAGAGCATCGCGGCCAATGCACGCTTTTTGTCCTGAAGGCCGAGGATCTTCTCCTCGATCGTGTCACGCGCGATGAGTCTGTGGACAAAGACAGGCTTTGACTGACCGATGCGATGGGCGCGGTCGATCGCTTGCGCTTCCACCGCCGGGTTCCACCATGGATCGTAGAGGATCACGGTGTCGGCCGCGGTCAGGTTCAGCCCGGTGCCACCGGCCTTCAGGCTGACGAGAATGAGCGGAACCTCGCCGGCTTGAAACCGGCGGACCGGGGTTTCGCGGTCCTGGGTGCTGCCTCGAATTTCAACATGCGCAATCTGCAACGCGTCGAGTTCGGGCTTGATCAGGTCGAGCATCGAGGTGAACTGGCTGAACAGCAGAATCCGGCGTCCCTCGCGAAGCAATTCCGGCAGCATTTCGAGAAGCCGGGCGAGCTTTGCCGAGCCAGCGCCTTTGCCACTCAACTGCGGCACGAGCCGCGGATCGCAGCAGAGCTGGCGCAGCTTCAGCAACGCATCGAGGAAGACGATTTGCGATCTGAGCAGGCCAACGCGAGCGATCTCGTCGCGGACCCGCTTCTGCATCAGCAGCCGCAAACTCTCATAGCTGGCCAACTGGTTCTTCTCGAGATCGATCCATTCCGGAATCTCGGTCTTTTCCGGCAGATCGCGGGCCACCTCGTCCTTGGTGCGGCGGAGCATGAAGGGCTTGAGGCGCCGGCGCAGCAGCGCCTTGGCTGCGAGGTCATTGTCGCGTGTGATCGGTTTGTCGATGATGCGCTTGAACTGGTCGAGCGGGCCGAGCAGATTGGGTGTCACGAGGTCCGTCAGGCTCCAGATGTCGGTCAACTGATTTTCGACAGGCGTTCCCGACAGCGCAATCACCTGCGCGGCTTTCAGCGTCTTGGCGGCCTTGAAGCCTGCGGTCTTGGGGTTTTTCAACACCTGGGCTTCATCGAAAAGGATCAAGCCGAAGTTTTGCGCGGCGAACAGCTTCTGGTCGCGGAGCAGCAGGGGGTAACTCGACAGGATGATGTCGGCCGCGGCGAGGCTATCGTTCTGGCTTTGCCTGTCGTTACCATGCCAGAGCACAACGCGAAGTTCTGACGTAAACTGGGCGATCTCGGCTTGCCAGTTGGGCAGCACCGAGGTCGGACAGATAATCAGCGCGGGCGCGCCGAGATTGCCGGCAGCTTTGAGCGTAGCGATATGCGCCAGGGCCTGCACGGTTTTGCCCAGCCCCATATCGTCCGCAAGCATGCCGCCGAACCCGGCGCTGTGAAGGGCCTGCAACCAGTCCAGCCCTTGCTGTTGATAAGGCCGCAGTACCGCCTTGAAGCTGACTGGAGTGACGGTTGTTTCCATCTCGATACGGGTGAGCGCGCGAGCAAGCAGCCGAAGTGCATCGCCGCCGCGCCAGCCAATATGGCCGGTGCTGGCGTTCTCCAGATCGGCCAGCACTGCAATGTCGCTGCTCGGAAGACGCAGGCGCCCGGAGGCTTCGCGTTCATGCAGCGCCATGTCGAGCAGCGTCGCCAGCACCGGCTTGATCTGCTCGGTCGACAGTTGCGCGAGCTTGCCGGGACCAATCGCGACGGTGATGGTGTCGCCCGCCTGCTCAAGCAGCGCTGGTCCGTAGAGCGCCAGCAACTGGCGCAGCATGGGAAGGATATCGAAAACCTTGCCATCGATGCGAGCCCCAAGACTAATGTCGAACCAGTCTGTGCCAGAAGGGGCGACATCGAACTGCATGTCGTCGCCACCCACGTCGATGAGGGTCAGTTGCCATTTCGGGCCATATTCGATCCGCCAACCCTCGGTGCGCAACGGCGGGAGTGCGGTCTGCATGAACGCGGCAAAGTCCGTTGCCTCTGCAAGCGGGTGCGGTGCAAAATCCCAGCGCTGGGCGTGCCTGGTCTTGATCTCGTCGAACGCTTCCACTGGCATGAGCCCATGCGAAAACAACCGATCGAGCGCCTGCGCTTCCGCCGCTAGGTCGCGGCTAAAGCGAACAAAGCCGGCTTCCCCGTTGCTGGTAATATCGGCGCCATTTGTCGATGACGTGACGCGGGTGCCGGCATAATCGAAGCTCAGCCGCGTGATGGCCATGTCGGCTTTATAGGTAGACGATGAGTAATAGCCCCGGCGGCGAGGCGAGATGGCATCGACTTTTTCCTGGACAAATGTCAGCACCGGCGCTGGGGCAATGCGGCCGAGGTTCTGCAAATTGTCCAATTCGGGCGCCGGCACCGCAGCGCCGACAATGCCGGGCCATTGGGTTGCCAATTGCGCAACTGCCTCCGGCGGAACTGGCGGCATCAGCAACAGGCGCTGGGCAAGCGTGGCTTCGGCATCGCATTGCACCCGGTGCATCAAGCCGGTCTCTTCATCGACGACGATCGGCGGCGCTGTCGCGAGCAGGATCTGGCTTTGAGCAAGGCCATACAACGCAAGCCGCTGCTCTCCGCCGGCGAGTGTTACCCAGCGCCATTGTGCCGCTTGATCGTCGCCCCAGTGCAGCACCGGCCCGTCGGCCTTGCGCCAGCGCGCCCGGCCAGTGGCGATGACCTTCTCGATCCAGTCGCCACCGGCCGCACCTTTTGGTGTGCCGTGGTTGTCGAGATCGCCGCCATAGTTGCTCATGCGGCGGACCAGCCATTGGTCTACCGGTCCAAGCGAGAGACCTCCGTCACGTAGCGCATAGGAACTGGGCTGGAGACATTTTGGCTGGCTGCGACCAAACTGGCCGCCAGCGTCCTGCCCCCACAGCCAAACGCTCACCACCAGACGCTGCGCCAGTGGTTCGCCAGCTGCGGGGAGAGCTTTGCCCTTCTTGCTCTTTCCATCATGCAGCGCGCGCGGCGCAAAAACATAGACCAGATCGAAAACACTGCGCTTTGCAGCCTGGACTTCGCTTTGCGCCTCTGCGAGCCATTGTAGCAGCGGCTGTGGTAGCGGCACCGGGCGGACAGACACTTGAGGCGCGACGCGCGCAAGATGCTGTGACGCCCCCGGCGCAGTGGACTGTTGAGCTTGCGCCGCAAACAACACGGCCGCCCCATGTTTGCAATCGAACCCGACCGGACAGGAGCAGTCGATAAGGGCCTCCATAGGACCCCCAACGTTATCGGGAAATAAAATGGTCACTTCATAGGGCTTGGCCACACCGCCCCTGACCTCGGCGGATATCAATGCCAGGCCCATATCGATGTCCAGCGCGCCCACCCGGCCTTGCAGCCAATAGGCGTGTCCGGCGCTCACCATGTTGGTCGTTTGAATAGCATCCGCTATCAGCGCGTTGGTGATCGGCGGTATCATTGCATCAACATGCCCGATGCCGCGCGTTGCGATCAAGCGCAGGCATCGCCGATACAGCGCCCCACCAGGCCATGAAGGTTAGTATCCGGTCTAATCCGGTCTCTATTCGGGTGGACATTCCGGTCTAATCCGGTATGAAGTCCGGTATGCTCAACGCAGGCACCATTCATATCACGCCGGAATTGCTGGCGCTGCTCTCGGAACTCGATGAGTTCAAGGGCGCCTGGCGCTTGCTGGGTACCCTCGCACCAGAGCGTTTGAACGCCCTGCGACGCGTGGCAACGATTGAAAGCATCGGATCATCAACCCGAATAGAGGGTAGCAAGCTCAGCGACCGCGAGGTCGAGCAACTGCTCGCCAAGCTGGAGATCAAATCGTTCGACAGCCGCGACGAGCAGGAAGTCGCTGGCTATGCCAACGTCATGGAAACGGTGTTTCATGCCTGGGAAGACATCCCCATCAACGAAAACCACATCCGTCAGTTGCACCGCGATCTGCTGCGCCACAGCAACAAGGATGAGCGGCACCGTGGCGAATACAAAAAGGTGCGAAACGACGTTGGCGCCTTTGACTCATCCGGCAGGATGATCGGCGTCGTATTCGAAACGGCTTCCCCGTTCGATACGCCACGCCGAATGGCGGAACTCGTCGCCTGGTTCACACAGGAACGCGATCTCAGGCGACTGCATCCATTGATCATTATTGCGCTTTTCGTTGTCACCTTTCTGGAAATACACCCTTTTCAGGATGGCAACGGTCGCTTGAGCCGTGTCCTGACGACCCTGCTTTTGCTGCAGGCCGGCTACGCCTATGTGCCCTACAGCTCGCTCGAAAGCGTCATCGAGCGCAACAAGGAAGGCTATTATCTAGGCCTCCGCCAGACGCAGACTACCATAAACAGCGAAGCGCCCGACTGGCAGCCCTGGTTGCTGTTTTTCATGCGCGCCCTCCAGACGCAAAAGCGGCACCTGGCGGTGAAAGTCGAGCGCGAGAAGAACGCTCTGGCAAAGCTCCCCATGCTTGCGGTGCACATCCTCGACTACGCCAAGGAGCATGGCCGCGTGGCGACACGAGATATGGTACGCGAACACGGGGGCAGTCCCAATACGCTGAAGACAGTTTTCAGTGGTTTGGTGGCGAAGGGCATGATTGTTCGTCATGGCGGCGGACGCTCTACCTGGTATAGTCTTCCGTGATTTTTCTGTGAAATCGACGCGGCTAGGCTACTGATATTATTTAACATAAGATAAATTATCAAGATTCTATATTGGGTTTTGGTCCTCAACTAGGACTTTGATGCGACTGAAGCCCGTTACTGTGCGGAAATCCATTCGAGACGCATAATTTTCCAACCATCGGGCATCTTCGCCAATACGGCGTTTTCTTCGATCACCGTATCGGTCGGCTTGTCGCTGCGATTGCCAATCATGCGGATCTTGGACACGATCCGTACCTTTGATGGACCATCGTTGAGAACAGTGCGTTCGAGCAGCACCGTCTTGACGGATTTCTGGTACTCAATATCAGCGGCAAGATGCCCGCCGATATAATCGGCCCGGCTTTCCTCGACGCCATCTTCGACGACTGTAAGATCGGGTGCCAGGCGGGCGATTGCGAGTTTGCGGTTGCCGACCTCGAGGGCGTCGGAGAAGGCCTTGAGCGCGAATTCTGCTGGACCGATATTCGTGCGGACCATCGCTTTGGGGGTTGGCGCCATATGCATGCCGCCATGGTCCATCATGCTATGATCCATCGCCGGTTGGGCTGCCGCTTCGGTAATGGCGTGACCGGCATGAGGATCAACCGGCTGCGCCATTGATGGCGTGGTGCCCAGCAAAACCCAACCTGTCCAAACAGCTGCGCGCATCATTGTGAAATTTCCTGGTTGGCGGGAAGGTCGGCTGCTCCCTTCGGAGTCGGCGTCGCTTCCAGTCTGGCGATCATGCGCTTCATCTCGGCAATTTCGCGAACCTGCGCATTGATGATGCCATCGGCGAGCTTGCGGACCTCGGGGTCCTTTATGTGGGCGCGCTTGCTGGTCATGATCGCAATCGAATGATGCGGAATCATCGCCTTCATCCAGGAAACGTCATCGACTGTTTCCTGGCTGCGCACCAGCCAGAGCGCGCCCGCGAACACGATCACGCTGCCGGCAATAATGAGCAGATTGGTGCGCTTGTTCGCATACATCGACCACATGAAGCCCAGCATGATGACCGCCATCACCGCGCCCATATAGACCGCCATCCAGGTGCGGGTCTGGCTGTAGAAGACGTGGTCGAGCGCATAGCTATTGAGGTACATCAGCCCGAACATGACAACCGTAGATGTCACGATCATCGCGGCGAACCGGCCATAGCCCATTTTCATCTTGTCGCTCTGTTCCTGCATTGCCCGTCTCCCGTGTCATCCAATCTGGACAGTTGTCAGCTCTGCGCCGTGGAGCGTCAGATGCTGCGGCGCACCGGCGCGCCGAAATTCGGGTCGGTGCTGACCCGGCGTGCGACGGTCCCTTTTGGAAACTGGTAGAAGCCCGGATCCCGGTAATCGCCGCGCGCCAGATCATCGCGCACCTTTACGGTGGTGAACATGCCTCCCATCTCGATATTACCGAACTGGCCGTTTCCGACCATCATCGCCATGGTGTTGGGGGGGCCGGGGTGGCCACCATCGGTGTGCTCCTGGTGCTCAGCCATGCCGTTTCGGCCCATCTTCATGTATCCCGGCAGCATCGCCTTTACCTTGGCTTCGAGATCATCCTGATCGACGCCAGTGGGGTTGGGCACGCCGTGGCCCATGGCGTTCATCGTGTGGTGCGCCATGTGACAGTGGAAGGCCCAGTCGCCGGGGACGGCGGTGAATTCGATATCGCGCATCTGGCCGACGCCGACGATGCTGGTGACATCGCGCCGCCACTGCGATTGCGGCCAGCGACCGCCGTCTGAGCCCGTCACGACATATTCGACGCCGTGGAGGTGGATGGGGTGGTTCCACATCGACAAATTGCCCATGCGGATGCGGACGCGATCACCGGTCCGCGCGACGATCGGGTCGATGGCGGGAAAGACCTTCGAATTAAACGTCCACAGGTCGAAATCCACCATCACCGAAGGGTCGGGCCGCCAGGTGCCGGGATGCAGCGCCCAATTGTGCAGGATGAACGCATAGTCGCGATCGATCGGCACCGCCTCCCCTCCGCGCGGATGGATGATGAACAGGCCCATCATACCGAACGCCATCTGGGTCATTTCATCGGCGTGCGGGTGGTACATATGGCTGCCGTGCTGGCGCAGCGTGAATTCATAAACGAAGGTCTCGCCCGGCTTGATGTGCGGCTGATTGAGGCCGCCGACGCCATCCATGCCCGATGGCAGGATGAGGCCGTGCCAGTGGACGGTGGTGTGTTCCTGCAGCCTGTTGGTGACATAGATGCGCACCCGGTCGCCCTCCACCGCCTCGATGGTTGGGCCGGGGGTGGAGCCGTTATAGCCCCAGCAGGTTGCCTTTGAGCCGGGGCCGAATTCGTGGACGATCTCCTCTGCCACCAGATGGAACTCCTTGGCGCCGTCGACCATTTTCCACGGCAGGGTCCACCCATTAAGAGTCCGAACCGGCGTGTAGCGCGGATCGCGCGGACCGGTTGGCGTTGGTGCCGGCGGGCGCGTAGCCGGCATCTGCATCGCGGAATGGTCCATCGTCGAATGGTCCATCCCGGCCATGTCATGTGTCTGCCCCGCGGCGCGATCGGCGACGACAAGGGCGGCAGCGGCAGCGCCGGTGCGGAGCAGCAGGCTGCGACGATCGACGATCATGATGGGCTTCCTGGATGTCGGTGAGCGGGCGGCGGCGGCTCGGGCGATGCTGCCGGCGCGCCGTGCGCGGAATGATCCATGCCCGGCATGTCAGCCATGGGTTGGGGCGCTACCCCTGCCCCACCGCCTGCCGCGCCGTGCCCGCTATGGTCCATAGCAATGCCGCGCGGTGTCAGGATTTCGCTGACGCTTGGCGTCTGGCCGGTGGCTTCCTGTTCGCTCGGCAGCCGCGCCCCGACGACGCGCATCAGGTCAAGGCGCGCCAGCCAATAGTCGCGGATCGCTTCCAGATAACCCTGATAGGCGTCATATTCCTGGGTTTTGGCCTGGATCAGTTCGAAAACGCCGATCAGCATGAAATTCTGCTCCTGCTGACTGCGTTCGACCACTGTCTCGCGCGCAGGGATCAGCGCGTCGCGGTGGGTCTTGACGATATCGCTGAGCACGCGCACCCGCTCTGCGCCGAGCCGCACGGCATTGTCGGTCTTCAGCTGCAGCGCCAGCAATTGCGCGCGGGCCTGGAGATAACGCGCTTCGGCGCGCTGAACCCGAGCGCCGCCCTGGTTGAAGATCGGGATTTCGATACTGCCGGTCGGCCCCTGGATGACCGAGCCGTCGGTTTCACGCTCGCGCTCGAAGCCGATCTGGGCATCGCCGATCAGTCTTGTCTTGCGCGTTATGCCGGCAGCGTCGCGAAGGATATCGACCTCGCGCGACTGCGCCAGGAGAGCGAGGTTGCCCTGGTTCGCCATGGTTTCGAGCAAGACAGGATCGTCCTCGGCGGCGACCGGCAACGGCAGCCGGTCGCTCGTCTGCCATTCGGCATCGGCGCCGGACAGGCCGATGGTCGTATTCAGGTGCAACCGCGCCATGCGTGCCGCCACCAGGGCGCGCGCGGCCCCGATCCGCGCTTGAGCAGCGGCAGCTTCCTCGCGCTTCAGCTGGAGTTCGCTGATGTTACCGGCAGCGTAGAAGCGCCGGGCTAGCTCGGCCGATGTTGACATGCCCGACGCAACCGCCGCCCGCATGTCGGCGACTTGCTGGGTGCCGACATAATCATACCAGGCCGATTCGACATCGAACCCGACGCCAAGAACAGAGGCCGCAATAGCCAGCTTGGCACGTTCAAAGTCGGACCGGGCCAACCGAGCACGGGCCGGGAGGACAAGAAGGTCAACCAGCGGCATCGCCAGCCCCAGCGTCAGCTGACTACCGGGACCCCCCAACGCATTGAGGTTCCCGATTGTGAAGCGTGGATTGGCGACCTGAACAGCTTCCATGATATCGGCGCGCGCCAGGCCGAGCCGGGCATATTCCTCTTGCAGCCGCGGGCTGCGCAGCATGGCGACCCGAACGGCGCGCTCGGCCGTCATCGGCTCACCGAGCCATTTCGTAACCAGCGCTTCATCGGCGCCGCTGCCGTTCTGCTCCCACCCCAGTTGCGGCGCGCCGCGCGCGGCCAGTAGCCGGTTGATTTGCGGCGGATCGAGCCCGGGCTGCACTGTTGCACAGCCCGAAAGCAACACGGCAATCGACACGAGGCTGACGACCAAGCCCTTTTGCTTCACCATTTGCCGATCAACACTGTTGCTGCATTCCCTGATGTGCGGCTGCGCCACCGTCATGGGTTATACGCATGTCAGGATAGCGGCCCTCAAGTGTCGCCCAAAATCACCGTCAGCCGCGCCCGGGCGCGACGTATCCGCGTCTCGACGGCTTTTTCACTGATCCCCAGCACAGAAGCGGCATCCGCTTGGGACAAGCCATCGACGGTGCAGAGAATGAGCGGCTCCTTCAGCTGGGCCGGCAATTGCGGAAGCGCTCGCGCCACCGCCGCCATACGTTGTCGATCGCTGACGGTTATGTCGGCCGCGATGCTTTCATCCGGGATTTCCAGCACATCACCGCCGAGTGGCGCCGCGAAAGTGAAGAACGCACGCACCGCGCGGCGCCGCCCCCAATCGCGCGATTTGTTGATGGCAATCCTTGCCAGCCAGGTGCCGAATGGCCGCGCGGGGTCATAGGTGCTCAGCGCAAGCCAGGCTGCAACAAAGCTTTCCTGAACAAGATCGATCGCGTCATTGTTTTGGCCGACATAGCTGCGAATAAGGCGGTAGATACGGGTCTCGTAACGCTGCATCAAAATGGCGAACGCCGCATTGGCCCGATCGAGTGCCAGCACCGCCAACTCGCCGTCGGAACACAATTCAAGGTCATGCCTTACCGCCACCTGGCGGTCGGAAGGTTTCACTTTCCTTCAGCGGTGAGTGCCCGCGTCACGGCGGCGTCGAACTTTGCCGCCTGGTCGGGGCGCATCAGCGCCCGCATCGAGAATATGTGAGCGAGCGTCGCCTTCTGTAGCTCGCCCATCACCTGATGCGATTTGTCGACCGCCGCCGTCACCTCTGGCCCCTCGCCGTGTTCCACGTCGATGGCATGGGCAAGTTCAGCATTGTTGGAACGTAGTTCGGCCTCTAGCGCGCGCTTTTTGACCCCGAAGCCGGACTCCAGAGCTTCGAGCCTGGCGCGCTGACCAGCATCGAGATCGAGATTATTATGCAGAAAATCATGCAGCTCGGCCGGCGGAGACTCTGGCGCAGGTAAAATTGTCCGCCCGACCCAGGCGCCGGCGAGCCCGGCGCAAAAAGCGATCAACGCGACCAGCAGCGCATGACGCAGCCTCGGCGTCATCCTTCAGTCGCCAGCAGTGTCGCCGGCGCAAACGCCGCCTTTGCGGAAAATACCGACAGTTCCAGCGGCACCTTTTCTGGCACCGGCGTGACACTGACACTGGCCAACCCAATGGTCATCGCCACCGCGGCGGCGCCCAAACCGACCCCAAACGATGGACGCGCTTCACGCGCACGCACCCTCACGTCGATCCGCGCCATCACGCCGCGTTGAAGATCGTCCGACGCCAGCGGCAGAGCCGACTGCCCGAGCATTTGCAACGCCCGATCGATACTGTCTGTCATCTCGTTCTCCCGCCTCGACACGCTAGATACGCACATCAAGCAAACGGCCCTCAAATCGCCGGCAGCTTTGCCCAAGTTTTGGGCGTCGGCCGCGTTTTTGAGGGCCAGGTGCGCTGGCTGCGTATCATCAATGATCACCAGCAGGAGACATTGTCATGCCGTTTCGTTCGCGCCCCCCTATCAAGCTCGCCACGTTCGCCTTTGCCCTCGGCACGCTGGCGCTTGCGACGGCAGTCGAGGCGCATCCTCGTCTTGTTGCATCGTCGCCGGCGGCAAATGGCACGATCGCCAGCACCAACGAGCTCAAACTGACATTCAGTGAAGCATTGGTCGCGCAATTCTCAGGAATGAATGTCCTGATGACCGATATGCCGGGCATGAAGATGACGTCACCGATGTCCGTTGGCGCGGTGACTTCGACAGTCGCCGCCGACGGCAAGACACTGGTCGGCACTTTGAAAACGCCGCTGCCTGCCGGCACCTACACGCTGGGCTGGCATGCCGTTACTGCCGACACCCACCGTGTCGAAGGCAGTTACAGCTTTACGGTTAAGTAGCGGTGGACGCCGCGCTCGGCATAATGGCGCGGTGGGCATTGGTCGCCGATCTCATGCTGCTGTTCGGCGTTCCAATGTTCGTGATCTATTCTGACGACAGCGTCGGTGCGAGGGTGTTCGCGCCCTTGCCCATCGTCGTCCTGTTCGCGGCTTCGGGCGGATTCCTGCTTTCCGCGCTGGGACTGGCGATTGCAGCGGCGACAATGAGTGGCGTGCCGCTGGCGCAGCTCGACGCTGCAACACTTGCGATGCTCGTCAACCAGACGGCCGTCGGAACAACATTTCTCGTGCGGATGAGCGTGCTCGTAGTTGCCGCCGCCTTGGCGCTGAGCCGCCGAGACGGCCGCAAACAACTAGCGGCCATCGCCCTATGCGGCGCAGTCGCGCTTGGGTCACTGGCCTGGTCGGGACATGGCGTTATGGATGACGGTCGCACTGGCATTGTCCACCTTGGTGCCGACATCGCGCATTTGCTCGCTGCCGGCGTCTGGGTAGGCGCGCTCGCATCGCTGCTGTGGTTGGTTGCCACTGGACAAAACGATGCCCCGGAATCGCATCGCGCGCTATCAGGGTTCGCATCGGTCGGCACTGCAAGTGTGGCAGTGGTCCTGATCACCGGGCTCGTAAATTCCTGGCTGCTTGTCGGCCCTTCGAACCTGCTTTCCCTCGGCAAATCACTCTATGGCCAACTGCTGTTGATCAAACTGTCGCTGTTCGCCGGCATGCTTGCCCTGGCGGCGCTCAACCGCTTTCACTTTACCCCTGCCCTCGACCTCGCAGTGACTGCCCCTGCCTCGCGGCACGCACTGCAGCGGCTTCGCCTTAGCCTGACGCTGGAGACACTTGCCGGAATCGCGATCCTGGGACTTGTCGCGTGGATTGGCAGCCTCGAGCCCCCGGTATCGATGCCATGAGCACCATTGACCCGTTTCAAACGTTAAACACGCGACGACACGGCCCCGGTTGCATTTCACACTCGGGGAAATAGCCAAGAAAGGCCACGAAAATGCACAAATATCTCACACTCGCGGCATTGCTCATCGCCGCACCGATCGCCGCCCAGACCCCGCCAACCGACAATGCTGGCATGCAGAGTATGAAGCATGACGGCATGGCCGGGATGAACCACGACACGATGCCGAAACCAGCGATGCCGACGTCCGCCACGGAGCATAGCAAGATGCAGATGATGGACCACGCGCAGATGGGTGGCATGGGCGAAATGATGAAAAATACGCCCGCCAACCCCTATGCCGAAGCTGGAATGGCGATGCACCACAAGATGATGGTTGTCGGTGCTGACGCCTCGGAAACCTGGGCCCGCCAGATGATCGAGCACCATCGCGGCGCGATCGCCATGTCGAAGATTGCAGTGACGAATGCCAAGGACAAGGAGGTCCGCACAATGGCGCAGAAAGACATCGCCATGCAGGAGAAGGATATCGCTAGCCTGCAATCGTGGCTGAAGCGTCATGGTGACAAGCCGCAATAGCGCGATGCCGCCATCGGCAGCGCTTTGAAAGGCACATAATTCGCAGGGTGATCAGCGTCGGCAGGACGATGCCTCATCATATGAAAAAGCAAACGAAAGCCGGCGCCGGGCTGAGCCTTTGGCGCGTATCGAAAGGAGACCTGACATGAAGACTTTTTTCGCAGCGTCACTTCTGGCGGCAACTTTGTTCATGGCACAACCGGCGTTGGCGCAGGGCATGGGACACACGTTTATCATGCGAGGGCAGGTCGTCGGGATGACCGATGGCAAGCCCGTCGTCTGCATCGGAAAGGCTGACGGCGCCAAGGTTGGCCAAGTGCTCGACACCTATAGAGTGACCTATACACCGGGGTCGTCGAAATCGACGATTTCCCCATATCGTCGCGAAAAAGTCGGACAGGTCACGATCAATGACCTGTTCGACGACCATTTCGCCCATGCCACTGTCACGAGCGGCGCGGCGGCGCTTCACGACATCGTCGAAACAAAATCGCAATAGTACCGAGTCTGAAGAGGTCGTTGCGGCTGCGCGCAATTTTTGCCGCAGCGGTTGACGGCAGTGCCTGCGCCGCAAGCCGCCACGATCACTTCGAAGGATCATATCCATGTCCATCTTGCCAGCTGAAGCCGCGTCAACCGCCATCGACCCGCAGCATGGGGACGCCGCTTTGTCCAAAACAGAACGCGACCCGGTTTGCGGCATGATGGTCGATCCGCACACCACGGCGCATCGCTCGGCGCATGACGGTCATCCTTACTATTTCTGCTCCGCCGGATGCCGCGCCAAGTTCATCGCGGACCCGGTGAAGTATATGACCCCTGCCGAGTTGCAGTCGCATGAGCCTGTCCCTGAAGGCACGATCTACACCTGCCCGATGCACCCACAGATCCGTCAGATCGGCCCCGGTGCATGCCCCATTTGCGGGATGGCGCTCGAGCCAGCGGTGATGACCGCCGAGACACCGCCGAACCCGGAACTCGCCGATTTTACCAGGCGTTTCTGGATCGGGCTTGCGCTGACCATTCCGGTGTTTGTGCTCGAAATGGGCGGGCATCTGTTCAACATCGACCATCTGGTCGCGCCGCAGGTTTCCAATTGGATCCAGCTTCTGCTGGCAACGCCGGTGGTGCTCTGGGCCGGTTGGCCGTTTTTCGAACGTGGGTGGCGGTCCATCGTCAACCGCAGCCTGAACATGTTCACGCTCGTTGCCATGGGCACAGGCGTGGCCTGGACGTACAGCGTTCTCGCCACCGTGGCGCCGCATCTGTTTCCGCCCGCTTTCCGAGCAATGAATGGCGCTGTCGCGGTCTATTTCGAAGCCGCAGCCGTCATTGTCGTCCTGGTCTTACTCGGCCAGTTGCTCGAGCTTCGGGCTCGGGAGGCGACCGGCGGCGCAATTCGCGCGCTGCTCGACCTGGCTCCCAAGACGGCGCGTCGGCTCAAGGCCGACGGCTCCGATGAGGAGGTCTCGCTCGGACTGGTGGTTGCCGGCGATCGTTTGCGTGTTCGACCCGGTGAGGCGGTGCCGGTCGACGGCACCGTCATGGAAGGTCGATCGACGATCGATGAGTCGATGGTCACCGGAGAATCGATGCCGGTTACCAAGGAGAGCGGCGATACTGTCATCGCCGGCACCATCAACCAGACCGGTGCCATCGCCATGCGTGCCGACAAGGTCGGCAGCGACACCATGCTGGCCCGCATCGTCCAGATGGTTGCCGACGCCCAACGCAGTCGCGCTCCGATCCAGCGCGTCGCCGACCAGGTGGCTGGTTGGTTTGTGCCCACAGTTATCGCTGTCGCTATACTGGCATTCATCGTCTGGGCGAGCTTTGGGCCAGAACCGCGCTTCACCTATGGCTTTGTCGCAGCGGTGACCGTCCTCATCATCGCCTGTCCTTGCGCGCTGGGTCTGGCCACGCCGATGTCGATCATGGTCGGGGTCGGGCGGGGTGCAGCAGCCGGCGTGCTGGTAAAAAATGCCGAAGCGCTGGAACGAATGGAAAAGGTTGACACGCTGCTCGTCGACAAGACGGGGACGCTGACCGAAGGCAAGCCCAAGGTCGTCGCCATCGAACCGTTTGCCGGCATCAGCGAGGCAGACCTGCTGCGCTTTGCGGCGGCAGTGGAGCGACCAAGCCAGCATCCCCTTGCCGCCGCCATTGTCGCGGAGGCCGGAGTCCGCGGCCTGGCAGTAGAGACGGCGACCGACTTCGATGCGCCGACCGGCAAAGGTGTCATCGGAACGCTCGATGGCCGGCATATCGCGATTGGCAACCCCGCCTATCTATCCGAACTCGGTGTCGATACCGCGGCACTGACCGAGGCTGCCGACCGCCACCGCCGCGAGGGCGCGACTGCCATACTGGTCGCGATCGACGGCAAGGCTGCGGGTGTCGTAGCCATCGCCGATCCGGTCAAGGAGTCTACGCCGAGCGCGCTTGCGGCCCTCAAGGCTGAAGGTATCCGGGTGATAATGGTGACCGGCGACAACCGCGTTACCGCCGAAGCCGTCGCACGCCGCCTCGGGCTGGACGAAATCGAAGCCGATGTCCTGCCCGATGCTAAAAATGCTGTCGTCGCGCGGCTTAAGGCGGAAGGGCGGATCGTCGCCATGGCCGGCGATGGCGTGAACGATGCGCCGGCACTGGCCGCAGCCGACGTAGGCATCGCCATGGGCACTGGCACCGATGTGGCCATCGAAAGCGCCGGGGTGACCCTGGTCAAGGGTGACCTGAATGGCATCGTCCGCGCGCGGCGCCTCAGCCATGCCACCATGCGCAATATCCGGCAGAACCTGTTCCTGGCTTTTGTCTATAACGCCATCGGCGTGCCCGTGGCTGCCGGTGTGCTGTATCCATGGTTTGGCCTGCTGCTATCGCCTGCGATCGCCGCCGCCGCTATGGCGCTTTCGTCGATTTCCGTCGTGGGCAATGCGCTTCGGCTGCGCACCGCCGAGCTATGACGAGGGTCGTCGACCACCCGGCGTTCAACATCGCAATCTTTGCGTTGTTGCTCAGCCTGCCCTGGGAGTTTGGCCAGATGTGGCTGTATGCCGGTGTCGGGCAGATGTCGCATCTACAAGGCATCGGCATCTGCTCCGCCGCAACCGTCGGGGATGCCATGATCATGCTGGCAGCGTTCGGCATCGTTGCGCTTGGCGCCCGCTCGCAGGATTGGGTTCGCGCGCCAACCAGGGCGCAGGTCGCGGGCTTTGTGTTGATCGGCCTTGCCGTCACCGTTGCGGTGGAAGTGTTTGCGACTCGGTCCAGCAGCATTTTTAGTTGGCGTTATGCGGCGACGATGCCGGTTACGCCCTTTCTCGGAGTCGGGTTTGCTCCGATTTTGATGTGGCTGATCGTGCCACTTCTCGTGCTCTGGTTTGTCCGCCGTCAAATCGGAGCATCTTGATGTTAGGGCCAATGGACTGGTCCCCGGCAGCTGGTCGGGCGTTGAAGAACATTGGCTCAAATTTTTCGGGAGGCTTCACAGATGACGACAACCTCTAACGACACACCAGAACCGAGCGGCCAAAATCGGCCGTTGTCCGCATGGGACTATGAAGGCGGCGCGGGACGCTGTGGCCCCAATGAGAGCACAGCCGGGCTAGCCGCGGCCGATATCCCGGAACTGTCGAACACAGAGTTGGTCCAACTTCGCGTTCGCGTCATTGCGCTTGAGAATCTGGTGACCGCATTGCTCAGCGGTGCGCCAGAGCGTCAGCACGAACTTGTCCGTGCAATGGCCGCGCAAATCTCGCCGCGCCCAGGAATGACACCGCATCCGCTGACGACCCAGGCGGCGTCGCACATGAACGAACTTGTCGATCGGGCAATCCATTATCGTGATGTGTTGCCCGAATGACGGCGCTCTGAAACATGGTGATGCGAGATTTACAGACCGTGCCAACGGACCCTTCGGCAGCCGATACGGCAGACCGTCTCAATCAGGGGTGCTTTTGCGTCACCCTCGATCGTCAGGCGCTAGCACAGACCCTCGACATCCAGGTCGGGATTGCTGGCTTCGCCGCGGCTCTGGCCGATTCTCATTCTTCGCTTTTCTCGAATGTTCCGGTTTTTGTTTCGCGGGCAATGATCGCAGCGATGGAAGACGTTGTTGCGGCCGTAGAAGCGGCAGCTCATCTCCCTGGATACCGCGCGGCCGCGATGGCCTGGGCGCCGGCAATTGCAATGGCGGATTTCGGCCCTGTCGGCGTCCTCATGGGCTATGATTTTCACATAACTGCGGATGGCCCGCGTCTTATCGAAGTCAACACAAACGCCGGCGGAGCCTTTCTCAATCATGCCCTCGCCGCCGCGCAGCGCGCGTGTTGCCGTGAGGTGCAGTCGCATATTCGAACCATCCTTCCGGCGGCAGACTTCAGCAACCAAGTCGCAGAAATGTTCACTGCCGAGTGGCGGCTGCAGCGCGGGGCCGGGCGACCCTCGACAATTGCCATCGTCGATGATGATCCGGACACGCAATTCATGCTGCCTGAGTTTAGGCTTGCCCGTGAGATTCTTGAAGCAAGCGGGATCAAAACCGTTATCGCCGACCCGGCCGCGCTGAGCTTTGACGGCTCGGTACTTTCTTACGACGGCTTGCCAATCGACCTCGTCTACAATCGATTGGTTGATTTTGCATTGGGCGACGCCCGCCACGCTTCCCTGCGTGCGGCCTATGAAAGCGGCAAAGTCGTCCTTTCGCCGAACCCGCATAATCATGCGCTTCTGGCGGACAAGCGCAATCTGACGCTGCTGTCTGACCCTGCAGCCCTCGATCAGTGGGGACTGGACGCAAGGCACGGCAAAGTCCTGGCTGCTGCCGTTCCCGCAACAATTGTGGTCGGGGCTGCCAATGCCGACGACCTATGGGCAGACCGTCGGAACCGCTTTTTTAAACCTGCTGGCGGGCATGGTAGCAAGGCTGCCTATCGCGGCGAGAAGCTGACCCGCAAGGTTTGGGCCGAAATCCTCGGCTGCGACTATGTCGCGCAAGCCTATGCGCCGCCAAGCCAAAGGGTAGTTGTTCTCGATGGTGTGCCATCTGAGTTCAAACTCGATATCCGGCTCTATACTTACGCCGGCGCAACGCTGCTCGCCGCTGCCCGGCTATATCAAGGCCAAACCACAAATATGCGAACGCCGGGCGGCGGCTTTGCGCCGGTTATGGAAGTCGCGGGCAGCGAAACGCTCACCTGACACCCACCGCTGAAGATGCCATGGATTTCGATATAGCCAGTGTGGCATCGACGGCTCCTGCGAATACTGTTGGCCGCTGCACACCGGCCGCCCGATATTGCGCGCGGGTTTTTCTTGCTGTAGGTTCTTGTTGGTCCTCTCTCAGAGGCGACATTGAACTGAAGCTAGGAGCTGCGCCCCTGTCGGAAAACTACTGTTTTTCGTCAGCAGATCCTATGCATAATCTTCGTTATCAAGATTCCTGTGATGCTGCACTGAGGCGCTGCGTGCAGCTACCGGGCACGTGAACGCTCGACAATCCCGCGCCACTCGGCCTCGTGGCTCCCAGAATTGTTCTCCATCCCGGCCTTGGTGTCACGTTGACCTTAATTATGCGACTCCTCCACCATGGTTGACCACCGGAAAGCGTTGACGTTAATTTGCGACATTGACCTTAAATGTGCGACGGATTAGTTGCCGAATTGACGTTTATGTGCGCCAATATTTTGATGGAGGATACCGCTGACAATAACGGTTCCGAACCTGACGAGCCAACCTGGCGCGCGGCTGTTCGACGTGCTTCCATCATAAGCCGGACCTTCGATGACGCGGACGCAGGCTCTCGATTGAGCTCAAAGGAAGCCGCGGCGTTGCTGGGTGTTGACCGGGCGACGGTCTACCGCTGGCGGGCCGCCTACCAAACTGACCGCCGAGCTTCATCACTTCTACCAAGGCAACGAGGCCGACCGCAGGGCCATCGCTTTGTCGCGGACGATGTCGATGCGATTATCGTTAATCAGATCAACGATTTCTACCTCGCCGACACCAGGCCCGGAATGGCGGAATTGCTGAGGCGCATCCATGCGAGTTGCCACGCTGCCGGCCTGAGCAAACCTGCATGGCGGACCGTGAAGCGCCGCGTGAATGAGGTCGAGCAGCGCGAGGCTGCACTTCGTCGTGACGGCCCGGCCGCCGCCTTTGCGTTGACCCCGGCCATTGGCTGTTACGAAGCGGCACTGCCATTGGACGTCGTCCAGATCGACCATACAGTGGCTGACGTATTCGTGGTCGACGAGGTGACCCGCCAAGTCATCGACCGCCCCGTGCTGACCCTCGCGATCGACGTCTGCACGCGAATGGTCGTCGGCTATTATGTCGGCCTCGACGACCCGTCGACGACGCGGACGGGTGTCACCTTTGCGCAAGCCGTATTCGAGAAAAGCAAATGGCTCGGCGACCGCGCTCTCGACCTGCCATGGCCTGTCGCAGGACTGCCGCGCGTGGTTCATGTCGACAACGGCTCGGATTTCCGCAGCCACGACTTCACTCGTGCATTGGAAGATTTTGGCGTCGAAGTCGTGCACCGGCCGGTTGCCCGCCCGCATTATGGCGGCCACATTGAACGGCTGATCGGCACCACCATGGGTGCGCTGCATATGTTACCCGGCACGACCTTTTCGAACGTGCAGAAGCGGGGCCGCTATCCATCAGAGGCGCGGGCGGCACTGACGTTGCGCGAGCTCGATATCTGGCTCGCCCATGAGATACTCGGAAAATACCATCAGCGTGTCCATCAAGCGCTGAAGCGGCCGCCGGCGGCGGTCTGGGCCGAACTGTCACCACGTTCAAACCTGCGTATGCCAAGTGACCGCATGGCATTTCTGGTCCATCTGCTGCCCTCGCAGTGGCGACTGGTCCGGCGCGACGGTGTCCACCTGTTTGGCATCCGCTACTGGGCGGACACGCTCACCCGCTTCATCGGGCGCGAGGGCAAGCTGCAGGTCCGCTACGATCCCCGCGATCTGTCGAGCATCTATGTGAGACTGCCCGGCGAGGATCGCTATGTCGAGGCCGGCTATGCCGACACAAAGCACCCGGCGGTAAGCCTTTCAGAATGGCGCCGTGCTGCAACGCGTCTCGCCGAGCAGGGTCGGCGCGAAACCAATGAAGACATGATCTTCGGCAGCATCGACGCCCAGCGCGCCATCGAAAACGCAGCGGTGTCGCGGACCAAATCGGCACGCAAAGCGGTAGCCAAGCGACCGGCGCAGCCAGTCGCGTCTCCTGCTGAGACCATCGAGCTGGAGCCGATCGACAGCCGCGATCCTGCGCTGCCGGTGTTCGCGATGGAGATGAAGGATGATCCGAGGAGACGACGCTGATCCTGCGCACGCGGCATGGGTGCAATCAGCGAGTGACGATGAGCGCATACTGTTCGCCCGCGCCGATCGCTGGATCAACTATCCCCGCGCCGTCGCGGTGCTCGATCGAATGGACGAGCTTGTGGCCTGGCCTCGGAACAGCCGCATGCCGAGCCTGCTCGTAACCGGCGAGTCCGGCATCGGCAAAACACAGATCGTCCAGCGCTTCGCATCGCAGCACACCGAACATTTTGACGAGAGCAGGCAGCTGGTGACCCATCCCGTGGTTGTCGTGCAAATGCAGTCGGCACCAACTGACCGGTTGTTCTACATCGCGCTGCTCCACGCCATCGGTGCCATTCACAGCCCGCGCATCTCGACGGCGGACGCCATCTTTTTGGCTGTCAGGCTGTATCGTCAAATCGGCACACGCGTGATCGTCTTTGACGAAGTGCACAACATGCTGGCCGGGTCATTCCGAGAGCAACGCCGGGTGCTGACCCAACTGCGATGGTTCTCAAACGAACTCTCGGTCAGCCTGGTCTGCCTCGGCATTGATGCCGCCAGAGAGGCACTGGCTGCCGATCCGCAGCTCGCGCGACGCTTCGGCATGATCCAGCTGGCACCATGGGCGCCGGATGCTGACTTCCGGGCTCTCATTGCTACCATCATCCGCCATCTGCCGCTAATGGCTCCAACCCTGCTCGATGCCGCCGCTCTGCAGGCGATAATCCGCAACACCCGCGGCAACACCGCCCGCATCTTCGAGATGATGGCAGATCTCACGGTTCGCGCCATCGTCGCTGGTACCGAGTGCATCACACCTGCCGCGATCGAGCACTGGCAGCCTTCGCTGCGAGAACAAAGCCTCGTCGGTTGAGGGCGATGCGCGATGCTGTCTACCGCTCGCCGTGTTGGTCGGCTGCCGGTCGTACCGCGACCCGAAGTCGACGAGCTATTGTCATCATGGCTCAGGCGCACCGCAGCGTTCTATGGCGCAAAGCCCAACGCGCTGCTGGCGCAGCTGGAAACCAGCACGACCGACACCCTGGCGTTCGACTGGGCGGCAAGCCCGGACGATGTCGCCAAAGTCGCTCTGGCGCTTGGCACGACCAGGTCCGATGTCATCAAGCGCAGCTTTATTGGGATACCGACCTCGGCATTGATGTTTATCGAAACCGGTACAGTCGGTAGAACTTGCCCGCCTTGCTTCGCCGAATTTACGAAACGCGGGATGCAGGGGGTCGTCCTGCTGCACTGGAAGCTGGCTGTCGCTTCGCGCTGCGGGCGTTGCGGGAACAGTCTGCGCGGAGACCGAACAATGGCGCGTCATCGACTGACCGGGTGGCAGCCGTCAGCGGAAATGAATGAGCGTCGAGATGATGTGATCAACATCGTCAGGATCAACATGTACGATCCGGTCACGATGGCTGTTGTCGAGCGGCTGTTCCAAGCCGTCGCAACGCCGATCAGGTGGCCAGTGTCATCGCACCGCGATGCTCGTTGTCGCTCGATTGGCAACGGCCCCGCACTGATGTGGCGGCACCCAGCGGTGCAAGCGGTCGTCTCGCGAAGGGCCACTCCCTTATGCCGAAGACAGGCAAACTTTGCATCCTGGCCCGAAGCCGAACAGATCATCGCCGCAGCATGTGTTCACCAGCTGGCCACGGCGCCGGCACAGTTGTGGGTGGAGCTGAAGCGTCTCGGGCTCATCAAAAGCGGCGATACGACCCTCGCCCGGCACCTGTTTCGGCCGTGAGCATTGACGTTGATTTGAGATTCGCAGATTTAAGGTCAATCCGACAGCGAGCGCTGCAGGCGGCCACATCGACATCACGTTATCGTCGGACCGGACGGTCTCTGGTGGGACCCTGACAAACAAAGCTGGCGCGACCACCAGGGCCGGCGATCGCGGGCATTGCCGAACTTGACCAAGCTTGCTGCGCGGCAGCCTGCGCTGGCTGGTTTCGTGGCCCCGCCCCTGACCGCAACCTTTGTCGTACTCGCTACGGCGCATCTCGACCAAGACCCCAGCAACAACGACCCACGAAACCTGGCAGCGCTTTGTCAGCGCTGCCACCTCCAACACGACCGGGCGGCGCATCGGCGCCAGCGCTGGATGACGCTGTTCTACCCCCGGGCGCTCGGCGACTTATTCACCGGACGATATTCAGAACGACGCTGAGTCTCGGGACATCCCAGATGTCGGCAAGGCGAGCCCCACCCCCCCGCCGATGCGCCATTCGCTAAATCTACGGCAGGCCGACAGCGGCCTTGCTGGCGCACGGACCAGGTGTCGAGCGCGACATGCTTGGCATCCGACCGATTTCGCAGGCATAGGCGCTGTCCCGCCCGGCCGGCGCATCGGGACAGTTATGCCAAGAGCTTCATCACATCGAACCGTCGGGGTGGATTTCGGCACCACGAATACCGTCGTGGCCGTCTCCCAGCCCGGCGAAGACCCGCGTCTGCTCGATTTCTCCGCGCCGGTCTCAACGGTCGATGTGTTCCGCTCCGCGCTGTGCTTCTGGGAAGATGACACCGCTTCGAGCGGTGTTGCCGTAGAGGCCGGGCCGTGGGCGATTGCAGAGTATCTCTCCTACCCGGCGGGCTGCCGTTTTATCCAGTCGTTCAAGTCAGTGGCGGCAAGCAGCAACTTCGATCGGGCGGCGATCTTCGAACAGCGCTACACCTTCGAAGCGCTTGGCAGGGCATTTCTTGGTGAGTTGACCAAGCACGCCGGCGGCGAGCTCGATGACCGGGGTAGCCGAATCGTAGTCGGACGACCGGTGGCCTATGCAGGTGGAAGTCCTGATCCGCCGCTTGCCCGGCAGCGCTACGATCTGATGTTCAACGGCTTTGGCGCCGAGATCCATTATGTCTACGAACCACTGGCCGCCGCCTTCACCTACGCGGCTCGCCTCACCGACGAGGCGACGGTGCTCGTTGCAGATTTTGGCGGCGGTACCAGCGACTTCTCGATCGTCCATATGAAGGCGCCGGGCGCGCCGCAGCGCTTCACGGCGCTGGGACATGCGGGCATCGGCATTGCCGGCGACGACTTCGACTTCCGGTTGCTCGATCACCTCGTTCTTCCTCTGCTCGGCAAGGGCAGCGAGTACCGGTCATTCGACAAGTCCCTCGTCATCCCGGGGAGCTATTTCGCCGATTTCAGCAATTGGTCCCGGCTCGCACTCATGCGCAATCGCCGAACGATGGACGAACTTCGACGCCTGCAGCGCCAGGCCGCAAACCCAGCTGCAATCGCGAGACTCATCGCGGTCGTCGACAACGAACTGGGGTATCCGCTGTACGACGCCATCGGACGGGCCAAACGCGCCCTTTCGGAGAACGAAGCCACGACGTTTCGGTTTTCAGGGGCGGGGCTCGAGATCGAAGCCGAAGTGACGCGGGGCATATTTGAAAACTGGATCGCGGACGACCTTGCCCGCATCGAAGCCACGGTCGACGCCGCACTTGTGGCCTCAAGTGTCGGCAGTGGCGACATCGACCGGGTCTTCCTGACCGGGGGTTCATCGCTGATCCCGGCCGTCCGTGAGATCTTCGCCAGGCGCTTCGGTGCTAACCGTGTCGCGGTCGGTGGCGAGCTTACCTCGATCGCGCGTGGCCTGGCGCTCATCGGGCAACGCGATGACGTCGCGGAATGGTCGACCTGATCGTTATTTGCCGTCCGCGTTGACACGGATCGATCGAGCAGCCCGAAATCCTGTGAGCGGCAGTGGTAAGGTCAGGCCGTCAGAAGTCTGTCTGCTGCGGCCATTGCGGCGTCCAGTTCCGCAATGGCGTCCCCCAGCTCGGCCCCAACCTCCCCACCAAACACCGTCTTCGCCGGCCGACCGCGCCGTACCGACATCAGCCCTGCCATGCGCAGCAAGGGCGGTGCGGCGTAGAGCGTCCCGTCGCCACGCGATCGCTTCTGCCCAGGCACCTCAACCACCAGCCCCAGGTCCGCAGCCTGCTCCAGTGTCCGCCATGCGCTCGAGATATCCACCCTCGCGTCCCGCGCCAGCTTCGCCGCCCACACCGACCAGTTGCCCAGCGCCACCGCCACGAGCCGCCGCAACGCCGCCGGCCGCCGCACGTCGGCAAGCTGGCGCTCGACCAACCCGGCATAGGCCGACAGCTCGCGCAGCCGTGCAGCCCCCTGCCCTGCCTGCAGTTCGAGCGCCGCGGCCCAACTGGTCAGTGCTGCCAGCGGCGGCACATCTTCCCGACCAAACACACGCGGCCGCCCCACAAGCCCGGGTAGCACGGCTGTCGTAACCCCGATCCGTCGCAACGCGAATGGCAATGCCAGCGCGAGGTCGCCGGCATCCACTGCCCCCGGCTCGGCCGGCACATTGCGCAGTGTCGGCACCCCCGTCAGAGGATCGTCATCAAACTCCCACGACGACTGCGAGCAATCCCCCAACGTCCGCGCCACCCGCTCGGCAAGCGCCACCAGGTCTCGATCCCCACGCACCGGCGCCAGCTTCGCCACCAGCGCCCGCAGTTCTGCCGGCCCCTTGCGCTGCGCGATCGGCGACCATCGCCTGGCGCGATCATCAAGATCGCCGAGCTGGACATGGCCGCGCGGCAGGGTCACCGCGCCGATGCGCGCAGCGATGATGCTTTGCGGGTCAGCCTCGAACCCGGTTTCACGGGCGGCAGCGGCCAGCGCGACCTCGCGTTCAACCCGCAGCCACGCCGACCGCAGCGGGTGACGCGCAGTTTCAAAATCGAGCCTCGATATTGCCGCCACGGCGTTGTTCAGCGCAGCAAAAGCGAGCTGGCGCTCTTCGCCACGCTCGCCAAAACCGTAGAGAGATCCACTGACGTCCATCAATGCAGATTGCGCGATAGCTGTTTTGGCGCAAGTAAAAACATGCTATCTACGAGGACCCCAAAATCCCACAGATCGACCGTTCCCACGCGCCCCTTCTGACACTCGTGATAATTGCGCTTATCAGAAGCTTGAAATGGCCGGAAAGCGGGGGTAGGGTCGCATTCGTGACGAGAAACTTGAAATTCGGGCCGTCAGGACGGCCGTACAGCGCGGGCGAGGCGGTTTGTGGCACGACGGGGCGCAAAGACGGCTCAGAGGCGTTCTGGGGCCGCGCTGAGCCCTCAGCAACCAGTTACCGGCCCTGATGACCCCCCTGCCCCGCATCGAGCCGCCAGTGAGCGACCGCCAGACGCTGATCGAGCTGCTCGCCGGCGACGGACCAGCGTTCAGTCCGACCACCTATGACCGGTTCGAAGCCTGGTGGTACGGCGCTGCTGCCAACTCAAGGCGGGCCTTTGCCGCCGATATGCGCGCCTGGGGTTGTTTCCGGCGCGGGCGCGGGCAACCCATGATCCCGGCCGGCGCTATCGATGTGCGGGATTTTGCGCGGGCGCAGGTGCATGCCGGTTTGAAAGCCTCCTCGATCGCGCGACAGCTCGCCAGCATCGCCATCCTTCATGACTTGGCTGGACTCCCCTCCCCGACGCGCGATCGCGTTGTTTCTGGCGAAATGAAGGGAATTCGCCGCGAAGAAGGTCTCGATGGCCGCGGGCGCCGTCGTCAGGCGCTGCCGCTGCGGCTGAAGGGCGAGGTCGGGGACATCGTTGCCGACAAGCCACTGCCACTGTCGGTGATGGCCTTGTCGACGACACTCGACACGACGACTGCGGCCGGCGCGCGTGACGCGGTACTGTTGCTGCTCGGCACCGATCTCGGCCGGCGCCGTTCAGAATATGCGGCCATGAATGTCGGCGACGTGACGGCGGCCGGCGATGGCTCGGGGACGATGCTGATCCGGCGCTCGAAGACCGACCAGTCCGGTGAAGGCCGGGTCAAGTATCTGAGCCCCGAAGCCATGGTTGCTATCCGCACCTGGCTTGCGAGCAGGCAGGGCGACGAGGAAAGCCCCCTGCCCCCCGATACACCGCTCCTGGCGTCGGTCGACCGGTTCGGACGGGTTGGCGGCCGGTTGTCGGACGATGGCATCCGGGACGTCCTGTTGCGGATCGCGCGGCGCGGATTGCGGAGGCTGCAGCCTGAGCTCGAGGACGCTGCCATCGAAAACCAGGTCCGGGGGCTTTCGGGGCATAGCCTGCGCGTCGGTTTTGCGCAGGACCTGACGGCTGCAGGTGAAGGGCTGGCGGCGATCTGCCAAGCCGCCGACTGGAGCTCGCCGACGATGCCCACGCGCTATGCAGAAGCGCTGGCAGCGCGGTCGGGGGCGGTCGTGTCCCAGGTGGTGGTGTAGGTCGCGGTTGGCCATCGGCGATCTTCGGTTAGGTTTGGGTTGCAATATCCAACCAACGGAGATCACCGA
>NZ_JACIIV010000022.1 GCF_014205635.1 Polymorphobacter multimanifer
TCGCTCACCCATCATGAGACCGTCTCCGCTCGCCTCAAGCAGAGTGAATCACGCCATCAACCATCGATCAAGCAGGGTTTTTCAACAGAATCGGGTGGTTAGCGGACTTTCCGTTTTGGCTCTTTCCCTGCTGGTTTCCAGAGCAATGCCACGAACATTGTCATCATGGCCACGGCAGCACCGCTGAGCCAAAGCAGGTGTTCTGGCGTGTCTAATCGAAGCGAGGCGAACATTAGCATGCCGCTCAAGACCGACAGCATGCCAGACAATCTATGCCGATAGGTCGTCAAGAACGGTGAGGTGAAGGCCAAATTAAACCAAAGGAAAGATGGCGCAAGAAAGGCGATCCATTCCAAGTCAATATACTCCGATCAGTGAAGAGCGTAGCACCTCGACCACGGTCCGCAAGCGGGCGAAAGCGGTCGTCGCCATTTTATGGGCTCACGACCGAAGATCGGGAAGTAACCTTCAACCAAGCTTGCGGACGTGCTCCCACACCTTGGAAATCACCACTGACCCTTCGCCCACGGCCGAGGCCACGCGCTTCACCGATCCGGCGCGCACATCGCCCACGGCAAAGATGCCGGGGCAGGAGGTGGCATAGGGGGAGGCGTCCTGTCCGCACTGCGCGCCCGTCAGCACAAAGCCATTGGCATCAAGGTCCACCAGCCCGGCAAGCCAGCCGGTGTTGGGAGCCGCCCCCACCATCACGAACAGCGCGCGCGAGTCGATGTCGGTCGTCCTGCCGGTGCTGCGGTCTATGAGCGACACGCCCTCAAGCCGCTCTCCCCCCCGCAGCGCGCCGACTTCGCTGGTATAATGAATGGTGATCGCCGGATCGGCCTCGAGCCGGCTCAGCAGATAGTCGGACATGCTTGCCGCCAGCGATGGCCCGCGCACGACCACGTGCACACAGGCCGCCGAACGGCAGAGATACATCGCCGCCTGGCCCGCACTGTTGCCGCCGCCGATGATCACCGCCTGCGTCCCCCGGCAGCGCCGCGCCTCGATCTCAGTGGCAGCATAATAGACACCCAGCCCCTCGAAATCCTCCAGCCGGTCGATCGGCAGCCGCCGATATTGCACCCCCGTCGCCACCACCACCGCACAGGCTGAAACCTTCTGGCCATTGTCGAAGGTGGCGCAAAAGCTGCCGTCCTCCTGTCGCAGCAGCGATGCCACACGGTGGGGCATCGAAAAGCGCGTGCCGAACTTCATCGCCTGGATTTCGCCGCGCCACACCAGGTCCGCACCCGAAATGCCGGTGGGAAAGCCCATGTAATTCTCGATCCGGCTCGATGTGCCCGCCTGGCCGCCGATGGCGATATCCTCGACCACCAGCGCCCGCAGCCCTTCCGCACCGGCATAGACCGCGGCGGCCACGCCCGCCGGCCCGCCACCGACAATCAGCACGTCCACCCGCTCCTGCGCGTCGAAATCGAGGTTCAGCCCGAGCAGCCGCGCCACGGCATGGGGGGAGGGGTCCGTCACCACCATGTCGCGCCCGAAAATCACCGCCGGCGCATGCGCATCGATGTTGCACGAAATCGCCGTGGCATGGGCTTCCGGGCTGCCGGGCTCGAGGCTGCGATAGGGAATGCGGTTGCGGCTGGCGAAGGCCGCCACCCGCGCCACCGCCGGGCTGATGTCCTCGCCGATCAGCCGCAGGCTGCCATCCCCGGCTTCGAGCTGCCGGCGGCGACGTGCCGCGAACACCCCGATGATGATGTCCGACATCTCCGGAATTTGCGCCATCAGCGTCAGCATCGCCGTCCGCTCGACTTCGATGACCCGGCAATCGACCGCGGCGCGCATCGGCAGCGTCCAGGCGCCACCACTCAGGAACGCGATTTCGCCCATATATTGCCCCGGCCCCAGCGTGCTCGGCAGCGCCCGCTCGCCGGTAAAGGCATCGACGACTTCGATCTCGCCTTCTTCCAGATAGACAAAGCGGTCCATCGCCTCGCCCTGCCGCGCGATCACCGTGCCCTGTGGGTAAAGCCGGCTCTGTCCGGCGCTGCGCAGCGCCTCGATATGGGAAGCTGCCAGCGGTGTCCGCTGCATCTGGCGAAGGTCGAAGCCGATGGTTTCCATCGCGTCAGATTATGGCATATCCTGATACCGCTGCCAGCCCCGCTTTCGCCAGCTCAGGCACCGATCTTGCGCGCTTGTGCCAGCGCCAGGTCGGCCAGGTTTTCCACACCCTCGGCCATCTTCCGCGCATGCGCCGAGGTGGCCGTCCCGCGCACCACGCGGCCGCGGATGCCGTGCACGATCCCCGCCAACCGGAACAGATTATAGGCGACATAGAAATCGAGATTGTCGATTCCGGCCCGCCCGGTGCGCGCGCAATAGGCCGCCACATATTCGGCCTCCGTCGGCACCCCCAGCGCATCGAGGTCGCGCCCGAGCAGCCCGGTCGTCGTCTCGGGCGGCATCCGGTAGATCATCAGATGATAGGCGAAATCGGCGAGCGGATGGCCCAGCGTGGAAAGCTCCCAGTCGAGCACCGCCAGCACTTTCGGCTCGGTCTTGTGGAAGATCATGTTGTCACAGCGATAATCGCCGTGCACCACGCTCACCTCCTCGCCCGGCGGAATATTCGCCGGCAGCCATTCGACCAGCCGGTCCATCGCCGCCACCCGGCCCGCATCGGCGTCCTCCATATATTGCCGGCTCCAGCGCCCGATCTGGCGGCTGAAATAATTGCCCGGCTTGCCATAGTCGGCGAGCCCGGCCTTCTCGACATCGATCATGTGGAGCTGCGCCAGCGTCGCGTTCATCGCGTCGAAATAGGCCGCCCGCTGCTCGCGCGGCACATCGGGAAAGCTCGTATCCCAGAAGATGCGCCCGTCGACACAGTCCATCACATAGAACCAGGTGCCGATCACGCTCTCGTCGGTGCAAAGCCCGAACGTCCGCGCCACCGGAAAACCTTGCGCATGAAGTGCTGTGATCACCCGATATTCGCGGTCCACGGCATGCGCCGAGGCGAGCAGCTGCCCCGGCGGCTTGCGGCGCAGAACATAATTCTGTCCCGGCGTCAGCAGCTTGTAGGTGGGGTTGGACTGGCCGCCCTTGAACTGCTCCACCGTCAGCGGCCCGGCAAAACCTTCCACATTGGCCGTCATCCAGCCATGCAACCGGGCAAGGTCGATCTCCTGTCCCGCGCGCACTGCAGAGGTGCCGGAAAATTGCGTCTGGCGGTCAACGGTCTCGGTCATGCCGCAACCCTAGAGCGCAGATCCCGCGCTGTCGCCTATGCTATTTGCCGATATCGGTGCGGAAGAAGCCGCCCGGCCAGTCGATCTTCGCCACTGCGGCATAGGCGCGCTCGCGCGCGGTGTTGGCGTCGCCGCCCTTGGCGCTTACGGCCAGCACCCGGCCGCCGGTGGCGATCAGAGTGCCATCGGCGCCCAGCCGCGTGCCGGCATGGAACACCACCGCCCCGGTTGCTTCCGCCGCCTCCACGCCCTCGATCGGTGTGCCGGTGCGCGGCGCCTCGGGATAGCCCTTGCTCGCCAGCACCACCGTTACCGCCGTATCGGCAGACCAGCGCGCCGGCACCTCGGCCAGCCGCCCTTGCGCGCACGCCAGCAGCAGCTCGCCCAGGTCGCAATCGAGCCGCAGCATCATCGCCTGCGTTTCAGGATCGCCGAAGCGGACATTGTATTCGATGAGCATCGGCCCGGCGCGCGTCAGCATCAGCCCGGCATAAAGCATCCCCTCGAACGGCGTGCCCGCCTCGCGCATCGCCGCCAGCGTCGGCTCGATGATCGCCTTCACCGCCCGGTCGCGCAGCGCATCGGGCAGGTCAGGGGCAGGGGTGATCGCGCCCATGCCGCCGGTATTGCCGCCCTCGTCGCCATCGAACGCCCGCTTGTGGTCGCGCGCCGTGGCCCAAACCTGCATCGATTTGCCATCGGAAAGCACGAACAGGCTCGCCTCGGTGCCCTCCATGAACTGCTCGACAACCACCGGCCCCTGGATCAGCGCCAGCGCCGCCAGCCCCTCCTCGTTCGAATCGGCAACGGTCACCCCCTTGCCCATCGCCAGCCCATCGGCCTTCACGACCACCGGAAGCGGATGCACCGCCACATAATGATGCGCCTCGGTCGCCGACGCGAACCGCCGATACGCCGCCGTCGGTATCCCGGCGCGCGTGCACAGATCCTTGGTGAAGCCCTTCGAGCCCTCCAGCCGCGCTGCCGCCTGGCTCGGCCCCACCACCGGAATTCCGGCGGCGCGCAGCGCATCGGAAACGCCGTGCACCAGCGGCCCCTCAGGCCCGATCACCACCAGCCCGAAGCCGCCCTCACGCGCGAACGCCACCACATCGGCCGGCTCCTCGATCGCCAGCTCCTCGGCACGCTCGGCCACCTGTCCGATCCCTGCATTGCCCGGCGCACACACGAGGCGCCGCACCCGCGCACTCTGCTTCAGCTTCCAGCACAGCGCATGCTCGCGCCCACCACTGCCCAACACCAGAACATCAAGATCACCAGCCATGCCCGACCCTACCGCGCCGTGTTGCAACACGAAAGGGTGCAAAGCCCCCGCCCCGGCATACCCGGGCCTTTTTCTTGCGCGCAAACTCCCCTATTCAGACGCAAATGGAGAACACCCCCGAATATTCGGTCAGCGAGCTTGCCGGCGCCCTCAAGCGCACCGTGGAGACGACCTTCGGCCTCGTCCGCGTCCGCGGCGAGCTCTCGGGCTTCAAGCGCGTCGGCTCCGGCCATTGCTACGGCGCCCTCAAGGATGCCGATGCGCTGGTCGATCTCGTCATGTTCCGCGGTGCCGCCGCCACGCTGAGTTTCCGCCCCGAAGACGGGCTGGAAGTCATCGTCACCGGCAAGCTCACCACCTATCCCGGCCGCTCCAAATACCAGATCATCGTCGATCGCATGGCCCCCGCCGGCGTCGGCGCGCTGCTCGCGCAGATCGAGGCCCGCCGCGTGAAGCTGGCGGCCGAAGGGCTTTTCGATCCAGCGCGCAAGCGCCCGCTCCCCCACATCCCGCGCGTCATCGGCATCATCACCTCGCCCACCGGTGCGGTCATCCGCGATATCCTCCACCGCCTTGCCGATCGCTTCCCCCGCCACGTCCTCGTCTGGCCCGTCGCCGTGCAGGGTGAAGCCGCCGCGTCCCAGGTCGCCGCCGCCATCCGCGGCTTCAACGCGCTCGCCCCCGGCGGTCTCATTCCCCGCCCCGATCTCATCATCGTCGCCCGCGGCGGCGGCTCGATCGAAGATCTCGGCGCGTTCAACGAAGAGATCGTCGTCCGCGCCGCAGCCGCCAGCGCCATCCCGCTCATCAGCGCCGTCGGCCACGAAACCGACACCACCCTCATCGATTACGCCTCCGATTGGCGCGCCCCCACCCCCACCGCTGCCGCCGAGCGCGCCGTCCCCGTCCGCGCCGATCTCGTCGCCCAGGTCGCCACCCTCGCCGCCCGGCTGGAGCAGGCCATGGCACGCGGCCTCGCCCAGCGCAGCGAACGCGCCCGCGCCATCGCCGCACGCCTCCCCGTCCCCCGCCGCCTCATGGAACTCCCCGCCCAGCGCCTCGACGATCTCGCCGGCCGCCTGCCGCGCGGCCTCGCCATCGCCCGCAGCCGCGCCGCCGCCCGCCTCGCCACCAGTGCCGGCGCGCTCCGCCCCGCCCTGCTCGCCAGCCGCACCCGCCGCAGCGCCGACGCGCTCGCCCGCACCAATCTCCGGCCCCGCCTCCTCACCGCGCGCGCCGAAACCGCCGCCCAGCGTCTCGCCGCCGCCGGCCGCCTCCTCGTTTCGCTCGGCCCCGAGTCGGTCCTGTCGCGCGGCTATGCGCTGGTCCTCGACAACAACGGCCAGCTCATCGGCCGGGTCGCCGCTGCCCGCAGCCAGCCCGCCCTCACCCTCCGCTTCGCCGACGGGGACCTGCCCGTACAACCCGCCTCATCACAACCAAGGCTCCTGTAGATGCTCTTCTCCTCCGGCCGCCTCGCCAAACTCAAATATCTCTCCGGCTCCTACGAAGTCGTCACCCGCGGTGATCATGTCGTCTGCGCCGTCACCGGCCAGCCCATCCCGCTCGACCGGCTCCGCTACTGGAGTTCCGAGCTGCAGGAGGCCTATCTGAGCGCCGACATCGCCTCCAACCGCTACGCCGCCGTCCGCGCCGAAGGCCGCATCTAGGTGACCCGCACGCTCTTCGCGCTCAACCCCGGCCTCGATCGCCCCGCCATCGCCGCCGCACTCCGCGCCCACGGTCGCGTCCAGGTCCGCCAGTTCCTCCACCCCGATGCCGCCGAATCGATCCACGAGGTCCTCTCGCGCGGCACCGATTGGGGCCTCGCCTGGGCCGCGACCGGCAAGAGCGGCGCCCACATCCGCGGCCCGGAGCTCCGCGCCATGACGCCCGACGCCCGCGCCCGCTTCGGCCTCGAAGCCGGCCAGTCGGCATCGAAGGGCGATTTCGGCTTTCTCTACGCGCAATATCCCATGGTCGAAGCCTATGTGCAGGGCTGGAACCCCGGCCACCCGCTCGATCTGCTCCTCGAGCACCTCAACGCCGAACCCATGCTCGGCTTCGCCCGCGACGTGTCCGGCATCGCCGAAATCATCAAGGCCGATGCCCAGGCCACCCTCTATGCCCCCGGCCATTTCCTCACCGTCCACGACGATACCGTCGTCGAGGAGGGCCGCCGCCTCGCCTATGTCCTCAGCCTCGCCAGGGATTGGCGGCCCGATTGGGGCGGCCACCTCAACTTCATCGATGACGATGGGGACACGATCGAAGGCTTCATCCCCCGCTTCAACGCGCTCAACCTGTTCACCGTGCCGATGCGCCACAATGTCGGCGCTGTGCCCCCCTTCGCCCCCGTCGGCCGCTTCAGCATCACCGGCTGGTTCCGCGACAAGTGAGTCCCCTTGCCTTCCATCCCGGCCTCGATGTCGAGGCCGCCGCACGCATGTTCGCCGCCACCGGCCATGTCCGGCTGCGCCCCGTCCTCACCGAAGCCGCCGCCCAGTCGCTCCACCTCGAAGCCCGTGGCCGGCATGATTGGAAGCAGGTTCTCAACAGCGGCAGCAAGGTCTTCGAACTCGATCGCCCCACCCGCGCATCGATGACCCCCGAGCAGGTGGCCGCCCTCGATACCGCCGTCATCGCCGGGGCCCGCGCCGGCTTCCAGTATCGCTACGAGACGCTGCGCCTCCCCGATGGCAACGCGCCCTCACCCGCCACCGACAGCCTGCTCGCCCGCCTGCCGCACTGGCTCAGCGCCCCCGAACAGCGCGCCATCCTGCAAACCATCACCGGCCACCCCGATATCGCCTTCGCCGATGGCCAGGCCACCGCCTATTCGCCGGGAGATTTCCTCACCGGCCATGATGATGCTGTCGCCGGCAAAAACCGCCGCGCGGCGTATGTCCTCGGCCTCACCCCCGTCTGGCGCGTCGAATGGGGCGGCCTGCTGCTCTTCCACGATGGTGCAGCGTTGCGCGGTGTGTCACCCGAATACAACAGTCTCGACCTGTTCGCCGTGCCCCAGCTCCACAGCGTCAGCCAGGTCACCGCCGCCGCCGCCTATCGCCGCTATGCCATCACCGGGTGGTTGCGCGCCGGAGGCGGCTGAGAGCAAGCACAGCTTGCGATCAGACTCGCCACATGCACGGCCGGGCGGGCAGCGCGTGCCCTGGCGCCCCCAAACCGCTTCGACGACAAGGACGCTGCTTTGCCGCGGCCCACTATCATCAGCCTGGCTTCAGCCCCTCAATTCACCCGCCGCACGCGCACCGCCACCTGCCCGTCCACATTGCCGAAATAGCTCCCTCCGGCGGCCTTGCGAATGGCGATCGCCATCCCCGGCTTCGGCTCGCGCACGATCATCCGCGCGTCGGTCTGCGTCCAGCGGCTGCCATCCTCCAACGAAAACCGCCAGTTGCGGTCCGGTCCCTTGCGCGCTTCGGTGATCTTCGCCTCGATCGCGTCCACCCGCACCTTCTCGTCATCGTCGCGCCCGAACAGGCTCAGGCTCGGCAGCGTCAGCCCGAAAAGCCCGCGCCGCGCCTCCTTCACCGCCTCGCGGTCCGCCACCACCACATTGCGTTCGCGCACCGCCACATCGAAGGCCGCCGCCTCGCGGTCGAAGCACGCCAGCCGCGCCGCAGCCTCGGTCAGGCTGCGGCATTGCAGCAGGCCGCGGATCGCCCGCGGCGGCGCTTCGGTGCTGCTTTCGGTGGCAGTCTGCTGGCCGGCCTGCACCGGCGCCGCCGCCAGCACGCCCAGCAGCACAAGGCTCGAAAGGCTCCACAAGCTCTTCGAATGACGCATGACTCAGTCCTTTTTCAACAGTCTTGCAACGCCAATACACTGTGGCATTTCGGTTACAACTCCGATTTAAAGCCACGCTGTGCTCTTTCAGTTGCTTTACAGCAGCCATGGCTTTCCTGCATTCCGCATTCACGCTGGAGAAAGGTAGCTGTCAGGGCTGCTGAAGATCCGGGGGAAACCTTGCCAGGCGATGTCCTATCGCCTCTTCAGATTGGGGAACAATAGTGACCAGGACCAACATCCTCGCGCAGACCGGCCGGGCTTCGCTCGCGCTCGCGCTCATCATGTCCGCCGCTCCGGCGTTCTCGCAGACCACCACTGCCGGCGGCGCCGCCGCCGACGACGAGGCCATCGTCGTCACCGGCTCGCGCATCGCGCGCCGTGATCTCGAGTCCGCTGCGCCCTTCGCCGTCATCGGCCAGGAAGAATTCCGCCTCACCGGCACCATCAACGTGGAAAATGTCATCAACGCCCTCCCGCAGGTCGTTCCCGGCATCACCGCCTTCTCCAACAACCCCGGCGGCGGCGTCGCCACCCTCAACCTGCGCGGCCTCGGCGCGGCGCGCACCATGGTGCTCGTCAACGGCCGCCGCTGGATGTTCTACTCGACCAACCAGGTCGTCGATCTGAACACCATCCCGACCTTCCTCATCGAATCGACCGACGTCGTCACTGGCGGCGCCTCGGCCGTTTACGGTTCGGATGCCATCTCGGGCGTCGTCAACTTCCGCCTCAAGAACGTCGAAGGCTTCGAGGGCAACGTCACCAACGCGATCACCGAAGCCGGTGACGGCAACCGTTTCGATGCCAACCTGGCCTTCGGTGGTTCGTTCGGCGATGGCCGCGGCAAGGCGACCGTGTTCGCCAGCTTCTCGCGCCGCAACGCCATCTTCGCCGGTGACCGTGCCTTCTCGGAGACCGCGCTCGCCGACAGCAACCCCCCGGGCGGCTTCGTGTCGGGCGGTTCCGGCGCCACCCCGCAGGGCGGTATCACCGTGCCCGGCACCAACGTCTTCCGCGATCCGAGCTTCCCCGCGCTTCCGACCGGCACGACCTGCACCACAGTGCCGACCCCGGCCGGTTGCAACGTCCTGCCGCTCGGCGTCGGCTCGTTCGGCACTGCCCTCGGTGGCACATTCCCCAATGCTGCGGGCTCGTCGCGCCCCTTCACCGCGGCCGACCTCTACAACTACGCGCCGGTCAACTATCTGATGGTGCCGCAGGAGCGTTATCTGTTCGGTGGCTATGCCGAATATGAGATCACCCCCGGCGTGACCGCCTACACCGAGCTGTCCTACGTCAACAACCGCGTCAAGGCGCAGCTCGCCGCCACCCCCGTCACCGGCACCTTCAACATTCGCCTCGCCACCGTGGCGCCGTTCCTCTCCGCGCAGGACAATGCCCTGCTCGCGCAGATCGACGCCAACGAGACGGCGATCAATGCGCGCCGTCAGGAAATCAACGCCGCCAACGCCGCGGCCGGCAGCACCGCAACCCCGCTGCCGCTCCTCTATGGCCCGACCGGCATTGCCAACGGTGCTGGCGTCATCTCGACCACGCTGCAGCGCCGCGTGACCGACATCAACGCGCGTATCAACAACGATGATTCGCAGTCCTTCCGCACCCTGTTCGGTCTGCGTGGCGACATCGGCGAGACCGGCCTCAACTACGACGCCTATTACAGCTACTCGCGCAACCGCAACTCCAACATCCAGCTCGGCAACGTCTCGCGCAGCGCCTTCCAGCGCGGCCTCGACGGTTCCGGCACCGCCATCGACATCTTCGGTGAAAACACCCTCACCCCCGCGATGGCCTCCGCGATCAGCATCACCGCGCAGAACACCACCATTTCCACCCTCGAAGTGGCTTCGGGCTCGGTTTCGGGCACGCTGTTCAACCTCGGCTTCGGTGGTGATGACATCGGCTTCGCCGTCGGCACCGAATGGCGCCGCATGGGTTCGGAGTTCATCCCCGATACGGCCCTGTCCTCGGGTGACGTCATCGGCTTCAACGCCACCAACCCCACCTCGGGCCAGTACAGCGTCAAGGAAGTCTTCGGCGAAGTTCGTCTGCCCATCGCGGCCGATCGTCCCTTCTTCTACAACCTCGAGCTGACCGGCGCCGGCCGTTACTCCGACTATTCGCTGCCGACCGTCGGTGGCGTCTGGACCTTCGCAGTCGGCGGCCAGTGGGCACCGATCCAGGACCTGATGTTCCGCGGCCAGTTCTCGCGCGCCATCCGGGCTCCCAACGTCGGTGAGCTCTTCGGCGGCGGCGGCATCGGCTTCCCTGCAGCAACCGATCCCTGCTCCACCCCGGCGGCTGCGGCTGCTGGTGCGCTCCGCAACACCTGCATCGCCACGGGCGCTCCGGCCGGCAACCTCGGCCTCGGCATCCCGTCGCAGCTGCAGCTCAACCAGCAGATCCAGAACCAGACCGGTGGCAACCCCAACCTGAACGCGGAAGAAGCCGACACCTACACCTTCGGTGCAGTGATCCGTCCCAGCTTCGTGCCGCGCTTCTCGGTCACCGTCGACTATTTCAACGTCAAGATCGGCAATGCCATCGCCACTGCCGGTGGTGGTGCCGCCAACATCCTCAACCTCTGCTACAACGTGTTCCAGGATGCCAACAACGGCTTCTGCCAGCTGGTTAGCCGCAATCCCTCGACCGGTGCACTCGATGGCAGCACCAACCCCGATGGTTCGCGCAACGTCGTGTTCGCCGGTGTGGCCAACCTGTCGTCGCTCAACACCTCGGGCATCGATCTCGGCGTCAACTATGACTTCCCGCTCAGCTTCGGCCTGGTGGGTGCGGAATCGAACATCGCCTTCTCGTTCCTCGGGACCTGGACCGAAACCAACAGCTTCACCCCGGTCATCGGACGTCCTGAGCTCGTGGAATGCGCCGGCCGCTTCGGCACCCGTTGCACCCCGCAGAGCAAGTGGAAGCACAACGCTCGCCTGAGCTGGAACGATGGTGGCCTCACCACCTCGCTGCGCTGGCGCTACCTCGGCCCGGTGGTCGAAGACAACGACACCCTGCTGCGGACTGTCGAGCGGATCGGTGCCTACAACCTGTTCGATCTGTCCTTCTCCTACCAGATGACCGACAACGTCGGCTTCAACCTCGGCGTCAACAACCTGCTCAACCGCCAGCCGCCGATCGTCGGCACCGGCCAGGAGCAGTCGAACACCTTCCCGGGTGTGTATGACGTGCTAGGTCGCGACTTCTTCATCTCGGCCAACTTCCGCTTCTAAGCGAAAGCGCCAAAGGAAAAGGGCGGTCAGCGCAAGCTGGCCGCCCTCTTCTTTTGTCCGCCGTTCAGCCCTTGCTGCCGGCAATGTCCCAGGCAAACGGCGCCCCATCCGGCCCCGCAATCACCGCCGCCTCGGCCGTCACCCCGGCCGCCGCCAGCCAGCCCAGCCGCTCCGCCAGAGCCTCGGCATCGAGCGCTGCCGCATCCATCGCCGCCAGCCGCGCCATCTCGCCCCGCGCCTGCCGCTCGATCGCTGCCACCAGCACCCCCCGATCCGGCCGGCCCAGCGCCTGCCCGATCGCCGCCGGCAGTTCCATCACGATCGATTGCTGGGCATGCGCCTGCCGCGCTGCCAGCACCGCCGCGCCCCGCACCGGGTCGTCGGCACCCCCCGCCGCCATCTCCCGCGCCAGCCCGAACATGCCTGCGGCATCCATCGCCACCATCGCCGCCAACCGCGCCCGGTTGTGCACCAGCGCCGCACTCAAAGCATGATGGCACACCAGCCGCAACACGCCGCCGCCGCGCAAAATCCGCGCCGCCTCCCGCCAGGCCGCGGCCGCGCAATATTCCAGCCCGAATTGTGCCGTCACCGCTCCGAAATGCGCTTGAGCAAACGGCAGCGCCTCCGCCGGCACCCCTCCCTGCACCCGAAATGCCCCTTCGGTGTCCCGAACCTGCGCCGAATCCACCCCCGTCAGGTCCAGGTCACTCCGCACCCGCGCCATCACCCGCAGCACCGCGCCATTGCCTGTCGCAATATCGAGCACCCGCGCCCCCGCCGGCAATCCGGCGGCAAATGCTGTCCAGCCCCCCTCGATCCGCCCCGCCAGCACCGCCGGCATCCCCGGCAGGCACGCCTGGCCATCCGCCTGTGCCCAATAAAGGCTCCAGGCCCCCTCACTCATGCGCGAGCATCGAAAGCGATCGTCATTCGCTCGCCGGACGCGAACGGCCGGGTGCCATGGAACATCGTCGAAGGGAACAGCGCCAGCTGCCCCGGCCTCGGCTCGATCAGGTGCAGCGGTGGCAATCCCAGCCCAAGTTCGGGCGGCGGCGCCCCCACCTCGAGCCACCCCTCGGTCCCGCGCGCCTCGGGCACCACCACATAAAAGGCCGAGCTCAGCACGCCTTCCGGATGCACATGCGCCACATGAAAGCCGCCATCCGCCAGCCGCACCGACCAGCTCCCTGAAAACTCCAGCGGCGCATCCCGAAACCGAAGCAGGGGATGCCGCGCATCCACCCCCGGCATACCCCTTTGATGCCCCTCGATGCCCCTGCGAATACCCTTTTCGACCTCTTTCAGGATCGGAATGTCCCTTCCGAACAGCCGCGTCCGCGTCTGCGTCCCCCCGCGCAGCGATTGCCCCACCGGATGCGCCCGGCTTCGGTGCAGCCCCCGCAGCACCTCCGCCAGCGCTGCCAGATCGATTTCGATCGCCTGCGTCCCCACCAGCCCCGGCTGCAGCGCCAGCCATTCATGCCGTGGACCATCCAACATCCGCCAGGCAATAGCCAAATAAGCCCAATGGTTTACAGCCCCAAGGTCGGCCAGCGCCAGCGGCTCCAGCAGCGCCGCCGCCGCCATCGGATCGCGCTTGCGCAGCAGATGCCGGGCATGCGCAGGCGCCAGCGCCGGATCATCCCCGACCCGCCCAAAAGCCGCATCCGCCCGCTGCAAGTCCCCCACTTCGCTCGCCAGCATCGCCTCGAAACGATCCGCCTCCGGACTTCGTCCTGCACGCGCAACCCATTGATCCAGCGTTATAATCGCATCGGCATACCGCTCCGCCCGCATCAGGCACGCCACATGCCCCGATGCCAATGGCGCATCATCCGGCATCTTCGTCCTCGCCCTCCGATACCCCGCATCGAAGTCCGCCAATTCCCCCGCTTCCGAGCGCATCCGCGCTAGCGCATCCTGCCCCGCCAACCAGCCGGGATGCGCCTCCACCGCTGCCGCCAGCAGCGGCAGCCCGCTATCTTCTCCCATCGCTTCAAGGGCTTCCGCCAATCCCAGCATCACCTCGGGGTCCGTCGGCGACACCGAAAATGCCTTGCGATAAAGCCGGAGCGCCAAGGCATCGTCCCCCGCCTGCGCCGACACCCGCGCCCGACCCTGCAACGCCTTGGCGTCCTCGGGCCGCTGCGCCAGCACCGCATCGAAGTCCGCCGCCGCCGCATCGAGCTGCCCCAGCGCGAGCATTGCCGCCCCCCCCGTCAACCGCAGCCCGGGATCGTCAGGGGACACCCGCCGCAGAGCATCGATATCCGGCAGTGCTTCGGCTGCGCGTCCTTGCTGCACCAGCAGCCCGGCCCTGTTGAGCCGGGCTGCATGAAGCGCCGGATTTGCCGCCAGTGCAGCCGTGTAATGCGCCAGTGCTCCCTCGGAATCACCGACATTTTTCAGCAGGTTGGCGAAATTATTGTTGATCTGCGCATCCCGCGGCGCAGCATTCAATGCCCGTCGAAACGCCGCCTCTGCCGCCTGCCGCTGCCCCAGTCGCGCTTCCGAAAGCGCCAGCAAATGGAGCACTGCCACATGCTCGCCCACCATCGGCAGCAGCTGCAGCAAGTCGGCGCGAGCAGCCGCATGGGCGCCGGCGCGAAACTGCGCTTCAGCCCGCGAAAACAAGGCGTTCACATCGGCCACGCCGCTTTCTACAGGCTCCGCTGCAGATAGGCCACATCAAGTGACTTGCCGAACTTGGTCCCCACATCCCGAAGCCGACCCACATCCTTGAAGCCCGCCCGGCGGTGCAGTGCCTGGCTGGCAATATTGCCTTCGGCATCACCCACCACGGCGATCATCTGCCTGAACCCCGCCTCGCGTGCTGCAGCGATCAGCGCTTGCAGAAGCATCAGCCCCAACCCGCGACCGCGCGCCGAGGCCGCCATGTATATGCTGTTCTCGCAGGTGACGGCATATGCGGGTCGGTCCCGAAACTGGCTGGCATAGGCGTAGCCCAGGATCTGCTCGTCGAGTTCCATCACCAGCCATGGCCAACCGCGCGCCTGCACACGCGCGAGCCGTGCTGCCATCTCGATATCGTCGGGAGGCTCGGTCTCGAAACTTGCTGTGCCATGAAGCACTTCAGGCGCGTAGATGGCGGAAATCGATTCCACATCCTCGCGCCGGGCGGGGCGAATGCGCATTGCTCAACCTGCGACCGCAGCGCCGTCTTCCTTCCGGAAGTCCGACGGCGGCCGCGCCTCGAGCACTTCGAGAACCCTCTCCGAAGGACGTGCAAGCACGATGCCCCTCGGTGTGATCACCACAGGCCGATTGATCAGGATCGGGTGCTCCACCATCGCGGCAAGAATGGTGGCATCATCGGCATTGTCGAGCCCCATCTCGTCCGCCGGCGTGCCCTTGGTGCGCAGGAGCGCACGGGCGCCACCCACGGCTTGAGCTGCGGCGGCCAGCGCCGCGGAGTCCGGCGGTGTGTCGAGATAATGCAGGACCTCGGGCTCGACGCCAGTTGCGCGGATCATCGCCAGCGCGTTGCGCGACGTGCCGCATTTAGGGTTGTGCCAGATCACCACACTCATCGTTTCGGCCCCGCTCATTCCGTTGCCGGCAATCTATCGGAAGGTGCGATGGCGGCAAGCGGCCTGACGTTGACTGGGCTGGCAAAAGCGCAGGATTGCGCCGCTGGACCTGGCAGCGCACAAGCGCTTCGTCAGAAGGAGACGCACATGGCCGGGCCACTTTCCGGGATCAGGATCATCGAGCTGGCGGGCATCGGACCAGCTCCCTTTGCCGGAATGATGCTTGCGGACCATGGTGCCGAGGTGATCCGCATCGAGCGGCCTGGGGCGCGGCTGGACGCGAAGGATCCGTTGCTGCGCTCGCGGCGGGTTGTTGCGCTGGATCTGAAGTCGGCCGAAGGCAAGGCGGCGGTGCTCGACCTTGCAAAGACCGCGCATGGGCTGATCGAAGGATTTCGCCCCGGCGTGATCGAGCGAATGGGGCTGGGGCCCGACGTGCTTCACGCGGCCAATCCGGCGCTGGTGGTTGGCCGGATGACCGGTTGGGGGCAGTTCGGCCCCTATTCCCAGGCGGCCGGGCACGACATCAACTATATCGCGCTTGCCGGCGCGCTTCATGGCTATGGCCGGGCGGGCGAGAAGCCGACCCCTCCGATCAACATGGTGGGGGACTTCGGCGGCGGCGGCATGATGCTGGCGTTCGGCATGGTGTCCGCGCTGCTGCATGCGCAGAAGACCGGTGAAGGTCAGGTGATCGATTGCGCAATGACCGATGGTGCCGCGACGCTGATGAGCATGATCTGGGGCTTTCGCGCCAATGGCATCTGGCGCAACGAACGCGGAGTCAATTTGCTCGATACCGGCGCGCACATGTACGACACCTATGAGACCAGCGACGGCAAATGGATCAGCATCGGCAGCCTCGAGCCCCAATTCTATGCCGAACTGCGGGTGCGGGCCGGGCTGAAGGATGATCCCGATTTCGATGCGCAGATGGACAGTCGGCAGTGGCCGGTGTTGAAGGCGAAGCTGACGGCGCTGTTCCTCACGAAGACCCGCGATGAATGGTGCGCGCTGATGGAGATGACCGATGTGTGCTTTGCCCCGGTGCTGAGCATGGCGGAGGCGCCCCGGCATCCGCACAATGCAGCGCGGCAGACCTTCATCGAGGTTGATGGCGTGATGCAACCGGCGCCCGCCCCCCGCTATTCCAGAACCGTCACCGATTTGCCGTTCATGACGACGAAGTGGGACGATCAACTCAAGGGGTCGGGGGGCTGAGCCCCCAGCCGCCGGAGGCCTGCTTGCTCGCACCCTACGCCACCCGCCCCGAACGCGGCCGTCGCCATGACGAGCCCGGCAGTGCCACGCGTGGACCGTTCCAGCGCGACCGGGACCGGATCATCCACAGCACGGCGTTCCGGCGGTTGCGCTACAAGACGCAGGTGTTCGTGGCGCCCGATGGCGACCATTTCCGAGTGCGGCTGACGCACAGCCTTGAAGTGGCACAGATCGCGCGGACGCTGGCGCGGGCGCTTAGGCTCGACGAGGATCTGACCGAGGCACTGGCGCTGGCGCATGACCTGGGGCATCCGCCTTTCGGACACAGCGGCGAGGACGCGCTTGAGGCGGTGATGGCTCCCTGGGGCGGGTTCGACCACAATGCGCAGACAGTCAGAATCGTGACCCGGCTCGAGTGCCGTTACCCCGGCTGGGATGGCCTCAACCTGTGCTGGGAAACGCTGGAGGGGCTGGCGAAGCACAATGGCCCGATTTATCTGCCCGGCTGGGCGATGGCGGCGGCGGATGCGGATTGGCCGCTCGATCTTTCGAGCCATGCCGGGCTGGAAGCGCAAGTGGCGGCGATCGCCGACGACATTGCCTATGACAATCACGATCTCGACGATGGTATCCGCGCCGGGTTGTTCAGTGTCGACGAGGTGGCCGAGGCGGTTCCGTTCACGGCGGACACGCTGGCGGCGGTGCGGACGCGCTGGCCGGGGGTGGCGGCGCGGCGGCGGCTGGTGCCCGAAGTGGTGCGCGCGCAGATCGGCCGGATGACCGACGATCTGCTGGAGGAGACACGGCGGCGGCTCACGGATCTGGCGCCGGCAAATGCCTCGGATGTGCGCGCTGCTGGGCGCACGCTGGTGGGTCTGACGCCGAACATGGCAGCGCAGACACGGGTGTTGAAGGATTTTCTGCGGTCGCGAATGTACCGGCACCCGCGGGTGGTGGCACTGCGTGATCCGTCGCAGGAAGTGGTGGCCGATGTCTTCCGGGCGCTGCACGCCAACCCCGAAGCACTTCCGCAGGACTGGCAGGCAGCGATGCCTGCCGATGAGCCGGCACGGGCGCGGCATGTCGGCGATTTCGTGGCGGGGATGACCGACCGTTTCGCCCTGCGCGTCTATGAGCGACTGGTGGGACCATCGCCGTTGCCCGAGGATGTGTTATTGTAGCGCCATGGAAAACTGGATCATCCCGCAAGACTGGGCGCATTTCACCCCGCAAGATCATATTGTGTGGGACACGCTCTACGCCCGGCAATCGGCGCTTCTGCCCGGCCGTGCGGCAGCGGCCTTCATCGACGGTTTGGAGCGGCTGGAACTGAGCCGCGGCGGCATTCCCGAATTCGGCGCCCTTTCGGAGCGGCTGCATGCGCAGACCGGATGGCGGGTGGTGGCGGTGCCTGGGCTGGTGCCCGACGATGTTTTCTTCCGGATGCTGGCGGCCCGGATATTTCCGGCGGGCAACTTCATCCGCCGGCCCGACCAGCTCGATTATCTCGAAGCGCCCGATGTGTTCCATGATGTGTTCGGCCATGTGCCGCTGCTGTCGGACCCGGTCTTTGCCGATTACATGCAGGCGTATGGCGAGGGCGGGCTAAGGGCGCTGGAACTCGGTGCGCTGCCCGCATTGGCGCGGCTCTACTGGTATACGGTGGAGTTCGGTCTGGTCCGCGAGGCCGGTGGCCTGCGCATCTATGGTGCCGGCATCGTCTCTTCGGCAGGCGAAAGCCGGTTCGCGCTTGAGAGCGAGAGCCCCAACCGGATCGGCTTCGATCTCGAGCGTCTGCTGCGCACACGCTACAAGATCGATGAGTTCCAGGCCGTATATTTCGTCATCGAAAGCTTCGAGCAGCTCCTGCGTGCGACGCTCGATACCGACTTTGCGCCGCTCTATGCTCGGGTCGGCACGCTGGCTGAACTTGCGCCGGCCGATGTGCTGGCGAGTGACCGGCTTTTCACCCGCGGCGCTCAGGCGAGTGCCAGCAAGTCCCTGGCGGAAAGCCCGAGCTGATCGATCCGCGCCTGCACCCGCGGCCATTCCTGCTGCAGGAAGTGCTCGCGTTCGCTGGCGAGAAGCTTGTCGGCCGCACCTGCGGCGGCAAACAGGCCGACCCCCTTTTTGGCGACGACAAGCCCGGCGGACTGAAGCTCCTGATAGGCCTTGGCGACGGTGAGCGGATTGACCTTGGCGCTGGCCGCCAACGCGCGCACCGATGGCAGCAGCGCGCCGTCGCCGTCGGCAAGAATCCGGCCGACGATCCGGTCCCTTATCTGGAGATAGATGGGTTTGTCACCGGTCAGCATCGCTGTTGTATCCGCCTCCCACACTCGTCCGTCAACTCTGCAATGTCGCCGCATGGCTTGTGCGCTTCATGCAGCAGCGTTAACCGACGAGGATGAGCGAAGCGGCGATCGAGATCAGCGGGCTGGAAAAGACCTATGCCGGCGGCAAGGTGGCGCTGCATGGCATCGACCTGACTATTCCGCGCGGCAGCATCTTCGGGCTGCTCGGGCCGAACGGTGCCGGCAAATCGACGACGATCAACATCCTGGCCGGGCTGGTGAACAAGACCGGGGGCAAGGCGCGCATCTGGGGCTTCGACATCGATGAGCACGGTCGCAATGCCAAGCGGTCGATCGGGGTGGTGCCGCAGGAGATCATCTTCGACGCCTTCTTCACGCCTTTCGAGACGCTCGAACTGCAGGCCGGCCTGTTCGGCATCGCCAAGGCACAGCGGCGCACAATGGAGCTGCTTCGCGCGGTGCGGCTGGAGGACAAGGCGCACGCTTATTCGCGCACGCTTTCCGGCGGCATGAAGCGGCGGCTGCTGGTGGCCAAGGCGCTGGTGCACAATCCGCCAGTGCTGGTGCTCGATGAGCCGACGGCCGGGGTTGATATCGAGCTGCGTGCGCTGCTGTGGGAGTATGTTCGCGAGTTGAACGCCGGCGGCACCACGGTGGTGCTGACCACCCATTATCTCGAAGAGGCCGAGGCGTTGTGTGATCGCATCGCCATCATCAACCATGGCCGGGTGGTCGCCAATGCCGACACACGGTCGTTGCTGGCCGATGCCGGGGACAAGGTGCTTGTCGTCACACTGGCAGACGAGCTTGCGGCCGTGCCGGTGGGGGTGCCGTGCAAGGCCGCGATCGACAGCAGTGGGCGCGTTCTCACCCTCACCTACGACAAGCGCAGCCAGAACGCCGGGCAGATACTGGCGCACATCACCGCCGCCGGTCTGCAGGTGGTCGATGTGTCGACGCAGGATGCCGACCTCGAGGATGTATTCCTCAAGCTGACAGCGAGTGCCTGAGACATGACCCGCCGGGCGCCGCATGATCCCCATGCCCATGATGTCATCGTCATCGGTTCGGGTGCGGCCGGGCTGACGGCGGCGCTTAACCTGGCGCAGCACTTGAAGGTAGCGGTGCTGGCCAAGGGCGATCTCGATGCCGGCAGCACGGCATGGGCGCAGGGCGGCATTGCCGCGGTGCTCGAAGCCGGGGACACGTATGAAAGCCATATCGAGGATACGATGGTGGCCGGCGCCGGGCTCAACCACCGTGCCACGGTGGAATATGTGGTGGAGAAGGCGGCCGCCGCCATCGATCGGCTGGCGGACCTTGGCGTGCCCTTCAACGAAGGCGGCGATGGCACCAACCGCTGGCACCTGACCCGCGAGGGCGGGCACAGCCACCGGCGGATCGTGCATGTCGATGATGCCACCGGCTGGGCAGTGCAGCAGGCGCTGCACCATGCAGCGGCCCATCACCCCAACATCACGCTGGTGCCGGGCATGGTGGCACTCGACCTGATCACCGAGCGGCATGTCGAGGGGGAGCGCTTCGCCGCGCGCCGCTGCCACGGCGTTTATGCCTTCGACACCGAAGCCCGGCAGGTGCGGCGCTTTGTTGCGCGTGCGGTGGTGATGGCGACGGGGGGGGCAAGCCGGGTCTACCAGTACAGCACCAACCCCGATGGCTCGACGGGCGATGGCATCGCCATGGCTTGGCGCGCCGGTTGCCGGGTTTCGAACATGGAATTCAACCAGTTCCACCCGACGTGCCTTTACCATCCGCAGGTCAAGAACTTCCTGGTGTCCGAAGCATTGCGCGGCGAGGGCGGCCGGCTGATGCTTCCGAGCGGCGAGCGCTTCATGGAGCGGCATGACAAGCGGCTCGAGCTCGCACCCCGCGATGTGGTGGCGCGTGCCATCGATGCCGAGATGAAACGGCTGGGGCTGAGCCATGTGCTTCTCGACATGAGCCACCTCGATCCGGATTTCGTGCGCGGCCATTTTCCGATGATTCATGGTCGGCTGCTCGACCTGGGAATCGATTGCACCATCCAGCCGATCCCGGTGGTGCCGGCGGCGCATTACAGTTGTGGCGGCGTGCTCGTCGATCTTGCGGGGCGCACCGACCTGCCGGGGCTTTGGGCCGCTGGTGAGGTGACGCAATCGGGGTTGCACGGCGCCAACCGGTTGGCGTCTAACTCGTTGCTCGAATGCCTGGTGTTCGGCCAGGCGGCCGCGGACGACATCATTGCCGGCTGGCAAGACCGTGCGCCGCAGCCGGAGATCAGGCCTTGGGATGAGAGCCGGGTTACCTCGTCGGACGAGGAAGTGGTGGTGGCGCACAACTGGGCCGAGCTTCGGCGCTTCATGTGGGATTATGTCGGCATCGTGCGCACCGACAAGCGGCTCGAGCGGGCCAGCCACCGGGTAAAGCTGCTTCGCAAGGAAGTGCAGGATTATTATGGACATTTCCGGGTGACGCCCGACCTTATCGAGCTGCGCAACCTGGTGACGGTGGCGGATCTCATCGTCCGCTCGGCGCGGCAGCGGCGGGAAAGCCGCGGGCTGCACTTCACCACTGATTATCCGGCAACGCTGAACGAAGCGCGGGATACAGTGCTCGACCCGGTGCTGGTGCGCAGCTGAGGCCGGGGATGACCCGCCGGCTTGCCATCCGCATCCTGGCCGGGTTCGGCGGCGTGGCGCTGCTGCTGCTTGTCATTCTGGCAGCGTTTCCCTGGGATCGATTGCGCGGTCCATTGGAACGGCAGCTGTCCGAAGATTTTGCGCGGCCGGTTCGTATCGGCAGCATGGAGCGGGTGGACAGCTTCTCCCTTTCGCCGAGGTTGCTGGTGCGGGATGTTCGCGTACCGCAGGCGGATTGGGCCGGCCCGGGCGATCTCGCCCGCATTCGCGAGCTCGAGATCGGATTTCGGTTGCTGCCGATGCTTCTTGGTCGCTTGCAGGCCACGAGTGTGAGCATAGCCGGGGCCCGGCTCGACTTTGTCCGCGATGCCGAGGGGCGCGAGAGCTGGTCGACTGGCGAGGGTGGCGATGGCACCGACCTGTCGTTCATCGAGCGGCTGGAAGTTTCCGACTCCTTGATCCGCTACCGCGACGCCAAGCAGGACCGGGCATTCACGGCCACATTGACCGCAACCAGCGAGCGCGGGATCGACCTTGCCGGCAGCGGCACTATCCGCGGTGCCCCCGTCCGGATCGTGGCGCATGGTGATCCGCTGCCGATGGGTGGCGCTGTCGCTCCCTGGCCGTTCCACGCCGAGATCGAGGGCGAGGCGATCGACATGCGGCTGGTCGGCACCATGGACCGACCGCTCGATGTCGACCATTTCTCCGCCACCATGACGGGCCGCGGGGACGACCTGAAGCGGCTCGACGCGATCATCGAGGCCGGGCTGCCCGGCACCCAGGAGGTCAGGATGAAAGCCGATGTGCGACGTGACTTTCCGGACTGGACGATCATGGGGCTGGTCGGCAGCATCGGGAGATCGGAACTGGCCGGCGAGGCGGTGATCCGCAAGCGGGGCGAGCGCTCGATCATCGAGGGGCGGATCGAGGCGGCGCAGCTCGATTTCGATGACCTGGCGTCGGATGAGGGACTGCGGCGGGCAGCGGAAAAGCGCGAGCGCGTCGGCCCGCGGTTGATCCCCGACACTGCCATAGACCTCAAACGGTTGGCGCGAACCGACATCATGCTGGATTTCTCGGTGAAGCGCCTGCTTTGGCCCGGGCCGTCGCCGCTGCAGACGATGCAGGGGCGGTTCGTGCTCGACCGCAGCCGAATCGTGGTGAAGCCGCTGACGATCGGGCTTGCGGAGGGTCGCATGAACGGTGAAGCGGTGATCGACCAGCGGGGGCCAAGTGGGCTGGCGCCGGAGCCGATGCTCACGCTTGCCATCGATCTCGATCGTGCCAGCCTTTTCGAGTTCGCGCCCGATGCGGGGGTGGATGGCCGGTTGGCGGCGCGGCTTCGTCTCGCCGGGCCGGGCGGGACGGTGCGCGAGGCCATTGGCCGCTCGACGGGGACGGTGACCATCTTCGCCCGGGATGGCGAGCTGCCCGACCGGACGGCGTCGTTGCTCGGGCAGGACATCGGACGTGGGATCACCGGAAGCAGGGAGAAGCAGGCAGTGCTCAACTGCATGATTTTGCACATGGATGTGACCGATGGCGACGGGAGGATGCGCCCGATGGTGATCGACACCTCGCGGGCGGTCAGCCGCTTCAGCGGACGTGTGGGCCTTGCGGATGAGCGGCTTGGCCTGACGATGATGGGGGCGCCCAAGCAGAACAGCGTGCTTCGGCTCGATGCGCCGGTCCGCATATCCGGAACGATCAAGGATCCGGATGTGCAGCTTCCCGAGAAAGCACGGTCGGCGGGCAATGTGCTGCGGATGCTCGGCAGGGCGATCACCGGGGACCAGGCGCCGCTGGCCACCTCGATCGATTGCGCGAACGAGATGGCCAGTCGGGGCTTCGATTTCTAGGAGCGGACAGCGACCATCGTCGGGCGGCGGCGGCGCATCGCGGCCCCCACCAGGCCGAAACCGCCGATCAGCATGGCCCAACTGGCGGGCTCGGGCACGGCGCCGGCGGTGATGCCGGTAAGGCCGGTTATGCCGACATTGCCGATGAAGCTGCCGGTGCCGGTCGTCTGGCTCACCTGGTAAAAGCCGTCGTTGACCGAGAAGAAGCCGTTGCCGCTCACCCCCGAGATGTCGAAGGCGACCCGGTCCTGCACCCCGAAGCTGACGCCGAGCGGGCCGAAGGCTTCGCCGGCGAGATTGGTATTGGTGTAAGTGCCGGCATTGGCGTTGGTCGAGCGCACCAGGCCGCCGCTGAAGGCGTCGAGGCCGTAGAGCGTGGTGGTCGTGGCGCCGACGACGTTGTTGGTATAGGCGGCGGCGACGAGATCGAAGGCGGAACTGCCGTTGAGGGTGAGCGCGCCATCCACGATCGTGCCGGCCGGCGGGCCGACGAGGGTCGGATCATTGGGGTTGATGCGCAGGTTCTGGTTGGCGTCGCTGACGAAGCGCAGCCGATCGACGGTCGGGTTGAAATCGGTTCCGAAGTTGGTGCCCGAAAGCGGCACGGTGAGGGTGCCGACCGAAGTTGCGGTGTAGTTGCCGCCGCTTGGATCACGAGTGATGGCGTAGAGGCTGCCGCTGGTGCCAACGCTGTAGAGGGTGCGGTTGGTTGCGCGCAGATCCAGGCCGGTCAGCCTGTCACCATCGGTAACGCCGGAAATCGAGCCGGACGAGAGAATGGTGTCGGGCGCTGCAGAATTGAAGGTGACGATGTTGTTGTCGGTCGTCAGGCCGAAAAAGCGTTCTGCCTGGGCCTGTGATGTCGCGAAGGTCGCCGCGAGCACAAAAGCTCCCATTTTCAAGTGATTACGCATGTCCATCTCCCATTATGGTTAACATGCCCCCACTCAGGAACGGTTCAGAGACCAATAGGGATGCACCCCTCCTGAAATTAATCAGGTATTTACCGCACAGCTCCCAGTTCGCGCACATCGGTGAGCCGGCCGGTGATGGCAGCTGCGGCGGCCATGGCAGGGGAGACGAGATGGGTGCGGGCGCCCACACCCTGGCGTCCGACGAAATTGCGGTTGCTGGTGGAGGCGCAGCGCTCGCCGGCTGGAACCTGGTCGGGGTTCATGCCGAGGCACATCGAGCAGCCGGGCTCGCGCCATTCGAAGCCGGCTTCGATGAAAACCCGGTCGAGCCCCTCGGCCTCGGCCTGGCGCTTGACCAGCCCCGAGCCGGGCACCACCAGCGCCTGGCGGACGCCTGCGGCGACCTTGCGGCCGCGCGCCACTTCGGCCGCCACGCGCAGATCCTCGATGCGGCTGTTGGTGCAGCTGCCGATGAAGATGTTCTCCACCGCGACATCTTCCATGCGGGTGCCGGCGGTGAGCCCCATGTAATCGAGCGCCTTCGCGGCGGCGGCGCGCTTGCCGGGGTCGGCGAAGCTGTCGGGGGCGGGAACGCTGCCGGTGATCGGCACCACATCCTCGGGGCTGGTGCCCCAGGTGACGAGCGGGGCGATGGCGCTGCCGTCGATCTCTATGACGCGGTCGTAGGTGGCGCCTTCGTCGGTGCGCAGCGTCTGCCAATAGGCGATGGCGGCTTCGAGTTCCGCTCCTTCGGGAGCGCGGGGGCGGCCGCGGACATAGTCGAAGGTCTTGGCGTCGGGTGCCACCAGCCCGGCGCGGGCACCGGCTTCGATCGCCATGTTGCAGACGGTCATCCTGCCTTCCATGCTCAGGGCTTCGATGACGGGACCCGTGTATTCAAGAACATAGCCGGTGCCGCCGCCGGTGCCGAGCGCGCCGATGACGGCCATCGCCACATCCTTGGCGGAGATGGAGAAGCCCAGCGTGCCGGTGACGCGGACTTCCATCGCTTTCGAGCGGCGCAGGAGCAGCGTTTGCGTGGCGAAGACATGCTCGACTTCGGAGGTGCCGATGCCGAAGGCGAGGGCTCCGAAGGCGCCGTGCGTGGCGGTATGGCTGTCGCCGCAGACGATCGTCAGGCCGGGCAGGGTGAAACCCTGCTCGGGGCCGATGACATGGACGATGCCCTGTTCGGGGGCATTGATGCCGATGAGTTCGACGCCGAAATCGGCGCAGTTGGTGGTGAGGGCATCGAGCTGGGCGCGCGACATCGGATCGAGGATCGGCTCGGCGCGACTGGTTGTGGGGACATTGTGATCGGGCACCGCGAGGGTGAGATCGGGACGCCGCAGGCGCCGGCCGGCCATGCGCAAGCCCTCGAAGGCCTGGGGGGTGGTGACCTCGTGGATGAGGTGGCGATCGATGTAGATCAGCGCGGTGCCATCATCGAGGGTGGCGACGACATGATCGTCCCAGATTTTTGCGTAGAGGGTGCGGGGGGCGGTGCTCATGCTGTGGCGCTTGCCGCATTGGCGCAGCGGAATCCAGCCCTGCTTTGGCCGGGTCTCCGCTGCGCGGAAACAGTGTCAGGCAAACTGGACGAAGTTGACAAGATTGACTCGAAACGCGGTTTTTTTGGCAAACACGGGGGAGGAGGGCAGTTTGCGGGGGTTGGTTTCGTGTGGATTGAGGCGACGGGCATCGGAACATGATGACCGATTTCGTCTGTGTAGGACAGGGGCGGTTGGGCTGTTGGTCCTTGGGCCCCGGGCCCCCGGCCTTCGCCGGGGCAGGCAAGCCCTGGGCGGCGGAGGTGGCTGGATTTGGGCGCGCGGCGGGACGTGCGCGGGACGTTGCCGGTTGTTTCGGGGTGAATCGGGTCAGTTTGCGGCGGCGAGCACGGCTTCGACGCTGGGGCGGACGCGGCTGTCCTCTTCCATCAGCCGCGCCTTGATGATGCCGTCGCGGCCGATGACGAAGATCGCGGGGCGGGCGACGCCGACGGCGCGGCTGCCGGCGGTGAATTGCGGATCACGCAACTGCCAAGCGTCGATGACGCGCGAACGGATGTCGGAGAGCAGCGGCCATTTGATGTTGCGCTCCTCGGCCAGCTTGTTGAGGAACGCCGGGGGATCGTAGCTCAGTGCCACAAGATTATATCCCCTGGCGGCCAGTGGTGCTGCGGCTTGTGCGTTGAGCTCGCCGAGCTGGGCCTTGGAATAGGGGCTCCAGCTGGCCGACTGGAAGAATACCAGCACGGTGCCGGCGCTGCCCTGCAGGCTTTGCAGCGTTTGCGGCCGGCCACGCGAATCATGGACATCAAGCGGCGGGGCTTTTTCGCCGACCGCCGGGATGGCGGCGGCGGGGGCCGTGATGAGCGCGGCGGCGATGGCGAGTGTGCGGAGCATTCAGTTTTCCTGGGCCAGGCGCGTGCCGGCTATGTCTCATCAATATCGAGCAAAGGCAGTTGCTGCGCCACCCCTGGCGGGGGTTTGATGCCGAGGTGCGACCATGCGGGGCCATTGAGGACGCGGCCGCGCGCGGTGCGGGCGACGAGCCCCTGCTGGATAAGGAAAGGCTCGACGACCTCTTCGAGCGTGTCGCGGGCTTCGCTGAGACCTGCTGCGAGCGTCTCGATGCCGACCGGCCCGCCGCGATAGAGATCGGCGATCATGATGAGATAGCGCCGGTCCATCGAATCGAGGCCGAGTGCATCGACTTCGAGGCGGTTGAGCGCGCGGTCGGCAGCGCGGGCATCGACGGTGACGGTGCCATCGGCGTGGACGAAATCGCGGACCCGGCGGAGCAGCCGGCCGGCGATGCGCGGGGTGCCGCGGGCGCGGCCGGCGATTTCGCGTGCCCCTTCGGGGGTGAGATTGAGGGCGAGGAGCGTGGCGGCGCGGGCGATGACGCGCTCGAGTTCGGCGACGGTGTAGAAGTTGAGGCGCAGCGGAATGCCGAAGCGATCGCGCAAGGGGGTGGTGAGCAGCCCGGCGCGCGTGGTGGCGCCGACGAGGGTGAAGGCCGGCAGGTCGATGCGCACCGAGCGCGCCGAGGGGCCTTCGCCGATCATGATGTCGAGCACCCGGTCTTCCATCGCCGGATAGAGGATCTCCTCGACGGCGGGTGCAAGGCGGTGGATCTCGTCGATGAACAGCACGTCGTGATTGTCGAGATTGGTGAGGATGGCGGCGAGATCGCCGGCCTTGGCGATGACCGGGCCCGAGGTGGCGCGAAAACCCACGCCGAGCTCGCGCGCGACGATCTGGGCGAGGGTGGTCTTGCCGAGGCCGGGGGGGCCGTGAAGGAGGACATGGTCCATCGGCTCGCCGCGGGCGCGGGCGGCGGCGACGAAGACACCGAGATTGGCGCGCAGCTGCTCCTGGCCGACGAATTCGGCGAGGGTTTTGGGGCGAAGTGCTGCGTCGATATCGTCGGGCTTGCGGATGGGATCGAGCGGGCTGTTCATTTGGCGGTCTTGCGCAGGGCGAGGCGGAGGAGGGCGCTGACGTCGGCGGCGTCACCGAGTTCGGCCTGGGCTTCGGCGACGGCGCGGCTGGCTTCCATCGGGCGGAAGCCGAGGCCGGCGAGGGCGGTGAGGGCATCGGCGACGGCGCTGTTGCCGGCGACGATGATGGGGGCCGCACCGCCGAGTGCGACGGCGCCGAACTTGCCCTTCAGTTCGTTGGCGATGCGGCTGGCGAGTTTGGGGCCGACGCCATTGGCGCGGGCAATGCTGGCGGTATCGGCACTGGCGATGGCGTGGGCGAGTTCGCTCGGGCCGAGCACGCCGAGGATGGCGAGGGCGACGCGGCCGCCGACGCCCTGCACGCCGGTGAGCAGGCGGAAACTGTCGCGTTCGGCGAGGCTGAGGAAGCCGAAGAGCTGGATGGCATCTTCGCGGACCTGGGTTTCGATGTGGAGGGTGACGGAGGTGCCGGGGGTGAGGCCGCCCAGCGTTTTGGCACTGGCGCTGACGAGGTAGCCCACACCGTTCACATCGATGACCGCGGCTTCGGCGGCGACCGAATCGAGCAGGCCCTTGAGCTTTGCGATCATGGCTTCTGGCTCATTGGGGCCGGCCGCGCAGATGGGCGTGGGCGATGGCGACGGCCAGCGCATCGGCGGCGTCGGCACCCGTGACCTTGATGCCGGGGAGGAGGCGCTCGACCATCGCCTGGACCTGCGCCTTTTCGGCCGCACCCGTGCCGGTGAGCGCCTTTTTGACGAGCCGGGTGGAATATTCATGGACCGGCAGGCCGGCGCGGCCGGCGGCGAGCAGCACGACCCCGCGTGCCTGGCCGAGCTTGAGGGTGGATTGCGGATTGGCGTTGACGAAGACTTCTTCCACGGCTGCCTCTGTTGCCCCATGCGCGGCGATGACGGCCACCAGGCCATCGTAGAGGGCGACGAGGCGTTCTGCCAGCGGGGCTGCAGCGGCGGTTTTCACCGTGCCATGGGCGATGTGGCGGAGGCGGTTGCCGCTGGCCTCGATGATGCCCCAGCCGGTGGCGGCGAGGCCGGGGTCGAGGCCGATGATCAGCCTCATGGGTTGGGAGAGACGGGGACCTCGCGGCGTGCCAGCGTGACGAAGCTTTCGCTGCGCAGCTTCCAGCCCGTCGGCGTGGGCACCCAGACGGCGAGATATTCGCCGACCAGCTGGTCTTCATCGCCATCGGGGGTGAGACTGCGGCCGAGCCAGGTGCCGCGCTCCATGGCGCGTTCGCGGCGCTCGGCGATGGTGATGACCTCGGGGGTGCGCTCGAAGGTGATGAAGGCGGGGTTCTTGAAGGCGCGCACGAAATAGGCGGTCATCGCGGGGCCGCTGTCGATCAGTTCGCCGCCGCTGCCGGCCAGCCCCTTGTAGCCGGGGCCGAACAACGCGCTGATGGTGGCGGCGTCCCGGTTCAGGATGGCGGCGTTGTAGCTGGCGCGGGCGGTGCGGATTTCGGCGACGTCATCGGCCGTGGCGGGGGTTGCTGCCAGCAGCGTGAGTGCAGTGAGCAGCGACCTCACAGTGCCTCGAGAACATCGTCGGGGACGTCGTAATTGCCCCAGACGGTCTGCACGTCATCGTCTTCCTCGAGCGCGTCGATGAGCTTGAGGAGCTGGCCGGCGTCGTCGGCACCCACGGTGACCATGGTGCCGGGCTTCCAGGCGAGCTTGATGCCTTCGGCGTCCCCGAGCACGGCTTCGAGCGCCTTGGCGACTTCGTGCATGCCATCGATCGCGGTCCAGATTTCGTGGCCGTCCTCGCTCGACTGCACATCCTCGGCACCGGCTTCGAGGGCGGCTTCGAAGACCTTTTCGGCGCCGCCGGTTGTGGCGGGGTAGGAGATGAGGCCAAGCCGCTCGAAGCCATGGCTCACCGAGCCCGAGGCGCCGAGGTTGCCGCCGCCCCGCGACACGATGGTGCGGACGTTGGTGGCGGTGCGGTTGCGATTGTCGGTGAGGGTTTCGATGATGAGGCTGACGCCGCCGGGGCCGAAGCCTTCGTAGCGGATTTCCTCATAGGATTCGCCCTCGGTGCCTTCGGCCTTCTTGATGGCGCGCTCGATATTGTCCTTGGGCATGCCGCCGGCGCGCGCGGCGAGCACGGCGGCGCGCAGCCGGGCGTTCATCGCCGGATCGGGAAGCCCCATCTTGGCGGCGACGGTGATCTCGCGGCTGAGCTTGGAGAAGAGAGCGGAGCGCTTCTTGTCCTGCGCACCCTTGCGATGCATGATGTTCTTGAATTTGGAATGGCCTGCCATGGTATCCGTGCTGGTTGTTGCGTTTCCCAGCCGCCTCCTACGCCAAGCCTGCCGGTTGGGGAAGCATTGTGGAACCCGAGATCGATCCTGCTCCTGATGCAGCACCCGGGCACGACCAGTATGTGACGCTCGAATATGACTTTCTGAAGCATCTCACGTCGCTGAGCTTGATCGCCATTGGAGGGGCGTTGACCTTCGCCGGCTCGATCTTTGCAGAGGCTCCCGACAAGACCCGGCTCTGGCTTGCGATTGCCGTTTTCATTGCCTCGGGCACACTTGGCTTCACAGGCCAGCACACTTTGCTCAAGCAGCAGCGATTGCGGCGACCGTTGGGGCGCAGCGTATCCTTCTGTCGGGAAGTCGGCATGGGGCTGTTCGGGCTCGGTGCCGGCACTTTGGTGGCCTTTGCCTATGGCGCTTTGGGCGCGCCGACGCTGCTTCCCGATTTTGGCGCGGCTACTCCAGCCGCACTGCCGTCCCCGACAGGGCGACCATGATCATCGATTCATTGGCACCGAGCGTGGTGTAATCGAGATCGACGCCGACGATGGCATTGGCGCCGCGGGATTCGGCTTCGGCGACCATTTCGGCAGTGGCCTGATCGCGGCCCGTGCGGAGGGCCTGCTCATAGCTGCCGGCGCGGCCGCCGACGATGTCGCGGATGCCGGCAAAGAAATCGCGGAAGATGTTGGCGCCCATGATCGCCTCCCCGGCGACGACGCCGAGATGCTCGACGATGCGGCGGCCTTCGATGGTGTGGGTGGTGCTGATGATCATCTCATGCCTCTCCTACAGCATTGGCAAGCATGACGCCGCAGAGATGGGCGCGATACTCGGGACCGGCATGGATGTCGGTGTTGAGATCGGCGGAATCAAGGACCAGGCCTTTGATAGCGGCGGGTGAGAAGTCGTTTTTCAGCGCGGCTTCGGCTTGTGGCCAGCGGAACACGCCCGGGCCGGCGCCGATGATGCCGACGCGGACCTCGCCATCGGCGAAGCGGGCGACGAACACGCCGACGATGGCATAGCGCGAGGCGGGGTGGCGGAACTTGGCGTATGCCGCGCGCTCGGGGATGCGGAAGCCGATGCGGGTGATGATCTCGCCGTCTTCAAGGGCAGTGGCGAACATGCCCTGGAAGTAATCGTCGGCGCTGTGGGAGGCGCGGTCGGTTTCGATGACTGCGTCCATGGCGACGGCCATGGCGGGATAATCGGCGGCGGGATCGTTGTTGGCCAGCACGCCGCCGATGGTGCCGCGGTTGCGGACCATGGGATCCCCGATGAGGAGGGCGGCGCGGGCGAGGCCGGGGATGGTGGACTGGACAGTTGCATCATCGGCGACGGCGGCGTGGGTGGTGAGGGCGCCGATCCAGAGGCGATCGGCCTCGTGGTGCACGCCGGTGATGCCGGGCAGGGCGCTCAAGTCGATGAGGGTGTCGGGCATGCGCAGCCGGCTCTTCATGGCGGGCAGCAGGGTGTGGCCGCCGGCGAGATAGGCGGCTTCGCCGCCGCTCGCGAAAGCCGCGGCGGCTTCGGCGAGCGTTGTCGGGCGGGAGAGGGCGAAATCACGCATCGACCGTCTCCCCCATGGCGCGGGCACCGGTGACGATGGCCTTGACGATGTTGATGTAGCCCGTGCAGCGGCAGAGATTGCCTTCGAGATCGTGGGTAACCTGCTCCGCGGTGACCTGGGTGCCGTGGCGGCGGACGATTTCGAGGCCGGCCATCACCATGCCAGGGGTGCAGAAGCCGCACTGCAGGCCGTGCTCGGCCTTGAAGGCTGCTTGCATGGGATGGAGCATGTCCCCATCGGCCAGCCCTTCGATGGTGGTGACTTGCGTGCCGACGGCCTGCGCTGCGAGCAGGGTGCAGCTTTTGACAACCTTGCCGTCCAGCAGCACGTTGCAGGCGCCGCACTGGCTGGTGTCGCAGCCGATGTGGGTGCCGGTGAGGCCTAGCTCGTCGCGGAGCATGTCCACGAGCAGCGTGGCGGCGGGCACGTCGGCGCTTCGCTCGGTGCCGTTTATCGTCAAGCCGATTTCCATGGCGTCTCTCCTATCCGCGTGCGGCGAACATCGCTTTCATGCCTGCCGTCTGTTCTGCCACGGCGCGGGCGCCGATGTCGCTGGCCTTGGCGCGTGTCCACCATGCCGCCAAGCCGGGGGTGGCGTCGAGCAGCTTTGCGGTGCCGAGCCCGGCATCGAGCGCATCGAGGAAGTAGAACAGCGGGATGAGGGCGGCATCGGCCTGACTGAAGCTGTCTCCGATCGCGAATTCATCGTCATTGCCACGGAAATGCTCGATATAGCCGAGCGCTCCCGCAACGCCGGCCATGGCGGCGGGGACGCCTTCGGGCTTGTCCCGCGCGGTGAACAGGCCGCCGAGATGGGGGACCATATAGACATCGGCGAGGCGCACGAGCAGCCGGGTGCGGGCCTGCGCCTGGGGGTCGGCGGGGAGGAGGGCGGGGCCGGGGAGGACAGCATCGAGATAGTCGGTGATCGGCTGGCTTTCGGGCAGCGCGAAATGGCCATGGACGAGGAGCGGCATCTTGCCCGTGGGGGTGAGCGCCAGATACTCCTCGCATTTGATGCCGCCGGGAAACTGGTCGACCGCGATATCATGGCCCTTGGCGCGCGCCGCCAGTACCGGGCGCATGACGAAGGGCGACAGCAGGCCGCCGTAGAGCTTGAGATCGTCGACCAATTTCCGTCCGCCTCAGTCCGCAAGGCCGAGTGCGGCCTTGTATGTTTCCAGCAAGGCTTCCGCCTCGGCGCGAGCGTTGGCATCCATCGCGCGCAGCCGGACGATGGACTTCATCGTCTTGGTGTCGAAGCCGGTGCCCTTGGCTTCAGCATAGACATCCTTGATCTGATCGGCGACTGCCTTCTTCTCTTCCTCGAGGGTTTCCACCCGCTCGATGAATTGCCGCAACTGCGCTGCCGACACGTTTTTGTTCACGCCCATTCCTTCCACGGATTCGGATAAGCGCCTGTGCTAGCCTGCCGCCGCATAAAGGCAAGGGTGCCGGGGTCAGTGCGCGTTCTTCGCCACGCTCTCCGCCATGCGGGACAGCTGATCGGGGGTGGCTTCGCCCTGGTGATGGGCCTTCCACTCGGCCTGGCTCATGCCGTAGACGGCTTCGCGGGCGGCGGCCTTTTCCAGCTCATGGCCCTGCTCGGTGGCGGCTTCGTGGAGCCAATCGCCGAGGCAATTGCGGCAGAAGCCGCCGATGCCCATCAGATCGACATTCTGGACATCGGTGCGGTGGCGGAGATGCGCCACCAGCCGGCGGAAAGCGGCGGCCTGCAGCCGGTCGCGGGTTGGTTCGTCGTCGAAAATTGCCGTCATGATCGTGTCTCCCATGGTCAGCCGCGGCGCATCGCCTTAGGCTGGATGCATGACAGCACATCTCCAGCCAAGAGCCCGCCGGGTCAAGATTCTCGCCACCCTCGGGCCGGCGTCGAACAGCCTCGAGGTCATCATGGCGCTGATCGCGGCGGGTGCCGATGCGTTTCGGGTCAACATGAGCCATGGCGCGCACGCCGACCATGCGGCGCGGATCGCCACGGTACGCGAGGCGGAAAAGGCATCGGGCCGGCCGGTGGCGATCCTTGCCGATCTGCAGGGGCCCAAGCTCAGGGTGGGACGCTTTGCCGGCGGCAGCGCACAGCTCGAGGCGGGGCAGGCGTTCCGGCTCGATGCGGATGCAACGCCCGGCGACGCGACGCGGGTGCAGCTTCCGCACAAGGAGCTGTTTGCGGCGCTGAAGCCCGGTGCGCGGCTGCTGGTGGACGATGGCCGGCTGGTGCTGCGGGTGATGGCGGTGGCGCCCGAGACGATCGACACGCGGGTAGAAGTGGCGGGGCGCATCTCCGACATGAAAGGGGTGAATGTGCCCGATGTGGTGGTGCCGCTGCCCGCCCTGACGGCCAAGGACCGGGCCGACCTGGGCTTTGCGCTCGACCAGAATGTCGACTGGATCGGCCTCAGCTTCGTGCAGCGGCCCGAGGATGTGGCGGAGGCGCGGGCGCTGATCGGCGGGCGGGCGGCGCTTCTCGCCAAGATCGAGAAGCCGGCTGCACTCGAGCGGCTGGCGGAGATTCTCGAGCTGGCCGATGCGGTGATGGTGGCGCGCGGGGACCTGGGCGTGGAGCTGCCGCCCGAGCGGGTGCCGCCGGCGCAGAAGGCGATCGTGGCGGCGGCGCGCCAGTGCGGGAAGCCGGTGGTGGTGGCGACGCAGATGCTCGAATCGATGATCGATGCGCCCACGCCGACGCGTGCCGAAGTCTCGGATGTGGCGACCGCCATTTATGACGGAGCGGATGCGGTGATGCTGTCGGCCGAATCGGCGGTGGGGAAATATCCACTGGCGGCGGTGGCGATGATGGACGCGATCGCGCGGTCGGTGGAGGGCGATGCGAGCTACCAGGCGCGGGTGAACTTCACCGAGATCAGCGCCGGCAGCAGCACGGCCTCGGCGATCAGCCATGCCGCAGCGACCATCGCGGTCGATATCGGGGCGGCGGCGATCGTGTGCTTCACCATCACCGGCAGCACCGCACTTCGGGCGGCGCGCGAGCGGGCGCCGGTGCCGATCCTGTGCCTGACGCCGCGGGCCAGCACGGCGCGGCGGATGGCGCTCGCCTGGGGTGTGCACAGCGTGACGACGCGCGATGTGGCGAGCTTCGAGGAGATGGTGGCGAAATCCCGCCGGATGGCGTTGCGCACGCATCTGGCGCGCGCCGGCCAGCCGCTGGTGCTGATTGCGGGCGTGCCGTTCAGCACGCCGGGCAGCACCAATGTGGTGCATGTGGTGCGGCTGACGGGGGATGAGCTGAAGGACCGCTGAGGGGGTTCTCGAACCGGGAACCGGACGGGGTCAAAGCTGGTTGGCCGGGCAATACAGGTCGATCGGGATTGGTTTATGCAGCCTGACAAGGTGTTCATTTCGGCTCATGCGCGAGATTTCCACCGATTGTCGCAATGGTGGACCCAGCTGCTGGGCCGCCGTTGGGATCGTGAACCGATGCCGAACTGCCATGAGTGGGACTTGACCCGGAATGTCTTGTTCCAGGTGCTGGACGGCGGGGACAGGGCGCCGGCCGTAGTGACGATGCACGTGCTCGACATCGACGCCGAGATCGCTCGTCTGGCGGCTCTGGGGTTCCAGATCCCCGACCCGGTCGCGGTCGAGGGCTTTGCCACCCTCCGTTACTGTCGCTTCGAAGATATCGAAGGCAATGAGGTCGGCTTGCTCGACGGCGAGTGAGCCACCGTCGATCCCGCTGCAGTGGACGCTCGGACGCTATGCGGCTTGACGTGCCAGCAGGCCCTCGGCTTCGAGTCGGGCCCGCAGGCGGGCGGCGCCGGTGAAGTGGTGGCCGGGGAAGCCGGCGGCGGTGCCGGCGCGGACGTTTTCGATGCGATCATCGACGAAGAGGCCTTCGCCGGGTGCCAGGCCGAAGCGGCGCAGTGCCAGCGCGTAGATCTCGGGCTCGGGCTTGAAGAGCTGCTCGGCGCCCGAGACGACGATATCGCGGAAGCGGTCGAAGATCGGCGCGGTGGGGCGGAACATGGCCCAGAATTCGGCCGAGAAGTTAGTGATGGCAAAAAGCGGCACGCCTGCGGCGTCGAGCTCGGCGACGAGTTCGTGCATGCCCTGCACTGGCCCGGTGATGGTTTCGAGCCAGCGCGGGCCATAGGCGGCGATGTTGGCGGCTTCTCCGGGGAACTTCGCCTGCAGCTCGGGGATGGTTTCGGCGACCGGGCGGCCGCGATCATGCTGGAAGTGCCAGTCCGGGGTGACGACATGGGCGAGGAACCAGTCGCGGTGCGCGCGGTCCGGAATCAGCTTTGCGTAGAGAGCGCCGATGTCCCAGCCATAAAGGACGTGGCCGACATCGAACACGACAGCGCGGACCGAAGCTGCGTGGCTTCGATCCGCTTGATCCTGCATGACGGTGTTCAGTGGCTGCGATGAGCCCCGAATTCAGCCCTGGCGGGCCTTGAAGCGGCGATTGGTCTTGTTGATCACATAGGTACGCCCGTGCCGACGCACCACCTGGCAATCGCGGTGGCGGTTCTTGAGCGACTTAAGAGAGTTCCGGACTTTCATGACATCTCTTCTTTGCAGGCAAATTCGGTTGGCGTGATGCGAGCGAGGCGCGTAGACAATGGGGCCAGCAGAGTCAACCGAAACGAGTTCCCATGCGTCATGTACCGCTTGTCCTCACCGCCGCCCTGTTCGCACTTGCGGGCTGCGCCACCCGCGCGCCGGTGGCCGATGTCACGCGCTTTCACCTTGGCCAGCCAATTCCCGGCGACAGCGTCGCGGTGGTAAGCGCCGAGACCGGGCTTGAGGCCGATGCGACGCGCGATGCGATTGCCGGCGAGCTGGCGCGGCTGGGCTTCCGGCCGACGACAGGCAATACCACCGCCTATGTGGCGACGTGGAAGGCCGAGCAGTCGGCGGTGGAAGGGCCGCCCAAGCCGCCGCGCTTCAGCATCGGGCTGGGCGGCGGCGGTTTCAGCGGCGGGCGCGGTGGCGGCGGCATCGGGGTCGGTGGCGGCGTCAACCTGCCGGTGGGCAGCAGCCGGCCGGGGGACACGCAGCTCAACACGCTGTTGCAGGTGGAGATGAAGCGCCGGTCCGACAATTCGGTGGTGTGGGAGGGGCGGGCATCGCGCGCCTCGCTCGCCAAGGACGGTAACCCGGTGCCGGGGCTGGTGCGGGCGATGTTCGCCAATTTCCCCGGGCCTTCGGGGCAAATGGTGCAGGCGCCTGCCAAATGATCGCCGTTTCGGCGGCGTTCGATTCGGGCAATATCGAGGTCGTTCGCTGCGAAGCGCCGGATGACATCGTGCTGCGCATCGCCAGGGACGCGCATTCGGACTTTTTCCAGTGGTTCCACTTCCGGCTTTCGGGCGCGCGGGGCGAGGCGTGCACGGTGCGGATCATCGGGCTGGAGGCGAGCGCCTATCCGGGGGGCTGGCCGGGGTATGAAGCCGTCACCAGCCATGACCGTGCGACCTGGGTGCGCAGCCCGAGCCGCTATGATGCGGCGGCGGACGGGGGCACGCTGACGATCGAAGTGACGCCGCTGCACGACCATGTGTGGCTGGCGTATTTCGCGCCCTACAGCATGGAGCGGCACCATGAGCTGGTGGCGCGGATGATGGTGCTGCCCGGCGTGCAGGCGCGGGTGCTCGGGGCGAGCCTGGAGGGGCAGCCGATCGATTGCCTGACGATCGGCGAGGGGCCGCGGCAGGTATGGCTTTATGCGCGGCAGCACCCCGGCGAGAGCATGGCGGAATGGTGGATGGAGGGTGCGCTGGAGATGCTCACCGACCCGGCCGATGAGGTGGCGGCGGCGCTGCGGGCGGGGGCGACGATCCACTGCATTCCCAACATGAACCCCGATGGCAGCTGCCGTGGGCACCTTCGCACCAATGCGGCCGGGGTGAACCTCAACCGCGAATGGGCCGGGCCGACGGCGGAGCGCAGCCCGGAAGTGCTGGCGGCGCTGGCGGCGATGACGGCGACGGGGGTGGATTTCGCAATTGACGTGCATGGCGACGAGGCGATCCCGCAGGTGTTCATCGCTGGATTCGAGGGAATCCCTGGCATCACCGAGCGGCAGCTGGGGCTGCTGGGGCGCTACAAGGAGACGCTGGCGCGGGCGACGCCCGATTTCCAGACGCGGATCGGCTATCCGCCGGCGGCGGCCGGGCGCGCCAATCTGACGATGAGCACCAACCAGCTTGCCGAGCGCTTCGGCTGCCTGGCGATGACGCTGGAGATGCCGTTCAAGGACCACGACGACAATGCGGACAGCCGCGCCGGCTGGTCGCCGGAGCGGAGCAAGGGGCTGGCGCGGTCGTGCCTGGCGGTGCTGGCGGAGATGCTGCCCGATCTGCGCTGAGGGTCAGCCAGTCTTGCGGGCGTGGGTGAGCGAAACGGTGGTTTCCGCTTCGCCGCGGGCGATCATGACCATCAGCGACCTGGCCTCGTCGGCGCTGGTGCCGGCCAGCGTCATGCCGTCCGGCGTGGCCGCCTCGGTCTTGAAGTCGATGCCGTTGCGTTTGGCCGATGCGCGGTGGAAGGCGACGACCTCGGTGATGGGGGCGGTGGTGGTGTAGCTGAGCAGGCCGCCTGCGGCGCCGGAGTCGTTGGTCTTCATGTTCATGATCGGGGTGGCGCCCTGATACATTTCGACGAAATCGGGGAGGTCGCTGATATCGACAAGGCCGGTGGCGGAGCCGGCCATGGCGCTGGCGACGTTGCCGGCATTGCGGGCATCGCGTGCTGCTTCAGCGCTGGCTTCGGGGGCGGCGCCGCTGTCCGAACAGGCGGCGAGGAGCATGGCGAGGGTGAGCAGGGGGGCGGTGATGGGGCGCATGCGGGCGGTCTCCGGTGGATGGGTGGAGCAGATACGGACTATTGTGCCGTCCAGCCGCCATCGATGACAAGGCCGCTGCCGACCATGTAGCGGGCATCGTCGCTGGCGAGGAACGCAATGGCGGCGGCGATGTCTTCCGGGGTGCCGGGGTGGCCGACAGGGGCCATCTGGCCGACGGCCTGGCCGCTGATGCCGTTGCCATCGGCGCCGGCGCCCAATTTGGGCCAGAAGGCCGAATCGATGATGCCGGGGTGGACGCTGTTGACGCGCACGCCGTCGCGAGCGGCGGCGCATTCGAGGGCGACCGACTTGGTGAGCAGGGTGACGGCCCCCTTGGTGGCGCTGTAGGCGGCCATGTTGCCGGCACCGACATGGCCGACGATCGAGGACAGGTTGATGATGCTGCCGCCCGAGGGGGTGTTGGCGCGCAGCACCGGCAAGCAGTGCTTGATCCCGAGGAACACGCCGGTGACGTTGATCGCGAGCTGGCGGTTCCAGTCTTCGAGGGTCATTTCGGTGATGGAGCCGCGCAGGCCGATGCCGGCGTTGTTGACGAGGATATCGAGGCGGCCGAACAGGGTGACGACCTTGGTGGCGAGCTCGGCCCAGCGATCTTCCTCGGTGACGTCCTGGCCGCGGAACTGGACCGTGCCGCCGGCGGCTTCGATCAGGTCGGCGGTGGCGCGGCCGCCGGGGGCGTCGACATCGGTGATGAACAGCGAGGCCCCCTCGGCGGCGAGGCGAAGGGCGGTGGCGCGGCCGATGCCGCTGCCTGCTCCCGTGACCCAGGCGACTTTTCCGGCAAGTCGTTGGTCGGACATGTGGTTTCTCCCCTTACCAGCCTTCGCTGCGTTTTTTTACCAGCCTTCGCTGCCGGGAATTCCCTTGAAGGGGCCGGCGACATGGCTTGTTATCCAGCCACCATAAAAGCCGCCGGGCTGCGGCACCACCCTCTCGCCATCGACAGTACATTCGGTGAAGGGCGCTGCGTAGAAGGCGACATGGCCGAGGATGCCGGCGAAGGCCGGGGTGGGCTTGTCGTAGCACCAGGCGACGAGGGGGAAGCGATCGCCGGCTACAGCCACGTCGAAATAGCGCGCCTGACCTTTCCATTCGCAGATCGACCGACGCTGGGCGGGGCGGAGCGCCTGCGGGGCGATGGAGTGGACGGGGAAATAATAGCTCGGCGGGTGGCTGGTTTCGAGCGTCTCCAGCCCCTCGGTGGTTTCCGCGAGCAGCTTGCCCTTGTGGACGATGCGCAGGTGCCGCCGGCTGGGGCGCATGATCGCGGGGCGGGGATAATCCCAGACACTTTCCTGTGTCCCCGTGGCGGCATCGGGCAACGGCCACCCGCTCATGCGATGAGTACCGTGACGGCACCCCATGCGGCGGCGATGAGCAGGAAGAGGGTGGGGAAGAAGCTGAGGCCGAAGCCGGGACCGCGCTTGGCGGGATCGGCGTAGTAGAGTTTTGCGTAGAGGATGCGGCCCAGCGACCAGGTGAAGCCCAGCAGTGCCGTGATGAGATCGCCGAGCACCGGGGCTGCGAGGATGATGGCGGGGAGGAACATGATGAGCTGCTCGAGCGTGTTCATCTGCACGCGGAAGCGCTTGTCGAATTCAGGGTGGCCGGTGCTCATGGGTGCTGGAACGTTCCAGGTCGCGCGGGCGCGGCCGACGTTGATGGCGAGGCCGAAGAAGACGAACAGGGCGACGACGATAGCGAGCGTGGTGAGCGGAAAGGCAGTCATGAATATCCCCCGGTGAGTGCAGCGAAGGTTTGCGCGTTTGGCGGCGGCCCGGCAAGGTGGCATGCAAGGAAAGCAATGACGATGGTCCATGGAGTTTTCGAGCTGTTCAAGATCGGGGTGGGGCCGAGTTCGAGCCACACCATGGGGCCGATGCTGGCGGCGAGCCGGTTCGTGGGCTCGCTTGGGGACCTGGCGGGGGTGCGAGCGGTGCGCGCCGAGCTGTTCGGATCGCTGGCGCTGACCGGCAAGGGGCATGCGACCGACTCCGCAGTGATGCTGGGGCTGGAGGGTTGCACGCCGGCGACGATCGACCCCGATGACGCGGCGGCGCGGCTGGTGCGGGTGCGTGCGGACGGCATGCTGCGGCTGGGGGATGTGCAGCCGGTGGCATTCGACGAAGCGGCCGACCTGCGGTTTTTGCAGAAGGAGCGGCTGCCGTTCCATTCGAACGGGATGCGCTTTTCGGCGTTCGGGGCGGATGGTGAAGCGTTGGCGACGTCGGTGTTCTATTCGGTTGGCGGCGGGGCGATCGTGGCCGAGGACGAGGTGGCGGGGAATGCGCCGCCGGAAAGCCTTGGCGATGTGCCCTTCCCGTTCCATTCGGGCGCCGACCTGCTGGCGCGGGGCCGCGCGAGCGGATTGAGCATAGCGGCGATGATGCGCGCCAATGAGCTGGCGGCGGCCGATGAAACGACGCTGGGCGACGGGCTGGCGGCGATAAGGGCGGCGATGAGTGCGTGCATCGACCGTGGCATCGGGCAGGGCGGCATATTGCCGGGCGGGTTGAATGTGCGGCGCCGGGCACCCGGCATCCATGCGCAGCTGGTGGCGCGTGCCGAGCGGGCGCATTCGGACCCGCTGGGGGTGATCGACTGGATAAACCTCTGGGCGCTGGCGGTGAACGAGGAGAATGCCGCCGGCGGGCGCGTGGTGACCGCGCCGACCAATGGGGCCGCGGGAATCGTGCCGGCGGTGCTGCGCTATTACGAGCGGTGCGTGCCCGGTGCCACGCAAGCGGGCGAGGAGGATTTTCTGCTCACCGCTGCCGCGATCGGCAGCCTGTTCAAGGCGAATGCCTCGATTTCGGGTGCGGAGGTCGGGTGCCAGGGCGAGGTGGGGGTCGCGTGCTCGATGGCGGCGGCGGGGCTGACGGCGGCCCTTGGCGGCACCAACATGCAGATCGAGAATGCCGCCGAGATCGGCATGGAGCATAATCTGGGGCTGACCTGCGATCCGGTGGGCGGGCTGGTGCAGGTGCCGTGCATCGAGCGCAATGCGGTGGGGGCGATCAAGGCCATCGAAGCAGCGCGACTGGCGCTGCTCGGGGACGGCGAGCACCGGGTGAGCCTCGACGAAGTGATCGAGACGATGCGGCGCACGGGTGCGGACATGAGCCACAAATACAAGGAGACGGCACTCGGCGGCCTTGCGGTGAATGTGGTGGCGTGCTGATATTGCAGTGCAAAAATCGGGACATCATGCGGGGAGCATGATTTGGGGGATTTTCGATGATCAGGACTGTTTTGCTCGCCGGTGTGGCGCTGTTTGCAACGGCTGCGAGCGCGCAGGAGGCGCCGTTGCTGCCGGTGAAGGCCGATGTGGCGGGGGGCAAGATCCTAGTCACGCTGCCGGCGCCGGGGCCGGATGGCACGATGGGGCGGTTCATCCATGCGACGATGCTGCGATCGGGGATGGGCACCGCCGATATCCGCGTCGACCGCGGGATGCAGGGCTCGGACGAACTGCTGGCGTTCCGCCGCGTGGGGCGCAAGATTGCGGTGGTTTACGAGAACCCGCGCTTCCGCGCCGGGGGCGGCACCGCAGCCGAGACGGCAGGGGTGAGCAACAGCTTTGCGGTTTCGACGCTGGCGCTGCTCGATCCGGTCGAGACGCTCGCCGATGGGAGGGTGACGGTGGACCTGGCTGGGCTGCTGGCGAAGGACACGGCCAATCTGGCGGCACGGCTCAATGCCAGCACCGCCGAGGGTCGCGGCGACGGGGTGGCGGTTTCGCGGCGGGGGTTCAAGCTCGTGGAGGCGCTGTCGACCGCCGATCCGGCGTCGGTGAAGGTGTTTCCGACCAATATCGAAGTGGACAGCTGGCTGACCTTCTCGCCGGAGAATCCCGGCCGGGAAGTGATGCAGACTGTGCCCGATCCGCGCAGCGTGACGGTGCAGGTGCACCACAGCATCATCAAGCTGCCCGAGCCGGGTTTCGTGACGCGCAGCTTCGACATTCGCTCGGCGGCGAACGGCATGCAGGTGTTCGACTTCAACCAGCCGCTGGGGCGCGATGTGGTGATGGGGCTGGCGGTGCGCTTCCGGCTGGAAAAGACCGACCCGACCGCGGCGCGCAGCCCGGTGAAGAAGCCGATCATCTTCTATATCGACAGTGCCGCCCCCGAGCCGGTGCGCTCGGCGCTTCGTGATGGCGTGGGCTGGTGGTCCCAGGCGTTCGATGCCGCCGGCTTCATCGGTGGGTTTCGGGCCGAGATTCTTCCGCAAGGCATCGATCCGCTCGATGCGCGCTACAATATCGTGACCTGGGGGAGCCGGCTGACGCGCAGCTGGTCCTATGGCCAGACCATCAGCGATCCGCGCACCGGCGAGATCATCAAGGGCTCGGTGGTGCTGGGAGCACTGCGGGTGCGGCAGGATGTGAACATCTTCGAATCGATGGTGGGGGCCGCCGCGACGGGGAAGGGCCGGCCGAACGATCCGGCCGCGGCCGCACTTTCGCGCATCCGCCAGCTCGGCGCGCATGAAGTGGGCCATGCGATCGGCTTCATGCACAATTTCGCCGGATCGACGCAGGGCGACACGTCGGTGATGGACTATCCGATGCCCTATATCGCGCTGAAGGACGGGAAGATCGACATCAGCCGGCCCTATGGGGTGGGCATTGGAAGCTGGGACAAGTTCACGGTCGACTGGCTTTATGGCGATCCCGCGCCCGGGCAGGACCCCGATGCCCATGCCGCGACCAAGATGGCGGCGAGCGTGAAGGCGGGGGCGCGCTTTTTGACCGATATCGATGGCCGGGCGGGGGATTCGCCCACGCCATGGTCCAACATGTGGGACAATGGGCCCGAGCCGGCGGCGGAGCTGCGGCGGTTGCTCGAGGTGCGCAAGGTGGGGCTGGCGAATTTCGGCGAGGCGGCGATCCTGCCGGGCGTGCCGATGGCCGAGCTGCGGCGGCGCTTCGTGCTGGTGTGGCTGCTGCACCGCTACCAGGTGGAGGCTGCAGGCAAGCTGGTGGGCGGCGTGGACTATAAATATACCGTGGCGGGTGATGGCGAGCCGCTGCCCGCACCCGTGCCGGCGGCGATGCAGGCGGCGGCCCTCGATGCGCTTTTCGCGAGCCTCGATCCGGCGGCGCTGACGGTGCCGGACCGGCTGGTGATGCTGCTTTCGGCCGGGGTGAACGGGCGCGGGAATCCGCAGTTCAGCCAGGAAGTGTTCCAGAATGCCGGGGGGGCGGTGTTCGACCCGCTGGTGGCGGCCGATGTGGGGGCGCAGGCGGTGCTGGAAAGCCTGTTGGCGCCGACACGGCTGACACGGCTCAATGAGCAGAACCGCCGCGATTCCGGCTTGCCGGGGGCGGGTGTGGTGATCGACCGGCTGATAGCCGGACCGGTGGAGGGCTCGCGTGATGCAGTGGCGCGGCGCGTAGGCTATCGGACGATCGTGACGCTGGCGCGGACGATGCGCGACCCGTCGACCTCGCCCGATGTGGCGGCGCTGATCGAGGACCGGCTGGCGTTGCTCGGGGGGCGGCTGGCCAGGGCTGGTGGCAGCGGCGAGGGGCCAGCCTGGTCCCGCTCGATGGCGCGGCTGCTGTCCGACCCCGAGCGGCTGGAGCGCGACATCGCCAAGCTGCTGCGCGCACCAGATGTGCCGCCGGGTATGCCGATCGGCGGGATGTCCACCGATGGGGCGTATGAGCGCGACTTCATGGACGATCTTTGAGGGGCCTCAGCCGAGTGATCTTTCCATGCGGTCGAAGCCGGCGAGGACCTTGGGGCTGACGCCGGCGCTGACCTTGCTGCCGATGATGGCAGCGGCGAAGCCGGCGATGACGCCGGGGACGATCTCGTAGAGGAAGGCCGAGGGGGCCTGGCCCTGGATGGTGAAGGGCAGATAGAGCCAGCCGAGCACGGTGGCGGCACCGGCGACCATGCCGGCCAGCGCACCGCTGCGGGTGAGGCCCTTCCAGTGCAGGCTGAGCAGAACCACCGGGCCGAAGGCAGCGCCGAAGCCGGCCCAGGCATTGCCGACGAGGCCGAGGATGGTGGACGAGCGGTCGAGTGCCAGGATGCCGGCGACCATGGCGACCGCCAGCGTGGCAAGACGGCCGACAAGCACGAGCTCGGACTGGCTCGCGGCGGGGCGGAGGAATGTCTTGTAGAGATCTTCGGTGAGCGAGCTCGACGAGACGAGGAGCTGGCTGGAGATCGTGCTCATGATCGCGGCGAGGATGGCAGCGAGGAGGAAGCCGGCGAGATAGGGATTGAACAGCGCCTGGGCGAGGACAATGAAGATCGTCTCCGGGTCGGCGAGGGTGCGGCCCTGGGCGGAGATCCAGCCGGTGCCGGCGAGGCCGATGAAGACGGCGCCGATGACGCTGAGGATCATCCAGCCCATGCCGATGCGGCGCACGGTCGGCATGTCCTTGACCGAACGCACCGCCATGAAGCGGACGATGATGTGCGGCTGGCCGAAATAGCCGAGGCCCCAGGCAAGGCTGGAGATGATTCCCAGCGTGGTGGCGCCGGAGAGCCAGCTGAAATGTTCGGGCTGGACCGCGGTGATGGCGGCGGATGTGGGGGTCCAGCCGCCGAGGACCCAGACGGTCATCGCCGGGACGGCGAGCAGCGCCACGAACATGATCATGCCCTGCACGAAATCGGTGAGACTGACGGCGAGGAAGCCGCCGAACAGCGTGTAGGCGAGGACGACGCCGGCGGTGATGACCAGCCCCAGCCGGTAATCATAGCCGAAGCTGGCTTCGAAGAGCTTGCCGCCCGCGACCATGCCGGCCGAGGTGTAGAGGGTGAAGAACACGACGATGACGAGGGCGGAGACGACGCGGAGCGCGCGGCTGCGATCCTCGAAGCGCTTTTCGAGAAAATCCGGGATGGTGAGGGCGTCGTCCGCCTGTTCGGTGTAGACGCGAAGGCGTGGTGCCACGAGGCGATAATTGGCCCATGCGCCGATGACGAGGCCGACGATGATCCAGGCGGCGTCGAGGCCGGCGAGATAGACCGCACCGGGGACGCCGAGGAGCAGCCATCCCGACATGTCGGAAGCGCCGGCGGACAGGGCAGCGACCGCGGGGCTGAGCTGGCGGCCGCCGAGCATGAACTCGGAGACGTTGCTGGTGGACGTGCGCCACGCATAGACGCCGATGCCGAGCATGAGCAGGAGATAGCCGGCAAGGGCGATGGCGGTTTCGACGGTCATGCTTGGCCCTGGCTGGAGAGTGCGGCCGCATTTCAGGCTGCGGGACCTGCCGTGGTGATGTGCGGTGCGTGAAGGCTTATTCAGGCGGCGGTGGTGATCGTCAAGGACTGGTGCGCGAACCGGTGTGCGCCCTGCGCGCGCAGGGGGCTCGAAGTGTGACTGTTTTGCCATAGCAGACGGTATTTCGTTGCGCCGCATCATAACATTGCCGCGCGAATGTTGCTCACCGCACAAAAATGCCTAGGCTGATGGTACTATCCTAGCTTGCTAGTACACTTTTCATTTGTTTCTACATCAGGGGGTTTGCCATGGTTATCAGCTCGCGCGCGGCGTTTCGATCGGCAGTTTCTGCCTTTGCGCTGCTTTCCGTGCCAGGGTTGCTGCCGACCGCGGCGCAGGCGCAGGAAGTGGCGGCTGCTGTCGATGTCGATGACGAGACCGCGATCGTGGTGACTGGTTCGCGGTTGCGGCGTGATCCGAATGCGACGGCGCCGCTGCCGATCAGCACGCTGACCAGCGATGACTTCCGCAATGCCGGCAACACCGACGTGACGGCAACGCTGCGTCAGATCCCGGCGCTGCTGTCTTCGTCCACAGTTGCTGATTCGATCGAGCGGGGGCCCGTCAATGGAGGCGCTGGACAAGCGACGCTGAACCTTCGGCAGCTCGGCGCCAACCGCACGCTCGTGGTTGTCGACGGCTGGCGGCATGTCTCGGGTGTGCAGGGTACGCAGACGGTCGACGTTTCGACGATTCCCAATGCACTGATCGAGCGGGTGGAAGTGCTGACGGGTGGCGCGTCGGCAATCTATGGGGCCGATGCGGTGACGGGCGTGGTCAACTATGTGCTGAAGAGGGATTTCGAGGGGCTGGCGATCGATGCGCAGTCGGGAATTTCTTCGCGTGGCGATGGCCAGAGCTATCGGATCGAGGGCACGCTCGGCAAGAATTTCGCCGGCGGTCGCGGCAATGTCACGCTGTCGCTTGGATATACCAACGACGCCGAGGTGTTGTTCAGCGACCGCGAGTTCACGCGTGACAATGGCCGGGGCAACAACTCGACCACCTATGGCAATCCGCTCAAGCGGTTCCAGCGGGGTGAGATCAATCCTTCGACGATGCCCAACTTTGCGGCGCGCTTTCGGCTCGGTGGCCCTGGCGGGGCGGCTACCCGCTTCCCCTTCGGCGCGGTCATCCCGACCGCCGAGCAGGTCGCGACGCTGTTTCCGGGCGGCATCACTGCCGCCGAGAGGGCCCTGGTCGACCGCGCGGAAGCAGCGCCGCTGTTCGCGATCGGTGCCGATCCGCGCTTCGCCATCTCGTCGGGCGCGGGCCTGATCTTCCGCGGTGACTTCGGCTTCTTCAATGCCGATGTGAACGGGAACGGCATTTCGGATTGCAACGAGAGCTATATCGGCCGCACCGGCTTCGGCGGTGGCGGCTGCTACATCTCGCAGGCCGATGGCAGCGTGAAGGTCTTCGAGGACGGGATCATCTCGACCGGCTCGAACCAGTTCGGCGGCGATGGCGCGGTCGAGCGCACCAATACCAGCTCGCTGACGCCGGGTTCCGAGCGCATCAACGGCAATCTGCGCGCCAGCTTCGAGGCAGCGCCCGAAGCACGGTTGTGGTTCGATGCCAAATATGCGCGCAACAACTCGACCATCCGCAACAACTACAACACCTTCTATGACAGCCTGCTGATCTTTCCCGACAATCCCTTCATTCCGGCTGCGCTTCAGAGCCAGGCGAATGTGGGCGGCGGGCTGCGCATCAGTCGCGATTTTCTCGATCTAGGGCCGGGCATCACCACTGCCAACCGCGATACCTACCGCATCGTCGGCGGGGTGGACGGCGATCTGACGCCGCATCTGCGCTACGAGTTCGTCGCGAACTATGGCCGCACCGACAACAGCACCACCTTCTCCAACTCGGTGCGCTATGACCGGCTGTTCGCCGCGATCGACGTGATCCGTCACCCGGTCACCGGCCAGCCGGTCTGCCGGTCCGACTTCGATCCGACGCCGCACCCCGGCTCGGAGATCTTTCCGGTGATCGCGCCGGGCTTCTTCACCTTCCGTCCCGGGGACGGTTCATGCCGCCCGGGGAACATCCTGCGCGGCGAGCAATCGCTCAGCCAGGCGGCGGTGGACTTCATCACCACGCCGACGACGACGCGGGCGCGGCTCGAGCAGACGGTGATCACCGGCCTGCTGTCGGGTGACACGGGCGGCTTCTTCAACCTGCCCGGTGGGGCTGTCGGCTTCGTGGCCGGCTTCGAATATCGCAAGGAGAAGTCGCAGACGACCTTCGACGACCTGCGTCTCGGCCTTCTGCCGGCAGGCTCGCCAGCCGGGGCGCAAGGGACGTTCATCGGTGACATCGAGCCGCAGAATCAGGCGCTGATCTTCGATCCTTCAAACCGGACGCGCAATGCCGGCGGGTCGTTCGACGTCAAGGAAGTGTTCGGCGAGATCAACCTGCCGCTCCTGCGGGATACGCCGTTCTTCCACGAACTGACGGTGGGTGGCGCCGGGCGCTATGCCAATTACTCGACGGTGGGTGACACCTTCACCTGGAACGTCAACGGCACCTGGGCGCCGATCCGCGATATCCGCTTCCGCGGCACCTATGCCCGTGCAATCCGGGCGCCGAACATCGCCGAGCTGTTCGATCCGGAGCAGGGTGCAACCTTCCGGCCGTCCGACCCCTGCAATCAGACGCAGCTTGATTCGCTGGTCCGCGGCAACAGCCCGGTGGCCGCCAACCGTGTTGCCAACTGCCGCGCCGATGGCATTCCCGTGGGCTATGAGGACCCGCTGACGGCGCGCTTCGGCGGGGTGTCGGGCGGCAACGTCAACCTGACCGAGGAGCGGGCGACGACCTGGACGGTGGGTGCCGTGGTGCAGCCGCGCTTCCTGCCGGGGCTGACGCTGAGCGGCGATTACTACTCGATCCGCATCGACGATGCGATCCAGGCGGTGACCGCGCAAAACATCGTCAACACCTGCTACGACCTTGCCACCTTCCCGAACAGCTTCTGCCAGCTGTTCACGCGCAACCGCACTCCGGCATCGGCGACGTTCCTCGGCTTCAACTTCCTGCGGCAGACGCAGATCAACTTTGCGCGGCTCGATACTTCGGGCGTCGATTTCTCGGCCGATTACCGCTTTGCTGTCGGTCAGAACAATATCGCGCTGCGGGTTGCGGGCAACTGGACCGAGAAGCTCGACCGGTTCTTCGATCCGGTCGACCAGGATCTGGTGAACCCCGGCTTGCGTGAACTGGGTGTGCCGGAATGGTCGGGCTTCGGCTCGGTCAGCTACAACCGTGGTCCGTTCTCGATGACCTATGGCGTGCAGTTCGTGCAATCGACGGCTGCGGCATCGGTGATCGAGATCGAGCGCATCGATGAAGAATTCGGGCCGGCGGGCTTTGCGCCGGATTACTGGATCCACACCGTCAGCTTCAACTTCGACGCCACGCGGGAGCTGTCGTTCTACGGCGGTGTCAACAACCTGACCAACGCGGTCCCGTACATTTCGAGCTCGGCCTATCCGGTATCGGGTGTGGGGCGGTTCTTCTTCCTGGGTGCGCGCGTGCGGCTCTGACGCACCCTGTTGGCTGACAAGATGGGCGGCTCCTGCAAAGGGGCCGCCCTTCCTGCTTCAGAGATGGATGCGCTGCCCGGTGAGGGCCAGCGGGGCGGGGCGGTGGCTGGTGAGGATGAGGCCGGTGCCGGTGGCATCGAGCCACATCCCGAGGCGGCGGACCAACTCGGCCTCGCTGGTGGCGTCCAGGCCCTCGGTGGGCTCGTCGAGGAGGAGCCAGGGGCGGCGGGCGAGGAGGGCGCGGGCCAGCGACAGGCGCTTGCGCTGGCCGCCGGAGAATTGCCCTGCACCTTCGCCGAGCCAGTGATCGAGGCCGCCTGTGAGAGCGCGGACATCGTCGGCGAGGCAGGCGGTCTCAAGCGCGTCCCACAGGGCGGCATCATCGAGACCGGGGGCGGCGAGGCGAAGATTGTCGGCGACCGAGCCGGCGATGAGCACCGGCGACTGGGGGGCGCAGGCGAAGCGGGCACCGAGCGTGGCAAAGGCGATTTCCGCCACTGGCACGCCGCCGAGCTGCAGCGATTGCGGGGCATCGGCGCGCCAGCCGGCAAGCGATTCCAGAATGCGGGTCTTGCCGCTCCCCGAGGCGCCGGTGAGGGCGAGGCGGCCGCCGGGGAGGAGCTGGTGGCCGGCGATGGTGAGGGCCTCCCCGACTGGCGCCGGGGCGGGGAGGACGGTATCGGCGCCGAGACCGGTGAGCCGGTCCCTGGCGGCTGCAAGGGCTGCATCCTTGCCGCGGGCGCGGATGAAGGCGCCCTGGACTTCGGCACCGCCGGCGGCAGCAAGGGCTGCGAGCGCTGCGAGGGGGGCGCTGGCACCGCCAAGGGCTGCGGCGGCGGCGACGAGGGCGGCGAGCACCGGCCCGGCGGCGACGAGGACGCCGGCGAGCCAGGCCTCGCCGCGGACCATGCGCGCACGGGCTGCGTCCATGGCGGCGGCTTCGGCGATGACGGCGCTGCTGACAGGGTCGGCGAGGCCATAGACGGCGATTTCGGCGCCCGCAGCGAGCTGGTCGGTGACGAGCGCTTTCAGCGCCGAGGCGCGTGCCTGGGCTTCTGCAGCCGGGCCGTCGACCATGCGGGTGGCGACGCGGCCGGCGAGGCGGGGCAGGGCGAGGAGGCCGGTGGCGAGGAGGAGGGCGGGGGCAGGGCCGGCGAGCAGGGCGAGCAGCACGGCGAGGACACCGCCGGCGATGGCGGCGGGGCGTGCGGGGCTGCGGATGATGGCGTCTTCGAGCGCATCGACATCTTGCGTGAGGCGAGCGACGCCATCGCCGAGCATCAGGTCCCGCGTGGCACGCGGATCGCGGCTGGCAAGCTGGCCGAAGAGCTGCACCCGGACGGTGGCGAGGGCCCCCAGGGCGGCTTCGTGGCTCCAGAGGCGCTCGAAATAGCGGCCGCCGGTGCGGACCACCGCGGCGAGGCGGATGGTGGCGGAGGGGAGGAGGTAGTTGAAGGCGGCGACGCTGCCGAGGAGCCCGGCGAGGGCGGCGCCGGTGAGGAACCAGCCGGCGACGCCGAGCAGCGCCACGCCGGCGAGGGCGGCAGCGGCGGCGACAAGGCCGGCGCGGCGGAGTGCGGGCGTGTGCGCGGCGGCATCGAGCACCTGCTGCATCGCGTCGGCGGGGCGGGGAGTGAGGGCGGTCATGCGAGATCGAGCCGGGAATCGGCGGCGGCGGCAAGTGCTGGATCATGGGTGGCGACAACGACGGCGTGGGTGGAGGCGAGGCGGCGCAGCGTGGCGATGATGGCGTCGGCGGTGGTTGCATCGAGATCGGCGGTGGGCTCGTCGAGCAGCAGCAGCGGGCGGCCGCTCGCCAGCGCACGGGCGAGGCCGAGGCGGCGGCGCTCGCCGCCCGACAGGCCCGAGCCGGCGGCATCGAGCGGAGCTTCGTCGCCGCCGCGGGCGGCGAGCAGCGGGGCAAGGCCCGAGGCTTCGAGGGCGTGTGCGATGGTGGCGGGGTTTCCGCCGCCGAGCGCCACATTGTCGGCGATGCTGCCGGCCATGACGAGCGGGCGCTGGCCGGCCCAGGCGGCAGCGGTGGCAGTGCCGGCGGTCCAGTCGAGGGTGCCGGCGTGGAGGGGTTGCAGCCCGGCCAGCGCGGCGAGCAGGCTGGACTTGCCGCAGCCGCTGGGGCCGGTGATGGCGATGAGGCCGGTGGCGGGGACGGCGAGGCTGACCGGGCCGACCGCGACCTTGCCATCATAGGCGACCGCGACGCCGGCAAGGGTGACGCCGGTGAACACGGTGCTGCGCGGCGGGGACGCTGCGGGAGCTGGCAGCTCGATATCGAGGGCGAGCGAAGCAGCTTCGCCGGTCTGGCGGTCGTGATAGGCGGCGGCGAGGCGGCGCATGGGAAGGTAGAATTCGGGGGCGAGGGCGAGGGCGAAGAAGGCGGCGGTGAGGCCGAGATTTTCGGGGGCGGGGAAGGGCAGCAGGCCGAGGAGGCTGAAGCCGCAATAAAGGGCGACGATGGCGACCGACAGGGCGGCAAGGAATTCGAGGATGCCGCTCGAAATGAAGGCGATGCGGAGCAGCGCCAGTGTGCGATCCGCGACTTCGGTGCTCGCCTGGCCGAGGTGGCTGGCGATGCGGGCCTCGGCGCCGAAGCTGCGGATTTCGGCAAGCGCACGCAGCCGGTCCGCGAACAGGCCGCCGAGCCGGCCGATGGCGGTGAGCTGGCGATCGGCGGCGGCGCGAGCGGCTCCGCCGGCGATGATCATGCCGATGGTGAAGGGGATGAGGGTGAGCAGCAGGATGCCGGCCGCGACCGGGCTGGCGATGGCGACCGCACCTGCAACGAGCAGTGGTGCGATGCGCGCAGCGCGGGCGAGCGGCTGGTAGCGGGCGGCGAGGCCCTCGATGGCCTCGATCTGGTCGACGGCGCGTGCCGCATCCTCGCCGGCCATGCGGGCACGGGCATGGGCGGTGGCGAAGAGCAGCGGCAGGTGGCGCGCGCGCAGCCGTGCCTTGAGATCGATGGCGGCGGCCATGCCGGCTTCCGCCGCGCGCGCCTGGGCCGCGGCGCGCACGAGGCCGGAGACGAGCATTGCTGCAAGGCCGCCGAGCACCGGCACGAGGCCGCCCCAGCAGCCTATGGTGAAAGCCAGCCCGGCGGCGAATAGGAAGGCGCCGGCGAGATCGGCGAGCCACCAGAGCGAGGCGCGGCGCAACGCCGCAGAACGCGGTGCGAAGGAACCGGAGGGGGTTGTGGCAGCGGCGGTCACTTGGCGCTCCGCAGGATTGGGTGTACTCGGGAGGCCACTAGAGCAGATGGCCGGGCTTCCTCTTGACGAGGCCCTTTCGCATCTGACCCGGGGGCCTTGATGATCGACTTCGCCGTTGTGGACATGTCGCGGCTGCAGTTTGCGCTCACCGCAATGTACCATTTCCTGTTCGTGCCGCTCACGCTCGGCTTGTCGTTCATGCTGGTCATCATGGAAAGCATTTATGTGATGACCGACAAGGCCGTGTGGCGCGATGCCACGCGGTTCTGGGGCAAGCTGTTCGGCATCAACTTCGTGGTCGGCGTGGCGACCGGCATCACGATGGAATTCCAGTTCGGCACCAACTGGGCGTATTTCAGCCATGCGGTGGGCGATGTGTTCGGAGCACCACTGGCGATCGAGGGGCTGATGGCGTTCTTCCTCGAGGCGACCTTCGTGGGGCTGATGTTCTTCGGCTGGGACAAGCTTTCTAAGCTCGGACACCTGGGGGTGACCTTCATGGTTGCGATCGGCACCAACTTCTCCGCGCTGTGGATCCTGATCGCCAATGGCTGGATGCAGAATCCGGTGGGCAGCCGCTTCAACCCCGAGACGATGCGGATGGAGATTACCTCCATCGCCGATGTGCTTCTCAACCCCGTGGCCCAGGCCAAGTTCGTTCATACCGTTTCTGCCGGCTATGTCACGGGGGCGGTGTTCGTGCTGGCGATTTCGGCCTGGTATCTGCTGAAGGGCAGGCATGTGGCGGTGGCGCGGCGCAGCTTCACCGTGGCGGCGTCGTTCGGGCTGGCGGCCGCACTTTCGGTCGTCGTGCTGGGGGATGAGTCGGGCTATGCGCTGACCGACAACCAGCGGATGAAGCTCGCGAGCCTCGAGGCGATGTGGGACACGCAGCCGGCGCCGGCGAGCCTGACGCTGTTCGGCATTCCCGATGTGGAGGCGCGCGAGACGCATTTCGAGGTGAGCGTGCCGTGGGTGCTGGGGATCATCGCCACCCACAGCTTCGACAAGCCGGTGCGCGGGATCAACGACATGGTGGCGACCGCTGCCGAGCGGATCAGGAGCGGCATCTTTGCCTATGATGCGGTTGAGCGGCTGAAGATCGACCGCAACGACATGGCGGCGCGCGAACGCTTCGAGCTTCACAAGGCCGATTATGGCTATGCGCTGCTCTTGAAGCGCTTCATCCCCGACCCGCGACTGGCGACGGGGGAGGACATCTACAAGGCGGCGATGAGCACGGTGCCCAATGTGCCGGCGATGTTCTGGTTCTTCCGGATCATGGCGGGGCTGGGGTTCTTCTTCATCGGCTTCTTCGCCCTCGCCTTCTGGCGGGCCTCGCGCCACAATTTCGAGACCGGGCCGTTCATGAAGGCGGCGGTGCTGATTTTGCCATTGCCGTTCATCGCGATCCAGACCGGCTGGCTGCTTGCCGAGATCGGCCGCCAGCCCTGGGTTGTGGAGGGATCGCTGCCGACCTTCCTCGCCGCCTCCAGCCTGACGATCGGGCAGATCTGGACGACGATCATCGGCTTCACGCTTCTTTATGGCACGCTGGCGGTGATCATGGTGCGGCTGATGCTGAGCACCATCGCGCATGGGCCGGAACGGTCGGCGCCGCAGCGCGGCGATCTGCCCGAACTGGTGCCGGTGGGTGGCCGGAGTGCCGGCGGCATCATTCCCTTGCCGGCGGAGTAGCACCGATGTTGCCGATGTTCTTCGAATACGAGACGCTGCGGCTCATCTGGTGGCTGCTGATCGGCGTGCTGCTGATCGGCTTTGCGCTCACCGACGGCTTCGACCTGGGGGTGGGGGCGCTGCTGCCGTTCATCGCGCGCACCGACGAGGAGCGGCGGCTGGTGATCAATTCGATCGGCGCGACCTGGGAGGGCAACCAGGTGTGGTTCATCCTCGGCGGCGGGGCGATCTTCGCGGCCTGGCCGTTTGTGTATGCGATCAGCTTTTCCGGGCTGTATCTGGCGATGTTCGTGGTGCTGTGTGCCCTGATCCTGCGGCCGGTGGGGTTCAAGTACCGCTCGAAGCACAAGGACCCGAAATGGCGCGCGCGCTGGGATTGGGCGCTGTTCATCGGTGGCTTTGTGCCGGCCCTGGTGTTCGGGGTGGCGGTGGGGAATGTGCTTGCCGGGGTGCCGTTCACGCTCGACAGCGATCTGCGGTCGCGCTGGGAGGGGGGCTTGCTGGACCTGTTCACGCCGCTGCCGCTGGTGGCGGGGCTGCTTTCGGTGGCGATGCTGGTGCTGCACGGGGCGGGATGGCTGAGCATCAAGATCGAGCAGGGGCCGGTGCTGGTGCGGGCGCGGCGCTGGGGGCAGGGGGCGGCGATTGCGGCGATCGCACTGTTTGCAGTGGGCGGGCTGATGCTGGCCTATGGCGATTATGGCTTCCGGCTGGTCGGCACGCCCGACACCAACGGGCCATCGAATCCGCTCTTTACCGGGGCGGAGGCGGCACCGGGGGCGTGGCTGGAGAATTACGGGCGCTATCCCTGGATGCTGGCGGCGCCGGTGATGGGCTTTGCCGGGCCGCTGGTGGCGCTTCTCGGCATCGTGCGGCGGGCCGACCTGCCGGTGTTCCTGGGGTCGTCGCTGGCGGTGATCGGCACGATCGGCACAGCGGGGCTTTCGATGTTTCCGTTCATGCTGCCGAGCTCGGTGCAGCCGGCGGCGAGCCTGACGGTGTGGAATGCCTCGTCGAGTGCCATGACGCTGTGGATCATGCTGATCGTGACCGCGATCTTCCTGCCGCTGGTGCTGCTCTATACCGCCTGGGTTTTCCGCGTCCTGTTCGGGCGGATCACCACCGAGCAGGTGCGCAACAACCCCGATTTTTATTGAGGTCAGCCCATGTGGTATTTCACCTGGATTCTCGGCCTCGGGCTTGCAGTGGTGTTCGGCATCGTCAACGGGCTTTGGCATGAATATCATGCCGACGATGAGCTGGATGAGGATCTGCCCGGGCAGGACTGATTGACTCGGCCATGCGCCCGGCCCCAGTGGAGCGAAAAATCCGGGGGTGGGACACGATATGGCCGAGGTTAGTGCGAGTGCAGCGCCCACCGACAAGGGAGCGCGCTGGCTGCTGATTGCGCTGCTGTTTGCCGGCACCGCGCTCAATTATGTCGACCGGCAGGTGCTGGCGCTGCTGAAGCCCACATTGGAGGCCGAATTCGGCTGGTCCGACACCGATTTCGCGCATCTTGGGAGCGTGTTCCAGCTTTCGGCGGCAGGGGCGCTGCTGTTCGTCGGCTGGTTTGTCGACAAGTTCGGCGTGCGTTTTGCCTATGGGCTGGCGGTGGCGGTGTGGAGCCTCGCCGGCATCTGCCATGCTGCGGCGCGCACGGTGAGCCAGTTCGTGATCGCGCGCGCCGTGCTGGCGGTGGCGGAGAGCGTGAACACGCCGGCCGCGGTGAAGGCGGCGGCGACCTATCTGCCGCTGAAGGAGCGGTCGCTCGGGCTGGGGCTGGTCAACACCGCGCCCAACATCGGAGCCATTCTCACGCCGCTGCTGATTCCGCCGCTGGCGCTGGCGTTCGGCTGGCAGAGCGCCTTCATCATCACCGGCGCGCTGGGGTTCATCTGGCTGGGGTTCTGGATTGCCGGCACGCGGCGGCTGAAGCCGCTGATCGCCGTTGTGCCGGGCAAGCCGGTGGCGACGATCAAATGGTCCGAACTGCTCAGCGATCGGCGCAGCTGGGCGGTGATCGGCGCCAAGGCGCTCACCGATTGCGTGTGGTGGTTTTTGCTGTTCTGGACGCCCGACCTGTTTGCGCGCGTGTTCCGGATGAGCCAGGCCGAGCTGGGGGGGCCGATTGCGCTCATCTACACGATGGCCGCACTCGGCGCGCTTTCCAGCGGGCTGCTGTTTCCGCGGCTGATCGAGCGCGGGATGAGCGTCAATGCGGCGCGAAAGTCTTCGATGCTGTTCTATGCGGTGCTGATCCTGCCGATCTCGCTGGCGCTGACGGCATCGAGCCCATGGACGGCGGCGCTGCTGATCGGGCTGGCGCTTTTTGCGCACCAGGGCTTTTCCACCAACATCTTCGGGATGACCGCCGATATCGTGCCGGCGGCGCGGGTGGGGAGCGTGATGGCAGCGGGTGCGGTGGCGGGCAATCTGACCGGGCTGGGGATCATCGAGCTGACGGGGTGGAGCCTGACGAACGGGATCGGCTATTGGCCGATGTTCGCGATTGCGTCGGGAGCGTATCTGGCGGCGCTGGCGCTGATCCAGCTGATTTTGCCGCGGCTGGTGGCGGAGCAGGAATAGGCGCCGACTGTAGAGATTATGCGCCACCAACGGGGTCTGGGGCCCGAGGCCCCAGCCGCCGGAGGCCTGCTTACTTCAGCACTTCCTCCACCCAGGCCGGCACGAGCACGCCGGCCGGGCCGCGACGGCTTTCGTTGAAGGCGGGGCTGCCTGCGCTGTCGTCGAGGTTGAGTTCGAGGGTGCGGGCGCCGGCCCCTGCCGCGGTGGCGACGAAGCCGGCGGCGGGGTAGACGGCGCCCGAGGTGCCGATCGAGACGAAGAGCTGGCAGCGGGCGAGGGCGGGGAGGATGAGCTCCATGTCGTAGGGCATCTCGCCGAACCAGACGATGTCGGGGCGCAGCCGGCCGGGGATGTGGCAGCGCGGGCAGCTGTGGGGGACGCCGAGGGGCCCGTCCCATTCGGGGGCGGCGCGGCAGATTGTGCACAGCGCCCGCTTCAATTCGCCGTGCATGTGGACGAGGCGCTGCGAGCCGGCGCGCTCGTGGAGATCGTCGACATTCTGGGTGACGAGGAGGAAATCTTCGCCCAGCGCTGCTTCGAGGCGGGCGAGGGCGAAATGGGCGGGGTTGGGGTGGACGTGCGCGAGGAAGGCGCGGCGTTCGTCGTAGAAGCGCTGGACGAGGGCGGGGTTGCGGCGGAAGCCGGCGGGGGTGGCGACGTCTTCGATCGCATGGCCTTCCCACAGGCCGTCGCTGCCGCGGAAGGTGGGAACGCCGCTTTCCGCCGAGATGCCCGCCCCTGTCAGAACCACGATCCGCATGCCGCCCATATGCCGCTTGCAAGCGCGGTTGCGAACCCCCATCACGTTTTCATGACAATTAGCTTGGGCATATTGGGCGCAGGCGGGCGCATGGGGGCCGCCCTTCTGGCGGAGATTGCCGGGATGCCGGGCGTGACGCTGGCCGGGGCCATCGAGCGCGCGGAGCATGCGGGCATCGGCAAGCCGGTGGGGGCGGCGTATCCGCCGAGCCTGACGCTGGGGAGCAACCCGGGGCCGCTGGCGCGGGCGGCGGATGTGCTGATCGATTTCAGCTCGCCGGCGGCACTTGAGGCAACGCTCGATTCGGCGTGCGAGGGGCGGGCGGCGGTGGTGATCGGCACCACCGGGCTGCAGGCGGAGCATCATGCGCTGATCGACCGGGCGGCGCGCAACATCGCTGTGCTGCAATCGGCCAATACGTCACTGGGGGTGACGCTGCTGGCGCGGCTGGTGGCGCAGGCGGCGGCGGCACTGGGCGAGGATTGGGACATCGAGATTGCCGAGCTGCACCACCGATACAAGCTCGATGCGCCTTCGGGCACGGCGCTGGCGCTGGGGCAGGCGGCGGCGGAGGGGCGCGGGATCGACCTGGCCGCGCACAGCGAGCGGGGGCGTGATGGCGATGCGAAGCGGGAGCCTGGCAGCATCGGCTTTGCCAGCCTGCGCGGCGGCTCGGCTGCCGGGGACCACATGGTGCTGTTCGCCGGCGATGGCGAGCGGCTGGAGCTGGTGCACCGGGCAGAAAGCCGGATCATCTTTGCGCGCGGGGCGCTGCGGGCGGCGACGTGGCTCGCGGGCAAGCCGGCGGGGCGTTATACGATGGATGATGTGCTGGGATTGCCGGCACGGTAGTCGGCGAGCACCGCAGTGATGAGCGCGCCGACTTCGCGGCGCTCGCGTGGGGAGAGGAAGCGGCCGACGCTGACGCGGCGTTCGCGGGCGGCGAGCCAGAGCTTGACGTCGCCGAGCGCAGTTTCCTCGAGGTGGACGCGGGTCCAATAGGGTTCGAAGCCGAAGCGGCGTTCGGCGCCTTGCGCGCTGACGCGGAGCAGCTCGAGGTGATCATCGGCGAGCAGCAGGCGTTCATGTCCTTTGCCCGAGGCATAGGAGGCGCGGAACGCCCACCAGAGCAGGCCGACATCGAGCGCCATGAAGGGCAGGATGGGCCAGGCACCCAGCGCCAGAAAGCGGAGGCCGCCGAGGAAGAAGAGGAGGCCGACACCGCCGACGACCCAAGGCATGTGGCGCCGGTCGAACGACCGGTTGGGAGTGAGGGTGAGATCGAGCACCGGCGGCATGATGGCATTCTAGCGCGGGGACTCTGGACATGCATCCGTCACGCCGTCACACCCGGGACATGCAGTCGAAAAAGATGTCCCGCACCAAGGTGGAGGCGTTCTACGCGACGCTCGCCGGCCTGCACGCCGAGCCGCGGACCGAGCTTGAGTATGTGAATGCCTATACGCTGCTGGTGGCGGTGGTGCTCTCGGCGCAATCGACCGATGTGGGGGTAAACAAGGCGACGCGCGGGCTGTTTGCGGAAGCCGATACGCCAGAGAAGATGCTGGCGCTCGGCGAGGAACGGGTGCGCGAGCACGTCAGGACGATCGGGCTGTTCAACACCAAGGCAAAGAATGTGATCGCCCTGTCGCAGCTGCTGGTGGAGCGGCACGGCGGCGCGGTGCCGGCGGACCGCGAGGCCCTGGAGGCGCTGCCGGGCGTCGGGCGCAAGACGGCCAATGTGGTGCTCAACGAGGCGTTCGGGCACGAGACCTGTGCAGTGGATACGCACATCTTCCGGGTGGCGAACCGGACCGGGCTCGGGCCGGGCAGGACGCCACTGGCGGTGGAGCTGGCGGTGATGGCGGCAACGCCGAAGCGCTTCCGGCGGCATGCACATCATTGGCTGATCTTGCACGGCCGCTACGTGTGCGTGGCGCGAAAGCCGAAATGTGGTGAGTGCCCGGTATATGCGAGCTGCAACTGGCCTGAAAAGCCGAAAGGAAATTCAGTTGCTGTTCAGACCGCCGATGATATCCCGGTCCAACAGTGATGGTAGCGTAGCGTAGACAGGGGCGGCCAGCGTATCGGGCCGCCCCGTATTTCAGACCTTCCGCATTGGGGATATTGCTATGGTCCGCGCCTTTCTTGTTTCTATGGTGGCCGTTCTGGCAGTTGGCGGTTGCACAACTCGGCCCCCCGAGGCGGTGGCCGCGCTAACGCCGACCGGTGAGGCGGTGAACTGCCTGCTGGTGCAGAATATCCGCGAGACGCGAGTGATCGACGATCAGACGATCGACTTTTACACGCGCAACGGCGATGTGTATCGCAACCGGCTACCGAATGGCTGCCCACAGCTCGGTTTCGAACGGGCTTTCTCCTATCAGACGAGCGTCAACCAGCTCTGCAATGTGGACATCATCACGGTTCTGATGACGACCAGCCCCCTGCAACGCGGCGCCAGTTGCGGGTTGGGCAAGTTCACGCCGATCGCGAAGCCGGCGCCATAGGGTCTGGCAAAAGCCGGGAGCGGCTGCTAACAGGCGTTTTCAAGCATCCGTAGCTCAGCTGGATAGAGTACTGCCCTCCGAAGGCAGGGGTCACAGGTTCGAATCCTGTCGGGTGCACCATAAAATCAAAGAGTTACCGAAACCCCGATTGCAGCGTACGGAATTTGTACGGAAAAATGGGGTAGTCATGTCGCGATTGTCTTTTTCAGCGGGGTTCAGGTTCAAACCCTGATGCGCCCAAAGTTTTCTCAACGGTCGAGACGCCACAGCGTCAACAAATCCGTCCCTTATAGGTGCCACCCGGAGCCGTTGAAAATGGCCAGCCGCACTTGGAGATGGCTTGCTAAGGCCTAACGGGCGGGGGCCAAAGTGCATTTTATTGGGCGTTGGATAGTGATATTCTCCCAGCCCATGAATCCCTGCCGAAACCCGAATGAAATTTTCGCGGCTTGCCACCGCCAAAGAAGCCATTGCTGACATCATGCTAGCGCCAGACCGCAGATGGAGCATCTTCGAAGATCTGGCGAATCAGCACTGTCCCGACGACATTCGGCGTGGCCGCGCGCAAATTCGCGATGAACTTGCCGTTTGCGAGGCCTGGATCGAACGTTGGACCACGCGGCTGAATCGTATCCGGCGGATTGCGATTGCCGTCGTCGCCACTTCTATCGCCGTCATGGTCGCAAACGCGTTCGGTCTTTGGCCATCAGGGCCATGGCTCACTGTTGCCGCTGGTTCCGTACTGGTGTGGGGGATTTGCGTAGCGGCACCGGTATGGTTGCAAATGCCATTCCTGGGTTGGTCGAAGCGGTTTCCGTTGAACGATGAGCGGCTGGACGCCCTGAAGGCATACCTCTCGGCAGCAGCGGCCAGTACGGAACCCTTGCATGACCACGATGGCAATGCGGTTGCCTCGGATTTTTTGATGAACCCATGGGCTGTTTTGCTATTCTCGGAACGCGAAGAAATCCGGCAGCTGCCGACGTTCGGCTCGAAAGGGCTTCGCCGCGTCCGCTACGCCAAGTGGCTCACTACAGACAGGCCGTTCGCGAACGAATTGCCTCAGGTCATGGGCACCGCCGCGCCCCCCGTCACGATTCTCCTCGATCGCAGTGTTACGAACATCGATCGACGAACCCAGCATCTGACAGTGGAGCAGCGAAGCACCACGATCCAGACCAACAACCATTTCCAATTCATTACCCAGATTAGCGCTCAGGCCGACGCTATGGCGCGAAGGGCGCCAGAAGACGGGCGGACTGAACACGACGCTAGCCCTGCTAAAGTCCGCTGGCCTTGCACGTTCGAGGATGCCGATTTCCTTATCCGACTTCAGATATTTGAAACCACCGCACTTTGCGAAGCGAAGCAAAGGGTCGAGCCACACCAGATCAAGAAGTATGTCATTGCCGTATTGACAGCGCGGCGTCTCTGGCTCGCCAACCCAACCAAGGATATCGCCTCGGTCGCAGAGGAGATTGGCGAGCTGGTCAAATCAAACACGGATGGCTGGGCTGGATTGCGAAAATCTGATTCGATCGATTGGATAAAGCCGGTGATCAGCGGCACCGGCAACTACGCTTTCGTCAAGGAAGTGTTCAGCGCGATATCCTATGATACAGCCGAATACGACAACGCACAGTATCGTCTATTATTGTAATAATGCGCGATAAGCACCTGTTCCCATAGACTTGCTGGACCCAAATTGACCTTTCGCAATTGTGCGAGAGGAGAATGGACGTGCACCCATCAGAACCAGACGGATTGGTCTCGATAAGGGCATTGATGTCGCTCATTTCGGTCACCAGCCGGGCTACGGTCTACAAGTATATCAACGAGGTTCCCGACTTTCCGCAGCCTTGCCAATTCGGCGTTCGCCGGGGCCGGGTCCGGTTCAAGGCATCCGACGTCAGCCGCTACATCGAATCCCTGCCATCAAAGCCCAAGCGGAACGAACGACGGGATTGAACTGCAGTCGATTGCTTCCCTGTCGGCGCCTCGCCGCGCGAGGTCAAATCGTCAGCGCGCTTTGGCCATCGCCTATTCTCACAATCTCAACCTGAGGATTTGTCATGAAACACGCCCCCAACCTTATCCTTGAAATCTTCGCCTCAGACGATTTTCAGCACAAGCTGATCGCTCCAATGATTGATGCATTTGTGAGCCGTCTCAGCCGGCCGGGAGACGACGGCAAAACCTACCGCTCGTTCATCCTGGATTGGTTGTATTTGGAACGCCCGATGCTCGACCGCTTCATTGGCGAGCGGTTCAATGTCCAGTTCGAAGGCCCGGCACTCAACGTTGACGGGATCGACTACCCCCTCGGCGGTTACATTGAACGTCAAATTGAATGGGTCAAGATCGACCCGGTTGAGGCAATTGCCTTGCGCACCAGACTGCGTGCGGCAGTCGATGCCGTGGTCACGGAGTGGATGGGCGGAAAGCCCATGAAATTCCTTCCTGCGGTCGTGGTGAAAACCATGCTTGATCGTGCGGCAGCGGATGCCAAAGACGCGCAGACCATCCGCGACTTCCTGGGCTCCACCGCAAAGCCCGAGGGAGACCGCTGATGCTCATCACGATCGACATTCTGGATTGCGAAACCGGCTGCGATGCTACGCATCGAGCCAGTATTTCAGATACACACCCTACTCTCGTGCCGAGAGCGCGTTTCATGCAGCGTTTAAGGAAGCGCCGCGCTTGCTCGAAATCCGGGCCGCCAGAACGGCATTGCATTTCAGTGTCTTCGTTGGAAGCGCCGAGCAAGCGCCAGGACGGCAGGTCATGACGTGGGTCAAGCACAACATCCGATTGTCTCCGGCGCAGAACCGGGCGCTTGTCGGCTATGCCGCGCAGCGCGGCGTGACCCGATACAAGATGCTTGGCCGCGTCGTTGATCACGGTTTGGCGGCTATCGAAAGCGGCGTCACCGCCCCTTCGGACATGCAGGACATTACCAATGAGCTTGCGGCAATCAGCATCCGTTTTGCCGAGCTTGAGCGCGTTCTGGACCGTGCTTTGTTCACCGCTTGCGCCGGCTACAGCTATGCCCGCCAGGCGGCGCTTGGCGGACGGCGCAGCGACGAGGCCATCACTGCCGAGGCGATTGCCGCCTATGAGCGCCAGCGCAGCTTGGCCAGCGAGGTGTCATCATGAACCGCATCGACGATCGCCACAGCCATGCTCAGGCGCTTTGGGGTTTGCGGATCAGGAACCAGACCAAGCGCATCGGCTTTGCCATGCAGCTCTTGCTGGTATCGACCGCCTCAGGCGCTTTCCTGTTGCCGTCGCAGACGCTCGACAAGGGCGAGTTCACCCAGGCGTCCAACTATGGGATGGCGAAGACGTTCGCATGGTTTGCACGTGACGCCGCGAGAACGCCCAAACTCAGGGTCACGCGACTTGGGCAGCGTATCAAAATGCCGGTTGATGAAGTTGTCGCCGACAGCGTCTTCGCAGCCAGCGCAGATTTGGTCGTCAGCAAAACGCTGTTGGGCGCCGGGCTTGGTTTCATTATCGGCAGCGGGCTGGTCTATTTCCTCATCCGCAACATCCGCAAAAGTGGTGACCAGGCTTTCAAGGACCGGGTAATTGGCGGGACACAGATTGTCAGCGAGGCGGCGCTTGCCGCATTGACCCAGCCAATGGCTGGCAAGCAGCCTATCACAATCGGGCGCATCGCTGTCCCGACCTCCATCGAAACCCGCCACTTCGCAATGATCGGCACCACCGGCAGCGGCAAGACCACCGTCTTGCGCCAAACGCTCGATTGCGTCGAAGCACGAGGTGAAGCGGCCATCGTTTACGACACCAGCGGCGAGTTCATTGCCCACTACTATCGGCCCGAGCGCGGCGACATCATCCTCAACCCGTTCGATGACCGTTGCGCCTTCTGGTCGCCGTTTGACGAAATCGCCCATCCCGCCGACGCCGACCGCATCGCCCACCAGCTGATTTCCGAGACAGGCAGCCATGACGACGATGTCTGGCTGGAAACCAGCCGCATCCTCGTTGCGAACATGCTTCGCGCCCTCTGGTCCGAGGGTAATTGCAGCCTTGAGGCGTTGCTCGATGCCCTGCAAACCAAAGACACCGACGAGCTAAAACGCTGGCTTGGCCAGACATCGAGCGCGCGCACCTTTGCCGAAGGTGCCGAGCGCGCCACCGGCAGTGTCATTTTCATGCTCGCCAAAGCGGCGAACCTGATCCAGTTCCTTCGCAGCGAGGACACCGGCGGCGTGCCCTTTGCATTCCGGCGCTACATCGCCAGCTTGGACAGCCACACCGGCGAACGGCCCTGGATCTTCGTGCCGCGCAAGGAGGACTATTTCGAGGCCGCCAAGCCGCTTCTCGCCTGTTGGCTCGAATGCGCCGCCAGCGCCGTGCTTGGGCTGCCGCCTTCGCCCGACCGGCGGATATGGCTGATCCTTGACGAGTTGGCGGATTTGCCCGCCGTTCAGAACCTGGCGCGGCTGTTGCCGGAGGGGCGCAAGTTCGGCGCTGCGATTACACTTACCTTTCAGGCGCTCGGGCAGATGCGACATCGCTACGGCGACAACATCGCCGAGGCCATGCTCGCCTGCTGCAACACCAAGCTGTTCTTGCAGACCGTCGACCAGGAAACCCGCAAATGGGCGAGCCAGACCATCGGCGAATGCGAAATCGAAATGCGCATGACGGCTGACATGTTGTCGCTTGGCGGCGAGACGCCGCGCACGACCATGACCACGGTCAGGCAGGTGCGTGCAGCGGTGCTGGAAAGCGAGCTCAGGCTGCCAAAGTTTCAGGGCTATTTGTTGTTGCCCGACGGGTTTCCTGTTGCCCGGATTGGGCTGACTGCCGATCACATCGGTAGGCGCGGGGTTGCAACACAGCCAGCCTATGTTGCTGGCGATGTCGGTAATACATTGTGGGGGCGCATAAAGAGCACGCCCGCACCGCCGACGCCGCACGGATCACAGGGTCCGGTTTGATGGTAGCAACGATCGGTGCGCTTTCAAATTCAGCCCAGGCCGCAAGCTATTATGAAGCCGACGACTATTACGCTGAAGGCGGCGAGTCGCCTTCATCATGGGAAGGCAAGGCCGCCGAGGAGCTTGGCCTGAAAGGCGATGTAGACCGCGACGTGTTCCGCACCTTGCTTGATGGCAACGTCGATGGCCGCCAGCTCGGCACAATGCGCGACGGCACACGGGAACACCGCCCCGGTTGGGATTTAACGCTGAGCGCCCCCAAGTCGGTTTCAGTCATGGCTTTGGTTGCGGGCGACAAGCGATTGATCGACGCTCACGCCGCATCGGTCAAAACGGCCCTTGCCCATGTCGAACGCCACATGGCGGCAACGCGTATCCGCACCGATGGCACCGCCAAGCGTGAAACGACGGGCAATCTGGCGATTGCCTCGTTCCGCCACATCACCAGCCGTGCCCAAGACCCGCAACTCCATACCCACAATGTCATTCTGAACATCACCAAAGCCGCTGATGGCGTCTGGCGCAGCCTTGAGCCACGCGCACTTTATCAGCTGCAAAAGCAGATTGGCGCGATCTATCGACAGGAGCTGGCGATCCTGGCGCGGAAACTGGGCTACGACATCGTCCCCGGCAAAGATTCGATGTTCGAGATTGCCGGCGTGCCCGAGGCGGCGACTACGGCATTGAGCGTGCGCACCGCTCAAATCGACGCCCGCCTCGAAGAGCGCGGCACCAGCCGCGAAAAGGCCAGTGCAGCAGAAAAGCAGATAGCCGCGCTCGATACCCGGCAGGCCAAAGTCTCAACGGAGCGCGGCGCGCTTGTCACGGCGTGGCGCGCGACCGCCGATACAGCCGGCTTCACTGAGAAGCAGCGAATAGCCCTTGTATCGGACGCCGAAGCGCGAGCCACTTCGGTCGAGCGTCAGGCGCTGGCGGACGGCCAGAACCCGGCAGCTTTGCGGGCCGTGGCATTCGCCGCTGAGAAACTTGGTGAACGGCAATCTGTCTTTGCCGAGAGCGCGCTTCACGAAGAGGCCGGACGCTTTGCGCTGGGCAAAGTCAGCTATGCCGCGATTTCCAAAGCTATCGCTGGCGCCGGCAGCGATGGCGAGCTTGTTGCCCGCGACTTCATCGATAGACGCGGTGCGACCTTTCCCGGCTTCACCACCCGAACCAACTTCGAAAACGAAAAGACCATCTTGCGCGCCGAGGCCAATGGACGCGGGCAAGTTGCGCCCGTCGCAAGCCGCCTGGACGCGGCTAAATTGGTCGCCCGTGCAGTGGCCACGTCCGAACGGAGTGGCCATGCTTGGACCGCCGATCAGAAATCCGCAACGACGCAGCTTCTCTCATCCCGCAATCGTGTCGCCGCTGTCCAAGGCTATGCCGGGACTGCCAAAACAACCACGGTGCTCGCGACCTACGCCCGCGAAGCCAGCGCGCACGGCATCCGCGTGACCGCGCTTGCACCAACAGCGGCGGCAGCGACCGTATTGGGCGAGGCACTCAAAATGCGCGGTGATACCGTCGCCCGGCATTTGCTTTCGCCCGAAGGACGCCAGAAATTGGGGCCGTCGGCCTGGGTTGTGGACGAGGCATCGCTGCTATCCGCGCAAGATATGGCGCGGTTGATCCTTGCGGCCGAGAAAGCCGACGCGCGGGTGATTCTTGTGGGCGATGTAAAGCAGCTCGGTTCGGTCGGAGCCGGCGCCGCTTTCGCGCAATTGCAGAGCGCAGGTATGGAGACCGCAAAACTCGCCGAGATTGTGCGCCAGACCAATCCACTTACCAGAGATGCGGTCGAGGCCAGCATTGAAGGCGACGCCCGCCGCGCGCTCAACGCGCTTGATCTGGGTGGCGGCAGGATCGTTGCCCATGCCGAAGGTGGTGAACGCATGGCCGCAATGGCGAAGGATTATGCAGCGCTTGGTCCGAAAGATCAGCGTAGCACCATTGTTATCGAACCATCCCGCGCCGGGCGCGACATCTTGAACGCAAAGATCAGAACCGAGCTTGTCGCCACGGGCCAATTGACGGGCGAAGCCGCCATAATGCGGACGCTTGAGCCAAAGGGGCTTACCAGGGCGGAAGCCCGCGACGCCCGCAGCTATGAAATCGGCGATCTCGTAAGTTTTGCCCGAGACTATGCTGACAAAGGCATCGCACGCCGCGAAGCCGTGATCGTCACCGGCATAGACTCCGCGAAAAACGCCGTTGCACTCGAAACGCCTGATGGTCAGTCGATCGATTGGCGCCCTCGCCAGTGGGGCGCTGGCAACAGCGAAACGTTCACACCGGGCAGCATCGAGTTGATGCAGGGTGACCGCATCGCGTTCACCCGTAACGATCGCAACTTTGCCCGAGAAAATGGCACCCGCGCGGATGTTGTCGCCGTCAACGCCGAAGACCGCACCGCCAGAATCCGGCTCGACAATGGCAAGCTCCAAACGCTCAGTCTCGATAGCCCGGCCGACCAGCACCTTCGCCATGGCTACGTCCAGACCGCCCATGCCGCCCAAGGCCGCACCGCCGAGCGTGTCATGATCCATGCCGACAGCAGCGCAACAAATCTCGTTGACCAGAAGATGCTTTATGTTGCCGTGTCCCGCGCACGGTCATCGGCGGCGGTCTACACTGACGATCGAGACAAGTTGGTAACGGGCATCAAGGAACGCGCAGGGGAGAAGCAGGTGGCAATTGAAATTGCCCCACCAGCCCTTGCCGTTGCAAAATCGGCCAGCGCCGGATTGGGTTAGCGGCCGCCAATGGGCCGGAGGCGCATCGTCGAAGGCGGCGATAGTGCCTGCCCATGTTCAGAACGCGGTGACAATCTGCTTGCCTTCCGCTAGCTGTTAATGGGCTTGGGCGAGCAATCTTGTATCACCCGGAAATCGCCGGCCGACGGCATCGTTCAGGTGTGGGAAAATAGAATAGAATGAATGCCGTAGAGATTGAGGAAGCAGTATCGGAACTGGCAAATCAGCCCTTTGATCGGGCCGAATTCGCATATCAATTTCTGGCAGCCTTCGGCAACAAGGACACCACCATAAAGCGCTTGCGAACGGCTGGCGGTTCCAATGCCTCCGATGTTGCCGGCGGCGTTCTCCAGCGCAACAACATTCACTTGGCGACATGCGCGCCGGGTGAGGTCGACGCGACCTTGAAGGCATTGCGCGATAGCCCGAAAACGGCGTCTGCCAAGGCCAAGTTTATTCTCGCCACTGATGGCGACACGCTCCAAGCGGAAGAAGTCACCAGCGACGCCCCGCCAATCGCGTGCGAATATGTCAAGTTTCCTGATCATTTCGGCTACTTCCTGCCACTGGCAGGCATCACCACCGTCAAGCAAATCCGCGAAAGCTCATTCGACATTCGGGCCACGGGGCGGCTGAACAAGCTCTATATCGAACTGTTGAAAGACAATCCGGAATGGGCGACGGCTGAGCGCCGACCCGACATGAACCATTTCATGGCGCGGCTGATCTTCTGCTTTTTTGCCGAGGATACCGATATCTTCAATGGCACCGGCCTGTTCACCGCGACGACCGACCAAATGAGCGAGCGCGATTCCTCGAACACCCATCAGGTGATAAGCGAGATGTTCGGCGCGATGAACACCAAGATCGCCGACCGTGCCGGCGCTAAGCTACCGCGCTGGGCAGACGTGTTTCCCTATGTCAACGGCGGGCTGTTTTCGGGATCAACCGAAGTCCCCAGGTTCAGCAAGATTGCCCGGTCCTATCTGATAAGCATCGGCAGCCTCGATTGGAAAAAGATCAACCCGGACATCTTCGGCAGCATGATCCAGGCCGTTGCCGATGACGAGGAACGCGGCTCTCTCGGAATGCACTACACCAGTGTGCCGAACATTCTGAAAGTGCTGAACCCGCTCTTCCTTGATGATTTGCGGGCGCAGCTGGAGGAGGCAGGCGACAACGGGCGCAAGCTGCTAAACTTGCGGAATCGCATGGCAAAAATCCGGGTGTTCGATCCGGCGTGCGGCAGTGGCAATTTCCTCGTCATCGCCTACAAGGAAATGCGGGCCATCGAAGCGGTAATCAACGCGCGGCGCGGGGAAGAGAACCGCCGTAGCGACATCCCGCTCACCAATTTTCGCGGCATCGAGCTGCGCGATTTCCCGGCGGAGATCGCGCGTCTGGCGCTAATAATCGCTGAATATCAGTGCGATGTGACCTATCGCGGGCAGAAAGAAGCGCTTGCGGAGTTACTCCCGCTAAATGCGCAAAATTGGATCACCTGCGGCAATGCTCTGCGCCTCGATTGGTTGAGCATTTGCCCGCCGACCGGCACGGGTGTGAAGTTGCACGGCGACGATCTATTCAACACCCCGCTCGATCAGGCGCAAATTGATTTCGAGAATGAGGGCGGGGAAACCTATATTTGCGGGAATCCGCCCTATCTCGGCTCAACGTGGCAGGATGCCGAGCAAAAGGCAGACCTGAAAGCCATTTTTGACGGTCGAGCTTCAAGTTGGAAGTCGCTAGATTATGTGGCTGGATGGTTCATGAAGGCGGCAGATTACGGCACTAAAACCGATACTGTGGCAGCTTTCGTTTCTACCAACTCGATTTGCCAAGGGCAGCAAGTGCCGATCCTCTGGCCGTCAATCTTTAAGATTGGGCATGAAATTGCCTTCGCTCATACCAGCTTCAAATGGCGGAATCTCGCTAGTCACAATGCGGGCGTAACGGTCATAATCGTTGGTTTGTCGAATCAGCCGGGTCGAATTCGCACTTTATTTTCGGAAGGTGACAACGGGTTATCGCTGGTAAAACAGGTCGATAATATTAACGCTTATCTCGCACCGTCTGAGAATATTATTGTTGAAGGTTCGTCGAAGCCTATTGGCCCACAAAGCAAGATGTATTGGGGTAACAAGCCGACGGATGGTGGAAATCTCTTGCTCTCTCATGACGAACAACACAGGCTCATCCTTGATGACGACCGTGCAAAACGATTTGTGAAGACGTTCCTTGGGTAACCGGGGCAGATTGCCGGGCGTTAGGCAGCAGCGAGCCTGACGAGGCTGGGCAGACTGGGGATGCTCGACGCCCCTGGGACAGCGAAGCGG
>NZ_JACIIV010000023.1 GCF_014205635.1 Polymorphobacter multimanifer
AAAGGGACAAGCCTAACCAATGGCCGGGTTTTACACCGCCCTCATCGACACGCCGCCGACGATCCAATGGCCTGGTTTGTCACCGCCGTGCACACGCTTCCGAAACCTGCCGGTCGGCTTGAGGCCCAGATCTTGTCACTCCGCTGTTTATACGTTGAAAATCGATTCCCTTGTTGGGAGGCTGGCGTAGATTTCCCAACAATTTGAGTGCCCAGTTTTGTCACGTCCGGGGCACCATTATTCAGTTGTAATTTGTACACCTTGGCCTCCGCGCCTTAAAGGCGCGGAGAACGGTGTTTGCTTGAGCGGGTTTCGAGCGCCAAGGTCGCGCGAACTCTTTGTCTCCAGCGGTTTTGCAATCCTGGCGTGCGACGGCGCTGCAGCGCGGCTCAGTGGCGCAGGATCTCTGCGAACGCCGGCAGGCTGGGCGCGCCGCCGGTGTGCAGGAAGAGGACGCGCTCCTTCCGGTCGATGCGGCCGTCGCGGACCGCCGCAATCAGCCCCGCCATTGCCTTGCCGGAATACACGGCATCGAGGAGCACCCCCTCGCAGCGCGCCAGCAGCTGCACCGCCTCGATCATCGCGTCGGTGGGAAGCGAATAGCCCGGGCCGACCTGGGCGTCATCGACCTGCACAGCTTCTGCGTCGGGGGCCGGGGTGCCGAGCAGGGCCGCCGTGGCCACCGCGAGCGTATGGACATTGCCCTCCTGCGTCGTCCGGTCCCGTCGCACACTCACGCCGTGCACCGGCAGCCGCGAATTGAGCGCGGTCAGCCCCGCCAGGATGCCGGCATGGGTGCCGGCGCTGCCGCTCGCCACCACGAACCGATCGAAGCTCATCCCCATCTCGAAGCTCTGCGCCACCACCTCGGCGGCACAGGCTGCATAGCCGAGCGCGCCCAGCGGGTTGGAGCCGCCGCCGGGGATGGAATGGGGCACGCCGCCCGCCGCACGAACGGCCGCCGCTTCGGTGGACATTTCGGCTGCAAGATCGGTGCCGAGCGGCACCACGCGCAGGCTTTCCGCCCCCATCAGCTGGAACAGGAAATTGTTGCCCACGGCCTCGGGCGAATAGCTTCCGGGCACGCGCTCCTCGATGATGAGCCGGCACTTCAGCCCCTCCCTGGCGGCGGCGGCGAGGGTGAGGCGGCAATGGTTGCTCTGCGGGGCACCGACAGTGATGAGCGTGTCCGCCCCTTCGGCAAGCGCTGCGGCGACCAGGAATTCGAGCTTGCGGGTCTTGTTGCCGCCGCCTGCCAGCCCGAGCAGATCATCGCGCTTGATCCAGATGTCGGCGCCCCCCAACGCCTTCGAAAGCCGCGGAAGCGGCTCGATCGGCGTGAAGCCCTGTGTGTAGCGGCGACGGGGAAAGCGGGCGAGGTCCATGGCAATCAATTCCTGAAAATGGGGATGCAGGGGTTTACGAGCATGCGGGATGCGCCGCCAGCGCTGCCGGCGGCGGTTCGGGTCGGGCAGGTGCGGTGTCCTAGCGCTCGGCGCCACCATATTGCAGCGCGTTGAACAGGAACTTAAAGGTGCCATAGGATTGTGCGCGCTGCACGACCTCGGGCCCCATCACGAACAGCTTGCCGCGGCCGACATCGATGTCGGCCACCGCGATCGTGCCCGCCAGCTGCTCCTGGCCCACCGCCCAGCCGCTGCGCAGCAGATCGCGGCCCTGGAACCATGAGACCGGCGTTGCGGTTCCCTGGCCGGCTGTCGGGGTGAAGCTGGGGGAGCGGTTGAAGAAGATGTCGATCTCCGCCGGCAGGCCATAGGCAAGCGGCTGGCGATTATCGACCTGCGCGCGCAGGATCGAGCCGGGGATGAAGAAGGCCTTTGTGTCCAGCCCTCGCGTCTCGCCATTCTCGGTGCGGCTGAGTGCATGCGTCAGGGGAGCATGGAACAGCTCGGCCAGGCGGGCGGAACCGCCGATCGCCACCACTGAACCGCCATTGCGCAGGAAGTCGGTGAGCGCTGGCAGCGTCTTTGCGTCCGAAAGATTGCCGGTGGTCGCCTTGAGGTCCGCGGGCGTGTCCTCGGGGCTCGGCTGGCGCGCCGGGCGGTCGTTGCCCCAGGCGCCCTTGCCGGGCATCGCGCCATCGGAAAACAGCAGCACATCGAAGTTGCGCTGCAGTCCGCCGGCCTCGACGCGCTGGGGATAGACGACCTCGAACGGGAATTCGAACTGCTCGAGCACCCAGCGGGTCCAGCCCGCGGTCATCAGCCCGCCATAGCGGTCGACGAGCCCGACCCGCACCGGCTTGAGCTTCACGACCTCGCCGGCGGGAGCGGTTGCGGCGGCATGGGCGACGAGCCCGAGCTCGCGCACCGCGGTGGTGATGATGGCCTGTGCCGCAGGCGACGCCGGCACCCAGATGGCGCCGGGCGCCAGGCTGGTGCTGCCCGCCATGGTGGCGGCCTTGAGCCACGCCGGCTTCAACCCTGCCTTGAGCAGCCGGTTGGTGAGGATGAAGCTGTTGTTGGTCTCATGGCCGATCAGCCAGCCGGCATTGCCGCTGCCTTCGATCCGTCCGGCGGGTGGGGTCATCAAGTCAGCCACGGGGGTGAAACTGCCGTCGAAGCCGTCGAGCACCCGGTCGAAGCCCACGCCCATCTGATAGGCGAGGGTGTAGCCGGCCACGTCATAGGGCGGGGTGGGCGCGCCGCCGGGGAAAGGAATGTCGTTGGGGTGATCCTGCGGTTCGAACATGTCGAGCACATGCGGGCGATAGGCCTGGGCGGTGCGCACGATGTAGCTGCCCGCCGGATAGGATTTGCCGCCCGCCGTGAAGCCCGCGGTGGCGCGCTCGACCTCGACCCCGGCCTTGATGAGCGCGTTGAGGAAGGTGATCGCGGTGGGCATGTCGCGCTGGTCGGCGGAGATCACATAGGCGCGGGCGTCGCGGTCCTCGGGCGCTTGCAGCACGCTGGCATACAGTGCCGGATCAACCTTCTTCGGCCCGCCGGCGCGGGGCCGCTCATATTCGTCGCTGCCGTCCACCTTGAGCGGTGCTGCATTGGCGAGGCGCTCGACCTTGGACGGGGTGATCGTCCAGCTGTCCTTGCTGCCCTTGGCGATGCTGTTGGCACCCATGCGGTAGATGTTGAACAGCAGCCGCTCGCGGTTGCGCGAGGCATAGTCGAGCACCGCGCGGTTGAGCGTCCATTGATAGTCGAGCGTGTCCTGCAGCTTCCATTCGCGCGGGCCGATCGGCATCAGCTCGTCGCCGCGCGGCAGCTGGGTGGCCGGCACCAGCGGGATGGTGGTTGGCGTGGGGCCGCCGATGATCTCGGTGAGCAGCCCGATGCTGTTGTGGAAATAGGCGACCGAGCGTTCCATGCCGTTGTGCCAGGTCGAGTAGCGCGCCGCACTGCGCATCCCCGAGCCGGCCTTGCCCTCGGCAATGAGGCGCGAGTGCATCGACGAGCCGATTTCGTTGAGCTGCGTCATCACAATCGGATCATAGTTGAAGTTGAACGGATCGCGGAACGGCGGCACGAACACCACCATGCCTTCCGGCCCGGTCTGGTGCTGGTTGTAGACGATCTGCGGATACCATTGGCGGAACAGCACCCGGTTGACGTTCTCGGTCTCGGGCATCTGCGCCATGTAGCTGTCGCGGTTGTTATCGTGGCCGACATACTTCTGGTAGAGGCGTGGCAGCGTCGAGAACTCGCGCTTTTTCGGGTCGGCGTGGCGCATGTACCAGTTGCTCACCAGCTCCATGCCATCGGGATTGTCGTGGCCGAACAGGATGATGCAATCCTCGAGCATCCGCATCGTCTCGGGGTCGGTCTGGGTGAGCATCCGGTGCAGCACCTGGATCTGGCCCTGCGAGGTGACCGTCTCGGTGGCGTGCATGCCGGCATCGATCCAGACGATTGCCTTGCCTTCGGCGGCCAGGCGCTGCGCAGCGACATCGTCGAGGCCGCGGGCGCGCGCCAGCTTTTCGGCGATGGCGCGATACTCTTCCAGTCGCGCCAGATTGGCCGGCGTCGAGACGATGGCCACCCATTGCGTGCGGCCCTCGGCGGTCTTGCCGATGTCGACCAGCTTCATCCGGTCGGATTCGCCGGCCAGCTTCTTCAGATAGGCCTCATACTCGGTGTAGTTGGCGAGGTAATAGTCGGTGCCGGGCGGCTGCTTGAAGAATTGCGCGGGCGCCGTCTGCGCGCTCGCCGCAAGCGGCATGGCCAGCATTGCGGCCGACAGGAAAAGCCATTGCGGGCTCAGGGGCATCTTCATGGGCGAAGCACTCCGAAAAACAGGAAAGCAGATGGAACGGTCATCGCACCCCGAGCGCCAGCGCATCGGGGCGGCGGGTGTCGGCAGCGCCCATGAAGCGACCGCCCTCGATCATGATCGATTGCGTGCTGCCCATGGTGTTGGAGGGGCGAACCTTGTGGCCGCGCGCCTGCAGCAGCCCGACAAGATCGGGCGAAAAGCCTTCCTCGAGCTCGAGCGGCGCATTGCCGGCCCCCTGGTTGAGACGGGGGCGCTGGGCGGCCTCGGCAATGTTGAGCTTGTAGTCGATCGCATTGACCAGCAGCTGCGCCATGGTGCCGATGATATAGCCGCCGCCGGGCGTGCCGGTGACAAGCCAGGGCTTGTCGTGTTTGAACACGATGAGCGGCGTGATCGTCGATCCCAGCCGCTTGCGCGGCGCCGGCCAGGTGGCTTCGCGGCGCGGGTCCGTGCTCCCCCAGGCGAAGTTGCCGAGCGAGTTGTTGAGGAGGAAGCCGGTGCCGGGGGCCACCACATGCGCGCCATAGGAGGCGGTGAGGGTGTAGGTGTTGGCCACCGCATTGCCGTGGCTGTCCGCCACCGAGAAATGCGTCGTGTCGGCACTTTCGTGCGGATAGGGGTTGCCATCGGGAAGCGTGTCGGCGCCCAGCGAGGCCTGCATGGTGATGAGCTTGGCGCGCTCGGCGGCATAGGCCTTGCTGGCCAGGCCCTTGGCCGGCGTCTGCCACTGCGGGCCGCCGCCCACCAGCCGCCGGTCCGACGCAGCGATTTTCAGCGCCTCGGCGATCACGTGCAGGCTGTCGGTGCTGCCCCAGCCATAGCTGGCGAGCGGAAAATGCTCGAGGATGTTCATCGCCTGCGCGAGCGTCACCCCGGCCGACGTCGGCGGCATGAAGGCGATCGGCAGGTCGCGGTAGCTCGACCAGACCGGCTCCAGCACATCGGCCTGATAGTCGGCGAGGTCAGCCGCCGTCATCACGCCGCCGCCGGCCTGCACGCCCTTGACCAGCCTCTCGGCGACCTTGCCCTTGTAAAAGGCATCGCGGCCACCATTGGCGATCTGGGTCAGGGTCCAGGCGAGGTCGGGCTGCTTGAAGAGGTCGCCCGGCGCATAGGGATTGCCGTCCTTCTTCATGAAGGCCGCGCGGGCACCGGGGTCGTTGCCCAGCATCGTCTTGCGCCCGGCGGTGGCCTCGGCCTCGCCATCGGTCAACACAACGCCGTCGCGCGCCAGCTTGATGGCGGGGGCGAGCAGCGCCTTCCAGGTCATGCTGCCGAAGCGGCGGTGCGCCTCCCACATGCCCGCGACCGTGCCCGGCACCGAGACGCCCTTGAACGACATCACCTTGTCGCGGTCCTGCTTGCCCTTGGCGTCGAGCAGCAGATCGGGCGTGGTGGCGATGGGGGCAAGGCCATAATAGTTGATCGCGATGGTGGTCGCCGGCCGCTCCTTCCTCGCGGCCATGTGCGCCACCATATAGCCGCCGCCGCCGATGTTGCCGGCGCGCGGCAGCGTCACCGCCTCGGCAAAGGCCATGGCGATGGCGGCGTCCACGGCGTTGCCGCCCTTGCGCAAGATGGCCACGCCGACGTCGCTCGCCGGCGCGCTCTGGCTCACCACCATGCCGCCGCGGCCGATGGTGGCGCCGTTGATGGTGCTGTAGCTGACGATGTCGCCACCGCTGACGCGCGGTTCGCCTTCGGCGTCCTGTGCCATCGCGGGCCCGCACAGCAGCAGTCCCATTGCGGCGCCGAATATCGTCTTCATGCCATTTCCTTCCCCGGCTGGCGCGGCATCAATAGAAGCTGATATTGTCCACCTGCAGCCACATGCGCTGGCCCCCCGGCCGCGTGCCGCCGAGCTCCACCTGCGTCACATCCTGGCCGGTCCAGCTTGCGCCCCCCTGGCGCCCGCGCGCCACCGGCTTGAATGCCGAGAAGGGTATCTCCTTCGACGCCCATTGCTCCGCCCCCGTCACCGCAGCTTCCCAAGCGCCGTCGAGGCCATTGATCCGGATCCGGTAATCGCCATCGCCCTTCAAGTCGAAGCGCACGCCCTTGAACGACGACACATCGACCGGCACCACCGAGCCGCGTGTGAGCGGCACTGCGAAGCCGGCATAAGGCGCTTCCTTCACCGCCATGCGGGCGGACAGCGCCAGCGCCTTGCCGCCGCCATCGCGCGGCACGACCTGGGTGATCTCCACCGTCCGGTCATGGCCGCCATCGGGGGTTTCCAGTCGCAGCGTGTCGAGCGCCGAGCGCCGGTCGGTCCGCTCGAAGTCGTCGATCAGCGCCGTCACGGTCACGGCCGGCAGCCGGTTGGCGCTGTTGGCGGCGGGCATCGGCGCAGCACCGGCACCGCTCACCAGCCGGCCATCGATGAAGACATGGCTGATCTTGTGGACATCGGCGATCTGGTCCCAGGGCTTCCCGTCGATCAGCACGATGTCGGCGCGCTTGCCGGGGCTGATGGTGCCGCGGTCTCCGTCCAGCCGCATCACCCGGGCGCTGGTCGCGGTGCCGGCGACGAGCGCCTGGGCGGGGCTGAGCCCGGCCTTCACCAGCAGCTCCATCTCCTGCAATGTGGAGACGCCGTGCGGCGTCCCCGGCATCCCGGCGTCGGTGCCGAGCGCGATCGGCACTCCGGCATCGAACAGTGCCTTCACATTCTGCAGTGCGTAACCGAACTTGCGCACCGACTGGACGTAGCGCGGATCGGCCGGGTCCACCGGCGTCGCCCGCGGCTTGTCGGGGTTGTAGACTGCCAGCGTCGGCGCCATCGCCATGCCGCTGGCCTTGATCGCGGCGACCTCGGCAGCGCTGATCGGCCGGTCCTGCAGCCCGTGCGCGAGCGAATCGACCTCGCCGCGCGCGGCCACCAACCCGCGTTCCACAGTCACCGTGTGGGTCAGCACCGGCCAGCCGCGCTTGTGCGCCTCCTGCGAGAGCGCCTGCAGCGTCCATTCGTCCATGCTCGTGTTGTCGGGCGAGGTGCCGTAGCGCCAGCCATCGGCAAAGGCCTTGATGAGATCGGGCTTGTAGGCATCGAGCGACTGCACGGCCGCGCGTGCCGCCTCGGGCGTGCTCACCCAGATGGTGGTCGACTGGTCCCCCCAGTCCGCGCCGTGCCCGCCCGGCGTGCTCACCCGTGCTGCAAAATGCACATGCGGCGTTGCCAGCTGCTTGAGCCACTCTCGCCGCGGCGCATAGGATTCGGGCTGCTGGTGGAAGTCGTTCACCGTCGTCACGCCGGCCTTCACATAGGCGGTGGCGATCTGCGGCGTGGTGTTGGGGGCACCACCCGGCGTCCAGTGGGTGTGCACATCCAGGAATCCTGGCAACAGCGCCTTGCCGCGCGCATCGATGCGCGTCGCCCCGCGCGGCACCTTCACATCCGGGCCGAGCGCCTTGATCCGCCCATCCTCGATCCACACGGTTGCCGCCGTGGGTGCGGCACCCGTACCATCGAACACCATGGCTCCGGTGATCGCGGTCACCGGCCCGGCGGCGAGTGCCGCCGATGCCATGAGGGGGAAAAGCGCCGTCGCCAGCAGTGCGGTCTTGCTCGGCATCATCAGCCTTGTCCCCCTGATTGACTGCTCAGAACCTGTAGCCGAGGTTCACATACCAGTAGCGGCGCTGTGGCCCGTAAACATCGGGCAGAAAGCCGCCGGACGCGATCGGCGGTGCGGCATTGGTGAGGTTGCGTACGCCGATGCGGACCGAGGCACCATCGAGCGTGCCTTCGCTGAACCGGTACTGGCCATAGAGATTGGCCGTGGTGCGTGGGCCCACTGCCCATGGCACGCCATTGGCATCGGTAAGCGCCAGATTGTCCACCACGCCCACATATTGCGCAAAGGCGCCCACGGTCACGCCGCCGAGGTTCCAGGTGAGCGATGCCGAGCCGCGCCATTGGGGCGTGCGGTTCTGGCGGAGCAGCGAGCCGCCGCCGGGGATGGTGACACCGGCGTTGATGGCGCCGGCCTCGCGCGCATCGATCAGCTCCTGGATTCCCGGTGACGGGTTGAGGAACAGCGTTGTCAGATGCGCCGCATTCACCGACACCGAGAACCGGCCAATGCTGGTTTCGGGTGTGTTGTAGAGCAGTGCAAGGTCGATGCCCTTCACCAGCTGCGGCTGCAGATTGACATATTGATCGCGCACGAAGAGCACCTGGCCCGCCGGGGTAAGCCCGGTGCCGGCAAAATCGGCGATGTCGTCGGCTGTCACGGGCGCGCGCTCGACATTGGGATTGGTCTGGCCGTTGAGGCGCAGCAGATAATCGAGCGTCAGTGCGTTGCCTTCCCCGAAGATGCCGACCAGCCCGGTCTGCTTCACCTGCCACCAATCAGCGGTGAAGGTCAGGCTGCCCATGCCATCGGGCAGCGGCGGCTCGAGCACGGCACCGAACGACAGCGTGTTGGCGCGCTCGGCATCGAGATCGGGGTTGCCGGCGCGCCGCGCCTGTGTCGATTGCGATCGCGCGCAGCCGGCAAAGCTGGTGATCCGCCCGGCACGCAGATCGGCCTCGCAGAAGATGAAGTCCTGCCGGGCATTAGCGCGGGTGACCACGGTGGCGTTTGTCTGCTCGAGGTTGGGGGCGCGGAAGGATTTGGACCAGGAGCCGCGCAGCCGGACGCCTTCCACGATGTCCCAGGCGCCTGCCACCTTGGGCACTGCCACATTGCCGAAATCGCTGTAGCGTTCGGCGCGGCCGGCGAGCTGGATGTCGAGCCGGTGGATGAGCGGGATGTTCATCTCCGGCGACACCAGCGGGACCTGCAGCTCGGCATAGACCGAGGCGACATTGCGCGCGCCCGACGTGTCCGGATTGAGCGCCGAATTGACCAGATCGCCAAAGGCCTCACCGGTGACCGGATCGATGAAGCCGATCGTGCCATCGATGCGCGCGTCGCGATCATCGAGTTGCGTCTCGCGCCGCCACTCGAAGCCGCTTGCAAAGCCGACGCTGCCCCCCGGCAGCTCGATCAGATCGGGCCGGGAGATGCGCAGATCATAGGTGAGCAGCGTCGATTTGGTGAAGCGCACCAGATCCTGCCGCGCTGAATCGATGGTGGCGGCGTTGTTGCCGGTCATGTTGCCGGTCTGCGGTGCGCTGAGCGAACCGCCAGCAAAAGGATTGTAGGCATCGGGCGTCGAGAGCGCCAGGGCTGCCGTCAGCGCCGTGCGGCTGATGTTGCTGCTGGTGTCGGTGGCGGTCGCCTCCGAATAGCTGACCGCTGTTTCCCAATCGAAGCCGCTGATCTGGCCGCGAAGGCCTGCCAGGGTGCGGAACTGCTCGACGACAACGCGCACCTGCTGCTGGCCGAAATCGGTGAAGCTGTAGCCGCGGATGGTGACCGGAAGCCCTGCCGCCGGCACGTTCGTTCCGCTCAACCGGTTCGGGTTGACCTGGCCATTGGCAAAGACGGCCTGGCCGAACGGGTTCCAGTAGTTGCTTGCCGGAATGGTGATGGGAAGTGCGGCCAGCGTGCCGATCGGCGCCTGCTGGGCGTTGGATACGCTGTTGAAATAACCGGCTTCACCGAAAAGCGTCACATCTTCGGTCAGTTCGAAATTGGCGGTGGTGAACAGGTTGATGCGATCGACGGTGGGCAGGATCGAGGTGCCTTGCGCATCGGTGTCGAGCCGCAGGTTGCGGTCGGCACCGGCCGTCGTCAGCAAGCCATCATCGATGCAGATGCCATTGGCGAGGCCGACGCGGCAGCCATCCTGGCTTGCTGGCTGGATATGGAATTGGCCCGAGGCGCTGGTGAGTGCCGCGCCATTGCGGCGGACCGTGCCAAAGGTCGCCGGCGTCTGCAGCGAGGCCCAGGGGGTCACGGTGGAGGTGCCATCGAGCGAGGCCTGGCCTTCGAAACGCGTGCCGACGAAAAGCGGTCGCTTGTCCGACGAGGCGGTGAAATCCTGATCGGTGGAGAGAAGCCCGGTGCCGCGATCATAGCTGCCGAAGAAGGTGATGTTGCCGCGGCCCTGTGCGAAGTTGGTGCCCACGGTGCCGTTGAAGTTGAACTCGCGGAAGCCGGTGCCCTCCGCCCCACCATATTGCACCGAGAATTCGGCACCCTCGTAATTGGTCTTGAGCACGGCGTTGACGACGCCGGCCACGGCATCGGCGCCGTAGATGGCGGCGGCACCATCGCGCAGCACTTCCATCCGCGAAATGCCGTTCACCGGGATCGTGTTGCTGTTGAACGTCAGCACAGGCACCAGCTGCAGATTCGCCTGGCTGGTGGGATGGTTGACGCCGCGGCGACCATTGATGAGAACCAGCGTGTTGCCCACGCCAAGGCTGCGCAGATCGAGCGAGCCGACATCGCCGCGCGCCGCGTTCGAGCTGCCCGGAAGCTGCTGGCTGTTGAAGCGCACATCGCCGAACTGCGGGATCGAGCGGAACAGCTCGTCGCCGGACACGGCACCGGTGGTGCGGATCTCATCGACGCCGATCACCGTGACCGGCAGCGCGGTGTTGATCTTGGCACCCCTGATCTGCGAGCCGACCACGAGGATTTCGTCTGCGGCGGGCTCTTCGGCATCGGCGGTGGTCGCGGGTGCCGCGGCTTGCGCCTGGGCGATCGCGGCGCTTGTCATCATGGCAGCGCACAGCGCCATACGGCTTGCAGTCCGCAGTGCTGTCGGACGATCGGATTGCTTGCGCATTTTACCCCCTGTGAATTCGACCCTGGATTGCCGATGTCCTCCCCGACGTCCGGCAAACCTCTGCTGCAGCTCGAGAGCTCTCCGGCCCTTCATCCAGCTGTCATGATTGGTATCTGATGTCGCAGGGCACGCAGGGTCAAGCCAATTTGTCCCATCAATGCTGCGTCGCGGTATAGCTTCAGGCTATGGGTTAAAACCATTTTCTGAGCTCAAGCGCCTGCGCGAGGCTCTGAAGAGGCCATTCAATGGCTGATTTCGGCAATCATCGTTCGTTTGAGATCGAGAAACCGATGAGCGATGCGCGAGAGTGGCTGTGCCGCCAGATGCAGCGCCACAAGCTCGAATTGCACATCGGGTACAAGCGGACGGAACAGGAGTCGGCCATCGGCATAGCCCATGGCGGTGAACTCATCGACAATGGCGATGGCCCCGCTGTGGCGCGCAAGCGCTGCGGCGATGAAGACCGACCGCGCAACCAGCGACGGTGCAGGGCGGCCCGAAAAAATCTCCGCCGGCGTGATGGCGCCAATGGCAACACCATCCGCAAGGCCGACAATCTCCTTGCCGCAAAGCGCATCCACCGACACGGCCGGCCCATTATCGCGCATCGTCTCCTGCAACGCGCCGGGTTGGAAGAGCGCGCCGACCCGTCCCTGGCCGAGCGCCACCGCCTCGACATCGGCGCTGAAGATCAGCTGATGCCCAATCACGAAATCGCACTCTCGCGATTCGAGAACATGCAGGAAGCTGTCATGCTGGATCGCCGAAATCTCGAAGCTGACTCCCGGATGCAGGGTGCGAAACCGCGCGACCACCTTGGGCGTGAACGCCAGCGCCAGCGATGGGAGTACGCCGATCCGCATATGCCCCGCCACGGCAGTCCGCAGGTTGCGGGCGCCCTGGTTGAAGACATCGATCCGCGCATGGAGGTCGGCCACATCGCGGAACAGCAGGTGCGCCTCCTCGGTGGGGCTGAGCCGACCCTTGGCCAGAGTGAAAAGCTTGAAGCCCAGCCCGGCTTCGGCATGCTTGATGACCTTGCTGACCGAGGGCTGCGAGACGTTGAGGCGCCGTGACGCGCCGCTGATGGACCCGGCCATGTAGACCGCGTGAAAGACCTCGATCTGTCGCAGATTCATGCCGCGACCTCCTCTTTCGCGCCAGCGGAACGCCCATGCTTGCGATAACATACTGACAAATACCAGCAAGCTTGCGCTGCTCTCGGCAGGGGCTTTTTCGTAGCACACGCGGCAACGCACCCGGTGGCGGTGATTTCGACGCGCAAATTCTCCTTTGCAATCAGGTCGTCAGGATTTGATCCAGCAACATTGCCGGCCCGAGCCGGCTCCGGAAATGTCCAAAGCGTGTCCCGCGGCTCGGAAGCGGTGACGAAATCAGCTGCCCGGCGCGTAGCTGCGGACAACATGCCCCTTGAGGTCTGCCGGGGTGAGATAGACGGGCCGGAAATCATGCGTGCGGTAGCGCTCGGCCTGGTCGTTGTAGTGCGGCGAGGCAGGATCGCTCGACTGGCCGCCGGCCATGATCGCGCGCGCCTTGACGGTGGGGCCGAACTCGACGACCGCGACGAAGCTGTTGCCATAGCGGCCGTAGCTGCGCTTCATGCCCGTTGGGCGCACCGTGCCATAGCTGGCGAGGCTGCCCCAGTTTGCCGAGGCGAAGGGGATGGGGATGCTGGGGGCGGCATCGGTGAACGCCTGCTCGATGGCGGGCGACACGCGCTGGTAGCGGTTGACCTCCCCCCACGGCACATCCCACTTGCCCCATTCGCGGGTGAGGCCGCCGCTGGTGTCGGCGAGCGCCACAAGCTTGTCGGTGTTCGAGACACGGACCTTCAGGAAGTCGATCATCGGCATGCGCTCGGCGCGCGCCTGTTCGCCGAAGCGCGCCCACAGCGTCTCGCCCCAGCGCGTGGCAAGCGTGGTGGGCACGCTGGCTTCCGAGGTCTTGTAGTCCCAGGTGCGCAGCGCCCCGATCGGGCCCTGCAGCGTGGCTCGCATCGGGTCGGCGGTCGGCAGCCCATCATAGGCTTCGACGAGGGTCGGGATAAGGGCGGCGAACCCCGACAGCCAGGGATCATAGGCCGTTTCGAGCAGCGTGTCGGGGGTATGGTCTGCCTTGGCGGAGAGCAGGCGGGTGGCGTTGACGCCGCGCGGATTCTCGGTCTGGCTGTCGATGTATTTCGGATAATCGGCCTGCTTCGGGCTGCTGGCGCCGGCGGCGGACCAGGGCCAGTTGTTGGTGTTCATCGCCCAGCCCGACTTTGGGTTGATGGCATTGGGAAGGTCCTCCACCGCATGCTCGCCCTGCCAGTTGGTGGCGGGGTCGTTGCCGTCCACCGGCCGGGTGTAATCGAAGCGGTTGTCGCGCTTGGGCATGAATTGCGGGTGGAGGTAGGCGATGTCTCCCTGCCGGCTGGCGAACAGCGTGGCGTTGGACGAATTGGCGCGAAGATCGGCGATGCGCATGTAATCCTTCAGGTCCTTGGCGGTGGTGCGCAGCCAGCTCTGCTGCAGCGCCGCCGAGGGCTTGTGCATGAGGCTGACGGCCACCCACTTCTCGCCCTCGGCACGGACGATCGGGCCATGCACCGACGCCCAGGTCGTGATGGTGCGTGGCGCTGCGTCCTTGATGGCCAGCGTGATGTCGCGGCGTTCGAGCGGCTTCCACTCATTGCCATAGCGATAGCCCGGCTTGCCGTCGCGAGTCTCGATTGTCAGCGCGAATTCGTCGATCACGTCCGCACCCGACGAGGTGTGCATCCAGCCGAGGTTCGGGTTCCAGCCCTGGTAGATGAAGAACTGCCCCCAGGTGGTGGCGCCATAGGCATCGATGCCCTCGTCCGATTGCAGCTGGCTTTCGGAGCGGAAGAAGAAGCTGGTGTGGGGGTTGATGAGCAGCAGCGCGCGCTTGGCCGCGGTGTTGGAGGGGGCGATGGCGAAGCCGTTCGAGCCGGCGGGTTCGGTCGCAACGGCGCCACGATCGGCGGCGCTCAGCGCGATATTGCGGTTCTCGTGGAAATTCTGGAGGCGGGTGGTGTTGACGCTTTCGATATCGCCGCCGATCGAGCCTTCGGAAAAGGCGAGCGCCATCCAGGGCTCGAAGCGGGTGAGCACGCGGGCGCGACCCGGATGCTTTTCCAGCCAATAGTTGAGGCCATCTGCCCAGCTCGTCATCAGCGCCTGCAGCCAGGCGGGGGACTTGGCATATTCGGCCTTGAGCTCGGTGTCGTCGATCCACAGTCGCTGGCGCAGATCGGTCCAGATCGCCTTTTCGCCCTCGGCCTCGGCCATGCGGCCCAGCGCGTTGAGATAATTGACCTCGATGCGGTTGAAGTCGTCCTCGGCCTGCGCATAGATCATGCCGAACACGGCATCGGCGTTGGACTTGCCCTTGATGTGCGGGATGCCGAAATCGTCGCGCGTGATCGTCACGCGCTTCGCCTGTGCTTCCCAGCGCGCCAACTCGCCGGGCTCGGCGGCGTGCGCCGTGGTGGCAAGAAGCAGGGCGGAAAGGGCAAGGAGGGTGCGCATGCCCGACGCTATGCTGGCTTTTGCGCGCGGTGCAAGACCAGCGTGATGAGCGAGAGCCCGCACGCCCCCGCGAGCCACAGCCCCACCGGCACGAGGCCGTAGCTGGTGGCAAGCGACTGGGCGATGACCGGGGTGAGCCCGCCGCCGATGATGCCGCCGGCGTTGAAGGCGAGGCTGGCGCCGGTGTAGCGCACGCGCGCCGGAAAAAGCCCCGGCAGCCAGGCGCCGAGCGGGCCATAGACGAAGCCCATGGTGAACAGAGCAAGGGCCAGGAACACCGCCAGCCCCGGCAGCCCGAGCGCCAGCAGCGGCGCCATTGCCAGCCCGGCAAGGATGCCGCCGATGCTGCCGCCGATGAGCACGGTGCGCGGACTGAACCGGTCCGACAGCCAGCCGGAAAGGGCGATGCCCAGCGCGAGGAACAGGATGGTGACGAGTTGCACCTGCAGCACCGTCTCGCGGGCGAAACCCATGGCAGTGGTGGCATGACCCAGCGCGAAGGCGGTGGCGATGTAGAAGAGCGCGAAACAGGCGATGACGCCGAAAATGCCCGTCAAGGTCAGTCGCCAATGATGTTTCAGCAGCTCGACGAGCGGCACTTTCGCTGGTGGCGCTTGCGCCAGGGCGGCGGTGAAGGCCGGGGTTTCGGTCAGTTTCAGCCGCACCCACAGCCCGATGGCGACGAGCAGGATCGAGGCCAGGAATGGCAGCCGCCAGCCCCAGCTGATGAAATCGGCTTCGGAAAGGGTCAGGCCGAGCAGCAAGAACAAGCCGTTGGCGGCGATGAAGCCGATGGGAGCGCCGAACTGCGGGAACATGCCGAAGCGGCCGCGCCAGCCGGGCGGGGCGTTTTCGACCGCGAGGAGAGCAGCGCCGCCCCATTCGCCGCCAAGCCCGAAACCCTGGCCGAAGCGCAGGATGCACAAGAGCAGTGGGGCGGCCCAGCCGATGCTGGCGTATCCCGGCAGGAAGGCGATGAGGAAGGTGCTGAGCCCCATGATGAGCAACGAGGCGACCAGCGTCGACTTGCGGCCGATTCGATCGCCGAAATGGCCGAAGGCGAGGGCGCCGATGGGGCGGGCGATGAAGGCCACGGCGAAGCTGGCATAGGCGGCGAGAAGCTGCGCGCCGGGGTCTTCGGCGGGGAAGAACAAGGGACCGAACACCAGGGCGGCGGCGGTGGCGTAGATGTAGAAATCGTAGAATTCGACGGCGGTGCCGGCCAGCGAAGCGCTGAGGACGCGTGCGTGCTTCTTTATCAAGGGGTTGTGCCTCCGCCGGGCAGGGAGCCCGTCCCCTGCACCCCCTACATGAACGGTTTATGCGGCTTGCGCCACCACGGGAAAACGCAGCAGCTGGCCTGCTTCGGGAACGAGCGCAATGAGGCCGCCGGGGGCGGCGGCGGCGAGGGCGGGGTCGGTGATGTCGAGGCCACCGGCGAGGCTGCCATAGGCGGGCAGGATGAGTTTCGTAGGGCTCAGCGCGAAGCAGCGGCGGCTGATGGCGCGGCCGCGGTGGCGGATGATCACCTTGGGGTGGAAGTGTCCCGAGAGCTCGGGTGCGGGGTCGGCAGGGTCGGCTTCGTGGCGCAGCGTGAGGGGGCCGAGGACGAGTTCGGGGTGCGCGGTGCCGTGGAGCGTCGCTGCAGCGGCATCGTCGTGGTTGCCGGTGATCCAGAGGATTTTTGCCCGCGACGCGATCTGCGCGAGGAGATTCCGGGCTGCCGACGGGAGGCGCGCGGGTCCTTGAGGGTCGTGGAAGGTATCTCCAAGGGCAATCAGCGTCGTCGCACCGGTGTGTGCGAGGGCGGCGGCGAGGCGTGTGAGAGTGACTTCCGAATCATAGGGCGGCAGCGGCCAGCCGCGCCGGGCAAAATGGCTGGCCTTTTCGAGATGCAGGTCGGCCACCAGCAATGCCCCGCGCGCCGGCCAGTGCAGCGCGCCGCAGGGCAACGGGATGAGATGTTCGGATGAGAACAAAAGGGGCATGCGCGGGATGTGCCACGTGCCGTGCCGAGCCGCAAGTCAGGGCTTGAGCAGGCGCGTCACAACCGGCTGCAGCACGGCAGCGAGGAGTGCGCCGCCGACGCCGATTGCGGCGAGCAGCGCGAAGAAACCGGTGGCGCCGAGCGGCTCGTAGAAGCGCCCCAGCCAGCCCGAGCCGATGTTGCCGAGGCCGAACGCCATCACTGCGACACTGACCATGGTGGTGACGGTGCCGAGTGGTGCTGTGCTCGAGGCGAAGGCGTGGATGCTGGGCAGCATCCAGCCATAGCCGATGCCGAGCAGGAGATAGAGCAGCAGCACCGGCAGCAGTGGCGAGGCTTGCGGCGTGGCGGTGAGCGCCATCAGGCCCCAGGCGCTTGCCACCGACAGGCTGCCGACGGCGAGCTTGGCCATGATGCCGGGCTCGCGGCCGCGGGCGGCGAGGCGGCTCCAGATGGGGATGGTGAGGGCCACGCCGATGATCGTCGCCAGCCCGTCGAAGGTGAGCAGCCAGGTGACCGGGGCCTCGAAGCCGAAGACAGTGCGGTCCATGGTGGCTTCGGCCCAGATGATGACGATGTTGTAGGCCTGCATCGCGCTGGCGATGGCGACGATATAGGGCAGGGTGGCGATGAGGATGGCGAGGATGCGGCGGCGGGCGTGCGGGTCCCGGGGGGTGGGCGCTGCCGTGGCGAGGCTGATGTCGGGGGGCAGGGTGGCACGGCCGAACCAGTAGGTCGCCACGCCGATGAGCATGCCGATGCCAGCGGCGGTGAAGCCCCAGTGGAAGCCGAAGCGCTCACCCAGCGTGCCGCAGACCAGTGGGGCGGCGAAAGCGCCGATGTTGAGGGCGATGAGGTGAACGCTGTAGCCGCGGTCCCGCCGCGGATCGCCGGCGCCATAGAGGTTGCCGACTTGCGCATAGAGATTGCCGACGAGCAGCCCGCCGCCGCTCACCAGCAGCGCCAGCGCCAGCAGGAACAGTGCCTCCGACGCCATGGCGAGGTGCCCGGCCGCCATCAGCAGCAGCCCCGCCATCACCGCGCGCCGCTGGCCGATGTAACGGTCCGCCAGCCAGCCGCCGACCACCGGCATGATGTTGAACAGCCCGCCGTAGAGGCCGAAGATCAGCGCTGCCAGCGCAAGCTCGGTCATCGGCCCGAACAGCGCTTCGAGCACGCTGCGAAAAGCGCGGAAGCCGAGCACCGTCTCGACATGGCCGGCTTTTAGCAATTGCCCGACCATGTAGAGGCCGAGCAGCGCGTTCATGCCGAAATAGCTGAAGCGCTCCCAGACCTGGGTGGCGGAAAGCACCGCCAGCCCGCGCGGATGGCCGAACCAGGCGGTGTCTTCATCCATGTCTGCAGGTGGGGCGAGGCTGGCCATGGCGTTTTCTGGCAGCATGGTTCCCGCTAGTCGAGCGCCATTGCTTCGCGCGCCAGCGCATCGGCCTCGAGCAGGATCGCAGTGTCGGCCGAGGCGCCCGGCACGCTCTCGCGGCCGGCTTCGAGCAGCACCGGGACCGCCAGCGGGCTGACGCGGGGCAGGCGGCGGTGGGTGAGCTTGTGCTGCGCCGTCTCCAGCATTGTGGCGAGGCGATCGAGGTCGGTCAGCTTGTGCCGTGCGTCGTTCCACGCGGCGGTGAGCAGCAGATGGTCGGGCTGGTGGCGGCGCAGCACCTCGTAGATCAGGTCCGAACTCACGCTGAGCTGCTTGCCGGTCTTGTGCTGGCCGGGCTGGGCGCGCTCGATCAGCCCGCCGATGATCGCGGTCTCGCGGAAGGCACGGCGCAGGAAGGGCGAGGCGGCGACCCACTCTGCCAACTCGTCCTCGAGGATTTCCGGATCGAACAGCGGCTTCAGGTCGGTCGGCTCGGCGAGGCTCCAGGTGGCGATCATGTAATCGCTCGCCACGAAGCCGAGCGGCATCAGCCCGGCCCGCTCCATGCGGCTGGTGAGCAGCATGCCGAGCGTCTGGTGCGCCGGGCGGCCGGCGAAACCATAGGCGACCATGAACCAGCGGCCGTCCCTCGGAAATGTCTCGACGAGCAGGTCGTCGAGTCCCGGCAGCGTGCTGCGCAGCCGCTGGATTTCGAGCCATTCGGCCACGTCGGGCGGCATTTCGGGCCAGCGTTCGGGCGTATTGAGCAGGCCGCGCACGCGGTTGGCCAGGTTGGTGCTGAGCGGCATCCGGCCGCCGACATAGGTGGGCACCGAAGGCGTGCCGCGCCCCATCTTCACATGGATGTCGGGCCCGTCGAAGCCAGTGACTTCGAGCGTTTGGCCGGCGAACATGAAGGTGTCGGCGATGCGCAGCTGGCTGCCGAACCATTCCTCGACCTGGCCGAGCGCCCGGCCTCTTCGCCCGAAGCGGACGTTCATCGTCACCGCCTCGACGATCGTCCCGGCGTTGAGGCGGTGGAGGGCGGCGAGGCGGGGGTGGGTGAGGCGCAGGCTGCCGTCGGCTTGTGGCGTGAGGCGGCGGTAGCGCTCATAGGCGCGCAGCGCATAGCCGCCGGTGGCGATGACATCGAGGGCGGCATCGAATTGCCCGCGGGTGAGCCCGGCATAGGGGGCGGCAAGGCGCACCTCCTCGAACAGATCATCGGGCATGAACGCCCCGGCGCAGGCGCGCGCAAAGATGAACTGCGCCAGCGTGTCGAGGCTGCCGGGGCGGAAAGGTTCCTGGTCGAGGTCGTTGGCGGTCACCGCGTCCTGTGCGGCAAGGGCTTCCAGATATTCGAAGCGGTTGCCGGGCACGATGAGCGCATGGCTGGCTTCATCGAGCCGGTGGTTGGCGCGGCCGGTGCGCTGCAGCAGGCGGGCAGCACCCTTGGGCGCCCCCATCTGGATGACGAGATCGACATCCCCCCAATCGATGCCGAGATCGAGGCTGGCGGTGGCGACGATGGCGCGCAGCCGGCCTGCAGCCATCGCAGCCTCGGTCTTGCGCCGCGCTTCGGGGGCGAGGCTGCCGTGGTGGATGCCGATGGGGAGGGCGGAATCGTTCTCGGCCCAGAGATCGCGAAAGACGAGCTCGGCCACCGCGCGGGTGTTGACGAAGACGATGGTGAGCCGCGCCGCCTCGATCCGGCGCATCACCGCGGCGGCGGCCCACCTCCCATTGTGCCCGGCCCAGGGGATACGGTCCTCGGGCACAAGGATCTCGATTTTGGGCGGCGCCCCCTGCGGGCAGGTGACGAGGCGCACCGAATCGGGATCGGTGTCGGGCGCCAGCCACGACTGGAAGGGCATGGCATCGGCGATGGTGGCGCTGAGGCCGATGCGGCGCAGCCCCGGTGCCAGCCGCTGCAGCCGCGCCATGGCGAGCGCCAGCTGGTCCCCGCGCTTGGTGGTGGCGAAGGCGTGGATCTCGTCGATGATGAGCGATTCGAGGCCCTCGAACATCGTCTCGGCCTGGGGGTAGGAGAGCAGCAGCGCCAGGCTCTCGGGCGTGGTGAGCAGGATGTTGGGCGGCGACTGGCGCTGGCGGGCCTTCTTGTCCGAGCTGGTGTCCCCGGTGCGCGTCTCGACGCTGATCGGCAGTTTTGCTTGCGCGATGGGGGTGAGCAGATTGCGCTGCACATCGACGGCGAGTGCCTTCAAGGGGCTCACATAAAGCGTGTGCAGGCCTTCGCGCGGGCGTTCGGTGAGGGCGGCAAGGGTGGGCAGGAAACCGGCGAGGGTCTTGCCCGCACCCGTGGGGGCGATGAGCAGGCTGTGCTCGCCCCGGCCGGCGGCATCGAGCATGGCCAGCTGGTGCGGCCGGACCTCCCAGCCTCGTGATGCGAACCACCCGAGAAGGGCGGGCGGCAGCTCTTTGTTGTCGTGTGTTTTTATCGGAAAACCGGTGGCCACTTTTCCCGAAACACACTCTATTTGCAGGGGCCGAGCCGCCTTGCAGAGACCCGACTCGCCATCGTCATCGGGCCGGCCTTCATGGTGCTGTTCATCGCATAGCTGTCGGCGGTGTAGGTGCCGCTCATGGTGATGGTGGCGGGGCCTTGCGGCGTCTGGCAGGTCATTGCCGAATCGATCTTGCCGCCGGCCATGTTGAAGCGATCGACCTTGCAGCTCTTGTCGGCGGCGAGGATCTTCTTCGGGTCGGCCTCGGCCTCCTCGGGTGTCAGGCAATAGCTGGTGGTGATCGGCTTGCCCTTCATCGCGTCAAGCGCGCCGGGGGGCAGGCCGGGCATGGTCATGCTGTCCATCGTCATCGTGCTCGTCCACTCGCCGGGGGTGACGACGGGAGCGGCAAGGGCAGGTGCTGCAAGGGCAGCAGCGCCGAGCAGCACGGCGGAAAGGGGAAGAGTGCGCATGCGAGCATTGTAGCAACCCTCGCGAAGCGAGCCTAGGGGCAGCCGTAAACGAGTCGGCATTTCTGCCGTTAGATGCGTTCGGGAGAACAGGATGCGCGGTTTCAGGGATGCCGGTTCTTTTGGCGCGCAGGCCGCTGGCGTGCCAGCGGCAGACCCGGCGCGCGACGCTGCCGATCCGCTGGAAGCGCTTGCTCCCGATCTGCGCGATGCGGTGAACCGCGCCATCGAGCGCCAGGTGCAAATTCGTCTCGACCAGGAGGTTGCCCATTATCGCCGGCTTTTCGAGCTTGCCCAGGAGGGCGGCCGTGTCGGCGTTTTCGAGATCGACATGCGCCGTGGCACCTCGACCGGATCGGCGATGTGGGCGCGGCTGCTCGGCCAGCCCGAAGGCACGAGCAGCGTTGATCGGCAGACCTGGATCGCCATGATGCATCCCGACGACCGGGAACGAATTCTGGGCGCGGTCGCCAAGGCCGTGTCCTCCGGCTGCGATACGGCGCTCGATTACCGGATCCATTTGCCCGATGGCAGCACGCGCTGGCTTCACTCGCGCAACCTTGTCGAGAGAGACGGGGAGGGGCAATCATATCGCGCCTATGGCACGCTGCAGGACATCACCGACCGCAAGCTGCTGGAAACGGCGATGCTGCACACGGCCAACCACGACACGCTGACGGATCTGCCGAACCGGCGTCGGTTCATGGAGGAACTTCGGCAGGCGTTCGAAGAGCGCGAGCTGACCGGGCAGCACATCGCGGTCGCTTTGTTCGATCTGGATGAATTGAAGCCGGCCAACGACCGCTACGGCCATGAGGCGGGGGACGCGCTCATCCAGGCCACGGCAAAACGCCTGAGCAAGGTTGTATCCAGTGTCGGCATGGCGGCGCGGCTGGGCGGCGACGAGTTTGCGCTGCTGCTCAAAGGGCCCGGCGCGCTGAAGCTGAAGGGCATGGCAGAGCGATCGTTGCGGGTGATCAACATGCCGGTCATCTTCAGCGACATTCTGCTTCGGTCCAGCGCCAGCGCCGGTGGTGCGGTCGATTCGCGCACGCATGTCGGCTCGCCGGAGCTGCTGCTGCGTCGTGCGGACATGGCGCTCTATGCCGCCAAGCGGAACGCCCGCGGCACCTATCGGGAAGCACCGCGCGACTAGGCCGTATCGCTTGTGTCGGGCGCTGCGCCGGGCGCATAGGGGGGCATGGTCGATTGGATCGTTCCGCACCCGCATGGCATCCATGTCGTGCCCGCCGATGTGTGGGTCGATCCCGGGCGGCCGGTCGACCGCGCCCTGGTGACGCACGGCCATGCCGACCATGCGCGCGGCGGCCATGCCCATGTGCTCGCCACGCCGGAAACGCTGGCGATCATGGATGCCCGCTATGGCGCGCAGGCCGGTGGCCAGCCGGTGGGACCGGGCGAGGTGGTGCGGATGGGTGATGTAGATGTGCGCTTCGTGCCCGCCGGCCATGTGCTCGGATCCGCACAGGTGGTGCTCGAGCACAAGGGCGAGCGCGTGGTGGTGAGCGGCGACTACAAGCGGGCACCCGACCCGACGTGCCTGCCGTTCGAGCCGGTGCCGTGCGACATCTTCGTGAGCGAGGCGACCTTCGGGCTGCCGGTGTTCCTGCATCCGCCGGTGCGCGGCGAGATCGACAAGCTGCTGGCGGCGCTGCGTGCCAACCCCGATCGCTGTGTGCTGGTGGGGGCCTATGCGCTGGGCAAGGCGCAGCGCGTGGTGGCGGAACTGCGCGCCGCGGGGTTCGACGAGCCGGTGTATCTGCATGGGGCGATGCTCAAGCTGTTCGCGCTTTACGAAACGCTGGGGGTGCGGCTGGGCGATGTGCGACCGGTGGGCACATTCAAGGGCGATGAGCTGAAGGGCAGGATCGTCGTGGCGCCGCCGAGTGCCTTGGGGGACCGGTGGAGCCGGCGGCTGCCCGACCCGATCACCGCCATGGCCTCGGGCTGGATGCGGGTGCGGCAGCGCGCGAAGGCGAGCGGCATCGAGCTGCCGCTGATCATTTCGGACCATGCCGACTGGGCGGAGCTGACCGCGACGGTGGCCGAGGTTCGCCCCGGCGAGCTGTGGGTGACGCATGGCCGCGACGACGCGCTGGTGCATTGGTGCGAGATGCGCCAGCAGAAGGCGCGCGCGCTGGCGATGGTCGGGCGCGAGGATGAGGATGACGAGATGGCGGCGGCTGGCGCAGCATGAGCGGGCTTTACGGGCTGGTGCGGCCGCTGGTGTTCGGGCTCGATCCGGAAGTGGCGCATGGGCTGACGCTCAAGGCGCTGCCGCTGTGGCCGGTGCCGCGCGGCGAGGACGACCCGATCCTGCGCACGACGCTGGCGGGGATGGACCTGCCCAACCCGATCGGGCTGGCGGCGGGGTTCGACAAGGATGTGTCGGTGCCCGATGCGATGCTGCGGCTGGGGTTCGGCTTTGTGGAATGCGGCTCGGTGACGCCGCGGCCCCAGGCGGGCAATCCGAAACCGCGGCTGTTCCGGCTGGTGGAGGACCAGGCGGTCATCAACCGCATGGGGTTCAACAACGCCGGGATGGACGTGGCGGTGACGCGGCTGCGGGCGCGTATGGGCAAACCGGGGGTGGTGGGGATCAACCTTGGCGCCAACAAGGATTCGCAAGATCGGACGGGCGACTATGTGGCCGGCATCGCGGCGGCCGGCGGGATGGCGAGCTATGTGACGGTGAACATCTCCTCGCCCAACACGCCGGGGTTGCGGGCGCTGCAGGACGGGGCGGCGCTTGCCGACCTGATCGCGCGGGTGATGGCGGCGCGGCCCAGGGGCTGCGGGCCGGTGTTCGTCAAGGTGGCGCCCGATCTGGAGCGCCAGGATTTCGGCACGATTGCGCGTGCTGCTATCGATGGCGGGGTGGCGGGGCTGATCGTGTCGAACACCACGCTGTCGCGCGACGGGCTGCGCTCGGGGCAGGCGGGCGAGGCCGGCGGGATGTCGGGAGCACCCCTGGCGGGGCTTGCGATGGCGGCGCTCGAAAGCTTTCGCAGCGCCACCGGCGGCGCGCTGCCGCTGGTGGCGGCGGGCGGCATCGGCTCGGGGGCGGAGGCGCTGGCGCGGATCAGGGCCGGGGCGAGTGCGGTGCAGCTCTATTCGGCGCTGGTGTATGAGGGGCCGGGGCTGGTGGTGCGGATCAAGGCCGAGCTGGCGCATGCGCTGCGGGCAGCGGGGTTTGCTTCGGTGACCGATGCTGTCGGTCGCTAAAGCGGGACTGGCAAGCCGCAAAACCCGCGTCTATGCTGCGAGGATGAACAAAGCCCTGCGCCTTCTGCCCCTGCTGCTTGCAGCCGCCTGCACCACCGGAAATCCAGTGCCGCCCGCCATGGCGGCGGCACCTGCAGCAGACGGAGCGACGTTCGGGGCGATGACGACGGCGGCCGATCCACGCGGGGCCGAGGCCGGGCTGGCGATGCTGCGGCAGGGCGGCAACGCGATAGATGCCGCGGCGGCGATGATGCTGGCGATGACGGTGGTGGAGCCGCAATCGTCGGGCATCGGCGGCGGCGGCTTTCTGATGTACCAGGCGGCCGGGGCGCGCAATCCGGATAGCTTCGATGGCCGCGAGAAGGCGCCGATGGCGGCAACCGACCGGCTTTTCATGGGTGCTGACGGCAAGCCGATGTCGGGCCGCGAGGCAGTGCCCGGTGGCAAGAGCGTCGGCGTGCCGGGCAATGTGGCGATGGTGGCGATGGCGCATGCCAGGCACGGCAAGCTGCCCTGGGCGGCGCTGTTCAAGCCGGCGATCGAGCTGGCGCGCGGCGGCTATGAGATCACGCCGCGCATGGCGCGTTCGATCGCGTCCAGCGCGCCGAGGCTCGCGCTCACGCCCGAAGCGACGGCGATCTACCTGAACGCCGATGGCACGCCCAAGCCGGCGGGCACGCGGATCGTCAACGAGGCGCTGGCGCAGACGCTCGAAGCGATCGCCAGCCAGGGCCCCAAGGCGTTTTATACTGGCCGGGTGGCGCAGAGCATCGTCACGCGGGTGACGACGGCGCCGATGAACCCCGCAACGATGACGCTGGCCGATCTCGCGGGCTATGAGGCCAAGGCGCGGATCCCGGTGTGCGGCCAGTATCGCAGCTACAAGGTGTGCAGCATGGGCCCGCCCTCGGCCGGGGGCACAGCGGTGATCGCGATCCTGAAGCAGCTCGAAGGCTTTGACCTGGGCAAGCTCGGGGCGGCGAGCCCGGTATCGTGGCACCTCTTTGCCGAGAGCTCGCGACTGGCGTTTGCCGACCGGGCGACCTATGGCGGCGATGCCGATTTCGTGGAGGTTCCGACCGCCGGGCTGGTCTCCGACGAATATTTGCGCGCGCGGGGCGGGCTCATCAAGGCCGAGGCGCGGATGGCGGTGGCGGAGGCAGGCAAGCCGCGCGGTGCGCTGGCGTTCACCCCCGGTCCCGGCGGCGAGGTGCCCTCGACAACGCATTTCGCTGCCGCCGATGGCAGCGGCAATGTGGCGAGCTGGACCTCCACCGTGGAGGGCGGCTTCGGCAGCCAGATGGTGGCGAGCGGCATGGTGCTCAACAACGAATTGACCGATTTCAGCTTCGAGCCCGAAAAGAACGGCGCGCCGGTGGCGAATCGCGTGCAGGGCGGCAAGCGGCCGCGCTCGTCGATGGCGCCGGCGATCGTCTATGATGCGCGCGGGCAGGTGGTTCTGGCGGTGGGAGCAGCCGGCGGCATGACCATCCCGGCGCAGGTGGCCAAGGCGATCATCGGCGTGCTCGACTGGAAACTGTCGGTTTCCGATGCGATTGCGTTGCCGCTGGTCTATGTGAACGGCGACACGCTTTATGCCGAAGGCGGCGAGCAGGGCGACATGCTGAAGCCCATCGTGCCCGCGCTCGAAGCGATGGGCCACAAGGTCGTGGTGACCCCGCTGGGGTTGAAGGCGAATGGTCTCGAGCGCACGGCCAAAGGCTGGCGCGGCGGGGCGGACCCGCGGAGCGAGGGAACATCGCTCGGGTTCTGAAGACCGGTTTTGAAGTGTTGCGTGCCTGGGGAGGGCGCTGAATGGAATTGAAAGTGCCACCGCTCAAGCCGGCCGTGCTCGCCGCGCGCGTCGATGCAACCCCCAATCTGGTGCGGCTGTTCCTCGATTGGGCCGATGAACAGCCGCAAGCGCCGATGCTCGGGTCCAAGGCCGATGGCGCCTGGACGACGCAGAGCTGGGGCGAGGTGCGCGCCAAGGTCGCGGCCATGTCTGCGGCGCTGCTCGGCATGGGCGTCAAGGCCGGGGACCGGGTGGTGCTGGTATCGGAAAATCGCCCCGAATGGTGCATTGCCGACCTGGCGATCATGGGGGCGGGCGCCATCACCGTGCCGGCCTACACCACCAATACCGTGGCCGATCACACCCATATCATCAACAATTCGGGCGCCCGGGCGGTCATCGTCTCGGGGCCCAAGCTTGCCGCCAATGTGCTGCCGGCGGCGGCGGCGAGTGCCGCGTGCCGGATGGTGATCGGCATCGATCCCTTGAAGCCCGCACAGGGCGGCGAGCTGGTGTTGCACCAATGGACAGCGTTGCTGGACGCGCGGGCGGCACATGCGGCGGCGGACCTGGCGGCGATCAAGGCGCGAGCCTTGATGGCGCGCGATGATCTGGCCTGCATCATCTACACCAGCGGCACCGGCGGGGCGCCGCGCGGCGTGCGCCAGCATCATGGTGCGATCATGCGCAACATCGCCGGCGCCATCACCGTGATCGAGCAGGATTTCGAGCCCACACCCTATCGCGAGCGCTTCCTCTCGTTCCTGCCACTGAGCCATGCCTATGAGCACACCGCCGGCCAGTACATGCCGATCGGGATGGGCGGCGAGATCTGGTATGCCGAGGGGCTGGAGAAGCTCGCCGCCAACATCGAGGAGGCGCAGCCGACCTTCATGGTGGTGGTGCCGCGGCTGTTCGAGGTGTTGCGCATGCGCATCGCCAAGCAGATCGAGAAGCAGGGCGGGGCGGCGGTGATCATGCTCAACCACGCCTTGAAGCTCGGTCGCAAGGCGGCGCGCGGGCAGGATCTGACGCTCGTGGAGCGGCTGCTCGACCCGGTGCTCGAGCGCACCATCCGCAAGAAGATCCAGGACAAGTTCGGCGGGCGGTTGAAGGGGCTTGTGGCCGGCGGCGCGCCGCTCAACCCCGAGGTCGGCGTGTTCTTCGCCTCGATCGGCATCACCATCCTGCAAGGCTATGGGCAGACCGAGGCCGGGCCGGTGATCAGCTGCAACCGCCCGCGCGCGCGCATCAAGATGCACACGGTGGGGCCGCCGCTGACCGGCGTGGAGGTGAGGATCGCGTCCGATGGCGAGATCTGCGTGCGTGGCGAGCTGGTGATGGACGGCTATTGGATGAACGATGCCGAGAGCCACCGCGTGCTGCAGGACGGCTGGCTGCTGACCGGCGACATCGGCCATTTCGACAAGGACGGCCACCTCGTCATCACCGACCGCAAGAAGGACATCATCGTCAACGACAAGGGGGACAATGTCGCCCCGCAGCGGGTCGAGGGCATGCTGACGCTGCAGGACGAGATCGCGCAGGCGATGGTCTATGGCGACCAGCGGCCCTATCTGGTCGGACTGGTGGTGCCCGAGCTCGAATGGGCGATGGGCTGGGCGCGCGACATGGGAATGCCCGCCGACCTTGCCAAGCTGCAGCACGAGCCGGAATTCCACCGCGCGATCATGGCGGCTGTCGACCGGGTGAATGCCAAGCTGAGCGTGACCGAAAAGGTGCGCCGCGTGATCATCGCCGACGAAGCGTTCACCACCGAGAACGAGCAGATGACACCGAGCCTGAAGATCCGGCGGCATGTGCTGCGCAAGGTCTATGGCGCGCGGCTGGACAAGCTCTACGCCGGCTGACGCCGGCTGGACAAGCTCTACGCCGGCTGACGCAGCGACATGATCCAGCGTTCGAGCGCGGCATCGTCGCCCATGTCGCCATCGAAGCGGTGGGCCGGCTCGACGGGCACATTGCTGCCGCGCGGCCGGCCGCGATAGACCTTTATCGGCACCGAGAAGCTGCCGAGCCCGCTCGGCAGGTCGATGTCGCGCACCTCCATGTAATCGCTGTCGGCGCTGGTCGTGCGGCCGACCGGCACCGCGCCGAGCGCTGTCCAGAGATCGACGGTGTCGAGGCATGCCGAGCCGCAGGCGCTGTCGGTGAGCACATATGTGGGTTTGGTGCGCGGCGCGAACGTTTGTGGCGCGACTGTTGCCGCTGCCGAGGGGCCGTCCGGCTCGCGCCACAGCGGATCGCCGCGCGCGATGGCGCCGGCGAGGCCGCTCGTGGAGGCGCGGCACCAGTCCAGGGCCTCCGGGCTGGCGCCTGAATTGCCGGCGAGAGCGGGGCCGCAGAACGCATCGATTGCCGCAAGATTGGCGGGGGTGGCGCGCCAATCGACATGGATGGCCTTGTCGCGGTCCGCGGCGATGCGCGCGATGGCGGCAGGGCTCCAGAGCAGTCGTGCGAGCTGAGCGCCCCAGTCCGAACTGCCGCCGGTGTTGCCGCGCACGTCGAGCACGAGCAACGGGGCTTCACGCAGCGATTGCTGGCGAGCGCGGACGGCGTCGACAAGTACCGGCAGCGCGATTTCTGCAGCGGTGCCCTCCGCTGCGGAAAAGCTGCCGGCGGAAATCCAGCTGCCACCGGCGAAATCGCGGAGCGCAATCGGCGCGCGCCTGCCGGTGGCGGTGCGCGCCACGAGATCGGTGAACTTGTCGGGCTCCGGTCGCCATTCGAGGGTGATGTCGCGTTCTGCGCTGGCATTGCCGACGCGGCAGCGCGCCGGCCGCTTGACCCAGGGGTTGCCGTAATCGTGGAACACGCGCCAGCCGTGCCGTTCCCGCTCGGCGACGAGGTCCCAGCCGCCGCGCCAGGGGGCCACCAGCTCGGCGAGCAGGGCTTCGGGGTTTCGGCCATCGCAGCCGAGGATGCGGTCCCCGATCGCCATGCCGGTTCCGGCTTCGGCATGGCGGACGACGAGCGCGCCGTCGCGATAGGCGGCGATGAAGCCGGGCCATTGGCCCTGCACGTCGAGGGTATCGTTGAAGCCGATGTACATATGGCCATCGTTGAAGCGCGCCACCATCTCGCGCATCGCGAACATGTAGCCGCCCGGCGTGCGCACGCTGCCGGCGCGTTGCAGCGCACCGGCGAGTGCCGCATCGAGGCGCGCCGGGAAGCCGGGATCGAGCTGGTTGTGCGGGCCCGGATGGTTGGCAGCCTGCTCGGCATGCCAGGCACGGGAATCGGTTTCGAGGGTCTGCCGCCAATCGCGCTCGGTTGCCACGGCCGGCATGGCGAGGACAGCGACAAGAGCGAGCAGACGCAACATCGGAGCCGGTTTATCGTCTCCAGAGCTGTGGTGCAATGGTAATACAGCAGCCAAAGAGCTGCCAGGCAGTTGCGCGCGCGACATGCTATGCTCGCGGCGGAACTCGGGGGAAATGACATGGGCAAGGGACGGGTGCTGGTCACGGGGGCTTCGGGGTATATCGCCGGCTTCGCCATTCGCCAGCTGCTGGCCGAGGGCTGGACGGTGCGCGGCACGCTGCGCGACCTGAAGCGGGCGGCCGAAGTGCGCGCGGCGGTGGGGTCGGACGACATTGAACTGGTGGCGGCAAACCTGATGGCCGATGCCGGCTGGGCCGAAGCGATGGCCGGGATCGACCATGTGCTGCACATGGCGTCGCCGCTCCCCGATGGCGAGCCGAAGAACCCCGATGATCTGATCGTGCCGGCGCGCGACGGCGCGCTGCGGGCGCTGAGGGCGGCGCGTGACGCCGGGGTGAAGCGGCTGGTGATGACGAGTTCCACCGCCGCGATCTGCTATGGCGGGCCGCCGAAAAACGGTGTGGCCTTCACCGAAGCCGACTGGACCGATGTGTCCGGGCGCGATGCCTATGCCTATATCAAGTCGAAGACCATCGCCGAGCGCGCGGCGCGCGACTGGGTAGCAGAGGACGGGGTTGCGGCGGAAGGCGGCGCGCTCGAGTTCGTGACGGTCAACCCGTCGTTGGTGCTGGGGCCATTGCTCGGCAAGGACTATTCGCCATCCCTCCAGGTGGTGAAGAAGCTGCTGGACGGGGACCTGCCAGGCCTCCCGCGGCTGGGATTTGCCGTGGTCGATGTGCGCGACCTGGCCGATCTGCATATCCGCGCGATGGTGACGCCGGGGCTGCACGGTGAGCGCTTCATGGGCTCGGGCGAGTGGATGTGGCTGGAGGATGTGGCGGCAGTGCTGAAAAGCCGGCTGGGGGCAGACGCCGCGAAAGTGCCGACGCGGCGGCTGCCGGCGCTGCTCGTCAAGCTGTCGGCGTTGTTCGACCCGACGGTGCGGATGGTGGTGCCCGAACTCGGCCGCGAGCGCCCGTGCGATGCGACCCATGCGCGCGAAATGCTGGGCTGGACGTCGAGGCCGGCGGCGGATTCGATCGAGGATTGTGCGCGGAGCCTGGTGGCGATGCGTAAATAAGGGCCTCCGGCGGCTGGGGCCGCAGGCCCCAGACCCCAATAGTCAGCTTTCGCTCAGTCAGTTGCGCCAGTGAATGCGAAAACCGATTGATGGGGTCTGGGGCCTGCGGCCCCAGCCGCCGGAGGCTATCTGCCCCCGGCCATCACGCGCACCAGTGGATATCGATGTCCATTTCGAGGTCGGCGAGCAGCCGGCCGATCGGCATCGGGCTCGACGCGCCGTCCTTGAGCGCCTTTTCCACGAGCTTGCGCTTGGTCTTGCCCGTGATCATCAGCGTGACGACGCGCGCCGAGACGAGCGCCGGCTTGGTGAGGGTGACGCGCGCATGCGGCATGTCTTCGGGCATGGGTTCGGGGCGCACGCCGAGCGCGCGGCGGACTTTAGGGCCGTTGAGGGCGGCGTCGTAATCGGGGCCGGGGAAGATGCTCGCGACATGGCCATCGGCGCCCACACCGAGCCAGGCGAGATCGAGCGGCCAGGCGAGTGCCGCCAGCCGTTCATCGGCGGCGAGGCCGGCGGCGCGCGGGTCCTTCTCGCCGGTGGCGAGGGGCACGACGCGTGCCTTCCTGGGCAGGAACAGTTTTGCGAGCATCCCGACGTTGGAGGCCGGATCGGTGGGGGGTACCAGCCGCTCGTCGGTGGGGACGATGGTGACATCGGCCCATTCGATCTTCTTTTCCGACAGCAATTTCAGCGCCTTCAAGGGCGTGTTGCCGCCGGGGAAGGCCACGAAGGCGCGGCCACGCGCTTCGAGCGCCTGCTCGATGAGGAACGCGACATCGCCGGCGACAGCCTCCGCCAGCTCGTCTTCGTCCTCGTAATCCCACCATTCTGCATCGATCATGCGAGGCGTTTGGCACAGGGGGCTTCGAGAGGAAACCCCCTACTCGCGGTGATAGGGGTGACCATCGAGGATGGTGGTGGCGCGGTAGAGCTGCTCGGCGAGCATGGCGCGGGCGAGCATGTGCGGCCAGGTGGCGCGGCCGAGGCCGAGCAGCAGGTCGGCGCTGCCGCGGGTGGCCTCGTCATGGCCATCGGCGGCGCCGAGCAGGAAACGCACTTCGCGGGTGCCCGAATCGCGCCAGCGGCCGAGCAGGGCAGCCAGCTCGGTGGAGGACAGGTCCTTGCCGCGCTCATCGAGCACGACGGTGCGCGCCGCGGGGGGTGCGGCGGGAAAGGGTGCTGATTCGGAGAGTTCGGTGACAGCGAGAAGCCCGCGCATCCGGCTGGCGTAGCGGGTGACGAGCTCGGCCTCGGCGCAGCGGCCGATGCGGCCGCGCGCGAGGATGTGGAGCTTCACTGTTGCTCTTCGGGCACCAGCGCGCGGGGGATGGGATGGGCGGGAGTCGATTCGGGCTCCATCGACCACATCTTTTCAAGGGCATAGAACTGCCGGACATCGGGCTTGAACAGGTGGACGATGATGTCCCCCAGGTCGATCAGCACCCAGTCGGCGGTCTGCAGGCCCTGCACGCGGGCGGGGCGGCCGAACTCCTGCTTGGCCTTGTCGGCGATCTTGTTCGCCATCGAGGCCACTTGCCGGCCCGAGCGTCCGGACGCGATGACCATGTAATCGGCGATGGTCGACTTGCCTGCAAGCGGCAGGGTGACGATCTCCTCGGCCTGGTCGTCATCGAGCGACTTGAGCACCATGGCGTGCATTTCGTCGACGCGGTCGGGGGCGAGCGGCTTGTTCTTGGGGCGGCGGGCGGGCTTTTTGGGGGTGTCGGGGGTCAAGGTCGGGCTTTCTCGAGGGTGTTTATATGCCTCCTATACCACGCCGGGTCGGATTTGCGCAGGCTTGTCGCAGAGAGTGGCGATGTGCGGATGTTGAAGACGAGGATGGCGGGCGCGCCGAACGCTGTCCAGCGGCCGGCCTGGGAGGCAGGGCGGCGCCAGCGGCGGAGCCAGGCCATGGCGGGGGCGGTGAGGGCGGCGCCCAGATAGCCGGGGCGGGCGAACACGGCGATGGGGATCTGCGACGCGAACGCCCGCCAGCGATGCCAGCGGTGCAGCTCGGTGAGGATGTCGGCCCCGGCCAGCCAGATGAAGCGGGTGCCCGGATGGCTGCGCTGCAGGGCGGCGACGGTATCGACGGCGAAGCGGGTGCCGAGCTCGACTTCGATGGCGGTGGGGAGGATGCGCGGGTGGCGCGCGGCGGCTTGGGCGGAGGCAAGCCGGGCTTCGAGGCTGGCCATGCCGGCCTGCGGCTTTAAGGGGTTTTGCGGGCTGACCAGCCACCAGACTTCGTCGAGGCCGAGCAGGCGCATCGCCTCCAGGCTGATGTGGCGGTGGGCGGCGTGAGCCGGGTTGAAGGAGCCACCCAGGAGGCCGATTCGTTTCAGGCGCGCACCTGTCCGCTGCCCATGACCAGCGTCTTGTAGGTGGTGAGGCCCTCGAGCGCCACCGGACCGCGCGCGTGGAGGCGGCCGGTGGCGATGCCGATCTCGGCGCCGAAGCCGAACTCGCCGCCATCGGCGAACTGGGTGCTGGCATTGTGCATGACGATGGCGCTGTCGATGGCGGTGAGGAAGGCCCTGGCGGTCGCCTCGTTCTCGGTGACGATGGCGTCGGTATGGCCGCTGCTGTGCGCCTGCACATGGGCGATGGCGCCCGCCACGCCATCGACGGTGGCGACCGATGCCACCTTGTCGAGCCATTCGGTGTCATAGTCTTCCGCCGTGGCGGCGGTGGCGCGGGGTTCCAGCGACCGGGCAGCAGCGTCGGCGCGGAGGTCGCAGCCGGCATCGGCGAGGGCCGCCAGCACGGCGCGGGCGGTGGCGGGCGACAGCGCGGCATCGAGCAGGATCGTCTCGGTGGCACCGCAGACGCCGGGGCGGCGTAGCTTGGAATTGACCGCCAGTGCCACTGCCTTGGCGGGGTCGGCGGCGGCGTCGATGTAGAGATGGTTGATGCCGTCGAGGTGGGCGAGCACCGGCACGCGGGCATCGGCCTGCACCCGGGCGACAAGCCCCTTGCCGCCGCGCGGGATGATGACATCGATGAGGCCGTGGGCGGCGAGCATGGCGCCGACGAGCGCGCGGTCCCCGGCAGGCACCATCTGGATGGCGGCCGCTGGCAGCCCGGCTTCGACGAGCCCCTGCGCCATGCAATCGAGCAGCACTTCGTTGGAATGGGCGGCCTCGGAGCCGCCGCGCAGCAGGCAGGCGTTGCCCGACATCAGGCAGAGGGCGGCGGCATCGGCGGTGACGCCGGGGCGGCTTTCGTAGATGATGCCGATGACACCCAGCGGCACGCGCACGCGGGTGAAGGCGAGGCCGTTGGGGGTGGTCCAGTGGCGGAAGGCCTCGCCGACCGGATCGGGAAGGGCGGCGACGGTTTCGAGTCCCGCGGCAAGCGCTTCGATGCGTGATCCGTCGAGCGCCAGCCGGTCGAGCAGGGCGGCGTTCAAGCCCCTGGCAGCGCCGGCGGCCATGTCCTGCGCGTTGGCGGCGGCGAGCTCGGACGCGCGTTCCCGGAGGCGCTTCGCAGCGTGGCGGATGGCCGAGGCCTTTTGCGCGGTGGCGGCGGCCAGTGCTGGAAGTGCGGCGCGCGCGGCGCGGGCCATGGCGGTGATGGTCGATTCGGGCGTCACAGCAGCACCAGGTGATCGGCGTGGACGAGGGCGGCGCGGGCGGCATGGCCGAGGATGGCGGCGTGGGCCTCGTTGCGGGCCCCCATGATCGCGCGGGCATCGGCAGCGTCATAGCCTGCCAGCCCGCGCCCGACCGGGCCTTGCGAGCCGACGAGCGCCACCACATCGCCGCGCGCGAAATCGCCCTCGATGGCGATGACACCCGCCGCGAGCAGGCTGGCGCCGCGCTCGAGGGCGGCGACGGCACCTTCATCGAGGTGCAGGCTGCCGTGCAGCCGCTGGCGGCCGGCGAGCCAGGCCTTGCGGCCGCGCGCCGACCGTGCGGGCGAGAACAGCGTGAACGGCTCGCCGGCCTGGTGGCGCGCCAGCGGGTGCAGCCCGCGACCATCGGCGATGGCGAGCGCCACCCCGGCGGCGGTCGCCATGCGCGCCGCGGCGAGCTTGGCGACCATGCCGCCGGTGCCCATGCTGCCGCTGCCGCTCGCCATCGCTTCGATCGCGGGGGTGATGCTTGCGACGTGGGGGATGAGTGTCGCCGAGGCGTCGGTGGCGGGGTTGGCGGTGTGCAGGCCGGCGACATCGGAGAGCAGCAGCACGCCGTCCGCGCAGGCGGCATGGCCGGTGCGCGCGGCGAGCCGGTCATTGTCTCCGAAGCGGATTTCGCCGGTGGCGACGCTGTCGTTCTCGTTGAGGACGGGCACCACGCCGAGCGCCAGCAGCCGTTCGAGCGTGGCCGAGACGTTGAGGAAGCGGCGGCGGTTTTCCAGATCGTCGAGGGTGAGCAGTATCTGTGCTGCGGTCAGGCCCCTGGCTTCGAGCGCCTGGGTCCAGGCGGCGGCGAGCGCCACCTGGCCGACCGCGGCGGCAGCCTGGGCATCCTCGAGGCTGGCGCGGCCGCCCTTCTTGAGCCCCAGCCGCCGCGCGCCGAGTGCGATGGCGCCCGAGGAGACGAGGATGATCTGCTGGCCGGCGGCGCGCGCCGCCGCCACATCGGCGGCGACCGAGGCGAGCCAGTCGGCGCGCAGCGAACCATCGGGCGCCACGAGCAGCGAAGAGCCGATCTTGACGACCAGGCGGGGGGTGGTGGCCGGCGTCAGCGCCCGTTCCCGGGGATCATGCTGGCGCGCGGACACTAGAGCGGCGACCAGCTTTTGGCGGCTGCCTGCACGTGCCCGGCGGGCTTGCGCCCGGCGAGTTCGATGAGCGAATCGAGCGCCGCCTCCATGCCCGCCGAGGTGGCGGCGGAAATGGTGAGCACCGGTTTGCCGGTGGCGGCTTCGAGGGCGCGCTTCTTGGCGGCAAGGCCCTGCGGCGAGACGAGATCGGTCTTGGTCAGTGCGATGATCTCGGGCTTTTCCGACAGGCCGCCGCCATAGGCTTCGAGCTCCTCGCGCACGGTCTCATAGACCTTGGTCGGCGAGGGCGAACTGGCATCGACGAGGTGGAGCAGCACGCGGCAGCGTTCGATATGGCCGAGGAAGCGATCGCCGATGCCCACCCCTTCGGCCGCACCCGCGATGAGGCCCGGAATATCCGCCACCACGATCTCGACACCCTTGTGGCTGACGACGCCGAGCTGCGGCTTCAAGGTCGTGAAGGGATAGTTGCCGACCTTGGCGGCGGCGTTGGAGCAGGCGTTGAGGAAGGTGGACTTGCCGGCGTTGGGCTGGCCGAGCAGCCCGGCATCGGCGAGCAGCTTGAGCCGCAGCCACACCCAAAGCTCCTTGCCGGGGAAGCCCGGCTGGAACTGGCGGGGTGCGCGGTTGGTGCTCGACTTGTAATGGTCGTTGCCCTTGCCGCCATCGCCGCCCTTGAGCAGGATGGCGCGCTGGCCGGGGCGGACCATGTCGACGATCAGCGTGCGCTCGTCATCGTCAGCCAGGATCTGCGTGCCCACCGGGACCTTGACGACAAGATCGTTGCCGCCGGCACCCGTGCGGTTGCGGCCCGAGCCATGGATGCCGCGCGGCGCCTTGAAGTGCTGCGAATAGCGAAAGTCGATCAGCGTGTTGAGGCCCTCGATGCATTCGAAGATGATGTCCCCGCCCTTGCCGCCATCGCCGCCATCGGGGCCACCGAACTCGACATATTTCTCGCGGCGGAACGACACCGCGCCATCGCCGCCGGTGCCCGACGCGAGGTAGATTTTTGCTTGATCGAGAAACTGCATGGGGAAGGATTAAGCCTTGGGGCCAAAAACGAAAAGGGGGAGCCGGTTTGCCGACTCCCCCTCAGAACAGCGGATGAGGAAAACCCGGTTATTCGGCGGCGATGGCCTGCGGGGCTTCCACGATCGAGACATATTTGCGGCCGAGCTGGCCCTCGTGGAAGCTCACCACGCCATGCACGGTCGCATAGATGGTGTGATCCTTGCCGAGGCCGACATTGGTGCCGGGGTGCACTCGCGTGCCGCGCTGGCGGATGATGATGGTGCCGGCAAGGACTTCCTGCCCGCCGAAGCGCTTGACGCCGAGACGGCGCCCTGCGGAATCGCGGCCGTTGCGTGAAGAGCCGCCTGCTTTCTTGTGAGCCATGAGGAGGTCTCCTTAGCCGAGGCTGGTGATGCGCAGCACGGTCAACGACTGGCGATGACCATTGCGGCGGCGATAATTGTGGCGGCGGCGCTTCTTGAAGATGATGATCTTCTCGCCGCGCTTCTGTTCGACGATCTCGGCCGTCACGGTGCCGGTGCCCAGGGTCTCGCCTTCGCCGGTCATCAGCGTCTCGAGGGTGACGGAGGTGCCGGCTTCGCCTTCGAGCTTTTCGACAACGATCTGGTCGTTGGCGGAAACCCGATACTGCTTGCCGCCGGTGCGGACGACTGCGAACATGAGAATTGCTTCCTGGGTGGATAGATGATTGCGCGCCGGACCCCTGAGGGACGGCGTGCGTGAGGGGCGGGCTTTATGGGTCACACCCGCCGCTGTCAAGACAAACTGCCTCAGGCTGCTTCGCGTGATGGGCCTGTTTTTATGCTTCTGCCGCCTCTAGACAGGGGTGATGGTGACGATCGACGTGAAGAACCCGCGCACCGGCCTAGTGGACCACCGGTTGCCGGGACTCGATTCGGCCGGCGTGATGGCCGTGGCGGCGCGGTTGCGCGTGGCCCAGCCCGGTTGGGCGGCACGGCCGCTGGCCACGCGGCTGGCGGCGCTCGGGCGACTGGCGGACGCGCTCGATTCGCATGCCGATGCCATCGTTGCGGCGCTCGAGGCCGATACCGGCCGGCGACACATATCGCGCGTCGAGGTGATGGGGGTGAAGGGCATGATCGCGCGCTGGCAGCGCGACGCCGGTCCGCTGATCGCCGGCGTGGAGGAGACGCTGACGCCGACCGCGCTTCCCGGGGTGATGGCAGCGACTCGGCTGCACCCCTATCCGCTGGTCGGCATCATCAGCCCCTGGAATTTTCCGCTTACGCTGGCGATGATCGATGCCGTTCCGGCGCTGGCCGCCGGTTGTGCGGTGATGATCAAGCCGAGCGAGATCGCCCCGCGCTTCATCGCGCCGCTGCGTGCCGCCATCGCCGATGTGCCCGAGCTCGCCGATGTGCTGGCGCTGATCGAGGGCGATGGCGGCACCGGGGCAGCGCTGGTGGGAGCGGTCGATTATGTGGCCTTCACCGGCTCGGTCGCGACCGGGCGCAGGGTGGCGGCGGCAGCAGCGGCGGCGTTCATCCCGGCGAGCCTCGAACTCGGCGGCAAGGACCCGATGATCGTGCTGGCAAGCGCCGATCCGGACTGGGCAGCGGGGGTGGCGCTGCGGGCCAGCGTGCTCGCCACCGGCCAGGCGTGCCAGTCGATCGAGCGGGTGTATGTGGACCGGGCCATCGCCGGGCCTTTTCTGGAAGCGCTGGTGGCGGCGGCCGAGGCGGTGACGCTCAACTGGCCCGATGTGGGGACCGGCGACCTGGGGCCGTTCATCGATGGCCGGCAGGCAACGGTGGTGCAGGCGCAGATCGACGATGCGGTGGCACAGGGCGCGCGGGTGCTGGCAGGCGGCCGGGTGGAGGACCATGGCGGCCTGTGGCTGCGGCCGACGGTGCTGGTGGATGTGACGCCGGAGATGAAGGTGATGGCGGACGAGACCTTCGGGCCGGTGATTCCGGTGACGCTGTTCGATTCGGTCGACGAGGCGGTGGCGCTGGCGAATGGCGGCGACTTCGGGCTTTCGGCGGCGGTGCTGGCAGGGTCGATCGCCGAGGCCGAGGCGGTGGGGGTGCGGCTGCGCGCAGGGGCAGTGAGCCTCAACGACGGGTCGCTGACGTCGATGATCGGCGAGGCGGAGAAATCGAGCTTCGGGCTTTCGGGGCTGGGGCCTTCGCGGATGGGGGCTTCGGGGCTGCTGCGCTTCTTCCGGCGCCAGGCGCTGCTCCGCCAGTCGGGCACCGCGATGCCGCTTGGCGCCTGGGCAGAGCGCGGATGACGGGTCGCAAGCCCATGACAAGGCGCCGCGCCCTGTTGCTCACCGGGGTGGCGCTGTCGGCGGCCGGGGCGCTGTCGGTTGTGATGCCGCGCCGCATCGAGGCGCCCGAGGCGACGCGGATGGCCAAGGCGATGCAGGCGCAGTTCCTGCAGCGCGCCGGCGAGCCGTCCGCGCGCTTTGCGCCGGCCGAGCGCGCGATCTGGGCGGATGGCTGGGAGTTTCGCTGGCGATACCTGCCGTGTGCGGACGTCGCCAGCCTGCGCGTGTGGATCAGCCATGATGGCCGCCAGGCGCGCTATGTCGAGTTGCCGGACTGCCTGCCGGGGCCGGGGCGGGGCACGCCGGGGGTAACGGCGTAGCGGCCCCTGCCTGCCCCGCCCCGGCGACCGGCTGTTCTCAGCGCTTCAGCGCCGCCACATAGCGGGCGGCCTGTTCGGCGACGGCTTGCGTGGTGGTGCCCGGGCGGTAGAGGTTGCTGCCGAGGCCATAGCCATCCGCGCCGGCATCGCCCCAGGCGCCCATGGTGTCGGGCGTCATGCCGCCGACCGCGATGAGGGGCACGCCGCGCGGCAGCACTGCCTTCATCGCCTTGATGACGGCGGGGGTGGCGGCTTCGGCGGGGAAGAACTTGAGGCCATGGGCGCCGGCGTGGATGGCGGCGAACGCCTCGGTGGGGGTGAAGACGCCGGGCAGGCAGACCATGTCGGCATCGACGCTGGCGGCGATGACCGCGGGGTCGCAGTGCGGGGAGACAATGAGATGGCCGCCGGCGGCGGCGACGCGGCCGACCTCCTCGACCTTGGTGACGGTGCCGGCGCCGATGAGCAGGTTTTCGCCGGCCATGGCGCTGAGCCGGGTGATCGATTCATAGGGCTCGGGGGAGTTCAAGGGCACTTCGAGGATGGTGAAGCCGGCGTCGATGAGCGCGCCGCCGACCGCTTCGATCTCGTCGGGGCGAATGCCGCGCAGCACCGCGACGAGCGGGCAGGCGGCGAAGGCGGCTTCGAAACGGGCGGACGCTGAAATACTCTCTGCGGCGGTCATCAGGCGAGGGCTCCTTGCTGGGTTACCATGCAATAGAACATCGGGAAGCTGAGGACAAAGTTGATGCGGCTGCCGATCATCGCGGTTTTTGCAGCCTTGGCCTTGGTGTCGGCATCGGCATCGACGATGCCGAGCGCGCGCTTCTGGTTCGGCCAGATCACGCCCCAGACGTTGAGCATCATGATGATGCCGAGCCACATGCCGGTGCCGATGACGGCATAGCCGGGCTGGAAGGTGAGGGCGGCGCCGAGCGGATAGCCCGACAGGCCGGGGATGCCGAGGCCGAGCAGCACGGTGAAGAGCGCGGCCCAGCGGAACCAGAACAGCGCCTCGGGGGCGATGTACTTCGAGACGGCAGGCTTCAGTTCGGCGGGCACCTTGGGCATAGTCGGGATCTGCACGAAGTTGAAATAATAGAGGAGGCCGATCCACAACAGCCCGACCCACGCATGGGTTGCACGCAGCATCCAGTTGCCCCAGGCGGAGCCGAGCGACTGGCCGTGGAAGCCGAAGATGACCAGCGCCAGCAGCACCAGGCCGATGATGATGGCGCGATTGAGATTGCCGAGGATGTTGGCCATGTGATTTTGCCCCCTGAATTGCTGTCCGCTCGCCATAGCGGATTGAATCGGTCGTGTTAAGGCTTGGCGCTCAGTTGCGGCCCATCAGCGTCAGGCATTCGCGGCGCGAGCGCTCGTCGTCGCGGAACACGCCCATCATGCGGCTGGTGGTCATGGTCACGCCGGCGGTCATCACGCCGCGCGCACTCATGCAGGCGTGGCTCGCCTCGATGACGACGGCGACGCCGACCGGATCGAGATGCTCCTGGATGCAATCCGCGACTTCGGCGGTGAGCCGCTCCTGCACCTGCAGGCGCTTGGCGAAGCCCTGCAGCACGCGGGCGAGCTTGGAGATGCCGACGACGCGGTTGCGCGGCAGATAGGCGATGTGCGCCTTGCCGATGATCGGCGCCATGTGATGCTCGCAGTGCGACTGGAAGGGGATGTCGCGCAGGATGACGATCTCGTCATAGCCGCCCACTTCGGCGAAGGTGCGGCTGAGGTGGAGGCCGGGATCCTCCTCATAGCCCTTGAAATATTCGCGGTAGGCGCGTGCCACGCGGCCGGGCGTATCGTGCAGGCCTTCGCGATCGGGATCGTCTCCGGCCCAGCGGATTAGGGTGCGCACGGCATCCTCGGCTGCTGCCATCGGAATGGGCTGGAAGTCGGGCGCCGGCTTGCCGGCGTGATCGTCGTCGTCGAACACCATGGTCAGTCTCTTGCTGGCCGGATGGTCCGGCGGTCAAGGTTCCCCATTCGGTTCCCGACCGCCGGTTGGCAATGCCGATGGTGTCGCAGGCGGGTCAGCCGACCGACTTGGCCCCGCCGGCTCAGCCGGCAGATTTTGCCCGCCGGCTCAGCCGGCAGACTTGGCACGCGACGCGCGCTTGCGTTCGTTGGGATCGAGGTGGATCTTGCGCAGGCGGATGAAGTTGGGAGTGACCTCCACAAGCTCGTCCTCGTCGATATAGGCGATGGCCTGTTCGAGCGTCAGCCGCTTGGGCGGGCTGAGCTGGATGGCATCGTCCTTGCCGCTGGCGCGGAAGTTGGTGAGCGCCTTGGACTTCAGGGGATTGACCTCGAGATCGTCGTCACGAGCGTTCTCGCCGATGACCATGCCCTGGTAGACGGCTTCGCCCGGCTCGATCATCAGCACGCCGCGCGGCTGGAGATAGCCGAGTGCATAGGCCACCGCCTCGCCGCTCTCGGTGGAGATGAGCACGCCGTTGGCTCGGCCCGAGATGGGGCCCTTGTGGGGGCCGTATTTCTCGAAGAGGCGGTTCATGATGCCGGTGCCGCGCGTGTCCGAAAGGAATTCGCCATGGTAGCCGATGAGGCCGCGGGCCGGAGCCGAGAAGGTGAGGCGGGTCTTGCCGCCGCCCGAGGGGCGCATGTCGGTCATCTCGGCCTTGCGGCCGGCCATCTTCTCGACGACCGTGCCCGAATACTGCTCGTCGACGTCGATCATGACGATCTCGTACGGCTCGGTGCGCTTGCCATGGTCGTCGGTGCCGAAGATGACGCGGGGGCGGCTGATCGACAGCTCGAAGCCCTCGCGGCGCATCGTCTCGATGAGCACGCCGAGCTGCAACTCGCCGCGACCGGCGACTTCGAACGCATCCTTGGAGGCGCTTTCCGTCACCTTGATCGCGACATTGCCCTCGGCTTCACGCGCCAGACGATCACCGATCATGCGGCTCGTCACCTTGCTGCCATCACGGCCGGCATAGGGGCTGTCGTTGACGGCGAAGGTCATGGCGAGCGTGGGCGGGTCGATCGGCTGGGCGGCGAGCGGCTCGGTGACCGAAGGGTCGGCGATGGTGTCGGCGACCGTGGTCTTGGTGAGCCCGGCGATGGCGACGATATCCCCGGCGCGGGCTTCGTTGACGGGCACGCGCTCGAGGCCCTGGAAGGCCATGATCTTGGCGGCCCGGCCTTCCTCGGCGAGGCTGCCATCGGGGCTGAGCGCCTTGATCGGCATGTTGAGCTTGAGGGTGCCCGAGATGATGCGGCCGGTGAGGATGCGGCCGAGGAAATTGTCGCGATCGAGCAACGACACCAGCATGCGGAACGGCCCGTCCACATCGGCGGATGGCGGCGGCACATGCGCCACGATCGTCTCGAACAGCGGGACGAGGGTGCCGTCGCGGACATCCGACGAGCGTCCGGCATAGCCGTTGCGGCCGCTCGCGAAGATCACCGGAAAATCGAGCTGCTCGTCATTGGCTTCCAGCGTCACGAACAGGTCGAACACCTCGTCGAGGACTTCCTGGGCACGGGCATCGGGGCGATCGATCTTGTTGACGACGACGATCGGCCGGAGGCCGAGGGCCAGCGCCTTGCCGGTGACGAACTTGGTCTGCGGCATCGGGCCTTCGGCGGCATCGACGAGCAGCACCACGCCATCGACCATCGAGAGGATGCGCTCCACCTCGCCGCCGAAATCGGCGTGGCCCGGGGTGTCGACGATGTTGATGTGGGTCGTCTCGTCCTTGGCCTTGTCGGTCCATTCGATCGAGGTGCACTTGGCAAGGATGGTGATGCCGCGCTCTTTCTCGAGATCGTTCGAATCCATCGCGCGCTCGGCAACACGCTGGTTGTCGCGGAAGGTGCCGGACTGGCGGAAAAGCTGGTCGACGAGAGTGGTCTTGCCGTGATCGACGTGTGCGATGATGGCGATATTGCGCAGGGCCATGGAAGCTCCGGGGGCAGTCGTGAAAAGGATGTGCGGAATGTGAAAGCAGGCCGGAAGGCCAGCGGACGCGAGCGGCCCATAGCCTTTTTGTGGCAGCGCAACAATAGGACGCCCTTAAACAGGGTCGAACGGCACAATGACAAGCCGTGCCAGCGGCTTTCCGAATCCCTCATCCGTGCTAGAGCGGACAGCGACGCCGGGTCAGCACCGGTTAATCGAGTGATTGCGTAGATCCGATGGCTCGCAGATGAAAGGTGGCGGAATGACGCCGGCCGAAGACATGCCCTCCCCAGCCGACTTGCGGGACACCGTGGGCGGGGTGCTGGCCAATGCGCGCGTCGCCAGCGGCCGCAGCCTTGTCGACATCGCCTCCGAAACCCGGGTGCCGCTGCGGCACCTGCGGGCGCTCGAGGCCGATGAGCACGACATGCTGCCCGCTCTCCCCTACGCACAAGGGTTCGTGCGCAGCTTCGCCCGCGCGGTGAAGCTCGATCCCGAGGTGCTGGCGGCGCGTTTCCGGGCGGAAACCAGCAAGCAGCCGCATGTGCCGTCGGTCTCGACGCTCGAGCCGCTCGACGAGCGGCGGCTGCCGTCCTCCGTCCTGGTGATGGGCACGCTGGCGGCCCTGGTCGTGCTGGTGGCCGCCCTTTCGGCCTGGGGGGCCGGCGCGTTCGATGCGGCGCTCCCCGACGGCGGGGCCCCAGACAGCGGACCGGTGGTGGCGACGGTGGAGACGGAGACGGCCCCCGTCTCTTCTCCGCCTGTCCTTCAGCCCGCCACCGGCGCCGGTTACGAGCCCGGCGCGGCGGTGGCGACTGCAGCGCCGGCACCGGCGAGCGGGCAGGTGGTGATCGAGGCGACCGAGGAGGTGTGGGTGCGAATCTATGACCCGCAAACCAAGACCGTGGCGATGAGCGGCGTGATGGCGCCGGGCGAGCGCTTTCCCGTGCCCGCCGAGCCGGCGGGGTTGATGCTGTGGACCGGCAAGGCCGGGGCGCTGCGGGTGACCATCGGCGGTGCCGCGATTCCGCCGCTGGGCGGGCCGGTGCAGACGCTGCGCGCGGTGAGCCTTGCGGCGGCCGATCTGCAGGCAAGGGGTGGGGGTGTGGCTGCCGGTGCCGCGCCCGCCGCCGTTCCAGCAACCGGGTCCGCAGTGGCACCCGGCAGTGTTTCAGGAGTTGAATGATGCGTTTTGTTGCGAGTGTTCTGGTCGTTGCGGCATTGGCGGGGTCGGTGTCGGCGCCGGTGGCTGCCCAGCGGAACGATGCGCCGGCCGTGCTGACGGCTGGCGATCTGGCGCGGACCGACCGGCGGCTGAACAAGCTCGAGGGCGAGATGCGTGCGGTGCAGCGCAAGGTGTTCCCTGGGGGTGCGGCAGGGGCGATCGAGCCCGAGATCACGGCTCCGGTGGCGCCGGCGATGGGCCCTGGCGGCACGCCGGCGTCCAATCCGCTCACCGATCTCGCCCAGCGGGTCGGCGAGATGGAGCGCCAGCTCCGCACGCTCACCGGCCAGGTCGAAGCCAATGAATTCAAGGTGCGCCAGCTTGAAACCGCGATGACGCGGCTGCAGGGCGACCTGGAATTCCGCCTCGGGCGCCTCGAAGGCGGGCAGGTGGACGGGACCGGCGCGCCGCCGGCTGACCCGGGCTTCGGCCTGCAGGCCGCTGCGCCGCCGCCCGCCAGCATCGCAGGCACGCGCCCCGGCCAGATGCTGCCGCCGGTCGGCACGGCGCGCGTGCCGACTGCGCCGCCACCAGCAGCGCCGACCCCCACTGGGCCTGCCGCGACTGGGCCGACTCCCACTGGGCCTGCCGCGATCGAGGAGGCTGTTCCCAGGGGCGCCACTGCCGTGGCGGCTTGGCAGGCGGCTTATGGCAAGGCGCTGAACAAGGACTGGCCGGGCACCGAGGCGCACATGGCGGCGTTTCTTGCCAACTGGCCGCAATCGACGCGGATCCCGCAGGCGCAATATTGGCTTGGGCGCAGCTACGCCGAGCGCGCGCTGCATGCCCAGGCGGCCGATGCCTATCTCAAGGTCTACAACAAGCATCCGCGCAGCGAGCGGGCGCCCGATGCGCTGCTCGGGCTCGCCGGGGCGCTTGTCGGGATCAAGAACCCGCAGCAGGGTTGCCGGGTGCTGGGCGAGCTCGACAGCGTCTATGCCAAGACCCTGACGCCGGCGCAGCAGGCCGAGGCCAAGACGCTGCGGACGCGGGCCCGCTGCGCCGCCTGAGCCCCGACCGGCATCCGGGGAGCGCCGTCGATCTGCCGGCGGCGATCGCGGCAGCGCGCGGCTGCCCGGTAGCACCCGGCGAGACGCTGGCGGTGGCGGTGAGCGGCGGGCTGGACAGCACCGGCCTGTTGGCGCTGGCGGCAGCGGCCTTTCCCGGCCGGGTGACGGCGCTGACGGTCGATCATGGGCTGCGCGCCGATTCCGCTGCCGAGGCGGACGCCGTGGCAGCGCAATGCGCGGCGCGCGGCATTGCACATTTTACTCTACGCTGGGTGGGCACCAGGCCACGATCCGACGTGCAGGCCGCAGCACGTGTGGCGCGCTATGCGCTGATGGCCGACTGGTGCGGCGCGCACGGCGCCGCGATGCTGCTGACCGCGCACACGATGGAGGACCAGGCCGAGACGCTGCTGATGCGGCTGGCGCGCGGCAGCGGGCTTGCCGGGCTGGCGGGGGTGCGCGCCTGCCGGCCGCTGGCGCCGGGTGTGGAACTGGTGCGGCCGGTGCTCGGGGTGCGCCATGCCGACCTTCGTGCCGCGGCGGCGGGCTGGGATGTGGTGGCGGACCCCTCGAACACCGATCCGCGCTTCGACCGCACGCGGATGCGGGCGCTGCTGGCGCGCGAGGGCGAGGCGCTGCCGGCGGCAGCGCTGGCCGCCAGCGCCGCGCATCTGGCGGCAGCGGAGGCGGCACTTGCCTGGGTCGTCGACACGGCCTGGGAGGGCCGGGCGACAGTGGCGGGCGGGCGGCTGATGCTCGATGCCGCCGGGCTTCCCGAGGAGCTTCGGCGGCGGTTGCTGGTGCGCGCGCTGGCGCTGCTGGTGCCCGATGCGAGCGTGCGCGGTGCGGCGGTGATGCGGGCGATTTCGCGGCTCGACTCGGGGGTGGCGACCACGCTCGGCGGCGTCCGGATGCAGCCCGGAGCCGTATGGATTCTGCAAGGATCGGCGCCGCGACGACAAAAGCGGGGCTGATTGTGCCGTTATGACGCCAGAGGCGAGGCAGAACCGCGCAGCCGGATTGCACTGGCGCGGTTCTTCCCTATCTTGTGTTGCAGTTCCTGTGGAAAGACTCGTCGATGTCCGAAAACAACAAGCGTCCCCCCAATCCCTGGATGAAGAACCTTGGTTTGTGGTTCGTCATCCTGCTCGGGCTGGTTGTGGTGGTCAATGTCATGCAGGGGCCGTCTTCGGGCGGTGCCGGCGGTGCAAACCTTGCCTATTCGGATTTTCTGACCAAGGTCGATGATGGTTCGATCCGCTCGGCGGAAATCCGCGGCGAGGAGATTGTCGGCAAGACCTCGAACGACGAGGAATATCGCACCTATAATCCCGGCGATGCCCAGCTGATCCAGCGGCTGCGCGAAAAGAATGTGCGTTTCGACGCCAAGCCCGAGGAGAGCCGCTCGCTGCTGGCGCAGCTGTTCTTCAACATGCTGCCGTTCGTGCTGATGATCGGCATCTGGATCTTCCTGATGCGCCAGATGCAGAATGGTGCCGGTCGCGGTGCCATGGGCTTCGGCAAGAGCCGCGCCAAGCTGCTCGTGCAGAAGGAAGGCCGCGTGACCTTCGATGACGTCGCCGGCATCGACGAGGCGCGCGAGGAGCTGCAGGAGATCGTCGACTTCCTGAAGGATCCGGGCCGTTTCCATCGCCTTGGCGGCAAGATCCCCAAGGGCGCGCTGCTCGTTGGTCCTCCGGGCACCGGCAAGACCTTGCTCGCCCGCGCCATCGCTGGTGAAGCCAATGTGCCCTTCTTCTCGATTTCGGGTTCGGATTTCGTCGAGATGTTCGTCGGCGTCGGTGCGAGCCGCGTGCGCGACATGTTCGAGCAGGGCAAGAAGTCGGCGCCGTGCATCATTTTCATCGACGAAATCGACGCGGTGGGCCGCTCGCGCGGTGCCGGTCTCGGTGGCGGCAATGACGAGCGCGAGCAGACGCTGAACCAGCTGCTCGTGGAGATGGACGGCTTCGACGCCAATGAGGGCATCATCATCGTGGCGGCGACCAACCGTCCCGATGTGCTCGATCCCGCCCTGCTGCGGCCGGGCCGGTTCGATCGCCAGGTGGTGGTCGGTCGTCCCGACATCGAGGGCCGCGAGAAGATTCTCGGCGTCCACATGAAGAAGGTGCCGCTGGCGCCGGACGTGAACGCACGCACGATCGCGCGCGGCACGCCGGGCTTTTCCGGCGCCGATCTCGCCAACCTTGTCAACGAGGCGGCCCTGCTCGCTGCACGTCGCTCCAAGCGGCTGGTGTCGATGAAGGACTTCGAAGACGCCAAGGACAAGGTGCTGATGGGCGTCGAGCGCAAGACCATGGTGATGACCGACGACGAGAAGAAGATGACGGCTTATCATGAGGCCGGCCATGCCATCGTCAGCGTGCACGAGGAGGCATCGGACCCGATCCACAAGGCGACGATCATTCCGCGTGGCCGGGCGCTGGGCATGGTGATGCGCCTGCCCGAGCGGGACCAGTACAGCTATCATCGCGACAAGATGTACGCCAACCTCGCGGTGTCGATGGGTGGCCGCGTGGCCGAGGAGATCATCTTCGGGCACAACAAGGTGTCCTCGGGTGCCTCGTCGGACATCAGCTATGCCACCGATCTGGCACGCTCGATGGTCACGCAATGGGGCATGAGCGACAAGCTCGGGCCGCTGAAGTACGCCGACAACCAGGAGGAAGTCTTCCTCGGCCATTCGGTGACGCGGACGCAGAATGTGTCCGAACAGACCGCACAGATGATCGATGGCGAAGTGCGGGCGATCGTGACGCAGGGTTATGACCGCGCCAAGCAGCTGCTCTCGGACCATATCGACCAGCTGCATGCACTGGCCGGGGCGCTGCTCGAATATGAGACGCTGTCAGGTGACGAGATCAAGAAGGTCGTCGCCGGCGAGCCGATCGACCGGACGACCGGGACCGGCACCACCACCGTGCGGCCAGCATCGGGGGTGACCGCCATTCCCAAGGCCGGGCGCCGCTCGGGCGACTTCGGTGGCGAGCCGGCGGCACCGCCGGCCTGAGCCCAGGCCCGATTGCGCATGAAGGGCCGTCCGGGTGACCGGGCGGCCTTTCGCTGTTCAGGGCGGGTGGCGCATCGCCGCGTTGGCGCTGCCACAGGTGCCGCCGAAGCGGGCCATGATGTCGGCATCATGCTGCCAGCCGAGCTTCTCGTAGAGATGGATGGCGGCGGCCGACCTTGTGTTCGTGGGCGCTCAGAAGGCGCGGTTGATACGATCGGAATGCGGGGCGTGATCGTCCGGAAAATCGAGGATTTCGAGGGTTATGATGGCTCGTCGGGCCGTTGGAGGCTTTGCCGCAGGATGGGGGTTGCCAGCGTGTAGCCGAGCAGCAGCAGCAGCGCGACGGCGCCGAGCCAATAGGGCAGCTCGGGGATGAAGGTGTAGAGGCCGATGCCGATGGCCGGGCCGGCGATGTAGCAGGCACCGTTGACCGCGGTGATGACGCCGGCGGCACCGCCCTGCTCGGCGCGGCCCACGGCAAGGCTGGCGCCGGCGGTGAAGCCGGGCCTTGCGAGCCCATAGCCCAGCGTGGCGAACGCGAAGGCGACCACCAGCGCGTGGAAGCTCGGCGCCATGGCGATACCGGCGGTGCCGATGGCGGCGATGATCGTGCCCCAGCGCATGAGTGCGGGGGGCTGCAGCTGCAGGCGGGGGATGATGCCCCATTGCGCGAGCAGCGTGGCGCCGGCACCCGCCATGAAGGCAATGGCGATATTGCCCTGCGCTTCGAGGGCGTTGCCGCCGAGGCGATCGATGATGAGGAAGCCCATTGCCTGGCCGGTGGCGGCCTGCACCGACCCCGAGGCGAAGCCGAAGACCATGAAGGGCAGGATGCGGGCATCGCGCCAGGCCAGCCTTGTGCCGCGCCCGGCGGTGGCGGCGGCGAGGCTCGCACCGCTGGCGCCGCCGCTGACCAGCGGCTCGGAGGACGGAGTGCCGGCGGCGGGGTTTGCGATGAATTGCGTCGGGTCATCGTCGGGAAGCACCCGTGCGACCGCGACGAGCACGACGATCGCCATGGCCGCAAAGGCGAACATGGGGCCGGCGAGCCCGAGCGTGCCGAACACGAACAACGGCGCGATGGCGGGGCCGATGATGGTGCCGAGCCCGAAGGCCGAGGCGAGGATGGAGAGCGCGCTGGTGCGATCGGCCTCCGAGGTGCGCCCCGCGACATAGGCCTGGGAGGCGGGGTTGGAGGCCGAGCCGAAGATGCCGAAGAGCGCGCGCATGCCGGCAAACAGCCCGAAGGTGACGAGCGGGGCGATGAGGCCGATGAGCCCGGCATGGATGATGATGGCGCAGCCGAGCATCGACACGCCGAAGCCGATGACGCCGACCATGATCAGCTTGCGGCGGCCGCGAATGTCCGATTGCCGCGCCCAATAGGGGGCGCTGAAGGTCCAGAGCAGTGCCGACAGGCTGAAGATGAGCGCCACCGCCAGATCGGGGATGCCGATGACGCGGGCGATTCCGGGCAGCACCGTCTGCATCGCGGTGTTGCCGGCCGCCACCAGCAGCAGGGCTGCGAACAGCACGGCGAATTCGCGGGACGGAATCGCGTTGCGGGTGGGGGCTGCGGGCATGGAGGCTCCAGGCATGGGGGCTGCATGGGGGAGTGCCGGGCGCTTGCCAAGGCGCAAATACGAGCGGTCAGGTCGCGCGGGGACTCATCTCGTCGGCAATGCTGCTGATGATCGCGGCATAGGGTGTGAGCGCTTCGGCAAGGCGCGCCAGCGCGGCATCGTCGAGCGAGGCGAAATGATCGAGAATCGTCGAGAGCTTGCGCTCCATGACGCCGGTGACCATGACGCGCTGCTCGGGCACGAGCGAGATGGCGACCGAACGCCGGTCGGTGCAGCGCCGGATGCGGACGACAAGCCCCTGGCATTCGAGCCGATCGAGCATCGCCGTGACCGAGCCGCTGGTGAGGCCCACCGCGGCAGCGATCTCGCCCGGCGTTGAGGCTTCGTTCTCTATAAGGTGGTAAAGGCAGCGCAGGTCGGAACGGTTGATTCCGAGCGTTTCGGCCATTGCAGTGTCCACCCGGTCCATGGCGCCATGGATCAGGCGGCCGGCATCCATCACCTGCTGCAGGTGCAGCAGCTTGGCATCCTCCCCACACGTCTTGGCTTCCCCGCCCATGTCCCATCCCTCTGCGGTCAGAATTATCTTGACCGTCAAGTTTCTTTAGCGATAAGAGACCATAGCCTTGCTGCCGCCACGGGTCCAGCGCGCATCGGGGCGGTGGTCGTCAGCATGGCGATCTTGTGTGTCGTGGCGATGATCGTTCCTCGCCGGGACAAAGTTTTACGGGTGGCAGAATGAACATGATCAAGGTTCGGCGCGTGATGCGGGCGAATGTCGCGCTCGTTGCCGCAACAGTTGCGCTTGCCGCGTGCAGCGAAGCGCCGCCGCCGGCCGGACCTCCGGGCGGCGCTGCGCCGCCGGTCACGGTGGCTACCCCGCTGGTCAAGCCGATCGTCGACTGGGATGATTATGTCGGTCGCTTCGAGGCGCGGCAGAGCGTCGAGGTGCGGCCGCGCGTGTCGGGCTATGTGGCGCGCATCGCCTTTCGCGATGGCGATTTCGTCCGCGCCGGGCAGCTGCTCTATGTGATCGACCCGCGCCCGTTCGAGGCCGCCGCAGCCCAGGCACGTGCCGAAGTGGCGCGGGCCGAGGCAGGGGCGGTGCTGGCGCGCGCCAATTTCGCGCGCAGCGAGTCCTTGTTCAAGGACGAGGCAGTGAGCCGCGAGGAGAATGAGACGCTGAAGGCGCGCACCGGCGAAGCCGAGGCGGGACTGGCCGCAGCGCGCGCCACCGCCCGCGCCCGCGCACTCGACCTCGAGTTCACCCGCGTGACGGCGCCGATCTCGGGCCGGCTCTCCGATCGCCGCGTCGATGTCGGCGGTTTCGTGCAGGCCGGCGAGACGGTGCTGACCAGCGTGGTGACGCTTGATCCGATCCACTTCATCTTCACCGGCTCGGAAGCCGTCTATCTCAAATATCAGCGCGCCAACCAGGCCGGCACGCGGCCGAGCTCGCGGGTGGCGCCCAACCCGGTCGATATCCGTCTCGCCGACGAGACCGATTATCGCTGGAAGGGCCGGATGGACTTCGTCGACAATGCCATCGACCAGGGCTCGGGCACGATCCGCGGACGTGCTGTGGTGCGCAACCCCGATGGCTTCCTCACGCCGGGCATGTTCGGCCATATGCGGTTGATCGGCTCGGGCGCCTATGAGGGGATGCTGATTCCGGAAAGTGCCGTCGTGACCGACCAGACGCGCAAGCTGGCGCTGGTGGTGGACGGAAAGGGCGTGGTGTCCCCGCGCGTGCTGCAGCTGGGGCCGCTCGTCGAAGGCCTGCGCGTGGTGCGCTCGGGCCTGACGAAAACCGATCGCGTTATCATCGAGGGCGTGCAGCGCGTCCGTCCCGGCATGCAGGCGACGCCCAAGGCCGGCAGGATCGTGCCGCCGGCACCCGGCACCGGGCCGACCGCCCCCCCCGTGATCGAGCTGCCGGCCGCCGAAGGCACCACCACTTCGGCGTCGGCGAACTGACATGCGGCTCTCGCGCTTCTTCATCGACCGGCCGATCTTCGCCGCGGTCATCTCGGTCCTCATCGTGCTGGTGGGCATCGTCGCCTATCCCACCCTGCCGGTGGCGCAATATCCCGAGATCGCCCCGCCGACGATCAGCGTGACCGCAACCTACCCCGGCGCGTCCGCCGAAGTGCTCGCCGACACGGTGGCGGCGCCGCTCGAGCAGGAAATCAACGGCGTCGAGGACATGATCTACATGACCTCCTCGTCCACCGGCGATGGCCGGATGCTGCTCAACATCGTCTTCAAGCTCGGCACCGATCTCGATAATGCCCAGGTGCTGGTGCAGAACCGCGTCGCTTCGGCCGAGCCGCGGCTCCCCGACACGGTGCGCTCGCTCGGCGTGACGACGCGCAAGAACTCGCCCGATATCCTGCTCGTGGTGTTCCTCGAATCGACCGATGACAGCCTGCCGCTCGACTATGTGTCCAACTATGCCACGCTGTATCTGCAGGACCGGCTGGCGCGAATCGACGGCGTGGGCGGCATCAATGCGTTCGGCGTGCGCGACTATGCGATGCGCATCTGGATCGACCCCGAAAAGGCCGCGTCGCGCGGGCTCAACGCCCAGGATGTGGTGGCGGCGCTCCGCGCCCAGAACGTCCAGGTGGCGGCAGGCACGATCGGCGCCCCGCCGTTCGATGCCGGCGGCTCGGGCTATCAGCTCAACGTCGAGACCAAGGGCCGGCTGACGACCACGCAGGAATTCGGGGACATCGTCATCAAGGCCGATGGTCCGCGCATCACCCGCGTGGCCGATGTGGCGCGGATCGAGATCGGCGCGCAGGATTATGGCACCAACGCCTATGTGAACGGCAAGCAGGGGGTGGGCTTCGGCATCACCCAGCGGCCGGGCTCGAACGCGCTCGCCACGGCAGACGCGATCATCGCCGAGATGGAAGCCGCCAAGGCGGATTTTCCGCAGGGGCTGACCTACCGCATCCCCTACAACCCCACCGAATATGTGCGCGCCTCGATCGAGAGCGTCGAGGACACGCTGATCGAGGCAGTGATCCTCGTGGTGCTGGTGGTGCTGGTGTTCCTGCAGAGCTGGCGCGCGGCGCTGATACCGGTGCTGGCGATCCCGGTCAGCCTGATCGGCACCTTCGCGGTGATGGCGGCGTTCGGCTATTCGTTGAACAACCTTTCGCTGTTCGGGCTGGTGCTCGCCATCGGCATCGTCGTCGACGATGCTATCGTGGTCGTGGAGAATGTCGAGCGCGAACTGAAGCTCGGGCTCACCCCGCGCGAGGCATCGTACCGGACGATGAACGAGGTGGGCGGGGCGCTGGTGGCGATCGCGCTCACGCTGTGCGCGGTGTTCGTGCCGACCGCCTTCATCAGCGGCATCTCGGGGCAGTTCTACAAGCAGTTCGCGCTCACCATCTCGGCCGCCACGCTCATTTCCTGCGTGGTGTCGCTCACCCTGTCCCCGGCACTTGCAGCCCTGCTGCTCAAGCCGCACGACGAGCATGCGGCGGCGCCGCAAGGCTGGCGCCGCGTGCCGGCCAAGGCAGCTGACCGTTTCAACGCCGGCTTCGACTGGCTTTCGGAGCGTTACGGCCGGATCACGGCGCGGGCCGTGCGCAGCATCGCCATCATCCTCGTCGTCTATGCCGGGCTGCTGGTGCTGGCGGGCTGGCGGCTGGTCGCCACGCCGCAGGGCTTCATCCCCGCACAGGACCAGGGCTATCTGATCGCGGTGGTGCAGATGCCGCCGGGCACCTCGCTCGAACGCACCGACAAGGTGGTGCTCGATGCCGTGCGCACGGCGCGCGCCACCAATGGCGTGGAGCGGGTGGTGGCCTTTGCCGGGCTCGATGGCGCCAGCTTCACCAACGCCCCCAACGCCGGCACGCTGTTCATCCAGATGGACGATTATCCGGTGCGCGCCGACAAGGGGCTGACCGGCGATTCGATCCTCGGCAGCCTGCGCCAGGCGATGGGCGGCATCGGCGCCGGCAACATCCTCGTCATCCCGCCGCCGCCGGTGCGCGGCATCGGCACCGGGGGCGGCTTCAAGATGATGGTGCAGGACCGCTCGGGCCAGGGCTATCCGGCGCTGGAGCAAGCGACCTTCGGGATGATGATGGAGGCCAACCAGCAGCCGGGGCTGACGAGCGTGTTCACGCTGTTCAACACCGGCACGCCGCGGATGTTCGCCGATGTCGATCGCGAAAAGGCGCAGCTTCTCGGCGTGGCGCCGGCGGATGTGTTCGGCACGCTGCAGGTCTATCTGGGTTCGAGCTATGTTAACGATTTCAACCTGTTCGGCCGCACCTACCGGGTGACGGCCCAGGCCGATGCGCCGTTCCGCAACGACCCGACCGACATCACCAACCTGCGGGTGCGGGCGGCCTCGGGGCAGATGGTGCCGCTGGGATCGATGGTGCGCCTGTCGGACACCAGCGGGCCGTACCGCGTGGTGCGCCACAATCTGTTCCCGGCGGCCGAGCTGCAGGGGGACCGGCTGCCCGGATTCTCGAGCGGCGAGGCGCTGGGGGCCATGGAGGGGCTGGCGGGCCGGCTGCTGCCCGAGGGCTTCAGCTATGAATGGACCGAGCTGGCGTATCAGGAGAAGACGCAGGGCAATACCGCAGCGGTGGTGTTCGTGCTTGCGGTGGTGTTCGTGTTCCTGCTGCTGGCGGCGCAATATGAATCGCTGGTGCTGCCGCTCGCGGTCATCCTCATCGTGCCGATGTGCCTGCTGGCGGCGATTCTGGGGGTGAACATCCGCGGGTTCGACAACAATATCCTGACGCAGATCGGGCTGGTGGTGCTGGTGGGGCTGGCAGCGAAGAACGCCATCCTGATCGTCGAGTTCGCCAAGCAGGCCGAGGAAGCGGGCAAGGACCGCTGGGCTGCGGCCGAAGCGGCGGCACGCACCCGGTTGCGCCCCATCCTGATGACGAGCTTCGCCTTCATCCTCGGTGTGGTGCCGCTGGTCATCGCCTCGGGTCCCGGTGCGGAGATGCGGCAGGCGCTGGGCACGGCGGTGTTCGCGGGCATGATCGGCGTCACGGTGTTCGGGCTGCTTTTCACGCCGGTGTTCTATGTGATCGCCAGCTGGGCGGCAGCCAGGCTGGGGCGGCCGATCGGCAGCACGCGGCCGGAGATGATCTCGGGTGTGGAGCAGCCGGCATGAAGACGCGGCTTTTGATGGCGGCGCTGCTGCTTTCCGGCTGTGCGCTGGGGCCGGACTATGTGCCCGCACCGCTGCCGCCGGTGGAAGGCGGCGCGCTGGTGGCGGGTGCCGAGGGGGCGACGGTGGGCGTGGAAGCACCGGTGACGTGGTGGCGGCTCTATGACGATCCGCTTCTCGACGAGCTTGTCGGCCAGGCACTGGCGGCGAACACCGATCTGCGGGCAGCCACGGCGCGGCTGCGGCAGGTGCGCGCCGTGCTGAGCGAGACGCGCAGCCAGCGGCTGCCGAGCACCAGCATCACCGGCAGTGCCGTGGAAGCGCGGCAGGCGGTGCCGACGCCGACGGGGCCGGTGGCGTTCGAGAGCGAATTCTACCGGCTGGGGCTCGATGCCAGCTACGAGATCGACCTTTATGGCCGGGTCACGCGGTCGGTGCAGGCGGCGCGGGCCGATTTCGAGGCGGAGGAAGCGGCGCGGGACACGGTGCGGATCACTGTCGCGGCCGAGACGGCGCGTGCCTATGCCGATGCCTGTTCGGCGGCGGCACAGCTGGCGGTGGCGGAGCGCAGCCTGAAGTTGCAGGCGGACAGCTTCGGCATTGCGGAGAAGCGGGTGGCGGCGGGGCGTGATTCGCCGCTCGATGTGGCGCGCGCCCGCGCACAGCTCGAATCGACGCGGGCGACGCTGCCGGCGTTCACCGCGCAGCGCGCGGCGGCGCTCAACCGGCTGGCGGTGCTCACCGGGCGGCAGCCGGCGCAGGTGGATGCGCGGGTGAAGGCGTGCACGGCGCCACCGCTGCTCAAGACGGCGATTCCGGTCGGCGATGGCGCGGCGCTGCTCAGGCGGCGGCCCGATGTGCGCCAGGCCGAGCGGCGGCTGGCGGCGGCGACGGCGCGGATCGGTGTGGCGATGGCGGATTTCTTCCCGCAGATTTCGCTCGGCGGCAGTGTCTCGGGGCAGGGCGTCACGCCGGGGGCGGCGCTGAGCAACCGCGGCTTCGCCTTCAGCATCGGCCCGGCGATCAGCTGGACCTTCCCCAATTTCGCCGCTGCGCGCGCCCGCACGCGGCAGGCGCGCGCCGGCAGCGACGAAGCGGTGGCGAATTTCGAAGGCAGCATGCTCGCCGCCCTCGAGGAGACCGAGACGGCGCTCGCCAATTATGCTGCGGGGCTTGCCACCAACGAGGCGCTCCGCGCGGCGCGTGACGAGAGCGCGCGGGCGGCGCGGATCGTGCGGCTGCGCTATGGGGCGGGGTCGGAAGGGTTTCTGGCGGTGCTCGATGCCGAGCGCACGCTGGCGACGGCGGATGCGCAGCTGGCGGCGAACGATGCCGATCTCACCACGCGCCAGATCGCCGTGTTCAAGGCGCTGGGCGGCGGCTGGGAGCCTGTGGAAGGCTGAGGCTTTCATTCTGCCTGCTTGACTGTGACTGCTTGACTCTGGCCGGCTGCGCATAGAACATAAGTAGAACATGCGTCCCGGATTCGCCTTGTCGCCGGCCCTTGGGGCACGGCCTGCCCAGCCCTCGCTCCGGCCGCTCGGCTTTGGCGAGCCCGGGCTCGATGCGCGGCTGGACGGCGGGCTGCAGGCGGCGGCGCTGCACGAATTCTACCCCGCGCGGCCCGATGACGGCGTGGCGGCGATGGTGGTGGCGCTGCTGTTGGCGGCGCGGAATGGCCGGACGGGTCCGCTGCTCTGGCTCGTGGAAGCGCGGGCGATGCGCGGCGTGCGGCCCTATGCGCCCGGGCTAGCGGCGCTGGGGATCGATCCGGCGCGGCTGCTGCTGGTGCGCGCCCCCGATGCGCTGGCGCTGCTGCGCGCTGCGGCCGATGCCGTGGCCTGCCCGGCGCTGTCGGCCGTGGTGCTGCGCTGTGGACGCTCGCCGGCCTTCGGTCTCACCGCCTCGCGGCGGCTGGCGCTGGCGGCGGCGCGCAGCGGCGTGAGTGTGCTGGCAGTGCGCGAGGGCGAGCCCGCCCCGAGTGCCGCGAGCACGCGCTGGGGGGTGATGGCGCAGCCCTCGCGCGCGCTGGCCGCCGATGCGCCGGGGCTGCCGGTGTTCGGCGTCGAGCTGCTGCGCTGCCGCGCCGGCCGGCCGGGATTTTCGATGCAATTGGAGTGGAATGGTGAGGAACACAGCTTCCGGACGGCGAATCCTGGCAGTGCTGCTGCCCGGGTTGCCGGCGGAGCGGGTTCGCCAGGCAGCGCCATCGCTGCCTGACACGCCGCTCGCGCTCACGGTTACGTCCGGCAATGCCGTGCGGCTGGCAGCACTCGATTCCCATGCCGCCGCCGCCGGGCTGGCGGTGGGGATGACGCTCGCCGATGCGCGGGCACTGCTGCCCGAGCTGCAGGTGCAGGCGCATGATCCGGCGGCCGATCTTGCCCTGCTCGAAGCGCTGGCCGATGGCTGCGGGCGCTACACGCCGATGGTGGCGGTCGCACCCCCCGCCGGGCTGCTGCTCGATATCACAGGGGCAGCGCATCTGGCCGGCGGCGAAGCGGCGCTGGCGGGCGATCTCCTCAAGCGGCTGGCGCGGATGGGGCTTTCGGGCCGTGCTGCGCTGGCGGACAATCCCGCGGCTGCGCTGGCACTGGCAGGCTTTGCCGACTCGGATGGGACCGAATGGGATGGCGATGGGCTGGTGGCGCAGGCAGACGGCCCTTCCGCCGTTCTGGCGCTCCCCATCGCAGCGCTGCTCGGCCCGCTGGTGGCGGTGCCGGGGCTCGAGCTGGACAACCCGGATGCGCTCGCTCTCGCCCTCCGCCGCGCCGGGCTGCGCAGCGTCGCGCTGGTCGCGGGCCAGCCGCGCGCCGCCCTGGCCGCCCGGCTCGGCGATGCGCTCGTCCACCGCCTCGATGTGCTGCTGGGTGCTGCCGCCTTTCCGCTGCAGCCGCGCTGGCCCGAGCCCGAAATCCTCGTCGAGGCGCGCTTCGCCCAGCCGCTGCTTACCGTGCCTGCAGCGCTCAAGGTGGTCGAGGGGCTGGTGGTGCGCGCCTGCCTCAACCTCTCGGAACGCGGTGCCGGCGGCCGCGCCTTCGAGGCGCTGCTCTACCGTGCCGATGGCGCGCTGGCGCGGGTGCGGGTGGACACTGCCGCTGCGCAGCGTGCACCCGCCGCGATCATGCGGCTGTTCGGCGAGCGACTGGCGGCCCTCAACGATCCGCTCGATCCCGGCTTCGGCTATGATCTGGTGCGCCTTGCCGTCCCCGTCCTCGCGCCGCTCGGCGAGGAGCAGCTGGCGCTGGACGGCGGCGCGCTGGCCGCAGGCGAATTGCTCGGCCTCGTCGACCGCCTGACCGCGCGCCTCGGCCCCGGCCGGGTGCGGCGGCTGGCCGGGGCAGACAGCCATGTCCCCGAACAGGCCGGCTTCGACCTGCCCTTCACCGCCCGTCCCGATGCCACCGCATGGGCCGCACAAGCCCCCGGCGAGCCCCCCGAACGCCCCGCCCTGCTGTTCGACCCGCCGCAGCCGGTGGAAGTTATGGCCGAAGTCCCCGATGGCCCGCCGCGCCGCTTCCGCTGGCACCGTCGCCTCCACGACATCGTGCGCGCCGAAGGGCCCGAGCGCATCGCCGCCGAATGGTGGCGCCGCGCCGACGGCCAGGGCCTCACCCGAGACTATTACCGCGTCGAAGACAGCAGCGGCGGCCGCTTCTGGCTGTTCCGCCACGGCCTCTACGAAGAACGCCGCATACCAGGGTGGTTCGTGCATGGCCGCTTCGCGTGAAGGGCAGGGGCCTCCGGCGGGCGAAGAAGGGCCTCCGGCGGCTGGGGCCTTGGGCCCCAGACCCCGTTTTTGGGGGCTGTGCTGTGCCTTGAAGCGTCGCGCGCAGCGCAGTCGAACATGGTCCACAATCCGTACACCGTCCCGCAAACGCGCAGGCCCCACACATGGGGTCTGGGGCCTGCGGCCCCAGCCGCCGGAGGCACCCTTGCTACCGCCGGAGGCGCTTTTTCGCCCGCCGGAGGCATCCTGAATGGCCTTCGCCGAGCTGGCCTGTGCGACGCATTATTCCTTCCTGCGCGGCGCCAGCAGTCCGGCCGCGATGGTCGAGCGCGCGCTGGCGCTGGGGCATGGGGCGGTGGGGATTGCCGATCGCAACAGCGTGGCGGGCGTGGTGCGCGCGCATGTGGCGGTGCGCGAGGCTGAAGGCTTGCCAGCCGGTTTTCGGCTGGTGGTGGGGGCGCGGCTGGTGTTCGAGGATGCGACGCCGGATGTGCTCGCCTATCCAGCGACGCGCCGGGGCTGGGGGCGGCTGTGTCGGTTGCTGACGCTCGGCAACCTTCGGGTGGCGAAGGGCGGCTGCGCGCTGCGGCTCGAGGATCTGCTCGGGCATATCGACGACATGCTGCTGGTCGGGATGCCGGGAAAGGCCATGCCGGCGCCGCTTGCCGAGGCCGGGCGCGGGCGGCTGTGGCTGGCGGCGGTGATGCCGCGCGGCGGGGCGGACCGGCGGCGGCTGGCGGCACGGATGGCGGAGGCGGCGCGGTTGCGGCTGCCGCTGATGGCGAGCAATGATGCGCTTTATGCCGAGCCCGGGGCGCGGGCGTTGCAGGATGTGCTGAGCTGCATCCGCGAGGGGACGACGCTGGATGCGGCGGGACGGCGGCTGGAGGCCAATGCCGAGCGGCACCTGAAGGCCGAGGCCGAGATGCAGCGGCTGTTTGCCGATTGCCCGGACGCGGTGGAGGCGCCGATGCAGCTCGTGCGGCGGGTGGCGTTCGATCTCGACCAGCTTCGCTATGAATACCCCAACGAGCCGGTGCCGCCGGGGCACAGCGCGCAGGGCTGGCTGGAGACGCTGACGATGCAGAAGGCGCGGGTGCGCTGGCCGCAGGGCGTGCCGGCCGGGGTGATGGCGCAGTTGCAGGAAGAATTCCGGGTGATCGGCAAGGCTGGCTATGCGCCCTATTTCCTCACCGTGCACGACATGGTGGCGTTTGCCCAGGCGAAGGGCATCCTGTGCCAGGGGCGCGGCTCGGCGGCCAATTCGGCGGTGTGCTTCGTGCTCGGCATCACCGCGGTCGATCCATCGAAGCACAATCTGCTGTTCTCGCGCTTCATCTCCGAAGAGCGCCGCGAGCCGCCCGACATCGATGTCGATTTCGAGCATGAGCGGCGCGAGGAGGTGATCCAGTATATCTACGCGCGCTACGGCCGCGAGCGCGCCGGCATTGCCGCCACCGTGGCGCATTACCGGCCGCGCAGTGCGGTGCGCGAGGTGGGCAAGGTGCTGGGGCTCACCGAGGACATGACCGGCCGGCTTTCGGGCACGGTGTGGGGCAGCTTTTCGCGCGCCATGGAGGAGAAGCGCTTTGCCGAGAGCGGGCTCGACATCGATGCGCCCGAGATCCGCCGGCTGATCCGGATGACCGGCGAGATCATGGGGCTGCCGCGGCACCTTGGGCAGCATGTCGGCGGCTTCGTGCTGACACAGGACCGGCTCGACGAGACGGTGCCGATCCACAATGCCGCGATGCCGGACCGCACTTTCATCGAGTGGGACAAGGACGATATCGACGCGCTGGGGCTGATGAAGGTCGATGTGCTCGCACTCGGGATGCTAAGCTGCATCCGCCGCGCCTTTGCGCTCATCAAGGCGCATATCGGCCGCCAGTACACGCTCGACAATGTACCCGATGAGGCGCCGGACGTGTTCGACATGCTGTGCCTGGGCGATTCGGTCGGGGTGTTCCAGGTCGAGAGCCGCGCCCAGATGAACATGCTGCCAAGGCTGCGGCCGCGCGAATTCTACGATCTGGTGATCCAGGTGGCGATCGTGCGGCCGGGGCCGATCCAGGGGGACATGGTCCACCCCTATCTGCGGCGCCGGCAGGGGCGCGAGGCCGTGAGCTTTCCCGCTCCCGCCGCCCCGCACGACCGCGATGAGCTGAAGGGCGTGCTGGGGCGGACCTTGGGGGTGCCGCTGTTCCAGGAGCAGGCGATGCGGCTGGCGATCGTCGCGGCAGCGTTCACACCCTCGGAGGCCAACCAGCTGCGCCGCGCGATGGCGACCTTCCGCAACATCGGCACCATGGGCGGCTTTGCCGAGAAGATGATCGAGGGGATGGTGGCGCGCGGCTATGAGCGCGACTTTGCCACACGCTGCTTCAAGCAGATCGAGGGCTTCGGCAGCTATGGCTTTCCCGAAAGCCATGCGCTGGCCTTTGCACGATTGGTGTGGATTTCGAGCTATTTGAAGTGCCGCTACCCGGCTGTGTTTGCCGCTGCGCTCCTCAATTCGCAGCCGATGGGATTTTATGCGCCGGCACAAATCGTGCGTGATGCGCGCGAGCATGGCGTGGCGGTGCTGCCGGTCGATGTGAACGCCAGCGACTGGGATTGCACGCTGGAGGCTGGTGCACTGCGGCTGGGGCTGCGGCAGGTGACCGGGTTCCGCGCCGAATGGGCGGCGGCGATGGCAGCGGCGCGGCCCTTCGCCAGCCTCGAGGACATGGCGCGCCGCGCAGCATTGCCGCCGCGCGCGCTGAAACTGCTGGCCGATGCCGATGCAGTTGCTCTCCTCGGTTTAAGTCGGCGCGAGGGCGGCTGGGATGCGCTGCGCACGCCCGCCGATGTGCTGCCGCTGTTTGCCGCCGCCGGCGTGGCCGAGCTTGGCGAGGAGCCGGCGTTCGCGCTCCCCGAAATGCGGCTCGGTGAGGATGTGGCCGCCGATTACCAGGTGCTGCGGCTCAGCCTCAAGGCGCATCCGATGGCGCTGCTGCGCGGTGCGCTGCCGCCGGGCACCGCCAGCGCTGCCGAAGTGTCCGCGGCGCGCGCCGGCAGGCAGCTGAGCATGGCCGGCGTGGTGCTGGTGCGGCAGCGGCCGGGCAATGGCAACGCCATCTTCATCACGCTGGAGGATGAGACCGGGGTGGTGAATGTCGTGCTCTGGGCGCGCTTGTTCGAACATTATCGGCGCGCGGTGATGGGTGCCCGGCTGATGTGCGTGCGCGGCGAGGTGCAGCGCTCGCCCGAAGGCGTGGTCCACCTGATGGGCGTGGAAGTGCTCGACTGGTCGGGGCTGCTCGACCGGCTGTCGGACGCACATGCGCTGCCGGCGATGACCGCACGCGGCGACGAGAACCTCGCCGACCCGCCCACCCCGCGCGGCAGGCACCCGCGCGATGTGCGGATTTTGCCGCGATCGCGGGATTTCCATTGAAAGGGGCCTCCGGCGGCTGGGGCCTTGGGCCCCGGACCCCGTTTAGCGGCCGTCGCACGCACTGGCAGCCGGCGGCCCTGGTTTGCCATGCGCCCCTGCGGCTGGCAGGCTGACACGATGATTGAAACGCTCATCGAGAACCCGACCGCATGGCTTGCGGGGTTGCCGGTTGTCGACCTGCTGATCGTGGGGGTGGTGCTGGCGGTGGCGCTGCTGCTGGGCGGGCTGGCCGGGGGCTGGGCCGAGGCGCGCTTTGCCGGTGCCGGCTGGCTGCCGCCGGGGTCTGCCGGGCGGATAGCCCGCACGGTGCGCGCGGCGGTGGTGAGCCTGGCGCTGGTGGTACTGCTGAGCGCGCCGGGCTTTGGCGAGGTGCCGCGGCTGCTCGCCGGGGCGGTGCTTGGCCTGGCGGTCGGGATTCTGGTCGTCCATCTGCTGCGCGGATGGCGCATGGCGGCGGCGGCGGCGCCGGCGCTGGGGGTGCTGGCGGGCGTGGCAGTGCTCGCGGCGGCGCAGGGCGGGCTGGGGCCACTCGCCGATGCGCTGGACAATGCGTCGATTCGCATTGCCGCCCGGCGGATTTCGCTGCTCGATGTGGTGACGACGCTGGTGGCGGGGCTGGTGCTGTTCGCGCTGGCGCGGCTGGCCAATCGGGCGCTGGGGCAATGGGTGGGGCGGTTCGACCGGTTCGACAGCTCGCAGCAGCTGCTGGCGCAGAAGCTTGTGGGGCTGGCGATCGCGGCGCTGACCTTCCTGATCGGCATCGATCTGCTCGGGCTCGACCTCACCTCGCTGGCCTTTTTCTCGGGCGCGCTCGGGCTGGCGGTGGGCTTCGGCATGCAGAAGACGCTCGGCAACCTGATCGCCGGGCTGATTTTGCTCATGGACCGTTCGATCAAGCCCGGCGACGTGATCGTGGTGGGGGAGCAGTTCGGGCAGGTGAGCAAGATCGGCGTGCGCGCGGTGTCGGTGCTCACCCGCGACGGCAAGGAGCATCTGATCCCCAACGAGCTGCTGATGACGCAAACGGTGGAAAACTGGTCCTACTCGGATCGGAAAGTGCGGGTGCACATCCCGGTGGGGGTGAGCTATGCGAGCGATCTTCCGAAAGCGCAGGCGCTGATGCTGCGGGCGGCGGCGGATGTGCCGCGCGTTCTCAGCGATCCCCCGCCCGGCATCTGGCTGCGCGGCTTCGGAGACAGTTCGGTCGACCATGATATCATGGTGTGGATCGAAGACCCCGAGGTGGGGGTGGGCAATGTGAAGAGCGCCATCCTCAACCGTCTGTGGGTGCTGTTCAAGGAGGAGGGGATCGAGATTCCCTTCCCGCAGCGCGATGTGTGGATCAGGAGCGATCAGGGGCCGGGCAAGGCGGGAAATTCGACCCCGCCATCGGTTTGAAGCGCCTCGAACGGGATCCCGGGGTGACGATGCGGAGCGCTTCGGCCATGGTGCGGATCCTTTCGGAGATGATGACATGACGGCGCGGATGATGGAACGGATTGTGCTGGTGCGGCACGTGGAGGGCGCACCGCAGCCGGCGGATTTCCGTGTGGAGACGCTGCCGATCCCGGAGCTTGCCGAGGGCCAGTTCCTCATCGCCAACCGCTTCGTGTCGTGCGATCCCGGCACGCGCTCGCGGCTGTCCCCGGGTGCGAGCTATGCGCGGCCGGTGATGCCGGGCGAGCCGGTCGACGGCTTTTGCGTCGGCGAGGTGGTGGAAAGCCGCAACGCCCGCTTTGCGGTGGGGCAGAGGGTGACGGCGACAGGCTGGGCGAGCCATGTCGTTTCCAGCGGCAAGGGCTATGTGCTGCCGCTGCCGGACCTCGATGTGCCGGAATCGCTTTGGCTCGGCATTTTGGGCGTGCCGGGGATGACCGCGTGGTTTGCGCTCAAGCGCGTGGCGGAGCTGAAGCCGGGTGCCCGCGTGCTCATCACCTCGGCCGCAGGGCCGGTGGGCACCACGGCGGGGCAGCTGGCGAAACGCTGGGGGGCCGCGCATGTCGTCGGCGTGGCGGGGGGGGCGGAGAAATGCCGCTGGCTTGCCGAGGTCGCCGGCTTTGACGAGGCGCTCGATTACAAGGCGCCCGGCTTCGAGGCGGCGTTCGCCGAGGCAGCCGGGCCGGGGTTCGATGTGATGCTCGACAATGTCGGCAATGCCATGATCGACCGGGCGCTGCCGCACATGAAGGTGTTCGGGCGCATCGTGCTTTCGGGCGCCACGGCGGACTATTTGGCGGACACGGTGCCCGGCGTCGTCAACATGCGCGAGATGATCGCCAAGCGGCTGCGGATGGAGGGCATATTGGTGTTCGACGACCTGCCGGGCTTCGCCGAGGCGCAGGCTGGAATCGCCGCGATGGTGGCGGACGGGCTGGTCTATCGCGAGGAAATTTTCGACGGCCTTGCAACACTTCCGGACGCATTCTGTGGCCTGTTCACGGGAGCGAGCTTCGGCCGCCGGCTGGTGCGCATTTGAGCGATTTCGATGCGATCGTGCTCGGCGCCGGCGGTGCCGGGCTGATGTGTGCGGCAATAGCCGGGCAGGCAGGCAAGCGCGTGCTGGTGATCGACCATGCCGCGTCGCCTGGTGCCAAGATATTGATTTCGGGCGGCGGCCGCTGCAACTTCACCAACATCGGTGCGGTGCCCGATCGCTATCTCTCGGCCAATCCGCATTTCGCGCGCTCGGCGATGGGGCGCTACACGCCCGCCGACTTCATAGGCCTCGTCGAGAAGCACGGCATCGCCTATCACGAGAAAACGCTCGGCCAGCTGTTCTGCGACGGCTCGGCGCGCGCCATCCTGGCGATGCTGCTCGATGAAGCCGAAGCCGGCGGCGTCGAGATGGCGCTGGGGGACGCGGTGCGCGAGATCGACCATGGCGATGGCACCTACCGGGTGACCGTCGGCAACCGCGAAGTGCGTGCACCGGCCCTGGTGATCGCCACCGGCGGGCCGTCGATTCCCAAGCTTGGCGCCACCGATTTCGCCTATGGGCTGGCGCGGCGCTTCGGCATGAGCGTCGTCGAGCCGCGCCCAGCACTTGTGCCGCTCACGCTCGCGGGCGACCAGCTGTTGTTCCGCGAACTGGCCGGCGTTGCCGCCGATGTGGTGGCGCGCTGCGGCAAGGCCGCCTTCCGCGAGGCAGCGCTCTTCACCCACCGCGGCCTCTCCGGCCCCGCCATCCTGCAGGTTTCCAGCTATTGGCGGCACGGGGAGAGCATCGGCATCGATTTCCTCCCCCAGGCCGGCCCCGGCTGGGCGCAGGCCGCCAAGCGCGCGCGCCCGAAGCTTTCGATGAAGGGCCTGCTCGCCGGCATGCTCCCCGAACGGCTGGCCGACACGCTCGCCGCGCGCATCGACCTGTGGGGCGACCTGCAGACCATGTCGGACAAGATGCTCAGCAATGTGGAGGCCAAGCTCGCCGACTGGCGCTTCCTCCCCAATGGCAGCGAAGGCTTCGCCAAGGCCGAGGTGACCGTGGGCGGCATCTCCACCGATGGCCTGTCGTCGCGCACCATGGAAGCCAAGCGCACCCCCGGCCTCTACGCCATCGGCGAAGCGGTCGATGTGACCGGGTGGCTTGGCGGCTACAACTTCCAATGGGCCTGGGCGAGCGGCTGGGCGGCGGGGACGGCGATCGGGCAGAAGTGAGCCTCCGGCGGCTGGGGCCGCAGGCCCCAGACCCCATTATTGGGGTTTTGCAGTCACTTGCCTGTCAGATCTTTGCCGAAGCTGACGAATGGGGTCTGGCGACTGTATTGGCGGTCAAGCTGGTTTTTGCCATCGGGTGCTGGATTTGAGGATGGCGTTGGCGGCGACGACGAGTTTGCGG
>NZ_JACIIV010000024.1 GCF_014205635.1 Polymorphobacter multimanifer
ATCAACTCAGGCTTCGTAAGCTGCTCAAGTTCCTCGCGATTCATGGATAGTGTGAATCATAGACGCGACCCCTTGGCAAGGGGGTGGGTAATTACCCGAAAACCGGTTGGCCGCCTACTGTGGCAGTGGCGTTCTGGAAGCTGTCAAACCGCCCGAAGCGATTAACGCGCGTGTTGAGACTCCAGTCACCAATGCGGGTGAAATTAGCAATCAGAAGCTTTGTGCGGGGCAGGTTTGTGGTCAGGTTGGATTGCGCCCGCCGATCAAAGAGCACAAAGCCCGCTCCGAGTGACTGGAGTTGGGACGGGTTGTCAGCAATGCGGCGGATATCAGTTTGATTGTAATTATAGCCGATGTTCCACGCCATTTCTCCATCGCTACCCAAATTATGGCGATAAGTGGCGACGATATCCAAACCACGCGTCCGCGTATCAATTGCGTTGGCATAATATTGGCCACTTATTTCTGGCGAAAGTCCATTTGCAACGAGTATGGCAGATACCGCCGCGCCGGTTAGCGTGCTGGTGATGGTAATCCGATCACGCACATCGATCTGGTAGCCATCAATAGTGATTGTCAACGCTGCCAATGGCGTCAGCACCACCCCCAATGAGAAATTGGTCGACTCCTCGGGCTGGAGCGGGATCGCACCGAGCGCAATCGCTGAGGGCGAATTGACCGGGAGGGTCTTGATCTGCAGCAGATCGAGCACCCCGTTGACAGTGCGGAATTGCCCCGTTGTCGAGGCATAAAGTTGCTGCGCTACCGATGGCGCGCGGAAACCCGTCGAGACGGCGCCGCGGACGCTTATCCAATCTGTCAGTTCCTGCCGTGCTGTAATCTTCCCAATCAGCGTATCGCGGCTGGCATCATCATAATGTTCATAGCGTAACGCCCCCGAAATTGTTGTCCGAGTCGTTGGATCCCACGCCAGATCGACATATGCGGACAAATTGTTGCGCGAGAGCGAACCCGCATCGGCGGGTGTGAAGCCGCTCGCACCCTGCGCGCCGGGCGCGGGGCGGATCGTTACACCGTTTGCCACATAGGTGTAGTTTCCGGCCTGATAAGACTCGAGTTGACCTTCAGAAACTGCATACCGCTCACGGCGATGTTGCAGCCCGGTCGATACCTGCAGCTTGCCGCTCCCCACTTCGAAGCTGCGCGTGAAATCGAGTGAATTGATCCACTCGTTCGAGCGCAGCGCGCCGACCGAAAACTCGGTTGGGCTCGTTGGCCCAAGCGACGCGTTGATCGAATCATAGGCACTCTGACGAGCACGGTTTTGGCCATATACGCTAGAAAGGTCCCAATCCCAGCCGCTAACTTGACCACGCAGCCCCACAGCGAGCTCGAAATCCTCTTCCTGGATCAGAAGCGTTGGCCGGAGACCATTGGGATAGACTTCGGGCAGCGACGCCGCATTGTTGGGCGCGCGAAATGTCTGTGTCAGGTCTGACCGACGCTGGCTGAAGGTTCCGAACGAATAGAGCTCCACTCCCCCGAAATCATACTCGAGATTGTGGCCGACATTGAAGCCGCGCACCGGAAAGTTGCCAAACTGGGTGGTAACGAGCCGGTCGATCGTCGCCTCGCGCGGATCGCGCTGGCCGTTCACCGTGCGATAAAGGTTGATATTGGGGCTGATCGGCACGGCGCGGTTGGAAAGCTCCTGCTGGCGCGCCGAGAGGAACAGGTCGAGAAAGCCCCGGTCGCCGAGACTGGTGCCGATATTTGCGTTGAGGATGTAATTCTCGCCGTCCGACCGGTCGAAGTTTTGGCCGGCACTGAAATTGATCTGCCCGCCCTCACGGTCCGACTTGAGAATGAAGTTGATCACACCGGCAATGGCGTCCGAACCATATTGCGCCGCCGCGCCATCACGCAGCACTTCCACTCGGCCGATCGCCGATTGCGGGATGAGATCGAGATCCACCGGCACCGCGCCATTATAAAGCGCCGAAACGGCGTTGATCAGCGAGGTTTTGTGACGACGCTTGCCGTTGACCAGGATCAGCGTCTGATCTGGATTTAGTCCACGCAGGCCGCCGGTCTGGATAATCGTCGACGTGCCGCCACCGGCGCGCTGCGGCGCGTTGAACGACGGCACCAGCAGATTGAGGGCGGCGATGGTGCCGAAACGGCCGGTGCGCTCGAGCTCGGGGGCGGAGATGACATCGATCGGCGTCGGGCTCTCGGCGACGGTGCGCGCGACGCCGCGGGTGCCCGTCACGATCATTTCCGCCTCGTTCAGAGGCGCCGGATCGGCAGCGGCGACCTGCGTGGGCTGGGTTTGCGCTGCTGCCGAACCTGATGCGAGCACGAAGGCCAGCACCGCAAGACTCGCCGCTGCATTGCGATAATCGATCGTCGGCATGAACGCCCCCTTTTGTCTTCCCACACCCGTCTCAACGAGCGAGTTGAAGGTTTCTGCCAATCCACCACCCGGTTCGCGTGATTTTTTTTCACAGATGCACAATCAGACGTTTCGAACGTTGCGGCTGGACAAGCGACATGACTTGATGTTCCATTACGTTTCGATGACGCAGTTCGATACGGCAGGGCAGGCCTGCCGATGGGCGATGGAGGGGGTGGCTTGAGCAACAACCACGATCCCAGGGTCGCAGGGGCGCAGGTCCGCGCACGGCTCGACTGGTTCAAGGGCCAGGTCCTGCCGCACGAGGCAGCGCTTCGGGCACGTCTGCGCCGGATCATGCCCCGCCGTGCCGATCTCGACGATATCGTAGCCGAAGCGCTTGCCCGGGCCTTCGCCACCGAAGACTTCGCGCGGGTGACTGGCGGCCGCGCCTGGCTTTTCCGCATCGCCCGCAACCTGATCATCGACCAGGCGCGGCGCGACAAGATCATCTCCTTCGAACAGCTGGCGGATTTCGACCTGATCGCGTCGGACGTGAACACCGAGGCGCGGCTGGAAGCACGCGATGAATTGCGGCGACTCGAGGCGATTGTCGATACCCTGCCTATCCAATGTCGCAGGGCGTTCATTTTGCGCCGTATCTACGATAAACCTGTGGCGGAGATAGCAGAAGAGATGGGCTTGTCCGTCTCTACTGTCGACAAGCACATTGCCCGGGCCACCGCCAAGGTGATGGTCGCAATCGGTGAGTTCGAGGAATTTCGCGTTGGTGGCTCGCTACAGCAGGATCGACGAGCGCGAGAGGCTTGAAGACGAAGCGGCGCGGCGGTTCCTCGCGGCGCGGGCATCGGGAAGCGACGACGACTGGGCCGAGGCCTATGCGTGGATTGCCGAGCATCCGGCGCATGGCGTGGCCTTTGCCAAGGCCGAGGCGGCATGGGAGATCAGCGGGCGGCTGAAGGAAGTGGCGCCGCGGATCGACCCCGAGGCGATTGCCGGGCCGGCGGGTCGCTTCGAGGCGGTGGTGGGCCGCCGCCAGGTGATCGCGGCGATCTTTGCCACGGCGTTCATCGGCACGGCGGCGACGGTGGCGGTGCAGAAGGCCAGTGCGGTGGTGCGATACCGGACCGCGGTGGGCGAGGCGCGGCGGTTTCGGCTCGAAGATGGGTCGAGCATCTTTCTCAACACCAATTCGGCGGTGGAAATCGCCATTCGCGAGCGCTCGCGCTTCGTGCGGCTGCTGCGCGGCGAAGCAAGCTTCATTGTGGCGGCCGACCATCCGGCGCCGCTGGTGATCGATGCGGAGGGCACCACGCTGCAGGCCAGGGGCGGCGGCTTCAATGTGCGGCTGCGGCCCGATGTGCTCGAGCTGACGGTCGTCGACGGGATGGTGCGGGTGGCGGGGCTGGAGGGTGCCGGTTCTGAAGGCAGAGGGGATGTCCGGGTGGTGGCGGCGACGCAGGGGGCGGCGATTCGCGGCGGTTCGGTGGCGATGACCGCCCTGTCGAGCATGCAGGCGGCGCGGCGGCTGGCGTGGCAATCGGGCATTGTCGAATTTCGCGGCGAGACGCTGGCGCAAGCGGTGGACGAATTCAACCGCTACCGGGTGAGCCCGCTGGTGATCGGCGACCCCGAGATTGCGTCGGTGCGGGTGGAAGGGCGGTTCCGGGTGGGGGCGTCGGACCAGTTCATCGGGCTGCTTTCGCCGGGGCTGGGCATTCGGCAGGTGGTGGGGGCCGACCGGTCGGTGCTGCTGCTGAGGGCGCCGGGTTTTGCCCCCGATTTGTCCGAGGATGGCAGAAACCTCGCGCTGGATCGTTGAACGGGCATGGACAAGATGCTCGATGCCGACCTGCCCGTTGCTGGCTCCGACCTTGCAGGTGCCGCGAAGGGGGGCATCAAGGTGGGGCGGCTGCGGTCGATCTTCGGCGGGTCGCTCGGCAATCTGGTCGAATGGTATGACTGGTATGTCTATTCGGCGTTCACGCTGTATTTTGCGCCGAGCTTCTTTCCCTCCGACGACAGCACGGCGCAGCTGCTCAATGCCGCCGCCATCTTTGCCGTGGGCTTTCTGATGCGGCCGCTGGGGGCCTGGATCATGGGGATGTATGCCGACCGGCGGGGTCGCAAGGCGGGGCTGACATTGTCGGTGATGCTGATGGGCGGCGGATCGCTGCTGATTGCGGCGACGCCGACCTATGCGATGATCGGTGCCTGGGCGCCGGCGATGCTGCTGTTTGCGCGGCTGCTGCAGGGGCTTTCGGTGGGCGGCGAATATGGGGCGAGCGCCACCTATCTTTCGGAAATGGCGCAGCGCGACCACCGCGGCTTCTTTTCGAGCTTCCAGTACGTGACCCTCATCGCCGGGCAGTTGCTGGCGCTGAGCGTGCTGCTGCTGCTGCAACTGACGATGCCGGTGGCGATGCTGGAGGACTGGGGATGGCGGATTCCCTTCGCGATCGGCGGAGTGCTGGCGTTCAGCGTGTTCTACCTGCGCCGCCGGCTTTCGGAGACGCCGCAGTTCGAGGCGGCAAGCGCCGATCCCGGTCGGCGGGCTTCAAGCGGCACCGCGCTGTTCCGCCATCATCCGCGGCAGGTGGCAGTCGTGATCGCGTTGACCGCCGGGGGCACGCTCGCCTTTTATACCTACTCGACCTACATGCAGAAATTCCTCGTCAATTCGGCCGGCTTCGGGCGCGAGACAGCGACGGGCATCATGGCGGCGGCGCTGTTCGTGTACATGCTGCTGCAGCCGGCGGCGGGCTGGCTTTCGGACCGGGTGGGGCGCAAGCCGCTGCTGATCGGCTTCGGGGTGGCGGGGATGCTGTTCACCGTGCCGATCTTCATGGCGCTGGAGACGGTGTCCAACTCCTTCCACGCCTTTCTGCTGGTGCTGGCCGCACTTGTGATCGTGACCGGATACACCTCGATCAATGCCGTGGTGAAGGCCGAGCTGTTTCCCGCGAACATCCGGGCACTGGGGGTGGCACTGCCCTATGCGCTGGCCAATACGGTGTTTGGCGGCACCGCCGAATATGTGGCGCTGACCTTCAAGAGCTGGGACCTGGAGCGCGGCTTCTACTGGTATGTGGCAGCGACGATCGGCATGTCGCTGATCGTCTATATCCGCATGTCCGAGACGAAGGGCGGTGTGAAGGACTGAGCAGCGACCATGGGGGTGATTGCGGGGTTGCAGCGACATGGGGACGCGGCCATGCGTGCACGTTCACGGCGTGACACCATTCGAGGCACACCATGCTCGACTATCTGAACAACATGCTCGGCAAGACCGGGCTACCGCCGCATGGCTTTTGCCTGTTCTGGGACGAGGAGCTGGTGTGGACGCATGTGATTGCCGATCTGGTGATCGGGCTTTCGTACTTCTCGATTCCGGTGGTGCTGGCGCTTTTCGTGCTGCGGCGGCAGGACCTGGATTTCGGCTGGGTGGCCTGGATGTTCGTGGCGTTCATCCTGGCCTGCGGGGCGACGCACTTCTTCTCGATCCTGACGCTGTGGGTGCCGGCCTATGGCGTGCAGGGGCTGCTCAAGCTGTTCACGGCCGGCGTCTCGCTGCTGACGGCGATGGCGCTGTGGCCGCTGCTTCCCAAGGCGCTGGCGCTGCCCTCCCCGGCGCAACTGCGCGCCGCCAATGACTCGCTGACGGCGCGGATTGCCGAGCGCGACGTGGCGCTGGCAGCGCTCAACCGCGAGATTGCCGAGCGATCGCGGGTGGAGGAGCTGCTCCGCCAATCGCAGAAGCTGGAGGCGGTGGGACAGCTGACCGGCGGCATCGCGCATGACTTCAACAATCTGCTGACGATCGTGATGACCAATCTGGACCGTGCGGCGCGGCTGGCCGAGGATCCGCGGCTTGCGCGACCGCTGGCGCATGCGATGGAGGGTGCGGAACGCGGGGCGCGGCTGACCCAGCAGCTGCTCGCCTTTTCGCGCAAGCAGCCGCTGGCGCCGAGCGCGCAGGACCTCAATCGGGTGATCCTGGGCATGACCGACCTGCTCGACCGCACGCTGGGCAGCGGCATCGAGGTGGCGCTCGATCTGGATGACGCGCTGCCGCTGGTGGTTGTCGATCCGGTCCAGGCCGAGAATGCGCTGCTCAACCTGGCGATCAATGCCCGTGATGCGATGCCCGGCGGCGGCACGCTGACCTTCTCGACCCGCGCCGAGGCCGGGCGGGTGGTGCTGACGGTGGCCGACACCGGCGTGGGGATGCCGACGGCGGTGCGCGACCGGGCGCTCGAGCCGTTCTTCACCACCAAGGGCGTGGGCCAGGGCAGCGGGCTGGGGCTGGCACAGGTTTACGGCTTTACAACACAATCGGGCGGGGAGATTGAACTGGAAAGCGCCGAACATGTCGGGACGCGGATCATGATCACGCTTCCGGCGGTCGAAGGGAATTGGAATGGGGATGGATGAACAGCTGACGGTGCTCATCGTCGAGGACGAGGCGCTGGTGATGATCATCGCCCAGGAAGAGCTCGAGGATGCAGGCTTTTTGGTGCTGACGGCGTGCGATGCCGATGAGGCGATGCGCCATCTGGAAAGCGATGCGCGGATCGATGTGCTGTTCACCGACATCCGCTTTCCGGGCGCGCTCGATGGCTGGGCGGTGGCGCAGCGAGCGCGGGCCTTCCGGCCGGGGATCCGCGTTGTCTATGCCACCGGCTACAGTGCCTCGCGGCCCGACTCGGTGCCGGACAGTGTGCTGTTCATCAAACCCTATCGGCTTTCGGACATCATCGATGCCATCAGGCGGCTCGGCGAGCCGGGGCTGCGCGACAACCAGGATGCGTGAAGCGCTGCTTGGCGGGGGGCAAGGGCTTCTTTGTCGCCTTGCAGCAGGGGGTTTGGCATGGGGCTTGGCATGATGAACAGATTTCGCATTCTCCTGGCGCCGTTGCTGGTGCTGTTTTCGGTGGTGGCGCTGGCGCCGGCCGCGGCGGCCGGGCTCGACGGCAAGTGGCGGGTGACGCTCGACCATCCAGGTGGCGAATTGCCGTTCGGCGTGGAAGTGGGCCGGGTGCGCGGCAAGCCGGCGGCATGGCTGATCAATCCGCCCGAGCGGCTGGCAGTGGAGGCGGTGAGCGTGCAAGGCAACACGCTGGTGCTGGGCTTCCCTTCGTACAATGCGAAGCTGACGCTGACGCTGGGCGCCGATGACAGGCTGACGGGCACCGCGGATTTCGTGCGCGCCAATGGCCCGGTGCAGTTGGCCGCCAGCGGCACGCGCGGCGCGTGGCGCTTCGCACAACGGCCGGTGAAGGCCGCGGCGGATTTGACCGGGCGCTGGTCCCTGGTGCGGGGGCCGCGCGGCGAAAAGGGGCTGGCGCAGCTTCGCCAGCAGGGCAATTCGGTGACCGGATCGATCCAGTTTCCGAGCGGTGATGTGCGCTATCTGGCGGGAGATATCAGCGGCAATACGCTGAAGCTTTCGCACTTCGACGGCTCGACCTCGGGGCTGTGGGTGGCGAAGCTGGTGGGTGGCAAGCTTGATGGCGAAGTGTTTTATGCGACCTCGCGCAGTGCCACCTCGTGGAGCGCCGAGCGCGCCAAGGGCGCCGATCTGGAAGCTGTGATGGTGGAGAAGCCGGTGTCCGACCGGCTTGCGTTCAGCTTCCCCGATACCAGCGGCAAGATGGTCTCGCTGAGCGACCCGCAGTTCAAGGGCAAGGTCGTCGTGATCACGCTCGGCGGCGCCTGGTGCCCGAACTGCCATGACGAAGCGAAATTCCTCGGGCCTTATGCCAAGGCGAACAAGAAGAACGGGCTGGAGGTGATCAGCCTCAACTTCGAATATGGCGACGACCAGGCACGCGCATTCCGGCAGATGGACAGCTTTGCCAAGCGCTACAACCTTGCCTATCCGCATCTGCTGGCGGGCCAGCCCACACCCGAAAGCTCGGCAAAGGCGCTGGGGGCGCTGGGGCCGATCAAGGTCTATCCCTCGACGATCTTCATCGGGCGGGATGGCCGGGTGCGGGAAGTGCATGTGGGGTGGGCGGGTCCGGCGACGGGTGCGCTCAATGCCAAGGCGAAGAAGGATTTCGACCTTTACGTGCGCAAGCTGCTCGCCGAAAAGGCCTGATGGCAGAAGCATCGCAGGCGAAGTTGCACGAAAGCTGGCGGGAGCCGCTGGCGGAGACGCTGGCCGGCCCGCGGATGGCGGCGCTGCGGGCGTTTCTGCTCGCCGAGCGCGCGGCGGGGAAGCGGGTTTTTCCGCGCGGGGGCGAGTGGTTTCGTGCCCTTGATCTGACGCCGCTCGACAAGGTGCGCGTGGTGATTCTGGGGCAGGACCCCTATCATGGCGAGGGGCAGGCGCATGGGCTGGCGTTCAGCGTGCGGCCGGGGGTGCGGGTGCCGCCGAGCCTTGTGAACATCTACAAGGAGCTGCAGAGCGACCTTGGCATCGCTCCGGCACGGCACGGGTTTCTGGAGCATTGGGCGAAACAGGGCGTGCTGCTGCTCAACAGCGTTCTGACGGTGGAAATGGCGCGCGCGGCAAGCCACCAGGGCCAGGGTTGGGAGGCGTTCACCGATGCGGTGGTCCGGCTGGTGGCGGCGCGGCCACAGCCTGCTGCATTTCTGCTTTGGGGGAGCCATGCGCAGAAGAAGGCGGGGTTTGTCGATGAAAGCCGGCATCTGGTGCTGAAGGCGCCGCACCCCTCCCCGCTTTCGGCGCACAACGGGTTTTTCGGATGCCGGCATTTTTCGCGGGTGAACACTTGGGCGGAGGCGCGAGGGGAGCCGCCGATCGACTGGGCGCTGCCGCCGGTTTGAGGGCAATTGGCAGGCTGGTAATTTCTGTTACAATTCGGCCATCCTTGGGGGAGGGTCGAATGACGACAACAGCGCGTACACCTTGGCATTTCTGGCCGGTGGCAGTGGTGGGGCTCGCGTGGAACGCGTTCGGGGCCTATGACTATTTCATGTCGATGACGGTGGGTGCGGCCTATTACCGGCAGATGGGCATGACCGACCCGCAGATTGCGTACATGGACGCTTTTCCCGGCTGGATGACGGCGATCTGGGCGACCGGCGTGTGGTGTGCCTTTGGCGGGGCAGTGCTGCTGGCGCTGCGGCGGCGCTGGTCGGTGCCGGTGCTGCTGCTGTCACTCGCGGCGTTTCTGGTGAGCCTGCTCTATTCCTATCTGCTTTCGAACGGGGCGGAGGTGATGGGCGACGCCGCAGCGATGCAGTTCGTGGTGCTGGCGGGGTGCATTTTCTTTGCCATCTACAGCTGGCGGCAGGCGCAGACGGGCGTGCTGCGGTAGGGGTGCCGGGCTGAGGTTGCGGCCTGTCGCCTGCCGGTCTATCGCCTGCGACAACTTCGACTCACAGCAGCAGGACGACAGACCATGGCACGCGCAAAAATCGCTCTCATCGGCGCCGGCAACATCGGCGGCACGCTGGCACATCTGGCGGCGGCGAAGGAGCTGGGCGATGTGGTGCTGTTCGACGTGGTGGAAGGCGTGCCGCAGGGCAAGGCGCTCGACCTGAACCAGTGCGGGCCGGTGGAGGGGTTCGACTCGCACCTCAAGGGCACCAATGATTATGCCGATATCGCCGGCGCCGATGTGATCATCGTGACCGCCGGCGTGGCGCGCAAGCCGGGGATGAGCCGTGACGACCTGCTCGGCATCAACCTGAAGGTGATGAAGGCGGTGGGCGAAGGCATCAAGGCGAATGCGCCGGATGCGTTCGTGATCTGCATCACCAACCCGCTCGATGCGATGGTCTGGGCACTGCGCGAGTTTTCGGGGCTGCCGCATCACATGGTGGTTGGGATGGCGGGCGTGCTCGATTCTTCGCGCTTCCGGCATTTCCTGGCGGACGAGTTCAAGGTGAGCGTGAAGGATGTGACCGCCTTCGTGCTCGGCGGGCATGGCGACACGATGGTGCCGGTGGTGGAATATTCGACCGTGGCGGGCATTCCGATCCCCGATCTGATCAAGATGGGCTGGAGCACGAAGGAGCGGATCGACGCGATCGTGGCACGCACGCGCTCGGGCGGCGGCGAGATCGTGGGGCTGCTGAAGACCGGCAGCGCCTTTTATGCGCCGGCGACGAGCGGCATCGAGATGGCGGAAGCTTTCTTGAAGGACAAGAAGCGCGTGATCCCGTGCGCTGTGAACCTGACCGGGCAATATGGCGTGAACGACCTGTATGTCGGCGTGCCGTGCGTGATCGGTGCCGGCGGCGTGGAGCGCGTGGTCGAGATCGCGCTGGGCGACGAGGCGCAGGCGAACTTCACGGTGTCGGTGGATGCGGTGAAGGAGTTGCTGGCGGCGTGCCGGGCGATCGATCCTTCGCTGGGGTGATCTGGCGCCGCGTCCTTGATTATCTCAAGGAGTTGCGCTCCGCTGAGGCGGCGCAATGGGACATTTTGCCGAAGTGGTTGCAGATACTGACGTATGCACTGGCTCTGCCGGCGTGGTTGTATCTGGCTTCGGGTATTATGTCAGGCGAACCTCGATCCGGGTTGGGCGCTGACATAGCCATTGGGCTGTTTGTGTCGACGGGCGTGCTGCAAATCGTCCTGATCATAAGAGCGTATTGGCGGGGCGATATTCTGTAGTCGTCCGGTTGGGCTTGAGTTTTTGGCGCATTTCTCGAATACATAAGCGATGACTTCTGTAACGGTCCGCACCTTTAAATCCGGCAATTCGGAAGCCATTCGGCTGCCGAAGGGATTTGGGTTCGGCATCGGAACCGAGGTCTGGATCGAGCGCGACGGAAAACGGGTGGTGCTGACGCGGGCCGACGCCCACGCCGAGCGTGTGCAGCCCTCCAACGCGATGCTGGACACGATAGAGGCTATCAGCCCAGCATCCGGCGATTTCTAGGGGCCGACACCGTCTGGTAGCAATACTGCGTTGGCCTCTTATAAACATCGACGCCAATAACGCAGTCAGCCTGCTCGCCTGGCGATGGCGCCGGGTTGCGGCGCAGCATCGCAGTCGCCATAGAAGCGGCGCACGAATCTTTGGCCTTTTGCGAGGGGACACCCATGAACATCCATGAATATCAGGCCAAGGAGGTGCTCGCGAAATTCGGGGTGCCGGTGCCGGCCGGCGTGGCCGCGATGACTGTGGAGGAGGCGGTGGCCGCCACGAGCACCCTGCCGGGGCCGCTTTATGTGGTGAAGGCACAGATCCATGCCGGCGGGCGCGGCAAGGGCAAGTTTGTCGAACTGCCGCCGGAAGCCAAGGGCGGCGTGCGGCTGGCGCGATCGGCCGATGATGTGCGGGCGGCCGCGACCGACATGCTCGGCAACACGCTGGTGACGGTGCAGACCGGGCCGGCGGGCAAGCAGGTCAACCGGCTTTACGTGACCGATGGCGTGGATATCGAGAAGGAATTCTACCTCGCCCTGCTGGTCGACCGCGCGACCGGGCGGATTGCGCTGGTGGTCTCCACCGAAGGCGGCATGGACATCGAGACGGTGGCGCATGACACACCGGAGAAGATCACCACGCTGACGATCGACCCCGCGACCGGGATCATGCCGCACCATGGCCGCGCCGTGGCCGCCACGCTGGGGCTGACCGGCGACCTCGCCAAGCAGGCCGAGCATGTGGTGGCGACGCTGTATGCAGCGTTTGTAGGCACCGATGCTTCGCAGATCGAGATCAACCCGCTGGCGGTGACCGGCGACGGACAGTTGATGGTTCTCGATGCCAAGGTCGGGTTCGACCCCAATGCGCTGTATCGCCACCCCGACCTGGTGGCGCTGCGCGACCTGACCGAGGAGGACCCTGCGGAAGTCGAGGCGTCGAAGTATGACCTGGCGTTCATCAAGCTCGATGGCTCGATCGGCTGCCTGGTGAATGGTGCCGGCCTTGCGATGGCGACGATGGATATCATCAAGCTGAATGGCGAGGAGCCGGCCAACTTCCTCGATGTGGGCGGTGGGGCCGACAAGGAGAAGGTGACCAACGCTTTCAAGCTGATCCTCAAGGACCCGGCGGTGAAGGGCATTCTCGTCAACATCTTCGGCGGCATCATGCGCTGCGACATCATCGCCGAGGGCATTATTGCCGCGGCCAAGGAAGTGAACCTTTCGGTGCCGCTGGTTGTGCGGCTCGAGGGGACGAATGTGGAACTGGGCAAGAAGATCCTCGCCGAGAGCGGCCTTCCGATCATCTCGGGGGACAATCTGGGGGATGCCGCGGCGAAGATCGTCGCTGAAGTGCGGAAGGCTGCGTAATGTCGATTCTCGTAGGCAAGAACACCCGGGTCATCACCCAGGGCTTCACCGGCAAACAGGGCACCTTCCATACCGAGGCTTCGATCGCCTATGGCACGCAGGTCGTGGGGGGCACAGCACCGGGCAAGGGTGGGCAGACGCATCTGGGGCTGCCGGTGTTCAACACCGTGCATGAAGCGCGCGCGGCGACGGGCTGCGATGCCAGCGTCGTCTATGTGCCGCCGCCCGGTGCGGCCGATGCGATTTGCGAGGCGATCGACGCCGAAGTGCCGCTGATCATCTGCATCACCGAGGGCATTCCGGTGCTCGACATGGTGCGGGTGAAGCGCTCGCTCTCGGGTTCGAAATCGCGGCTGATCGGGCCGAATTGCCCGGGCGTGCTGACGCCGGGCGAGTGCAAGATCGGCATCATGCCGGGGAACATCTTCTCCAAGGGCTCGGTGGGCGTTGTTTCGCGCTCGGGAACGCTGATCTATGAGGCGGTGCACCAGACGACGGCGGTGGGCCTTGGCCAGACGACGGCGGTGGGGATCGGCGGCGATCCGGTGAACGGCACAAACTTCATCGACATGCTCGAGCTGTTCCTCGCCGACGAGGCGACGCAGAGCATCATCATGATCGGCGAGATCGGCGGCGATGCCGAAGAGCAGGCGGCGCAGTTCATTGCCGATGAGGCGAAGCGCGGGCGCAAGAAGCCGATGGTGGGGTTCATCGCCGGCACCACGGCCCCTCCCGGCCGGCGGATGGGCCATGCCGGCGCCATCGTTTCTGGCGGCAAGGGCGATGCTGGATCGAAGATGGCGGCGATGGAAGCCGCCGGCATTCGAGTCTCGCCGTCGCCATCGCTGCTCGGGATCACACTGGCTGAACTGTTGAAGGGCTGAAGCCGTTAACGGTGGACAGGGGGCTGGCCCCCTGCCCGCCCACGGCATAGCAGCCATGCCGGTGACATGCAGGCCGCACCGGTCTATCAGGGCGCGGCAGAACGAGGACGAGTGTGATGGCAGACGAGGCGCTGTTGCCGACGGCGGCGGACCGGGCGGGACCGAGCTGGGCGAGAAGTGACTGGCCACCGCGTCCCGATGATGCGCTGACGCGCGGGCTCGATGCGGCCGACATGCTGATGCCCGCCAAGGCGGCATCGAAGGCGGCCGAGAAGGCGGCGAGTTCGGGTGCAACGCCCGAGGACATTGCGCGGGCGGCGCGCGATGCGGTGAATGCGCTGATGCTGATCCGCACCTACCGGGTGCGCGGGCATCTGGCGGCCAATCTCGATCCGCTGGGGCTCTTGAAGCGCGACCTGCCGGCCGATCTGACGCCGGAATATCATGGCTTCGGCGAGGATGACCTCGACCGGCCGATCCATATCGCCGGGGTGCTGGGAATCGAGACGGCGACGATCCGCGAGCTGGTGGAGATCTTGCGGCAGAATTACTGCGGCAAGGTCGGCGTGGAGTACATGCACATCAATGATGTGGAGGAGCGGCGCTTCATTCAGGAGAAGATCGAGGGTCGCAACAAGGAGATCCACTTCACCGCACTCGGCAAGCGCGCGATCCTGAACAAGCTGATCGAGGCCGAGCAGTGGGAGCGGTTTTTGGGCCGGAAATATGTCGGCACCAAGCGCTTCGGGCTCGATGGCGGGGAATCGATGATTCCGGCGATGGAATCGATCATCAAGACCGGCGGCCAGCTCGGGATCACCGAGATCGTGTTCGGGATGCCGCACCGCGGCCGGCTCAACATGCTCGGCAATGTGATGCAGAAGCCGTTCCGGATCATCTTCCACGAATTTGGCGGCGGCTCGGCGAACCCCGATGATGTCGGCGGCTCGGGCGATGTGAAATACCATCTGGGTGCCAGCACCGACCGCGAGTTCGACGGCAACAAGGTGCATTTGAGCCTGGCGCCCAACCCTTCGCACCTGGAAGCGGTCGACCCGGTGGTGCTCGGCAAGGTGCGCGCCATCCAGACGATGGCGGACGATGTGGACCGCGCCCATGCGATGCCGGTGCTGCTGCACGGCGATGCGGCCTTTGCCGGCCAGGGCATTGTGGCGGAGTGCTTCGGGTTTTCCGGCATCGGTGGCTACAACACCGGTGGCACGATCCACTTCATCGTCAACAACCAGGTCGGGTTCACGACGAGTCCGCAGTTCGCGCGCTCGTCCCCCTATCCGAGCGATGTCGGCAAGATCGTGCAGGCGCCGATCTTCCATGTGAACGGCGATGACCCCGAGGCGGTGACCTTTGCCACCAAGGTGGCGACCGAATTCCGCCAGAAGTTCAAGCGCGACGTGGTGATCGACATGTGGTGCTATCGGCGCTTCGGGCACAATGAGAGCGACGAGCCGAGCTTCACCCAGCCGCTCATGTATGCCGAGATCGGGTCGCATGCGCCGGTGAGCGAGATTTACGCCGAGCGGCTGATCAAGGAGGGCGTGATCGACGCGCGCTTCGTGCCCGAGGCGATTGCGACCTACACCAAGACGCTGGAGAATGATTTCGAGTCGGCCACGACCTACAAGGCCAACAAGGCCGACTGGTTCGAGGGGCGCTGGGCGGGGCTCAACAGGCCGATGGAAGCGGTGGACAGCCGGCGCGCGGCTGACACCGGCGTCGCGACTTCGGAGCTGCGCGCGATCGGCCAGGTGCTGACCTATGTGCCTTCGGGGTTCAACATTCATCCGACGTTGGGGCGCATCCTCAAGGCCAAGGCCGAGATGATCGAGACCGGGCAGAACATCGATTGGGCGACGGCGGAAGCATTGGCCTATGGCTCGCTGCTGCGCGAGGGCCAGGGGGTTCGGCTCTCCGGCCAGGATTCGGGACGCGGCACCTTCAGCCAGCGCCACGCGGTGTGGACCGACCAGAAGACCGGTGCCCGCCATGTGCCGCTGAAGGGACTGGGGGCATTCGAAGTGCTCGACAGCCCCTTGTCCGAATTCGGCGTGCTGGGCTTCGAATATGGCTATTCGCTCACCGACCCGCGGACGCTGGTGCTGTGGGAGGCGCAGTTCGGCGACTTCGTGAACGGCGCGCAGACGATCATCGACCAGTTCATCACCAGCGGCGAGATCAAGTGGCTGCGGGCGAATGGCCTGACGATGCTGCTGCCGCATGGCTATGAGGGCCAGGGGCCGGAGCATAGTTCGGCGCGCGTGGAGCGGTTTTTGACCGCCTGCGCCGAGGACAATATCCAGGTGGCGAATGCGACGACGCCGAGCAATTATTTCCACCTGCTGCGCCGGCAGATGCTGCGCGACTTCCGCAAGCCGCTGATCATATTCACGCCGAAATCGCTGCTGCGCCACAAGCGGGCGGTGAGCTCGCTCGCGCACATGGCCGACGGCACCAGCTTCCACCGTGTGCTCGACGACCTGGCGCCGTGTGACCCGGACAAGGTACGGCGGCTCGTCCTGTGCACCGGCAAGGTCTATTACGACCTTCTGGAGGCGCGCGAGACGACGGAACGCAACGATGTGTATCTGTTGCGGGTGGAGCAGCTCTACCCCTTCCCCGGCGACGCGGTGCAGGAGTATGCGGCGCGCTTCCCGAACCTCGAAGAGGTGGTGTGGGCACAGGAAGAGCCGAAGAACGCCGGTGCCTGGAGCTTCATCAACCCGCTGATCGAGGATGCGCTGGGGCAGCGCCCGACCTATGCCGGGCGCCCTGCGGCGGCAGCGACGGCGACCGGGCTGTTGAAGCGGCACGCGCTGGAACAGGCGAAGCTGGTGGCAGAAGCGCTTGGCGCTGGCCGAGAAACGGCGAAGGTCGCGGCCGGCAATGAACTCGAAACCTCGAAGCAATCGTTGAAGGAAGTCAGCTGACCATGGCTCAGGACGTCATCATCCCCGCCCTTGGCGAATCGATCACCGAAGCGACGGTGGGCGTGTGGCTCAAGCAGGTGGGCGAGCATGTCGCCGCCGATGAGCCGATCGTGAGCCTGGAGACCGACAAGGTGGCGGTGGATGTGCCGTCGCCGATTGCCGGCGTGATCATGGCGCATCTGGCGCAACCGGGTGACACGGTGATGGTGGGAAGCGCCATTGCGGCGGTCGAGGCGGGCGATGCGCCGGCGGCCTCGGCGGCAGCGCCTGCTGCTGCGGCGGCACCGGCTGCGGCACCAGCACCCTCCCCTGCCCCGGCTCCTGCTGCCGCTCCGGCACCGGCACCGGCAGCGCCCGCTGCTGAAGCGCAGGCGCTCGACGCGATGGGGCCGGCGGTGCGGAAGATCATCGAGGATTATGACCTCGATCCCGCCAGCATCAGCGGCACCGGCAAGGATGGCCGGCTGACCAAGGGCGATGTGCTGGCCGCGATCGAGGCTGGCACCGCGAAGCGGGTTGGCAAGGCTGCGGCTGCCCCGGCTGCGGCTGCGGCTGCGGCTGCTCCTGTGGCCGAGCGCCGCGAGGAGCGGGTGCGGATGACGCGGCTTCGGCAGACGATCGCGCGGCGACTGAAGGAAGCGCAGAACACCGCCGCGATGCTGACGACGTTCAACGATGTCGACATGACTGCTGTGATGGCAACGCGCACCCGCTACAAGGACCTGTTCGAGAAGAAGCATGGCGTGCGGCTGGGCTTCATGAGCTTCTTTGCGCAGGCGTGTGTGCTGGCGTTGCGCGATGTGCCGGCGGTGGGGGCGAGCCTCGAGGGCGATGAGATCGTCTATCGCGACTATGCCGACCTCGGCATTGCGGTGTCTTCGCCGGGCGGACTGGTGGTGCCGATCCTGCGCAATGCCGACAAGCTGGGCTTTGCCGCGACCGAGCGGGCGATTGCCGATTTCGGCGCGCGGGCACAGGCTGGGCAGTTGAAGCTCGAGGAACTGCAGGGCGGCAACTTCACCATTTCGAACGGCGGCGTGTTCGGCTCGCTGCTGTCCACACCCATCCTCAACCCGCCGCAATCGGGCGTGCTCGGCATGCACCGGATCGAGGAGCGGCCGGTGGTGCGCGACGGGCAGATCGTGGTGCGGCCGATGATGTATCTGGCGCTGAGCTACGACCACCGGATTGTCGATGGCCGCGAGGCCGTGACCTTCCTGGTGCGGATCAAGGAAGCGCTGGAAGACCCGGCGCGGCTGCTGGTCGATCTCTGACAGGGGAGGCTGTCGCCTCAACACCGATCTTGCGTAATTGGATGAAATCATGGCCACAGACTTCGACCTCATTGTCATTGGCGCCGGCCCTGGTGGCTATGTGGCGGCGATCCGGGCGGCGCAGCACGGGCTGAAGGTGGCGTGCATCGAGAAGCGCGGCACGCTGGGGGGCACCTGCCTCAATGTGGGGTGCATTCCCTCCAAGGCGCTGCTGCATGGCTCCCACTTCTTCGAGGAGGCGGGCAGCGGGCATCTGGCCAAGTTCGGCGTGAAGATTGCCGGGGTGGAACTGGACCTGGCTGCCTTGCTCGCCGAAAAGGACAAGGCGGTGAAGGAGTTGACCGACGGGGTCGCGTTTCTGTTCAAGAAGAACAAGGTCGAGTGGATCAAGGGCGAGGCGCGCTTTGTCGACGCGAAGTCGATCACCGTGGGGGACCGCACGCTGACGGCGAAGGACTTCATCATCGCCACAGGCTCCGAGCCGACGAGCCTGCCCGGCGTGACTCCCGACGGCGAGGTGATCGTGACAAGCACTGAGGCGTTGACGCTGGGTGCGGTGCCGGGACATCTGGTGGTGATCGGCGGCGGTTATATCGGGCTGGAGATGGGCTCGGTGTGGCGGCGGCTGGGATCGAAGGTCACCGTGGTCGAATATGCGCCGCGGATCGTGCCGGCGATGGATGTCGAAGTCGGCAATGCCTTTGCCAAGGTGCTGAAGAAGCAGGGGATGGTGATCCATACCGACACCAAGGTGACGGGCGTGGCCCGAAAGGGCACCGGTGCGGTGGTGACCGTGGAGCCGGTAGCGGGTGGCGCGGCGACCGAGATCGAGGCCGATGTGGTGCTGCTTTCCACCGGGCGGCGGCCGAACACTGATGGGCTGAACATCGAGGCGACCGGGCTGGTGCTGGAGCAGGGGCGTGTGCCGATCAACCATGATTTCAGCACGAGCGTGGCGGGCATCTGGGCGATCGGCGATGTGGTGGAAGGGCCGATGCTGGCGCACAAGGCCGAGGACGAGGGCGTGGCGGCGGCCGACAATATCGCCGGGCTGAACGGCCATGTGAACCGCGATGTGATTCCGGCGGTCGTCTATACCGACCCCGAGGTGGCGACCGTGGGGCGGACCGAGGAAGAGCTGAAGGCGGCCGGCATCCAATACAAGGTGGGCAAGTTTCCTTTTGCTGCTAACAGCCGCGCCAAGACCAATCGCGACACCGAAGGCTTTGTGAAGGTGCTCGCCGATGCGGTATCTGACCGGATTCTGGGCGTGCATATCATCGGCCCGATGGCGGGGACGATGATCGCCGAAGCTGCACTGGCCATGGAGTTTGGTGCTTCGTCGGAAGATCTGGCGCTCACGTGCCACGCGCACCCGACCCACCCCGAGGCGCTCAAGGAAGCCGCGATGGCGGTGACGGGCAAGCCGATTCACATGTAGCATGTTGACCGAACTGCTCGACATGGCCGGAGTGGCGGTGTTTGCCATCTCCGGCGCGCTGGCGGCAGCACGGGCGCGGCAGACCATCGTGACCTTCGCGTTTTTCGCCGCGGTGACGGGTGTGGGCGGGGGCACGTTGCGGGATCTGCTGATCGGGGCGCCGGTGTTCTGGGTCGGGCGGTCCGACTATCTTGGTGTCTCCCTGGTGGCGGCGGCGGCGGTGTGGCTCATCCGCGCCGAGCGCTGGCCGCTGGCCGCGCTGCTGTGGTTCGATGCCATCGGCATGGCGGCCTATGCGGTGATCGGCGCCGACAAGGCGCTGGGCTATGGCCTCCCTGCCCTGCCGGCAATCGTGATGGGGGTGCTGACCGCCAGCTTCGGCGGGATCATCCGCGATGTGCTGGCGGGCGAGCCTTCGATCCTGTTGCGACCGGAGATCTATGTGTCGGCCGCCGCACTCGGTGCCACGGTGCATGTGGGTGCGGTTTTCCTCGGCGCGCCGCTGCCACTGGCGGCGGGGCTGGGCGTGGCGGCGGGCTTCACGCTGCGCGCGCTGGCGATTGCGCGCGGGTTGAAGCTGCCGGGCTATGGGCGGGACTGAAGCGCCCCCGACGCCAGTGCCTTCATCGCGGTCTCGACGCCGGCTGCCTTGGCGGGGCGCGGCGAGCCCATGCCGGCGCATTCGAGGCAAGTGGCGCGCATGGTGGCGCCGGTGCCGAGGGACTGGACATCGCCGAGCATGGCCAGCGCCCGCATCCGGCTGCGCGACGCGAGCGTTGCCCAGGGGTCGGTTGCCACTGCGGCGTCGCCGGGACCGAACAGGCTTTCGAGCAGAGCCGAGACGGGTGAGCGCGCAGTCTCGATATCGACGGTTCGCACTTTGCCGTCGCTCTTGATGCCGGCGCGGCGGGCAGCTTCCGCGATGGCCATGTCGAGGCCGCCGAGCTCGTCGACGAGCTTGAGCTTGAGGGCAGTGCTGCCGGTCCAGACCCGGCCCTGGCCGATACGATCGACCTCGGCCACCGGCAGGTTGCGCGACGTGGCGACCATGCTGATGAAGCGGCCATAAATGTCTTCGACCGAGATCTGCAGCAGCTGGCGGGTCTCGCTGCCGAGGCCGCGAAGCAGGTCGGGCTCGCCCGAATAGGGGGTGGACTTGACGCCGTCGCGGCCGATGCCGAGCGCCTCGAGGGCGCGGGGGAAGGTGGGGAGCACCGCGAAGACGCCGATCGAGCCGGTGACGGTGCTCGGCTCCGCATAGATGCGGTCGGCGGCGGTGGCGACCCAATAGCCGCCCGATGCCGCCACCGGGCCCATCGAGGCGATGATGGGCAGCCCCGATTCCTTGGCCGTGGTGATGGCGCGGCGGATCTCCTCGCTCGCGAGCACCGAGCCGCCGGGCGAATCGATGCGGACGACAAGCGCCTTGAGGTCGTTGTTGCTGGCGAGGGCTTCCTTGACGGCATCGGCGATGCTGGTGCCGCCGGCAGTGCCGCGTGGTGCCTCGCCATCGACGATTTCGCCGCTCACATAGAGAACGCCGACAGCCGGGCCGGTACCGGTCACCAGCGAGCGGTTGGCGCGCGAATAGGCGCCCAGCGTGGTCGCCTTGAAGGGATAGGGCTCGTTGGCATCGGCCTCGCCGAGCTTCTCGACAAGGGCGGCTTCGAAATCGGTGCGGCTGCCGAGGACATCGACGAGCCCGGCTGCGCGTGCGGCCTCGGCCTGGTTGCCCTTTGTGGCGGCGATGCGCTGCGGGAGGGCCCGCAGCCAGGCATCGATATCGGCGGCCGGACGTGCGGCCCGGGTATCGGCCTTCCAGCCGGCCCAGATGCCATCGACGAGTGCTTGGTCGGCTGCGCGGGCTTCGGGCGAGGCATCGTTGCGGACAAAGGGCTCGACCGCGGCCTTGTAGGTGCCGACGCGGAACAGCTCGATGTCCACATTGAGCTTTTCCAGTGCCCTGGCGAAATAGAGACCCGTGCTGCCGGGGCCGGAGACGAGCACGCCGCCGAACGGATTGAGCCAGACGCGATCGGCGCGGGCAGCGAGATAATAGCTGTCGTCGGTGTAGGCGGTGGCATAGGCCTCGATCGGCTTGCCGGATTTCCTGAACGCCGTGAGCGCGCGGCCAATAGCTTGCAGATTGGCCTGACCGCTGCCGATGAAGGTATCGAGATCGAGCACCAGCGTGCTGATCCGATTGTCGGAAGCGGCATTGTCGATCGCGATGACGACATCGCGCACCTGGATCTCGCGCAGGCCACGGCTGCCGAGGAGCGCCTGGGTCGGATCCTGCTCGCTCGCCTGATCGACGATCACGCCTTCGAGATTGAGGACCAGCGCACCGCCGCCGGGCACGGTGACGGCCGTGCTCTGGCTGAGCACCGCCCAGAGGATTCCGAAGAAGATGAGCAGCAGCAACAGGACCAGAAGGTCCTTCACGCCGACCAGGAAGCGCCACGTGCCGCGCGCAAAACTCATGAGGGTGCCTTAAGACTGAACAGGATGCGACCAATATAGGGTGCGGCGTCGGGCCCACAAGCGGGGCAGCCGGTCGCGGCGCACGATTGCCGATCGCTCGGCGCTACTGGAAATCGAGCTCGATGACCTGGGTGGGGGTGGCGCGGCAAAAGGCGCCGATGGTGCGCTTCTCGTCGGGCCAGCTGCCATCGAGGCGGAAGCGGAACCGATAGCCGCCGTTGCCGGGCTCGATCTCCTGCATCTCTGAAAGCGCGATGGCGGTGCCGCCGGTGGCGCCGATCTGGCGCGCGGCTTCGGCGAGGCAGGTCTGGAATGCCGGGCGCGCTGCCGATGGCACGGCGGCGAGATTGACGTCGATGCTGGCCGGGCCGCTGCCACCGCCATTGGCCGGGCCGGCGGGGAGCGGACCCGCCTCGGGCATCGTGGCGGCATCCGGGGTCTTTTTCCGGGTGGCCGCGGCGATGATGGCGGCGAGCCCCGCGGCGACCGCGACACCACCGATGATGGCGCCCGTGGATGGGCCGCCGCCGCCCTGATCGGGCTGCGGGCCCGCGCCGCGCACCAGGAACTCGGCGCGGCAGCCGCGATCGACCCAGATCTCGTTGTCTTGCCAGCCCCAGTTGCCGCGGCTGCAATTGCCGCCCAGCACGCGGCTTATCTGAACGCCACCGCGCGCATCGGCGCGACAGCTCTGGCGACGGTTGTTGCGCGATTCGCAGCGGACGGTGCCGGTCTGCCAGTTGTTGTTGCCGCCCCAGTTGTTGCCGCCGCCATTGCCACCCTGCCAGCCGCCGCCCCAATTGCCACCGTTGTTTCCGCCGCTGCCGCCAAAGCCGTTGCTGCGCACGCCGAATTCGGCGCGGCAACCGTTTCGCACCCACACGGCGTCGGTGCGATAGCCCCAGTTGTTGCGTCCACAATTGCCGCCGAGCACGCGGAGAAGATCGGCGCCGCCGCCGGCATCGGCGCGGCATTCACGGTAGCGGTTGCCGCTCGACGAGCAGGTGATGGTGCGATCATATTGGCTGTTGTTCCAGCGGCGCTCGTCATTCTGTTGCGCCATCGCGGGCGGCAGCGGTGCCATTGCGAGCAGTGCCGTCCAGCCGATCAGCCCCCGTATCGTCATCTTCGCCCCCAAGGCATGTGTTCCGGCAATTGTGCCGAACCGCCCTTTGCGAGTCGAGAGGCTAAAGCCGGACCCGCTGCGCGCCGGCGGCATCGACGATGAAGTGCCAGGCGACGCGGCCCGAGCGCGCACCCCGGCCGGCGGCGAAGGCGAGAGCGGCAGCAGGATCGAAGGCGAGGCCGTGCGCTGCGGCATAGGCCGAGCACATGGCGAGATAGGTCGGCTGGTCGCAATTGTGGAAGCCCAGCCGTAGCCCGAAACGGTCCGCCAGGGCCAGCTGGTCGTCGCGGGTGTCTCTTGGATTTGCATCGGGGGGGTTGGCATCGTCCGCATCGGCGGCGGCGAGCGTGCTCGGCAGCAGGTGGCGGCGATTGCTCGTCACCATCAGCCGCACCTGCTCGGGACGCGCCTCGATGCCGCCATCGAGGAGCGCGCGCAGGGCGTGGACCTCGGCACCCGAGGCATCGAAGGCGAGATCGTCGAGGAAGACGGTGAAGGGGCGATCGATATCGGCGAGCCGCTCGAACAGCCGGGCCAGCCCGGCGACATCCTCGCGTGCGACCTGGACGAGCGCCACCGGCCCGGAAGCGGCGTCGGTTGCCGCGGCATGGACGGCGCGGACGAGCGAGCTCTTGCCCATGCCGCGCGCACCCCAGAGCAGGACATCGTGCGCCGGAAGTCCGGCGCCGTGGCGGCGGACATTCTCGACAAGGGCGGCGCGCTGCGCATCGACGCCCTGGAACAGTGCGAGGGGCGTGGTGCGTGGTCGTGGCACCCGGCGCAGCGCGCCTTCGCTCCAGACGAACCAGTCACCCTCCGCCGGATCGGCGCCGCGTGCCACTGGCGGGGCAAGGCCCGCGGCGAGCGCCTGCACGGCGGCGGCGATCCGGGCCAGAGACTGGGCAAGGGCTGCTTGACTGTCGTTCATCAGCAACCCGGTGCCACGGTTGCGAGGCTGCTTGCAACCCGCTAGAGCCACCCCATATCGCGCTGCACCACAGCCGCAACGAAGAAAGCTGCTCCTCATGTTTTCAACCCCGGCCTATGCCCAGGCTGCCGGTGCCGCCAGCACCGACCCGATGGTGATGATCATCGGCTTCGCCCCCTATCTCGCCATTTTCGCGATCTTCTACTTCCTGCTGATCCGCCCGCAGCAGCAGCGGGTGAAATCGCACCGCGCGATGGTGGATGCCGTGGCCAAGGGCGATGAGGTGGTGACCGGTGGCGGCATCATCGGCAAGGCGATGAAGGTTGAGGGCACCGAAGTCGAAGTCGAGGTGGCGAGTGGCGTGAAGCTGCGGGTGCTGAAGGCGACGCTTGCCGATGTGCGCAAGCCGGGCGCTGCTGTCGGATCCAACGCGACCGCCGCCAAGGCCTGACGCGCTTGCTCGACTTTCCCAAATGGAAGATCTGGACGATCGCCGCCACGCTGCTGGCGGGGCTGATCTTCGCCATGCCGAATTTCGTTCCGGCGAGTGCCTGGCCCGAGCCGCTGCCGCAGGGCCAGCTCAACCTGGGGCTCGACCTGCGCGGTGGCTCGCACCTCATGCTCGAGGCCACCGCCGATGATGTGCTGAAGGCGCGGCTCGAAGCGCTGGAGGAAACGGTGCGCACCGAGCTTCGCATTGCAGAGGGCGGCGCCATCGCCTTTACCGACCTGTCGCAAGGACGGGACCGGGTGAGCCTGACGGTGACCAATGCCGCCGATCTCGACCGCGCCCTTTCGGTGCTGCGGCGGGTTTCGACGCCGGTGGGGGGCATTACCGGCACCCGCGAGACCGAGGTGAGCAACAACGGCCCGCGGATCACGCTGCAGGCAACGCAGGCCGGTGTGGCGCTGGCGGTGGACAGTGCGATGGCACAGGCGGTGGAAGTGATCCGCCGCCGCATCGACGAGCTCGGCACGCGCGAGCCCAACATCATTCGCCAGGGCACCAACCGCATCGTCGTGCAGGTGCCCGGGCTGCAGGACCCCGATGCGCTGAAATCATTGATCGGCAAGACCGCCAAGCTCGAGTTCAAGCTCGTCGATGTCGACGCCGATCCGGCGCTGGTGGCCGAGGGGCGGGCGCCTCCGGGAAGCCAGATATTGCCGAGCATCGAAGGCGGCACGGTTGTGGTGAAGCGCCGCGCGATCATCACCGGGGACCAGCTGATCGACAGCCAGGTGAGCACCAACGAGAATGGCCAGCCGGCGGTGAGCTTCCGTTTCGACAGCACTGGCGGGCGGCGCTTCGCGCAGGCGACACAGGCCAATGTGGGGCGGCCGTTCGCGATCATCCTCGACAATACGGTGATCTCGGCGCCGAGCATCAACGAGCCGATTCTGGGCGGCTCGGGCATCATTTCGGGCAGCTATACGGTGGCGACCGCCAACGAGCTGGCGATCCTGCTGCGCTCGGGCAAGCTGCCGGTGGAGCTGAAGGTTGTCGAGGAGCGCACTGTCGGCCCCGATCTGGGGGCGGACAGCATTCGTGCCGGCGCCATTGCCAGCGTGCTGGCGACCATCTTCGTGGCGGTGTTCATGATCATCACCTATGGCCGCTTCGGCGTCTATTCGGTGGTGGCGCTGATTGCCAATGGCGTGCTGGTGATGGCGATCATGTCGGGCCTCGGCGCCACGCTTACCTTGCCCGGCATTGCCGGCTTCGTGTTGACGGTGGGGGCGGCGGTGGATGCCAATGTGCTCATCAACGAGCGCATCCGCGAGGAACTGCGGCGTGGGCGCGCTGTGGTGGGGGCGGTCGAGACGGGGTACCGCGAGGCTTCGCGCACAATCTTCGATGCCAATGTGACCAATGTGATTGCCGCTGCGATCATGTTCGCCTTCGGATCGGGGCCGGTGAAGGGCTTTGCCGTGGTGCTGACGATCGGAATCATCACCTCGGTGTTCACCGCGGTGACGATCACCCGGTTGATGGTCGCGGGCTGGCTGCGCAGCCGGCCGAAGTCGCTGGTGCTGTGAGGATCTTGTCATGCGCCTGCTGAAACTCGTTCCCGACAACACCAACATCGGCTTCCTGCGCTGGCGGAACGTCGCGGTGGGCATTTCGGTGCTGATGATCATCGCGTCGTTCGCACTGGTGGCGATCCGCGGCCTCAACTTCGGCGTCGATTTTTCGGGCGGACTGATGATGGAGGTCCGCTTCGAGCAGGAAGCGCGGATCGAGGAGCTGCGGCGGACGGTCAATTCGGCCGGGGCGGGCTCGGCCTCGATCCAGACCTTCGGCGATGCCAACACCGTGTCGATCCGGCTGCCGCTGCCGCCGGGCGACGAGGCCGCGGTGCAGCGCGTGGTGACGCGAGTGCAGGACGCCGTTCGCGCCGGCAACCCCGATGCCAGCTTCCGCCGCACCGAAACCGTGTCGGGCAAGGTTTCGGGCGAACTGGTGACGGCCGGCGCGCTTGCGATCCTGTTCGCGATGATCGGGATTTCGGTCTATATCTGGTTCCGGTTCGAGTGGCAGTTCGGGGTGGGGGCGCTGTTCGCGCTGCTCCACGACGTCGCCCTCACCCTCGGCTTCTTTGCTGTCACCCAGTATGAGTTCGATCTCAACATCGTGGCGGCGGTGCTGACAATTGTCGGCTATTCGCTCAACGATACCATCGTCGTCTATGACCGGGTGCGCGAGAATTTGCGAAAGTATCGGAAGATGGGGATGGCCGAACTGCTCGACCTGTCGCTCAACGAGACGCTGCCACGCACCATCGTCACCTCGCTGACGATGATCATCGCCTTGGCGACGCTGGTGGCCTTCGGCGGGTCGGTGCTGTTCGGCTTCTCGGTGGCGATGCTGCTGGGCATCGGTGTGGGCACCTATTCCTCGATCTTCATCGCGGCGCCAATTCTGATCTGGCTCGGTGTCGGCCCGGGGTCGTTCCTGCCGACCGAGAGCGGGGGCGAGGGCCGGCTGAAGCCGAAGACCCGCTCGGAGCGGATCGGCGGCTAGGCTTTGAGGAAGGGCCTCCGGCGGCTGGGGCCGCAGGCCCCAGACCCCATCAATCAGCTTTCTCAATGTGATGACGGTTGTTGCTTCTGCATGGACCTCAAAATGGGGCCTGGGGCCTGCGGCCCCAGCCGGGCCCCATCGAAGCTTGCTTCGATGGAAACCCTACGCCGGAGGCTCACTCCGCCGCCATTGCAGCAGCCACCGGCGTCCCGATCCGCGCGCGGGCGGCTTCGTACTCGCGGATGAGGCGCGCGATGAGGGCGGCGGCGGGGAGGATTTCCTTGACGGCGCCGATGCCCTGGCCGCAGCCCCAGATATCTTTCCAGGCCTTGGCATCTGAGCTGCTGCCGCTGCCGAAGTTCATGGTGCTGATGTCGCCTTGCGGCAGCGCATTGGGGTCCATGCCGGCCGCCGCGATCGAGGGCTTGAGGTAGTTGCCGTGCACGCCGGTGAAGAGGTTGGAATAGACGATGTCATCGGCCTTGGAGTCGACGATCATCTGCTTGTAGCCTTCGACGGCGCGGGCCTCGGCCGTGGCGATGAAGGCCGAGCCGATATAGCCGAAATCGGCTCCCATCGCTTGCGCTGCGAGGACGGCATCGCCGGTGGCGATCGAGCCCGAGAGCGCCAGAGGGCCATCGAACCATTGGCGGATTTCCTGGATCAGCGCGAAGGGCGAAATGGTGCCGGCGTGGCCCCCTGCCCCGGCGGCCACGGCGATGAGGCCATCGGCGCCCTTCTCGATGGCCTTGCGGGCGAATTTGTCGTTGATGATGTCGTGCATCACCACGCCGCCATAGCTGTGGATGGCCTCGTTGACATCTTCGCGGGCGCCGAGCGAGGTGATGATCATCGGCACCTTGTACTTCACGCACAGCTCGAGATCGGCCATCAGCCGGTCGTTGGAGCGGTGGACGATGAGGTTGACGGCATAAGGGGCATCATCGGGGCCGAGCTCGGTGGAGAGGCGCTGCAGCCACTCCTCGAACTGGGCGAGCGGGCGGGCGTTGAGGCTGGGGAAGCTGCCGATGATGCCGGCCTTGCACTGGGCGATGACGAGCTCGGGGACCGAGATGATGAACAGCGGCGAGCCGATGACCGGCAGCTTGAGGCGGTGGGCGAACTGGGCTGGAATCGACATGATGGTATCCCCGAATGATCTCCGCGCCATGGCTAGGCGGGCACGCAAGGCTTGGCAAGCTGGCCAAAATGGCGTGACGGTTGACCGCGCCGCAGCCGCATCCTATAGCGCCGCTTCCCCGCGCGGGTGCGCCATTCTGGTATGGCGGAGTAGCTCAGTTGGTTAGAGCACGGGAATCATAATCCTGGGGTCGGGGGTTCAAATCCCTCCTCCGCTACCACGCGCAGAATGGAGAGGCCCGGATATGGGAAATCAAGCCATGATGAAGCGCTTGTCGGTGCTTGGGGTCCTGATGATGCTGGTGGCACCGCTGCCGGCGCTCGCCATCGATGCGCCGCGGTCTGCCCCTGTCTGGCAGGGCGCTTCGGGGACCGAGGCGGCGGTGGGCGGGCATGACCCGGTGGCCTATTTCAGCGGCTCGGCGATACCGGGCGACCCGGCGATCAGCGCCGACTTCGGTGGTGCGCGCTATCTGTTCGCGACGATGGCGAACCGCGATGCCTTTCTGGGTGACCCGGCGCGCTATCTGCCGGCGTTCGGCGGCCATTGTGGATGGGCGGCATCGGAAGGGCGCAAGGCCGGCGGCAACCCCAAGGTGTTCCGCATCGAGGATGGCGTGCTGGTGCTGAATTGCAGCCCCGACGCCGAAGCCAAATGGATTGCCGGGCTGCCCGGCACGCGCGAGCGCGCCACCGCCTGGTGGGCGGCACAGGACAAATAGGCGTCGCTACAGGGATCGCGCCCCCGGAACCATCGGGGTGGCTGCCGGTTGCCCGGCATTGCCCAAGGCGTTTTTCCGAGGTTAGCGACATGACAAACAGGATTTCGAAGGGCGCCGCATGGCTTGCCGGCGGCGCGGTGGCGCTTGCCGGTGCGGCGGTGTTCAACCATGTGTCGGCGCGCGCGGCCGAGAAGAAGTTTCCGCCGGCCGGCACGCTGATCGATGTCGATGGCGTCAAGGTGCATTACACCGATACTGGCGGTCCTGGCGATGCGATCGTGCTGATCCATGGCAATGCCTCGCTGGTGCAGGATTTCGAGGTGGCCGGGCTGGTGTCGCGGCTGGCGGCGACGCACCGGGTGATCTCGTTCGATCGGCCGGGCTATGGCTATACCGAACGGCCAACCGACCGGGAGTGGACCGCCGAAGCGCAGGCCGAGCTGCTGGCGTCGGCAGCCCGGCAGATCGGCGTCGTGCGCCCGGTGGTCGTCGGGCACAGCTGGGGCACGCTGGTGGCGATGGCCTGGGCGCTGGCGCATCCGGGCGAGGTCAAGGCGCTGGCGTTGCTGGCGGGCTATTATTATCCGACGTCGCGGCCTGATTCGCGCGCTGTTGCGGTGGCCGAGCTGCCCGGGATTGCCACGGTGTTCAACAATGCCTGGGGGCCGCTGCAGACACGGATCGTGGGGCCGCTCGGCAACAAGATGATTTTTGCCCCCGCCGAAGTGCCGCCGGCGTTCAACGACAACATGCCGTTCGGGCTGATGTTGCGGCCGCAGCAGATCCGCGCTTCGGGGGAGGATGGCGCGCAGATGCCCGCCAATGTGGCGCGGCTGAGCGCGCGCTACAACAAGTTGCAGATGCCGATCGTGGTGCTGTGGGGCGATGGCGACAAGCTCGTGGGCCAGGCCGAGCAATCCGAACGGCTGGTGGCAGAGCTGCCGACGGCAGCAGGTGAGGCGATGCCGGGCGTGGGGCACATGATCCACCATGTGCGCCCTGCGGCGGTGGCGAGCGCGATCCTGGCGCTCGCCTGACGCCGGCCGGGACGGCGTGATTGGTCAGCGGCGGTCGTTGGCCAGCAGCGGCGGCGGCGCGGGTGCCACGCTCCCGGCGACAAGCGCGGCTTCGAAGGCTGCCAGCAGCGCCTGGTTGTCACAGCCAAGCCGGGCGACGACACGCGCGGCCCAGGTGCAATATGCCTGGCGGCGCTCGGCGGTCCAGTCGGGCGGCGGCTTGCTGGCGAGATCGCGCAGGGTGCAGGTCTTGTCGACAATCTTGACCAGCCGGGCGCGCGCCGAAAGATAGGGCGCATGCTCGATCTCGCGTGACCTGCGCTCGGCCTTGCCCAGCGTCGTGTCGTCGGTCACCTCGCGGACGACGTCGGCAATCTCGCGGCCGAAGGTGGCAACAAGCTCGTCGTGGGACGTCTCGGTATCCTCGATCGTGTCGTGGAGCAGGGCGGCGCACAGCACGACATGATCGGTGACGCAGCCTTCATTGACCAGCAGATCGGCAAGTGCGATCGGGTGGTCGATGCAGGGGGACGCTTCGACATCCCTGCACCGCTGGTCGCTGTGCTTGCGGGCGGCGAAGGCGAGGGCCTGGAAGACCTTTCGCGTTTCGGTGAAAGACAGCCCGATGATGGGGTTGGTGGCAGACAATGGCCGGATCTCCCTGTTGGTCGCCGCATCGATACGTGTCGACCGTGCCAATGCGGGTCAGGGACGATTCAAGAATGTTTCAGGGCAGTGCCGGCCAGTTTGGCATGGTTTCGGGAAGCAGGTCGCGCAGCGCCTGCGGGGCGAGCACTTCGACATGGCGGCCCCAGGTCATCAGGTGCCACGCCATTTCGAGCAGCCCGCCGGCGTGGAAGCGCACGAACAATGTGCCATCGTCGCCCGCCTCGGCCGTCTGGCTGGGATGGAACTGGAACTGGCGGGCGATGGGCGCGGCCTCGGCGCTGAACCGCCACACGACATCGACGGGCGCTTCCTCATAGACCCCGAAGGACGGTGCCACGAACGCGCGCAGGTTGAAGTCGGGATCGCGATCGAAATTGTCCGGCAGCAGGCGGAGCTTGGTGATCTGGGGCATGCTGAAGAAGCGCACCGGGGCGCGAGCGGCAGCAGCATCGTCGTTCTGCGCGACCAGATAGTGGCGGTGGCCATAGAGAAAGCCGAGCGGGCGCACAGTGCGGGGCGCCTGCGTGCCGCTGATGCGCCCGGCATATTGGAAGGTTACCTTGCGGCACGACTTGATCGCGGTGCGCAGTGTGGCGAACAGCGAGGCAGGGATGGCGGGGCGCGGCCCCGGCCGCATTGCCAGACCCTCGGCTTCTGCCAGCGCGCCGAAATCGGGGTCGATCCGGCGCATCAGCTCGGCGGCGAGCGAGGCGCGGATCTTGGAGGCGACACCGCGCAGCTCATCGGCCTGATCGACGAGGTTCTCGCGGATCAGCAGCGCAGCGGCATTTTCGAGCGAAGCGAGATCGTCGGCGGTGATGCCGAGCAGCGGGCGGACGGCACCACCCGAGAGCCGCCAGCGTTTGGCGCGATCGTTGGACGGCACCTCATCGGCCTGGGGAAACGCGGCGATGACGGCATCGCGCATGCGGATGGCGGTGCGGCGGCTCACGTCGAAGCGCTGCTCGATATCGGTGAGGGTCAGGCCGCCGCGGGCAGCCTGCATTTCGAGCGCGAGCTGGATGAGCCTGTCGGCACGAGCGTAACGCAAAGCAAACCCCCTGAAATGTCTACAGGGAGGACGTGCCGTGGCAGCGGCGCGCCTGCAAGGGAAGTTTAGCTTTTCGAAACAACCGTTCCCGTTTTGAGCATGCCAAACGGGGTCATGCCTGGCCTGGGACGCTCGCAAGAGGGCGTGCCGGATGTGACCCCGATTGGCATCCAAGGGCTGCACGACATGGGGAGTCGGACAGGCAAAGGTGGCGGCGGCGGTGCCTGTTCGAAGCCGGCAGGCCATGGGTGCAAGCCCTGGCATGCCGGCGCTTCGCTGCCGGGATCGGCGTGTACTGCAGCGCCGGGACCCGACCCGTGCCGGGCGACCCTCCGCCCGGCACGGGGCTGCGCGCGGGACGTTGCACCGTATCCTGTGCAAGCAATGACCCGCGACCCCGATCATTTCCTGGCAACATGACCAAGGATGGCGCGCTTTTCCTCGGCGCCGGCGCCAACGTGTCCTATGGTGACACGGTGATCGGCACCAACCACACCCTCCCCATGCGCAAGGCGGCGCGCTGCACCGGCGGGCTTTGGGTGGGCAAGTTCATCAGGACCTGCACGTGTCGGCGCGTGCTCACCGCCGAAGCGAGCGCGATGATCGGCGAATGTTGCAGCCGGTTGTGCGCGCTCAAGGGCTTTGCCGGGCATGGCGAACAGGCCAACATCCACGTGCGCCGCCATGGCGGCCGCCAGATGCCCTGTGGCGGAAAAGCCGAAGCCGCATGATCCTGCCCGCGACCCCGAGCTTTCGCCTCGATGGCAAGCGTGCGCTGGTGACCGGGGCGGGGCGGGGTATCGGATTGGCACTGGCAGCAGCACTTGCCGGCCAGGGTGCGCATGTGACCTTGGTGGCGCGGAGCTGGGACGGGATTGCCGCAGCAGCAGAAGCCATCGGCGCCCGCGGCGAGGCGGCGACGGCGGAGATGCTCGATGTTTCCAGGTTCAGCGCCGTCCAGCGCTTCTTCGAGGAACGGCCGGCGTTCGACATCCTCATCAACAACGCCGGCACCAACCGGCCGATGCCGATGATGGCGGTGGGCGAGAGCGATTATGACGCGGTGATGGACCTGAACGTCAAGGCGGCGTTCTTCGTGGCGCAGGCGGCGGTGCGGCGGCTGCTGGCGGAGGGCAAGCCCGGCAGCCTCATCCATATCGGCAGCCAGATGGGGCATGTGGGCGGGCCCGACCGCTCGCTCTACTGCGCCTCCAAATGGGCGCTGGAGGGGATGAGCAAGGCCTTCGCGCTCGACCTGGCCGAAGCCGGCATCCGATCCAACACCATCGCGCCGACCTTCATCGAGACGCCGCTCACCAGGCCGTATTTCGAGGACGCTGCCTTCAAGGCGCGTGTGATCGAGAAGATCAAGCTCGGCCGGCTGGGGCAGGTCGAGGACGTGATGGGTGCGGCGGTGTTCCTGGCGTCGGAGGCTTCCGCACTGGTGACCGGCACGAGCTTGATCGTCGATGGGGGTTGGACGGCCGATTAGCGCTTCGGGACCGTCCAGAGATAGACGGTCCGGCCTTCGAACGTTTCTTCGCGCTCGGGCTTCCAGTCGCTCATGTCGAAGGCATGGCTCACGATTCTCGTCCCCGGCTTGAGGCTCGAGAGCAATTTGGGACGCAGCTTCAGGTTCAATTGCGGCAGCAGGTACAGGGTGACGACGGTTGCGCTGCTGAAATCGACTTCGAACAGATCCTCGTTGCGAAACTCGACGAGGTTGGTCACGCCGGCTTCCTTGGCCTTGGCATTGGCTTCGGCGATGCGCTCGGGGTTGATGTCGATGCCGACGGAGCGTGTTCCGAACTTTTTCGCCGCCGTGATCGGGATGCGGCCATCGCCCGAGCCGAGATCGAAGAGCACGTCGTTCTTGCCGACCTTGGCCATCGCCAGCATTCCGTCCACGGCCGCTTGCGGGGTGGGCACGAACACCACGTCGGGCTCGCGCAGCTTGCGTGAAGACTGGGCGGTTGGGGTTTGCGCGAATGTTGCAGCGGGAACGGCAGCCAGCAGCAGCGCTATGATCATCGTCTTCATCCGACAGTCTCCTTCAGTTGGGTTGGACGTACAAACAGCAAGAGCATCGCCCCGATCGCCAGCACCCCGACACCGACCAGCGCGCCGGCTTTGGTGTATTGGAGGCTGGACCAGAGCAGCCACGCGTTGGTGGCGCAGAACAGCGCCGGCAGCAGCGGATAGAGGGGGACCCGGAAGGGCCGGGGAACTTCGGGCTCACGAATTCGCAGCACGAACAGGGCGACACCGACAGCCAGGAAGAACAGCCAGAACACCGGCGCCGTATAGTCGACGGCCAGCTGGAAACCGTCGCGCGCGAAGCCGCCGGCGATGGTCAGTGCCAGCGCCACTGCGCCCTGCAGCAGCAGGGCATTGCCGGGCGTGCCGCGCTGGCCATCCCATTGCCCGAGCCAGCGCAGCGCCGGTGTGTCGCGTCCCATCGCCCAGTTGCTCCGCCCACCGGTGAAGATCGTCGCATTGGCGGAGGTGAGGGCCGCAACGGCGATCGCTACGCTGATCATGACTGTGCCCGGTGCCCCGAACACCCGGCCCATCAATGTCGCAGCGACGGCATCGGTTCCTGCCATGCCACCGAGCCCCAGCCCGCGGAGATAGGCGAGATTGGCCAGCATGTAGAGCAGCGTGACCACCCCGAGGCTGAGCATCAGCAGCGGGGCGATGCGGCGCGGTGCATCTGGGAGTTCGCCTGTCACATAGACGATCTCGTTCCAGCCGCCATAGGTGAGCAGCACGAGCACCATGATCGTTCCGAAGTCACTGGTCGCGACGACCGGCAGCGCCGCTTCGGCGCTCGGCTCGGGGGCCAGCACCAGCCCGGCCGCGATGACCATCAGCACGGCGGCGACCTCGACGATGGTGAGGACCAGCTGGACCCTGGTGCCGGCCCGCACACCCAGCCAGTTGATCGCAGTCAGCCCGACGATGACGATCGCTGCCCAGATCGTCGAGGACAGCGGACCGAAGCTGTAGATTTCGCTGGCATAGTCGCCGAACACATAGGCGAGCAGCACGGCCGATCCGGTCTGGATGACCGACAGCCTGGCCCAGGCGTATAAAAACCCCGTGCGGACGCCATAGGCCCTGGTGAGGAAGCCGTAATCGCCGCCTGCTCCAGGATAGGCAGAGGCGAGTTCGGCATAGCAGAGCGCGCCCACGACCGAGATGACGCCGCCTGCAACCCAGGCGAGCAGCATCATCGTCTCGCTGGCGGCCATGCCGGCAATGAGCGAGGGCGTGCGAAAGATGCCGGCGCCCACGACGATGCCGACGGCGATCGCGACCGCATCGCGGCCACGCAGCCGCGCCTGTGGCAAGGTGGCAGATGAAAAAGAGATCTTATCCCCCCTCGCCGGACCAATTGTGTCCGAACGCGGGAGGTGGCGATCGGTTCCATGGGTGGCGAACACGTCGGGGGATGCGGCAGACAGGGCGGCCGGAGCGGCGCAGCGGTGGTGCAGTTCAACCCGCTGGCTGAACCTCATCATTGGCGGCACCATCCAGCAGCGCGCCGCGGGCGACGATTGTCAGTGCGCCGTCGGGGAGCGGCTTCTGCAGCCGGCTTGCTTCCGCCCAGGGTGCGGTCAGCCACGTTTCGAGCTCCTCCTTGCTCGAGAGGATGACCGGCATCGCCTTGGGGTGGACGCTGCCGACCTCGGCACTTGGGTCGGTCGTCAGAAAGGCGAACAGGTCGCAGCTGATCTCGCCTTCGGCAAGCTTGCGAGTCGAGGTCCAGCCGGTCCAGATGCCGGCGAAAAAGGCCAGCGGCCGGACATGATCACGCGCGAACCACACCGGCTCCGGCTTTCCATCGGCATTGCGCCCCGACTCGCTGAAGGATGTGAACGGGACGAGGCACCGCGACGGCTGCGCCAGCCACCGCCGCCAGTGCGGGCTCGCGGTGTTGCGGACGTTGGTGATGCCCCTGTCGACCTTCTTGCCCTGAAGGGCGAATGTCGGGCTGGGCATGCCCCAGCGCGCCATGGCGAGTTCGCGGACACCATCGGTGCCGGTGCGGACGATGGGAGCGGCATTGTCCGGGAAGATCGCCGGCAGCATGGGCAGGTTGCCGCTGGTGTCGCGCATGGCATCGGCGAGCGCGCGGATTGCCTGTTGTCCGCTGGTCAAGGCGTAGAGATTGCACATTGCCGCTGTCTTACGCCACCCGGGCAAATCATGCACGGCATTGGCGCGGATGCCAGGCAGGGAAGCGGAAGGGTGCAGGCCGCGATGTGGCAGCCTGCCCCCCTGCTCCGCTATCGACGGTTGATGTCGTCCCGGTGAAGCGAATGCCCAGCGGAATCGACGCCGTGACCGGTCTCCTCCTCGCCGTGCAGGCGTTCGACTTCGACCTCGGTGTGGCGGACGGTATTGTCGACCTGCTGGACTCTTTCACCGACAGTCTTGCCGATGACGACTTCCTCGCGAACCTCGGCGTGCTTGTCGATGACGGCTTCTTCGGATGTCTCGATGACCTCGATGGTGCGTTCGCGGAGCAGATCGCCAGCGTCCGCGACATGGTCACCCGACACCGGGCGGCGATCGATGGTCACATTTTCCTCACGCAACCGGACCGACTCGTGCACCGGCTCTTCGACGATATAAGACCTGACGCGGACACCGCCGCGGGCGATCTCGCGCTTGCCGACCCGCAGATGCTCCTCGACGATGGGGATGCGGGTCTCGTCGGGTTCACCGAGGTCGGCGCGGCTTTCCCGACCGGCCAGGCCGCCGGCGGCCAGGGCGGAGGCGGTGCCGCCATGGGCAAGTGCGTCCGTGTCCCGACGGTCATCGGTCCATCCATCGTCGCGCCAGCTTGCGGTGCGCTCGTCGAGATCGACGGCGCCGTCATCATCGAGGATATCGATGGCGCGATCGACGTCGGTGTCTTCGACGCGGGCGGTGAGCAGATAGGCGCCGCGGCGCAGACCCTCCTCATAATGATGCTCGTCGCCGGTGAAGAGCGCCTTGATATCCTCCCACAGGCTGCGGTCCTGATGTGTGGCCGAGGTGCCGGCGGTGCCGAGACTGCCCTGATCGAGGATGGTGACATTGTCGTTGCTGATTCCGACGTCCGAAAGACGATCGCGAGCGCGCTCGGCGTCGGCGCGACTGTCGAACATGGCGGTGAGTGTACGCATGACTAGACTTCCTTTTCCGGGGTTGGGGAAGGGGTAGTGTCGGGTTCGACGCGCGTGACGATGGCACGCTGGTGCGTGAGCCTGACGGTTTCCTGGTGCTGATCGACGCGAGCGCTGCGGTGAATGTGGATTTCCTCGCGCAGGATCAGGCGTTTTTCGACTACGAGAACTTCCTCGACGACGGGGATGATGATGGTGGTGCCGTCGTCCTGGATGTCCGGGACGCTGTCGACGTGGCGGTCGATGGCAACGCGCTCGACGGTGACGGAGCCGCGCAGCAGGGCCTCGTCGACAAGAACATCGTGATGATCGTTTTTGATATCGACGCGGACACGACCGGTCTCCACCTCCCGCCGGCCCACCCGGAGTCGCTCCTCGATGATCGGGATGACGACTTCGTCGGTTGCTGCGGGGTTCGAGGGCGCGGCCATGCAGGTCCAACGGTGCGATACTTCAACCGTTCCGGCGTATGAGCATTTGATTTCGGCAGAAGCAGCTCCGCGCCCGTCGACATCTTGCCGCCGACACCTGGTTCATTGCCCGGGAAGACGCCCCTGGTCCGCCGCATCCGGACGCGTCATGCAGACGCAATCCGATCGAGCGCCGAGACGACGCGGTCGACATGGCTCAGGTGCAGCCATCGACCGCCGTCGGCGACGATTTCGATCTGCGCGCCCGGAACGGTGCTGCGCCAGGAGTTCGCACTGTCTTCGAAATCATAGAGCGGATCGCCGGCGCCGGCCATCACGATCCATCGGCGGCCATCGATGACCGGCAGCACATGGCCTCCGCCCTGCGCCTGCATCTCAGCGAGGAAGCCCCACATGCCGAGTGCTGCTTGTCGCGACGCACGAATGATATCGGCGAGCTTCTCGGGATCATCGAGCACGGCTTCGTCGACTGCGCTGCCGGCAACGCTCTGGCGCTGCATGCGAGCGATCTGCGCCGAGCTGGTGCGCCGGGAAAGGATGTTGGCGAAGGCTGTGGCGAGGGTGCGATTGCCGAGGAACAACGCCTTGCCGCGCCCCATCATGCCGACGTGACGGCGATCGAGATGTGCCGGCGGATCAGGCGCGACCAGAATGCCGCCAGCGATCCGGGCAGGCATGGCGGCGGCGACCGCAAGTGTTGCTGCACTGGCTGTGCGCCCGAACAGGGTGATGCGATCGATGCCGAGCGCATCGACGATATCGATGGCGTCCAGCGCAGCTTCGGCGAACGGGCATGCGCCGTTCACCATGGTTGTCAGGCCGAAACCGGGACGATCGAAGCTGATCGGGCGCCAGCCAGCGGCTTGCAGTGCGGCCACGAGATGACGCGACTGGTGGCGGCCGCCGACGGCGGGGTGCATCATCAGGAGCGGTTGTGCCTTTGCGGGGCCGCAATCGGTGACGGCGATGCTGCCGATGCCGCGGCGGCGGGCGATCAGGCGCAGCGGTTCGGCACGGGCTGCCTCGCCGCGCGGCTCGAACTCGACGCTGCATGCGGCAGCGAGGCCGGCAAGCGCATCGATTTCGGCTGCGATCCGCGCCAGGTCCACGGCACTTGCGACGCCGCATGACTGGAAGACGATCCGCAGATCGGCCTTGGCGCTTTCGCTCGACGTGCCGACCGCCATGGCGGCTGCATCGCGCGTCGCGCCGCTGGCCACGGCCTGGGCAAGTGCGGCCTGGCGCATCGACAGCCCGAACAGATCGGCGAACAGCCGTGTGCTGTCCTGGGGTGCCCGCAGATCACCGGCAGCGACGCCGAGGATGCGACGGACGAGATCGGTCTGCCGTTCGGCACCGACCTTGCGCATGGCGCTGGCGACCAGTTTGCGCGCGGTGCCATAGGCAACGCCAGTGGCGGCGGATGCTTCCTTGAGATCGCCACAGCGAGCCAGAGCGGCAGTAAGCCGGGATTCCTGTCGGGACAGGCCGAAGGCTTGTGCGGCCTTAGCCCAGACATCATCGGCGGGGCGGAATGCGATTACGGCAAAGCCGGCAGTGCCGGCGCACAGCGCCGCGCGCACATTTTCGGCCAGGGGCCAGTGCTGCGCGGCGGCGAGCCTTGCGGCCGCGAGGGCAACGGGCCGGCCGTTATGATCACAGGCGATCGAGGATGCGCTGATCCGATCCTGTCCGATGCTGCCGACCACCGCAGCGAGGGGATCGGGTCCGCCGAGCCAAGCGTGGAAGCGCGCGTCGGCGACGATCACATTGCCGGCGCCATCGCACGCGGCGGAGGCAAAGCTGTCGGCATGCAGGTTGGCCGGCGGCCCCCGCGCGACAATCGCATCGTCTGCAGCGGCCAGAAGGTCTTCGGGGGCGGCCTGGATGGCGGCGTAAAGCCCGTCATAATCATCGACCAGCAGGTCGAGGATGGCGTCATTGCGACGGGCGCTGCGGAAATGCTCGAGGAACGCTGCAGCACGTGATTTCATCGTTCATCGATTGTGTCACACGATCCCGTGCGGGTTGATAGACACGGCATGAAAAATTGTGGTCGTGGCCTGCGTCTGGACCTCGATGGCAAACGGCCGCCGTCCCGGACGACGACGACGATGCATTGTTTGTTCCGCGCACGATCAGGGCGCAGCGGCTGCCATCAGCGCTCGATGCAGATCAATCCCACGCCCGGAACATAGGCCCATTGCTTGCAGTCGCTTTCCGCCGCGTCTGAAGCAGCGTCGGCAGCCGATTGCGCGGCGCCGAGGGCCTTCAGGCCGCGCGGCACATCCGATACCCCGATGGTGAACGGCTGGTCCTGCTTCAGAAGCTGCCGCACCAGTGTCAGGACTGCAGTCTTGCCGCTATCGTCTGCCTTCTTCGTCATCAGCTTACTCCGGCTTGCGTGTTGTGTAGGCACCCACCGCCACGACGGGTGTGGCGCCTGCTTCGACCGATTGTGCGGGGGCCTCGAGGATGAAGGCCTGGTTGGTCGTCACCCTGTTGATCGGATTGAACGCAATCCTGGCCTTTGTTCCTGCGGGGATCGACAACCTGTTGAAGCGGCCGGTCCCATAGCCGATGACCTTGCTCGCTTCGTCGAGCACCGAGAAGCTTGCGTCGTCTTCATTTGCAAGAACCGTGAGGTTGAAGTTCTCCGCAATCTGCGCGAGCGGAATGTTGTTGAAGGACCAGAGCGGCACAAGCATGTCGCGAACGACCACCTCGCGGAAGACATCGTCGTTGAGCGGCTCGGGCGCCTTCTTGAAGATCCCTGTCTGGCCGGAACGCGCGACGTGACGGATGATGCCGACGACGCGGACCTCCGCCATCACCTCCGTCTCCTGGGGATTGCTGAGCGTGTAGGCGACCGGCGATTCGGCGGTGCTCTTCTCGATGTCGCTCGGCACCTCGAGCATGACGTCGAAATTGTAGGTGCCGGCGATGCGGCGTTGGTCGTTGCTCCGCAGTTCGACGAGGAAGAGCTTGCCATTGTCGAGAATTCCGGCGGAACGCGCCTCGAGCGAAGACCGGAGGTCCCTGGTGAGTTCGTCCGACAGGGCGAAGTTGAGGCCTGCGCCAAAACTGGCGCCGCGGGTGCTCTCCTGCGCCGCCGTCGATCCGACGGCCGGCGTGGAGCCTGCCTTCTCGACGTCCGATCCCGTTCGCCCGGCGTCTGCCTTCGCTGTCGCACTTGCGCTCTGCTTGAGCTGGCCGAGCGTGAAGTCGAACAGGTCGGCCGCCTTTGGCGCGAAGTTGATGAACCGCGCCTTCGAATTGCCGGGGATGCGGATGGCCGCAGCGATGAAGTCGAAACGGTCCAGCGCGTCGGCGGACTGGAGGGTGCCGGTAAGGTCAAGCGTCAGCTGCGGAAAATAATGGTAGACGATCGATCCGGTGGGCGTTTGTCCATGCTGCACAAGCCGCGAAGGACTTTCGGGCGCAGACAACAGGCTGTCGCGCAGCTGGATGATGAGCTTGTCTTTCTGCTGCGCGGAGAGCTTCGGGTCGAGCAGCACCTTGGCGATGTCTCCGGTGTTGCTGCGGATCGCGTCCAGCGGCACGATCGCCGGGGTGACCGACTGGTCGCGCGCGCTCACCGCGATGTTGGCCGCAGTCCCGGTTTCGTTGCCGTAGATGGAGCGACGATATTCACCCCAGGCTTGCTCCGAGATCTTTCCCGTCAGCTTTCCCGAAAATTTCGGAGCCGGCTGGACCAGCAGATGGTCGAACTCGCGGCCTGTGTAGATCGTCTGGCCACTCTGGTCGACGGGCCGGTCCGCCCTGATCAGCGTGGCGCGGCCGGTGCCGATTGCGGTGCAGGAAGCGAGAAACAGCGCGCCCCCGACCAGCAGCACCGCCATGACAAGCGTCCGATATTCGAAATCCATGCCGGCCCCCACTCTGGCTTCAACGGTCTGGCTCTATTTCTTCCGATCTATACTTAACGCAAAGGCTCATGACACAAAAGACCCGATTGTTCGGGACAAGTCCTTATCAAGTTCAGGGCGTCGACTGGCGTGGCTCGGCGCCGAAGCCCCTGGCGATGAATTCGACACCGAGCCTCAGGCCGACGAGATCGACGCTGTGCCCCAGCCCTGCGCTCACATGCGTTGCCGCTTCGATGCCCAGCTTGCCGAGCTCGGCTTTGGCGGCATGCAAGGCGGCGACAGGAATGATGGGATCAGCAGAGCCGTGGACCAGCAGGACCGGCGGCTTCGGTGGATCGAGGTGCGCCAGATTGGCGGCGCCGACAAACAATCCCGAATAGCCGACGATGGCGGCCGGCGCGGCCGGTCGCCTCAGCCCGACCTGGAACGCCATCATCGTGCCCTGGCTGAAGCCGACGATCGCCATTTCGGCGTCCGACAGCCGATATTGGTCGAGCTTTCGATCGATGAAGGCGTCGATCGCGGGGGCTGCGAGAGCAGCACCGGCCGCAAGGGCTTGCGGCGTGAAATTCTGGAGCGGCCACCATTGGTAGCCGGCCCCTGTGCGCTGCGGCGCGTTCGGGGCGAGGAACAGCGCGTCGGGCAGGCTTTGACGCCAGTGCGGCGCCATTGCGATCAGGTCGGCTCCACTTGATCCATAGCCGTGCAGCAGGAAGACGATGTGCTTTGGTGGTGCCCCGGAAAGCGGCTGCAAGCTGGCGCCATTCACGATCTTCGACATTGGCATGATACTCGGCTCGGGGTCGGTCTGCAGAGTCATGCGGGCCTGTGACGTGCGCCGAGGCCTCGCTGCGGACGGTCGTGCATGGCTGGGGTGGCGACCGCAAGGGAATGATGACCTCGCGGGCGCGTCAGAAGTGAATGATCTCCTCCGCGGCCTTTCAGGGGCGTTGGAAAACTGCTGACCGACTTCGGATGAACATGCCCGCTGCACCACTCATGAAGGGATCACACGGATTTCGAGGGCCAGCCGGCGGCGTTGGGGATCGGCAACCTGCAGACTTGGTCGAATAGGTAAACATACTCAATCTGCTTGTGAAATTACGCTCTCCTCCACGCCGTTAAGTATAATTTCGTGCAGAATTGCATGACGACTCCATCCGCTTGCCTGCGTGACTCCAGATGAAATGTCGTGATGGCCGGCAAATTAATCGTTTTACATCATCTTAACTTGGTGGTAACCAATTGCACTGCGATTCGCTAAATGCTTTCTGTCCGTTCAGAAAGGAATAGCGACAATGTGGGTTGGAATTGGCGTGGCGAGATCTGGCGCAATAATGATGTTGCAAGCAAAACTGGCGCAAGTCGGCATGTTTCGACTCATGAACTCCAAAGTCCCGCGTCGTTCCTGTGCTGCTCTTTTGTTCGTTCTGCTTCCTGCCGGATATGCCGGTGTAGAGGGCGCAAATGGCAACGCTGCGACGCGATCGGCCACGGCCGATCCGCTCTCCGTGTTCGCAAGTCGCTCTCCTGGCGTACGTAGCTTTGGAGAACTTGCGCAGACAAAGCCTATCTTCGGTGTCGTGATGCATTCGCCCGGTGACTTTGCTGGACCGGCTTTGGCCAGCGCTGTTCCTGCTGATGAAGAAGACTTTCTTCTGGGGCCGCTGCTCGGTTCTGAATATGGTGGCGAGCCTTTGCTGGCATTGACTGATGCCTCCCTTGCAAGCGAAATGCCCCTTTTCACCGTGCTGCCGTCGGCTGGCCCGGCAATTCCTCCCTTCTCTCAGGGCCCGTCGGGCGATGACAGCGCTTCCGGCACGTTGCCCGGAGGCGGAGGCGGTGGCGGTGGAGGCGGCGGTGGCGGTGGCGGTGGAGGCGGTTCGCCTCCGCTGCCGGACCCAAGCTTCCCGGTGCCTACGCTGCCGGGCTCGGCGGTCCCGGAGCCGGGCACGTGGATGATGATGATCGTCGGCTTTCTTTCGGTTGGATGGGCGAAGCGGCATGCGCAGCGCGAGACGCGCAAGCGCGCCGGCGGCGTCCCCGCCAGATTGCCCTTCGCAGCGACGCGATAGCCGGTGCGCCTCGCCATTGCTGTGCTCTGCGCCATCCTCATTGGGGGAGGATGGGCGGCGCAAAAACAGGCCGAAGTCGTCATGCCCGTTCCGGTGCCTGTGGTCCCGATCGAGGGGGACCGCATCGACTATCAGAATGGCCGAAATCCCGCATTGGTGCTTCCTGACGGACAAGTTCGCGTCGTGCGAAGCATCATCAACACCCGGCGGCAGCTGGCGTTCGGAGACTATGTCTGGAACGACGAGGGAGTCGCGGAAGGGCCGGTGTGGGCGCGTGTCGATCTGAAGCGGCAGACGCTTTCGGTGTTCCGGGCCGGCCACGAGATCGGAACCACGGTCATCCTGTTCGGCGCCAACAGCAACCCGACCCCGTCCGGCGTCTTCCCCGTGCTTGCAAAGGCGCAGAAGCATCGGTCGTCACTGTACGACGCCGAAATGCCTTTCATGATGCGCCTGACGAACGATGGAGTGGCGATCCACGCGAGCGCCGTGCAGGAGGGCTCCGCCACCCATGGCTGCATCGGCGTGCCGCTTGAATTTGCCCGTCTTTTGTTCGGACAGATGCAGGTCGGGGATGAAGTCGCCATCTTTGCGGCCTGACAGGGCAAGGCTCGTTACAAGCATCGTTGCTCATCTGCCGATATCATGTGGCGGACAGATATAGTCTCGATCAATGCTTGTTCTCCCACCACTGGCGCCGACTGTGCCGTGGAACCATTTCGATGCTGCGTCGGTTTACGGGAAACTTCATATCGACAGGAGACATGCTGTGCCTATTTCAACCAAGGCATGTGCCGGCCGCGCGCTGTTCGCTATAACCGTTGCAGCAGCCTGCGCATCGGCAGCCTTTTCACAGCCGCGCACGGTGTCCTCCGAGGCTGGGGAACTTGCACTGGAGACGATTGCCAGGGGGCTCGACCATCCTTGGGCGCTGGCATTTCTGCCTGATGGCCGGGTGCTGGTGACGGAGCGCAATTCCGGCAACCTCAGGATCGTGTCACGCGATGGCGCGCTGTCTTCCCCTGTTGAAGGCGTGCCGAAGATCTTTCGTTACAAGGGCGTGACCGGCCGCAGCCAGGCAGGGCTGTTCGATGTGCGCCTGCACCCCGAATTCGCGTAAAATCGCACGATCCTGCTGAGCCTTTCCAAGCCGACCGAGCATGGTGCGGCGGTTGCCGTCATCAGTGGTCGGCTCGCCGAGCAGGGGCAGACGGCGCGGCTGGAGAATGTGCGTGAAGTGTTCGAGATGAAGGAAGACGATCAGGATTCCAGCGGGCTGCACTTTGGCGGGCGCATGGCGCTGGCGCCCGACAATCGCCACCTGTTCCTGTCCATCGGCGAGCGTCGCAACATTTCCCGCGCGCAGAACGCTGCCGACCAGGCGGGCTCCATCCTGCGGATGACGCTCGACGGCGAGGTGCCGGGCGACAATCCGCGCATGCCGATCGGTAAGGACGATGATGACGAGCCCAAGCCGGCGGATCCTTATGTTTATGCGATGGGCAGTCGCAACAGCCAGGCGCTTGCCATCGAGCCGGGCTCCGGGATGCTGTGGTCCGCCGAGCATGGCCCCAAGGGTGGTGACCGCGTCGACCCCGTTCGCCCCGGCGTCAATCTGGGCTGGCCGTTCATCACGGCCGCAACCGATTATTCGGGCGCGCCGGTGGGGGAAGGCCTCAGCAAGGAAGGCATGCAGTCGCCCGTTCATGTCTTCAAGCAGACTGTCGCGCCCTCTGGTGCCGCCTTCTACACCGGCGATGCGATCCGCGGCTGGCGGGGAAGCTTGCTGGTCGGTGGGCTGGCGAACCAGGCGCTGATGCGAATTTCGACAAAGGGGCAGACGGTGCAATCGGTCGAGACGATCGAGGTCGGGCGCCGGGTCCGCGACGTCCGCGTGGCGCCGGATGGTGCGATCTGGATGGTGACCGACCATGAGGACGGCGAGCTGCTCCGGCTTGCGCCCCCTGCCGGACGATGACGGGGCGCTGAAGGGGTGCCGAGGACACCGATGTGCATTGCGGTGGGAGTGCTGCAATGGCAGGAAAGGTCCATGCTGAAACTCTCCCTTGCAATGCTCGCTTCGGCGCTGATGCTGTCCCCGGCCGCTGCGCAGCAGGTGGGCGCATGGATGCTGGCGCCCTCCCCGCTGGGTGGCTATCTCGTGCCGGGCAAGGTGAGCGCGGTCAGTGGCCAGTCGGTCACCCTGACGTTCGACGGCGCTAGCCGCACCCATCTCTTGGCGGAGCTGCAACCGCTCGCCTGGACGGTCGCCTCGAAGATCGAGTGCGGCACGGCCGGAGGCGACTGGCAGGATGTGACGATCACTGCGCTGGGCGCCGGCGACGGAACCTTGACAATCCGGCAGGACACCGATGCGGTGGTGCGCGGCACCACATTCGCCGGGTGCCGCGTTCCCCAATATCCGTAAGCGCAGGGGTATGTGCTGATGGGTGAATGACGCGCCGGGAGATCGAGACATGCCGCTTGAGCAGACCCGGAATGCGATCAAGGCCGGCGATCTGCTGGGGGCATATGATGCTGCCGTGGCCGGCATCGCGTCCGGACACGAGAGCCGCGAACTTCACTATCTGCTTGTCCTGACATTGGCCCGCATGGGCGATACCGAGCGTGCCTATGCGCTGTTCCTGCAGCACGATCTTGCGTCCGAGGCGAGCGAGGACATTCTGTCGTTGCTTGCCCGCATCCTCAAGGATCGCGCGATTGCAGACAGCGGATCGACACGCAACGCCCTGCTGATGGCGGCGAGCCAGGCATATCTCGATGCGAATGCCAGGTTTGGCGGCTATTACAGCCTGATAAATGCCGCGAGCCTGTCCTGCCTGGCGGGAGATATCGACCGCGGGACCGAACTTGCCCGGCGTGTGCTCGCCGACCCGGAGGTGGCAGATCCCTCCTCCTATTTCGCTGCAGCGAGCGCTTCGGAGGCCTGGCTGCTGCTCGGCGATGCCGAACAGGCAGTTGCCGCGGCAGAGCGCGCCTGTGCCCTGCCCGATGCCGCACTCGGGCCAAGGGGCTCCACCGTGCGGCAACTGCTTTTGCTCGGCCGCCAGGCCGATGTCTCCACCGAGCTTGCCGAGCGCCTGTGCGTGTTGCTGCGGCCGCCGCCGATCCTGTTCTATTCGGGCCATCTGTTTGTCGAGGATGCTGCCGTCGAAGCGGCCATCGCGACACGGATCGACGCCGAGCTGGCGTCATCCGGGACGGCAATTGCCTATGGAGCGCTGGCGTGCGGAGCGGATATCCTGTTTGCCGAAGCCGTGTTGCGACGTGGCGCCCATCTGCATGTCGTCCTGCCCTTCACCACCGCCGACTTCATCGCAGAATCGGTGCTGCCGGGGGGCGAAGGCTGGCTGCCCCGGTTCGAGGCCGCGCTTGCCGCCGCCAGGACCATCACCTTCGCCAGCGAGGCTGCCTATATCGGGGACCCGGAGCAATATCATCACGGCAACAATCTCGCGATGGGGATGGCGGTCCTTCGCGCGTCGCATCTTCATACCAGTGCCGAACTGGTAACGGTGTGGGACGGCGCGCCGGCGCGGGGGGTCGGTGGCACCGGTGCCTATATCGCGCACTGGCGCGAGCTTGGTCACACCGCGAAAGTGATCGAACCCGGTGCCATTGCCAGGCCGCCCATCGGCGCGAGCCGCCGCATCGCAGCAACGACGCAAGCGACGCGATGCCAGCGCGCCATTCTCTTCACCGACTATGCCGGCTTCTCCCGCATCGCCGAACATGACCTGCCGCCTTTCTGGGCCGATGTCATGGGCGCCGTGGCCAATGTGCTCGCAGGGGCCGGTTCCGCGGTCGAATTCCGCAACAGCTGGGGGGACGCCGTCTTTGCGGTCATCGACGACCTGAAGGTGGCGGCACGCGTCGCGATCGACATCGTGGCTGCGATCGAGGCGCCGGCAGACGCGGGCGGGATGCGCGTGGCACTGCACTATGGGCCGGTTTACCGGATGATCGATCCGATCACCGGCCTTGCCGGCTATATCGGCACCGAAGTCACCCGCGCAGCACGGATCGAGCCGGTGACGCCGATCGGCCAAGTCTATGTCACCCAACCCTTTGCCGCGATGCTGGCGCTCGAGAAGGAATCCGCGTTCCGCCTCGAATATGCCGGGCAGGTGACGCTGGCGAAACGCTATGGCACAATGCCGCTGTATCGCCTGTCGCCTTGAGGCCGAACAGAACCGCGGAGACGGCACCGCCACCCTTGCTCGCTCCTTGTTCAGGGGCGGGGAGCGTTCAACCAGGAGTGGCTTTCTGCACAAGCTGACCAGACCCTGCGCTGCCACGGCCTGGTTGTAGCCCGACCGGCCGGTGCGCTACTCCGCCTTCATCAGCTACAACCACCGGGACCGCAAGGAAGCGTCGTGGCTTCTCAAGGCGCTCGAAAGCTACCGGGTGCCGAAACGGCTGCATGGCCAGCCGAGCGCCGTCGGCATCCTGGGCAGCAGGTTGCCACCGGTCTTCCAGGATCGCGCCGAGCTCGCAGCCTCGTCCAATCTCGCTGAATCGGTCCGCGCTGCCCTGGTTGAATCGGCGTCGCTGATCATTGTGTGCTCGCCCAATGGCGCCAGATCGAAATGGGTGAACGAAGAGATCCGCGCCTTTGTCGCCATGGGGCGGCGCGACCGCATCCAGTGCCTGATCATCGGCGGCGAACCCAATGCCGCCACCCTGCCGGACAGCGACCCGGAGCTGGAATGCCTGCCGCCCGCGCTCTTCGAGAACGGCGGCACCGAACCGCTTGCGTCCGACATCCGGCCGGGAAAGGACGGGCGCGCTGCTGCGCGGCTGAAGCTGCTCGCCGGCATCATGGGGGTCGGCTATGACGAATTGCGTCAGCGCGAGGCAAGCCGCCGGCAGCGGCAGCTGGCGATTGTCGCAGGCGCTTCTGCAATCGGCTTCGTCGTGATGGCGGGGCTGGCCGTGAGCGCGGTCCTGGCCCGAAACGACGCCATCTTGCAGCGCGACATCGCCCGGCAGAAAACGATGACCGCGGAGCGAACCGTCGAGTTCGTCCAGTCGCTGTTCGAAGTGTCCGACCCGTCCGAGGCCAAGGGCTCGCAGATCAGTGCGCTCGCGATCCTCGACAAGGGCGCAGCGCGCATTGCCGACTCGCTCGGCGACGAGCCGAGCGTCAAGGCCGAGCTGATGACGACGCTCAGCAACGTCTATCTCGGCCTTGGATCGTTGCGAAAAGGCGATGCGATCATCCGCAATTCCCTGCGGCTGCAGGTCGATGATCCGGGGGTGGCGGCGCGCCAGCTGCTGGCGCTGGGCAATTCCGAGACCCGGCAGGGCGAATATGCCGCCGCTGCGAAAACATTTTCCAGAGCGCTGCTTCTGGCCCGCGACAGCCAGCGGGGCAATCCTGCGCTCATTGCCCCCATTCTTGTCGGCCGGGGGGAAGCTCGCTCTGCAGCCGAAGACACCAAGGGTGCCGATGCCGACATCAGGCAAGCGCTCCAGGCTGACCTTGCGACCTTCGGCCCCCGCCATCCGGCCGTTGCCCGTGATCTCGAGGCGCTTGGCCTCAACGCGCTGGCGGAGGACCGGCTCGACGACGCCAGGTCGATGTTCGAAAGGGCGCTCGCAATTCGGATCCCGGTGCAGGGGCTTGCCCATCCCCGCGTTTCTGAAAACTACAACGAGCTTGGTTCGATTGCCTATCTGCAGCGCGACTCCCCGGCCGCAGAAGCGCTTTGGTCCCGAGCCCTGAAGTCCGACGAGCTGGTGCTTGGGCCGGACCACCCCGATGTTGCCATTTCCATCAACAATGTCGCGCGCGTGATGCTTGAAAGACGAGGCTTTGCAGAGGCCTGGAAGCTGCTGGTGCACGCGCGCGACATCAGCTTGCGGCAGCGCAGCGCCACGCATGACGATCTGGCGTTCATCCTCGGCAACCTCGGCTTGGCGGAGCGCGGCCTCGGCCAGGCGGCGGCGGCAACAGCCACGCTGCAGGCAGCGCTGGTAGCGGCCGAGATCCACAAGCATCGTAACCGCGCGCCCATTCTCGCCGATTTGGCCGATCTTGCCTGCGACCAGGGGGTGCCGGTCCGCGGCCTCGCCCTGCTCGACCGCGCGGCCCCGCTGATGCTGGAGGACTATCCCGATGACCCCTGGCGGCAGGCCTGGGTGACCAACACGCGGGGGAAATGCCTGCTCGCCGCGGGACGGAGGCGTGAAGGAAAAGCCGCCATCGAGGCCAGCATGGCCGACATCCGCGCGCGTTGGCCGAAATCCACCCTGTTCGGCGCCCTGGCGGAAAAGCGTCTGCAAGGCACGATGACTTCGGCAGAGTGAATACGGCAGAGCGGGCCACTCGTATAGAAAGGATGAAAGAATTCTGTCCATTCGGACTATGGGCACATGGGCCCGCATCGTCGAGTAGAGGAAGCTTCATGCATATGCGCCTGGTATCCGTCTGCCTGCTCGTCGCAATGACGGCTGCCACGCCTTCCGCCGCACGGCGCACGGCCATCGACCAGGATGCTGATGGCAACCCGATCAACTTTTCCCTCGGCGGTTATTGTGATCTCAACGGTGATGACTGCGGCAGTGGCATGGCGTTGGGATACACCGCCAGGATCGGATCGGCCGATGCAATCAACAATGTCATCACCCATGGCAATGGCTTGTTGACCTTCGGAAGAGCCGTCGATTTCTTTTCCGGCCCGGAAGGCAGCGACCTCGGCTTTCAGGGAATGATCTATTCGGGCACCGTGCCGCGGTTGACAGACTATGGCGTCAATCTCGTCAGTGGCGGGCAGAACATCGATCTCGACTTCGACGGCGTCTTCTACCAGAGCTCGAAGGTCTCGTTGGGACAGCGCGGTGTCATCCAGGTTGAGTGGTTCACCTGTTTTGCACCGACTTCGCGCACCACATGTCCTGGGTCCAATCAGCAGTTCCTTACGCTTACGCCTGGCCGACTGGGATTTACCGGCGTGTTCACCGGCAATGGTCGTGAAGACGCGCCGGGTTTCGTGATCGACGGTGTGTATAACTCCGTGGCGCTCAACCAGCCGTTCCTGCTTCCGGCGGAGATAACCGGTCTGGACTTCCAGTCCTACATCCCCGAGCCCTCGTCATGGTCGTTGATGATCATCGGCTTTGGACTTGTCGGCTGGGCGACACGGCGGCGCCGGCAGCATGTCGGTGAGTCGATGCCGCTTGCACCTGCGCCAGCTGGCTGAACGCCGACAGGGCAGCGTCAGCACGAGCGGGCGACCTGATCAGGCCATTCGGCGATACTGTCAGGCCGGGGATCCCGCGCTCCCCGGCCTTTCAGTCATCGACAGTCTTGCGTCAGAGCCGCAATGCGACCCGAAGATAGCCGAACTGGCCCGGGATATCATAGGTAGTCGGGTCGAAGTTCGGGCCTGTGCAGCTGAAGCAAGGCGGCGGGCCCGAGTTGAAGACGTTGTTGACGCCCACCGTGAAGGTCATCCGGTCATCGAGAAAGGATGGTGTGTAGCCCAGCTGCACGTCCCCATAGAGGATGCGATTCAGCCGCCGGGCATTGGCGCTTTCCGTGACTCCGCTGATGTAGCGGCCGGTGAACGAAGCCGTGAACCCGGCAATCGCCCAGTCGAGGATCGCATTGGCCTTGTAGCGCGGATAGGACTGGACCGGGCTGCCGCGGGTTGTTCCGGTCCGATCGATGACGGTGAAGCCGCCGGTGGAAGGAACCGACTCCTCGTAGCGAAGCAACCAGGTGTTGTTCCAGGTCAGCCCGAACGAGCCGACCGAGGTTTCCGGCGAGCGATAGGTGAAGTTGACGTCGATCGCCTTGACGCGGATCCCGCCGATATTCTGCAGGATACCGTTGACGACCCCGACAAAGCCTGCGGGAGTGCGCTGGATGTTGCCGCAGCTCAGCGGATCGCCGGTCTGTGCGCAACGTGCCAGCGTGAGATCGGCAGGCACGGACGCAATGGCCCCGTCCAGCTTCACATCGGAGTAGCTGCCCTCGAGCACGAGCGTGCGGGCAAAGCCGCTGTTGCGCGCCCAGGCCGGGCTGTAGGCGCCACCGAAAGCGATTGTGCGCGAGGTTTCCGGCTGCAGGTTGATATTGCCGCCGGTCACCACCGATGCACCCGCGGCGTCCACCGCATAGCTTCCGTTGGCCGGCACGCCATTGGCGATGCAGTTGGCCCGCACCGTTGCAGAGGCCGGGACGTTGCCGGGCAAGGTGCCGTTGATGTCGTTGCATGGATCGAACGCGCCACCATCGAAGCGCGACGGCGCCCCGAACAACTCGCCGATGCTGGGCGCACGAAGTGCCGTTGCATAGGACCCGCGAACCAGCAGGTCGCTGAACGGCTTCCACAGCACATTGCCCGTGTAGGTCGTGTTGTCCCCGAAGGTGGAGTATTTCGAGTAGCGGATGGCACCATCGACCTCGAGCGAGTTGATCAACGGAATATCGGACAGCAGCGGCACGCGAAGCTCGCCGTAGACTTCGTCCACCTTGAAGGCGCCGCTCGACCCGCGCGCCGGAATGTCGGCCGAGAAGCCGGCCTCGACGATCGGATCGGGGGTGAAGCTGCCCGATTGGTTGCGGTGCTCATAACCGACCGCGAAGCCGACCGGTCCGGCCGGCATGTCGAACAATGTGCCGTTGAGGTTTGCGGTATAGTCGTTCAGCTTCTGCTGGCTGCGCGATTGCTCGGTGAAGCCGACAAAACCGAGCATGGCCGGGGTGATCGACCCGACACCGCCGAAGATGTTGAAGGGCACGCACGCCCCGGTGCACTGCGAGATCGGGCCGAGCGCCTGGCGCAGCAGGGAAGTGTTGATGTTGCCGGTGAACACCTGACGGGCATAGTTGTAGCCCAGCACCGCGTTGACATCCCAGTACCAGGTCCGCGCGCCGACATCGAAGGCACCGTCGAGGGTGCCGGTCACCGACATGGTGTCGACCTTCTGCGAGAAGCTCCGTGGCCCCGCCTCCACCACGCGCCGGGCGATGAAGCCGTAGTTTGCGGGCGGCTCGCCGGGGCCACCGGCGGAGAGAGTGACGCCGAAGGGGTTGAACGGGTTGGTCGCATCGATCGAGAAGGTGTCGGTGACCGTGCCGGAGCCTGCATCGGGCCCTAGGAACAGCGGCAGGAACGCTGCCTGGTTCTGCGAGTTGCGGCGGTTGTACAACGCCTTGACGCGGAAATTCACCCGGTCCGACAGCGCCTGCTTGATGCTCACGAACCCGCCATAGCGTTCGGACGGGGTGATGAAGAAGTTGAAGGGTGCGAAGTTGAAGCGATCACCGGTGGTGAAGGGCTTGAAATCGCTGTTCGGTCCGGTCGGGTTGGTCGCGTCGAAGCGCGGCCGCCCGGCCACTGGCGCTTTCAGCGTGAGCACCTGTGACGGGCTGAGGAAGAACTGCCCGAGCGGGGTCGCGCCCGAACAGCCGCCCTGCAGGCAGCTTGTGGCACCGGGGTTTGGAAACTGCGACAGCGGACGGTCTGCCGTCGAGACCAGATCGGCCTTCACATAGCTGACGCCGACCACCACGCTCGTCGCTTCGCCCTTGATGCCATAGCTGATGTTATAATCCTGCGTAGCGCCATCGCCCTGGCGGAACTGGCCATATTGTGCCGATGCCTGCAGCCCCGCCTGCTCGGACTTGGTGATGATGTTGACCACGCCGGCAATCGCGTCCGACCCGTAGAGCGCCGATGCCGCCGATTGCAGCACTTCGATCCGGTCCACCATGCCGGCGGGCAGCGAGTTGAGATCGACCGATGCGGGGATGCCGCTCGCCGATGAGCCGTTGACGAAGCGCATGCCGTCGACGAGCACCAGCGTGCGTCGCGAGCCGAGATAGCGCAGCTCGACTTCGGCCGAACCGGCACCGACACCGCCGCCATCGGGCGGATTGCCGAGGTTGCCCGAGTTGTTGAAGCGGCTGTTGAGACCACCCGAGGCCGCCGGGATACGCTGCAGGATGTCGGCGACCGAGGATAGCCCGGTTTGCGCGAGCGACGCTGAATCGAGTACCTGCACCGGCGCGCTCTGCGAGAGCGGATCGCGGCGGATGCGCGACCCGGTAACGACAATGTCTTCTAGAGCCCCGGTCTCTTCCGCGGTAGCTGCCGGTGGTGTTGCCACCTGCGCCTGGGCGGCAACGCCGAGCAGCGCCGCAATGGCAGCACCTGTCAACTGGACTGTTCTTACTCGCATGCTTGCCCCCTGCAAAACGTCAGGTCATCAGCATCCGCTGCACTGCAGCGGAATACAATCCCATGACGCCGGCAGGTATGACAAGAAAAGTTGGTGTTGCCCGGAAAGCACATTCGCGCACGACAGGGGCAGCTGAAATAGTTTGTTAATCGTCCATCAAAAGTTCGCTGGAATATTACTTGCAGTGATATACAGTTGATCCACACCCAAGCGGGCCACTTCCGTCAAACATCATACGAATCGTAATTACCCACCCCCTGCGTTGAGCTATCCGGCGGAGACAGCGCCGAGGATGGTGTTGTAGGGATTGGCCCCGGACAGTCGCGCAGTATCGAC
>NZ_JACIIV010000025.1 GCF_014205635.1 Polymorphobacter multimanifer
ATCGGTGATCTCCGTTGGTTGGATATTGCAACCCAAACCTAACCGAAGATCGCCGATGGCCAACCGCGACCTACACCACCACCTGGGACACGACCCCCACAACAAACAGGATGACGCTTGATCTCACCCAGATCTTTAAAGCTCCCGCCGCCTTCTCTCCGACTTTCCGGGCATCGTCTGCCGAATCGTCGAAGTTTCTATCGTCATTGTATTTCAGCACGGGGCCCCAATTATTCGGGACAATCCACCTCACCAGTCGCTTATGGAAAGTATTGATAATGTCGCAGGGCCAGTAATGGCCCTTGTCTTCGCCGGGCAGTTCAACCCAGCCCTGCGGTTTGAATTTTTTCCGTGTTTCGTGAATAAACATGCACATGCTGTGCCATGGACGATACTGCGGATTGCCCTCATTGTTCTGCGAGGAATTGGCGTTTGGCGGCTTTCCGACAATTCGCTCAAGGGTTTTGTCGTCTTCTCCGCCTTTTTTGAGCTGACGCCATTCGACAGCGCGGCGACGACGATGATAGGCTTGCATGAAACTGCGCTGGGTATCCAATGCACGCTGCGCAGCTTGTGCCGCGCAGAGCAGTCCCAAAAGCCAGGCTGCCGATGCAGCCACCAACCAGAAGAGCCCTTTGTCCACTACGCCGTTTTGTTTGTCGACCAATGTGACCAGCAATGTAAAGGCGCCGCCATTCAGTAAAAAAAGCAGTTTTACGCGCTCCAACTCAAATGCATGCGTGAACCTGTTTAGCTCAAGTTCATGCTCTCGATCGCGATCGTACTTTCGAATTTCAAACTCGAAGGCGGCATCATATTTTTCCTTATATGACTCCGTAGGCTCGATTTGGTCGTTGGCTGGCATATCATTACTCCAAACGGACCGCCATTTTTGGCGTGCAAAAGACGGTTTACTTCCCGTGTACCAGCCCAAATCCTTCTGAAGCCTATTGGTGCGCGCTGAGCAGCCAGTGTCAATCGGCGCGCAACCTGGTTTTCGCACCGCCACGAACAAATTGGTCCTCGGCACTAGAGGTATTGCTGGCCAGCCATCCGAAGCATCTCCAGGAACGGAGTTGACACGCCGAAGTCCGCACCAACGCCGCAGTTTGCGGTGATGCTAACCAAATCAGTGTCTTAAAGGAAAATTGGTCGGGGAGACAGGATTCGAACCTGCGACCCTCTGGTCCCAAACCAGATGCGCTACCAGGCTGCGCCACTCCCCGAACCGGCACGTCCCCTAGGCCATACCCCCTGAAAGCGCAAGCGAAGCGGTCGAACCGATGGACACAGCAGCGAGCAACTCACGCGGTCTTGCGGCACACAGCCTCCTCATGCGTTCAATCCCAGGCTGTCGAAAAGCGGGATCGAAAACACTTCGCGCTGGGCCGTGTCGGGCAGCAGCCTGTGCCGCGCCGCTGTCCAACGATCCAGATTGCTGCCGTAGCTGGAGCGCACCCGGGCTGCCGTCAGGCCGTGCAGCTTGCCCCAGTGCTGGGCGTAAGGCAGGCCGTCCGCATCGAATGCCGCGCGCACGCCTTCCATCACCGTTCGCACCGCCTCATTGTCCAGCCCATCCACATCCAGCACGCAGCACGGATCATAGCGTGTGAAGGACAGAAGCCCCGGCGAGCGCCGCACGAAGCGGCACGCGATGATGACAGGTGCTCCCGTATTGGCGGCAAAGACGCGTCGGGCAAGGTCGAGCGCCCGGCTCGTATAACCCACCGGGACAGCCATAGCCGAGCCGGCGGAGCCGGGCCGAGCGGCAGTATAGCTGTAGGTTTCTCCGGGCAGCCCAAGCCTGTCGGCAAACGGGCGCAGTTCGGACTTGATGAGCAGCGACACCACCGTCTGGCGCATCGCAGGCGCCACATCGAGCAGCTTGGCCAGCACCCCAGGCAGATCGTTGCCGGCCTCATAGCCCGATTTCAACGCATTGTCGCGCACATGGCCCGGTGGACACGGCTGCTTGTAGCGCACGGTGCAATGCATGGTGTCCGGCCGTGCCGGATCCATCACCGCCTGGAAAAAATAGGGCCGCGCATGCGCCAGTGGCAATGGTGCGCCGGCGAAATCCAGCGTGTTCAGTGCCCGTGTCACATCGGCCGTCGGCAACGGCATCAGCCAGGATCGCAGCAGATACCGCCCGGTCGTGCGAAGCAGCACGGCGTGGACGATTCCCAGCGCACCCAGCGAGACCAGCGCCGCTTCGAACAGCAGATCGTCACGCACAAGCTCAGCGCCGAGCTTGCTTGCAAAGTCCGCGCCCATCACCGGGTCGGACGGGCGTTCCAGCCAGAGGCTGCGCGTTGCCGTGACAATGTGCAGGCCGGCGACCTGGCTTTGCATCGCGCCGACATCGACAGCCGAGCCATGAACGCCCGTGCCTATCGCGCCGGCAATCGTCTGGCCATTGGACGCACCCGATGTGCGCAACGCCTGGCCATTGTTTTCCAGCTCGGCGTTGATTTCGGCGATCGATGCCCCGCACTGGGCCAGCAGCAATTCCTCGGCGATCCCGCGAAAGCCGGGGTCGAGGCTCGAGGCCGACAGGCGGAACTGCCAGTTGAGCTGGTCTGTCTGCAAGATCCAGCCACCGGCCGGATCGCAGATTTCCGAGAATGACCAGCGTGCGCCATGGCAGCGCAGCCGCATCTCCGCCGTCATGGCCGCCTGGATCAACGCCTGCAAGCGCCCGGCGGTCTTGCGCAGGCCGGCGATGCTCGGGCCCCCCGGTTCATTGGCGATGTACCAGCGCTCGGCTGCAGGACCTTTCACCGTGCCATGGAAATTGACGGTGGTGCCAGGGCCACGGCGGATGAGCTGGGCATCCTCGGCCATGCCCTATTCCTCGATGATGCCAGCCGGGCCCGCGGGAACCTTGGCGCAGCGATATTCGATGCGCGCCCGCTGCCACAGGCCAAGGGTCAACACCGAGGTGAGTGCCTGGCCGAGGTTCTGCTTGACCCGTACCTCATCGATCAGGTTCGACGGGCAATCGGCGACGGTGCGCCGCTGCACCGCCCCCAGTCCGAAGCTGTCGCTGTCGAACGCGACAGCCTCGCCCGATGGATTGGGGTTGGCGACGACGAGCCTGTGCGTGGCACAGCCCGATACGCTTGCCAGCACGGCCAGTGCCACCGCAAAATGTGGAATGCCCGCCATCGCGATTTTTCCCCCACAGTGCCGAATTTTAACGCCGCAGGCCTTGGCAGGTCAATCGCCGTTCGCATCAGCCGGGAGCCGGCCTCACGGTGACCAGGGTGTCTTGCGAACCATGATCCCCTGGAACAGCGCCGATGCCAGATGCCCCGCCAGCCAGGGTTTCAGGCTCGGGAGCGGCTGGGCTTCGAACCAATCCCGGTCCGTCGCCGCAAACTGCCGGACGAAAGGCATGACGGCGGCATCTGCAAACCCCCGCACCGGACCGCAAAGCTGGCCGGAGGCCGCGAGGCGTCCATCGAGCTCCTGCAGAAAGGCCAGCCCGCGCTCACGGTGCACCAGCGGATCGCTGCCATGCCGCTCAGGATATTTGTACCGGTCGAGATCGTGCTTGAACGCACCGTCGTTGATGGCAATCAGCGCCGTGTCGTCACGACCGAGCCATGCTTCGGGATCCCGGATCTCGAGAACGCGGCGCATGATGTCGAGGCTTTCATCGATGACTTCACCACTGGCAAGCACCAATACGGGAACGGTTCCCTTGGGCGAAGCAAGCAACATCCCGGCAGGCTTGTCGGCCAGCCTTACTTCCCGCAGCTCATACGCCGTGCCACTCACCGCCAACGCCAGCCGCGCCCGCATCGCATAAGGACAGCGCCGAAAGCTGTACAAGACAGGACTGGCCATCACACCCCGGAGCCGCTTGTGCCAACGGGCGTGGAGACCGAGCATTCCCGCGCCATGGCGATCTTCACCACGGTGCGGCCGGCAATGCTGAAGCTGACGTCAGACAATCCGCAGATCCTGTTCACGACCGGCGCCGCCAGCAGCATCGCTGGCGCACCGGAATACCGCCGGTCAGCAACGTGAACAAGTTTTGCGAGGCGGACCCATTGTGATAATCCAGCGTTCAACTCCGATGATACAGTTCCTCAACACCGCCGCGATTGCCGGGCTCGCCTTGTCGGCCAGCGTCGCCATGGCGCAAACCGTGCCGCTCGGCGCCAATCTCGAACTCTTCGACTATGCGTCCCCGGTCCATTGGTATGAAGCGTCCTCGCAAGGCCACCCGATCCGGATGGCCTATCTGGACCTCGAACCCGCGGCGCGCGCAAACGGCACCACGGTCGTCCTGCTGCACGGCAAGAACTTCTGTGCCGGGACCTGGGACGAAACCGCGCGCGGGCTCGCCGCCTCGGGCTATCGGGTGATCGCACCCGATCAGGTCGGCTTTTGCAAATCGTCCAAACCGCAGGGCTATCAGTACAGTTTCCACGCGATGGCCGACCTCACCGCCAGGCTGCTGGAGCAGGCCGGGGCGGAGAAGGTAGTACTCGTCGGCCACTCGACCGGCGGCATTCTTGCTGTCAGGTTCGCCCTGCTGCATCCGGAACGCGTGTCGCGGGTCGTGCTCGTCAACCCGCTTGGCCTCAACGACACGCTGGCGGAGGGCGTGCCCTATGCCGGTCTCGGCAAGCTGCGCGAAGACGAGGCTAACACCGACGCAGCGTCGATCAAGGCCTATCAGCTGCGCACCTATTATCACGGCGAATGGCGCCCGGCCTATGACCGTTGGGTGGCGATGCTGGCGGGCCAATATGCAAGCCCCGACGGCAATGTGGTCCGCGATGCGCAGGCGCGCCTGTCCGACATGATCCAGACCCAGCCGATCGAGGCCGAGCTTCCGCAGCTGAAAATGCCGGTGACGTTGATCATCGGGCAGCGCGATCTCACCGCGTTTCGCGCCGGCAGCGCACCGCCGGATCGACGTGCCAAGGTCCGCACCGTTCCGCAGGCAGCCGAGACCGCGGCAAAAGCCATTCCCGATGCCACGCTGATCCGCCTCGAGGCGCTTGGACACTCTCCGCAGGTGGAGGCGCCAGCGCTCTTTCTCCAGACATTGAACGAAGCCATCGGGTCGTGAAATGGCCAATGCTGCTGCTGGCCCTGCCGCTGGCCTGGGGCTGCGACGCGGCGCCCGTAGGCCAAATGGAAACCGGCCAGACGCAAACCGCCCAGGCTCCGGTGGCCCGCCCGAATGCGTCACCGACGCGCGGTCTCGATCCCGAAACCATGGCTCGCGCGGTGGCTGCAGCCGACCAATTGCCGCGCCTCCGCGCATTGCTGGTGCTGCGCGACGGACAGGCGCTGGCCGAGCACCGCTTCAACGGTGGCCCGCCGCTCGATCGCCCGGTAAACATCAAATCCGCATCGAAATCGGTCATCTCGGCGCTTGTCGGCATTGCGATCCAACGCGGGGTTCTCGAGGGCACAGAACAGCCGATCGTGTCGGTCCTCGGTGCCGACGCGCCCTCCAACCCCGATCCGCGGCTCGCGCAGGTCACTGTCGGCAATCTGCTGTCGATGCAGGCCGGGCTGGAGCGTACGTCGGGCGCCTATTATGGCCGCTGGGTGTCGAGCCCCAATTGGGTCAGGTCGGCGCTGTCGCGGCCCTTTGTCGATGATCCCGGCGGCAGCATGCTCTACTCGACAGGCAACACCCATCTGCTGTCGGCGATGCTCACGCGCGCCTCGGGCAAGAGCACGTTGCAGCTCGGCAGGGAGTGGCTCGGGGCGCCGCTCGGCATCACCATCCCGTCCTGGCCCGCCGATCCGCAGGGTGTCTATTTCGGCGGCAACGACATGCTCCTGTCCCCGCGCGCGATGGCCCGCTTCGGCGAGCTCTATCGGCTCGGCGGGGTTGCCGAAGGCAGACGCGTCTTGCCAGCGTCCTGGATCGAGCAGAGCTGGACGCCGCAGACGATCTCGCCGTGGAGCGGCGGGCAATATGGCTATGGCTGGTTCATCGGCAACGCCGGCGGCCACCCCGTGCGCTTCGCATGGGGCTATGGCGGACAGATGATCTATGTGGTGCCCGATCTGCGGCTCACCGTGGTGATGACCTCCGATGCGACCGGTGCGCGCGACGGCGGGCACATCGATGCGCTTCACCGCCTGCTCGCGACAGGCATCGTGCCGGCGGCCGAAACCGGTGCCCAGGCAAACCCGCAAATGTCATCATGATCGAGCAAGACGCTCCAAAGGAAGGTTTCAACATGGCCAGAACGGCCCTCGTCGTCGGTTCCAGCGGCATTGTCGGCAGTGCTGCCGCCGACGTGCTTGCAGCAGCCGGTTGGCACGTCCTTGGATTGGCACGGCAGCCCTCCGCACGGCCCGGCGTGACGCCGGTCGCAGCCGACCTGCAAAAACCGGCCGCGCTCGCGACTGCCCTTGCCGGCCTGGCACCCGATGCCGTCTTCATCGCGACATGGTCACGCCAGGCGACCGAAGCCGAGAACATCCGTGTCAATGCCGCGATGGTCCGCAACCTGCTCGATGCCCTGCGGCCAGCCGGCAGCGTCCGCCACGTCGCACTCGTCACCGGCCTCAAACACTATCTCGGGCCGTTCGAAGCCTATGGCCAGGGCATGCTTCCACAAACGCCATTCCGCGAAGACCAGGGCCGGCTAGACGTGGAAAACTTCTATTATGCCCAGGAGGACGAAGTCTTCGCCGCGGCCGCGCGCGATGGCTTCGGCTGGAGCGTCCACCGCCCGCACACCATCATCGGCAAGGCCGTCGGCAACGCCATGAACATGGGCACCACGCTCGCGGTCCATGCATCGCTGTGCCGCGAGACGGGCCGGCCCTTCCGCTTTCCGGGCTCGGCGGTCCAGTGGAAGGGCCTGACCGACATGACCGACGCGCACCTGCTGGCCCGCCACATGCTATGGGCAACGGCGACACCTGCCGCGCGCAACCAGGCCTTCAACGTCGTCAACGGCGACGTGTTTCGCTGGGAATGGATGTGGGGCCGCATCGCCCAGTGGTTCGGCCTGCAGCCTGCCGCGTTCGACGGCACGGTCCTTCCGCTCGAAACCCAGATGGCCGGAGACGCCGGCCTCTGGCGCGACCTTGCCGCTCGCCATGGTCTGGCCGAGCCCGATCTGTCGCGCCTGGCCTCACCCTGGCACACCGACGCCGACCTTGGCCGCCCGATCGAGGTCGTCACCGACATGGGCAAGAGCCGCCGCCTCGGCTTCACCGACTATCAGCCCACCGATGATGCGTTTTTCGCACTGTTCGAGGCGCTTCGTGCGGACCGACTGATCCCCTAGCCGTCAGCAGCGCGGCGCAACTTCGGCATGCGTTGGTCGGTCCTGAAACCTTCGGCAACCCGGACGGTTGACGAGAGGTGAAACCGATCCGATCTCCCCAATCTCCGAGCCAGGGTGCCGGCCATCCGAGCATCTGATGGCCGAAAAACCTCTTGTCCTGATCACGGGTGCCGCCGGCAACATCGGCCGCACGCTCGCGAAAGCGCTCCGGAAACACTATGCCGTTGTCGGCATCGACATGTCGGCAGGCGATACCGACTTTCCTGTCATCGAAGCCGATCTCGGCGACGAAAGGAGCGTGGCCGAAGCCCTTGACCTGATCGGAGCCGAGCACGGCCGCCACATCGCGAGCGTGGTCCATCTTGCTGCCTTCTTCGATTTCAGCGGCGAGGACAAACCCGAGTACAACGCGGTCAATGTCGACGGCAGTCGCAACCTCATCCGAGGCTTGCAGGCGTTCGAGGTCGAACAATTCGTCTATTCGGGCACCATGCTCGTCCATGCGCCGGGCCGACCAGGCGAGCGGATCGATGAAAGCCGTCCCATCGCACCCGGCTGGGCCTATCCGAAATCAAAGGCCAAAGCCGAGCAGGCGATCAGCGAGGATCGCGGCGACATTCCCGTCGTCTTCCTCCACCTCGCCGGCCTCTACGACGAGCGCACGTCCGTGCCGACTTTCGCCAACCAGATCGCGCGCATCTACGAACGGGATTTCCAGAGCCATCTCTATTCCGGCGATACCGAAGCCGGACAGGCGATGGTCCACCGCGCAGACATGATCGACGCCTTCGTCCGCACCATCGACCGGCGCGGCCGCCTGCCCGACGAGACCGTCATCCTGATCGGCGAGCCCGACACGATCGGCTATGACGACCTGCAGGATCGGATCGGCCGCCTCGTCCATGGTGAAGGCTGGGCCACAGTGCGCGTGCCTGCCGCGGTGGCAGGCGCCGGCGCCTGGGTGCAGGACAAGGCCGAGCCGGTCATCCCCGATGCCATCGACCAGGGCGAGCGGCCCTTCATCCAGCCGTTCATGACACAGATGGCGAGCGATCATTACGCGCTCGATATCGGCCGCGCCCGCGCACTTCTCGGTTGGGAGCCGAGGCGCGCCCTCGCCGACGAACTGCCCGCCATCGTGGCCGCGCTGAAGGATGATCCCGCCGGCTGGTACGAGGCCAACCGCGTTCCGCCGCCGGCTTTTGTGTCCGATGCCGAAGCAGTCGGCGAAAACCCCGAGGCCCTGCGCGCGCGCCATGAACAATGGCGCCGCGAAGCGCATGGCGAAACGCGCTGGGCGCACTTCGTCAATATCGCGCTCGGTTGCTGGATCATCGTCCAGCCCATGATCGTGCAGGTCGAGGAGCCCGGGCTTTTCTGGTCCGAGGCAGCACTCGGCGCAGCACTGGTCGTGTTCGCCACCCTGTCGCTGTCGTGGCGGCTGGCGTGGGCGCGCTGGGCCAGTGCAGCGGTCGCCGCCGGCATCATGGCAGTCCCGTTCCTGTTCTGGACAGCCAACCCCGCCGCCTTCCTGTCCGACACGCTCGTCGGCGCCCTGGCCTTCGGCCTCGCGGTCGGCACGCGGCCCGAGCCGGGAACCGCCGCCATCGCTGCAATGACCGGGCCGGACATTCCGCCTGGCTGGAGCTACAATCCGTCGAGCATGGCACAGCGGCTCCCGATCATCTTCCTCGCACTCATCGGCCTGCTCGTGGCGCGCTACCTTACCGCTTATCAGCTCGGCCATATCGACCGCGTCTGGGATCCGTTCTTCCCCGGCCTGCCCGATGATCCCGCCAGGAACGGGACGGAAGCGGTGATCACATCGTCGGTCTCCCGCGCCTTTCCGGTCCCCGATGCAGCGCTCGGCGGCTATGTCTATGCGCTCGAGATCGTCACCGGCATCATCGGATCACGCGCGCGTTGGCGCACCATGCCCTGGCTGGTCTTCCTGTTCGGCCTGATGATCGCGCCGCTCGGCGTCGTCTCGATCCTGTTCGTCATCATCCAGCCGATCACCATCGGCACCTGGGCAGCGCTCACGCTGGTCGGTGCGGCAGCGATGCTGATCCAGATCCCCTATTCGCTCGACGAGCTGCTCGCGACGGTCCAGTTCGTGCGCCGACGCGCAAGGGCCGGCCGGCCATGGCTTCGCGTCTTCCTGTTCGGCGACACCGACGAGGGCCAGCGCGAGGAGCGCCGCGACGAGTTCGAACGGGGCCCCGTTGCAGTGCTGCGCGATATGGTGTCCGGCGGCGTCAACCTGCCGTGGAACCTCGCGCTGGCCGGCGTGATGGCAGCATCGCTTCTGTTCACCCGGCTGACCTTCGGTGCAGAGGGCGCCATGGCCGATGCCGATCACGTCATCGGCTTCCTGGCGTTGACGATCGTCTCGCTCGCGTCCGCCGAAGTCGCACGGCCGCTGCGCTTCTGCCTCGTTCCGCTGGGGGCCGCCCTGCTGGTCACCCCCTTCATGCTTGGTGCCGGCACGGCGCATGCCATCGCAAGCTGCGCCATCGGCGTCGCGCTGATCGCCCTGAGCATCCGGCGCGGCCAGGTCCGGGAACATTACGGCAGCTGGAACCGCCTCCTCGTCTGATCGGCGTCAGTCGCCTCGGCGTCCTCCAGCGCCCTGGTATTCAGCCCTCGCCCGGCAGCCCGTTCGTCTGGCGCAGCGCCTCGCCGAGCGCCAGCGCCACAGCCGTGGCAAGGTTCATCGAGCGCACTTCCGGCCGGATCGGCAAGCGCACTCGCTGGTCGCATCCGGCGGCAACATCGGCCGGCACGCCCGCACTCTCCTTGCCGAACAGCAACACATCATCGGCATCGAAGCCGAAGTCATACGCCGAGTGCGTGGCCTTCGTCGTGAACAGCACCAGCCGCCGCGCGCCGATCGCCGTCCGGAAGGCGTCGAAGCCGTCATGGCGGGCAATCACCACATGGTCGATATAGTCCATCGCCGTCCGCCGCACCCGCCGGTCATCCCATGCAAAGCCCAGCGGCTCGATCAGGTCGACAGCAGCACCCAGGCACGCGCCGAGCCGCAGCACCGCCCCGACATTTCCGGCAATCTCGGGTTCGAACAGGGCAACGCGCATCACCGCTGCTTGGCGGCCGCGCATCAATTGCACAAGGCCCCCGGCGAAGCGCCAACCGCCCTTGCCTATACGCCATCGCATCCGATAGGCGTGGCAGAGCGTCGCAGGGGGAGCACCGGCTTGAGCCGAATCGATCGCACTTTGAACGGAATCTGGAACCGCTGGGGCACCCGCGTGCTGCCCTTCGCCGATGTCGCCAGCCCCGATCTGCCCTTGTCGCGGCTTTTGCGGCTGTCGCTCATCCAAGTGTCGGTCGGCATGTCGCTCACCCTGCTCGTCGGCACGCTCAACCGGGTGATGATCGTCGAGCTCGACGTCCCCTCCACCATCGTCGGCGTCATGCTGGCGCTGCCGCTGCTCTTCGCCCCCTTCCGCGCCCTCATCGGCTTCCGGTCGGACACCCACCGCTCCGCACTCGGCTGGCGGCGAGTGCCGTTCATCTACCGCGGCACCATGATCCAGTTCGGCGGCCTCGCCATCATGCCCTTCGCGCTGCTCGTGCTCGCCAAATCATTGAACGCCGCCCTCGCCCCCGATTGGGTCGGCCAGATGGCCGCCGCCATCGCCATCCTGCTCGTGGGCGCCGGCATCCACATCACCCAGACCGTCGGCCTCGCCCTCGCCACCGACCTCGCCCCCGAGCACCAGCAGGCCAATGTCGTCGGCCTCATGTACGTCAGCCTGCTCATGGGCTCGATCGTCTCCGCACTGGCTTTCGGGGCATTCCTTGTCGATTTCTCGCCCGGCCGGCTCATCCAGGTCATCCAGGCCTCGGCGGTCATCACCGTTCTCCTCAACTTCATCGCCACATGGAAGCAGGAAGCCCGACGCCCCGCCCGCCTGCTCACGACGCCCCTCCCGCCACCCCCAACCTTCAAGGCAAGCTGGAACAGTTTCATCGCGCAGAACCAGGCGCTCCGCCGGCTCGTCGCCGTCGGCCTCGGCACGCTCGCCTTCACCATGGAGGATATCCTGCTCGAGCCCTATGGCGGGCAGGTGCTCGGGCTGGGGGTCGGCGCCACCACCAAGCTCACCGCCACCTTTGCCGGCGGCAGCCTCGTCGGCTTCGCCATGGCCTCGCAACTGCTCAGCCGCGGCGGCGATCCCTTTCGCATGGCGAGTGCCGGCGCACTCATCGGCCTGCCGGCCTTTGTCATGGTCATGGCGTCGGCTCCCATGCAGGCGCCGCAGATGTTCAACATCGGTGTGCTGCTCATCGGGCTCGGTGCGGGCCTGTTCGGCCATGGCACCCTCACCGCCACCATGAACAACGCCCCTCCCGAGCAGGCCGGCATGGCACTCGGCGCCTGGGGGGCGGTGCAGGCGACGGCAGCGGGCGCAGGCGCAGCACTCGGCGGCGGCCTGCGCGATCTCGGCTCCGGCCTCGGCTTCACCGGCCCCTGGCCGCGCGTCGCCGATGGCTACATGCTCGTCTACGGCCTCGAAGTGCTGCTGCTCGTCATCACGCTCCTCGCCATGCTCCCCCTCATCCGCCGCAAGCCCGGCTGATCCACACACGAAAAAGCCGGGATCTTGCGATCCCGGCTCATCCCGCCTGCCCGAAAGCAGAACCGATTATTCCGCCGGAGCAGCGTCCGCAGGAGCAGCTTCAGCCGGAACGGCTTCAGCTTCCGCCGCAGGAGCGGTTTCTTCGGCAGCCGGAGCAGCTTCCATGGCAGCCGGAGCTGCCGTTTCAGCCGCAGCACCCTGCCAATAGCCGGCGAACCAGGTGGTGTTGGTCAGGATCGCGGCATGCACGATCAGCGCCGTCGCCACCAGCGCCAGGAAGAACAGCGGGATCGCCACTGTCGGGCTCACATAAAGAAAAAGACGACCTTCATTCATGGTACAATCCCCCTTACTGGAGCCAAGGCGTCAGAATGTACGCCAGGATATGGGCGAACACGGCGATGGCGCCATAGATGCGGGTGCCCCACTTGAGGCCTTCATTGATTTCGATGGCTTCCTTCTCGGTAAGCCCTGTCGGGTAAACCTTTTCATCAGTCATGGATGAATTCCCCTCTGTCAGTTGCGATTGCCGGGGAAAGATTGCGCAAAAGCCCGATCCTGCCCCCGATCGAAACACCGCCACGCCAGCGGTTCCCCGATCCTCGCCAGAAACCTCGTCTGCATCGCTGCCGACCGGAGCGTTAAACTGCTCCCACGCGATTCCTTGCCGTTCCTTTATTCATCAACTCGAGGGGTGTGTCAATTCGCCGCGTCATCAAATTGTCGCAGGCCAAGCCACGGATGAGGCGCGCTCTTTGTTGCGCTGCAGCGTCAGACCAGCCGGCTCTGCCGCACCGCCGCCGCCACGAAACCCGCAAACAACGGGTGCGGATCAAATGGCTTGGACTTCAGCTCGGGGTGGAACTGCACGCCAACGAACCACGGATGCTCCGGCCGCTCGACGATCTCGGGAAGCAGCCCATCCGGAGACATGCCGGTGAACATCAGCCCCTCCGCCTCCAGCCGGTCGCGGTAATGCACATTCACCTCATAGCGGTGGCGATGCCGCTCATGGATCGTCTCGCTGCCATACACGCTCGCCGCCAGGCTGTTGCCCGCAAGCCGCGCCGCATAGCTCCCCAGCCGCATCGTGCCGCCCAGGTTGCCGCCGGCCTCGCGCACCTGCAACCCCTCCGGGCTCATCCATTCGGTGATCATCCCCACCACCGGCTCCTGCGTCGGCCCGAATTCGGTGGTGGAGGCGCCCGCCACCCCGGCCTGGTTGCGCGCCGCCTCGATGCACGCCATCTGCATGCCGAGGCAGATCCCGAAGAACGGCACGCCATGCTCGCGCGCAAAGCGCACACAGGCGATCTTCCCCTCGCTGCCGCGCTCGCCGAAGCCGCCCGGCACCAATATGCCGTGCATCGGCTCCAGCCGCGGCATTGCATCGTCGCCCTCGAATTCTTCGGCATCGAGCCAGCGGACATTCACCTTCACCCGGTTGGCGATCCCGCCATGCACCAGCGCCTCGGTCAACGACTTGTAGGCATCCTTCATGCCGGTATATTTGCCCACCACGCCGATCGTCACCTCGCCCTCGGGCGTGGCAAGTGCCTCCGAAATCGCGTCCCAGCGGCTCAGGTCGGGTGCGGGCGCATCGGTGATGCCGAAGGCCTTGAGAACCTCCTCGTCGAGCCCCTCGCCATGATATTGCAGCGGCACATCATAAATGCTCGGCGCATCGAGGGCGGCGATCACCGCCTTGCGATCGACATTGCAGAAAAGCGCTATCTTCGCCCGGTCCGATTCCGGCAGCGGGTGCTCGGATCGGCACACCAGCACATCGGGCTGGATGCCGATGCCGCGCAGCTCGGCCACGCTGTGCTGGGTCGGCTTGGTCTTCAGCTCGCCTGCCGCCGCCAGATACGGCACCAGCGTGCAATGGATATAAACGGCATTGGCCTTGCCGACATCGATCGAAAGCTGGCGGATCGCCTCCAGGAACGGCAGCCCCTCGATATCGCCCACCGTGCCGCCGATCTCGCACAGCACGAAGTCCAGCCCCTCCGTCTCGGCCCGCGCGAAGGTCTTGATCGCATCGGTCACATGCGGGATCACCTGCACCGTCGCGCCCAAAAAGTCGCCGCGCCGCTCCTTGGCGATGATGTCCCGGTAAACGCGCCCCGAGGTGATGTTGTCGGTCTGCCGGCTCGGCACGCCGGTGAACCGCTCGTAATGCCCCAGATCGAGGTCGGTCTCGGCGCCGTCATCGGTCACATACACCTCGCCGTGCTGATAGGGGCTCATCGTCCCCGGATCGACATTGAGATAGGGATCGAACTTGCGCACGCGCACGCTGTAGCCACGCGCCTGCAGCAAAGCCGCGAGGCTCGCAGCCATGAGACCCTTGCCGAGCGACGAAACCACGCCACCGGTGATGAAGATAAACCGTGTCATGGGAGGATGGTCTTAGCGCGCCTGCCCCCGCATGCGCCAGTGCGACAACTCGATTAGCTGTGGAAAACTGCGCCTGCCGCCCGCGTCATTCCGTTTCGATCCGCGAATTCGCCTTGGTGTCGGGCAGGCTCCACGCCGCCACCAGCGCCACGCCGCACATCGCCGCCACATACCAGAAGAAACCGGCCTCGAGCCCGGCCGACTTGAAGCCCAATGCCACCGTCTCCGCCGTGCCGCCGAACACCGCCACCCCCACCGCATAGGGCAACCCCACGCCGAGCGCCCGGATATTGGCCGGGAACATCTCGGCCTTCACCAGCCCGGAAATCGCCGTGTAACAGCTGAGCACGCACAGCGCCGAGAACATCAGCAGCAGCCCCTCATAGGGATAGGTCGCCGTCCCCAGCGCCGTCAGCGCCGGCACGCTCAGCAAGGTGCCGCCGATCCCGAAAGTGATCAGCAGCGGCCGCCGCCCCACCCGGTCCGAAAGCGCCCCGAACACAGGCTGCAGCAGCATGTATCCGAACAGCGCCACCGTGCTCACATTGGTCGCCTCGGTCTTGCTCCAACCCGCTGAAAGCACCAGATATTTCTGCATGTATGTGGTGAAGGTGTAGAAGGCCAGGCTGCCACCCCCGGTCAGCGCCACCACCGTCAGCAGCGCCCGCGGGTGCGCCAGCAGCCGCCGCATCAGCCCCTTGCGGGCTTGCGCGTCGATCTTCTGAAAGGCCTCGGTCTCCACCAGCCCGCGCCGCAGCCAGAACACCAGCACCGCACACAGCGCGCCGATCACGAACGGCACCCGCCAGCCCCAGTCGAGCAGTTCGGCCTCGGTCAGCGTCGCCTGCATCGTCACCAGCACGCCCAGCGCCACCAGCTGCCCGCCGATCAGCGTCACATATTGAAAGCTCGCCCAGAAGCCGCGGTGCTTCGCATCGGCCACCTCGGCCATGAAAGTGGCGGACGCCCCATATTCGCCGCCCACGCTCAACCCCTGCACCAGCCGCGCCACCAGCAGAAGTGCGGGTGCCGCCAGCCCCACCTGGTCATAGGTCGGCGCCACCGCGATCATCAGCGAACCGAAGCACATCAGGCTCACCGACAGGGTGAGTGCAGCCTTGCGCCCATGCCGGTCGGCATAAAGCCCCAGCAGCCAGCCGCCGAGCGGCCGCATCAGAAAGCCGATCGCGAAGATGATCGCGCCGTTCAGCTGCTGCGCGAGCGCATCGTCCCTGGGAAAGAAGCGCGGCGCAAAATACAGCGCAAACGCCGAATAGGCATACCAGTCATACCATTCGACAAGGTTGCCGGCGGCCCCGCCGAAAATCTGCTTGACCCGCGAAGGCCCGGCAACTGGTCCTGTGGATGCCCCCACCCCGCTTCGATGCCCCCCGGACGCAGCGCCAGATCAGCGCGCGAGCGGCGCGCCGCCCGGCTCGGGCTGCGGCGCAGCCGGCGCTGCACCATTGACGTCATTGGCGCCAGCATTGGGCACAGCCTCGGTCACAGCATTCGGCACAGCACCTGTCAAAGGCGCACCCAGCGGCACACCGGGCAGGATCGGCTGCGCACCCGGCGCGGTGAGCGGTGCACCGGTCGGCGCACCACCCAGCGGCACAAGGCTGGTATCCACCGCACGCGGCTTGCTCGTGCCGGCGGCCAGAACCGCGAGCAGGATCGAGGTCGAAATGAACATCACCGCCAGAACCGTGGTGGCGCGCGTCAGCAAATTGGCCGCGCCCCGCACCGACACCATGCCGCCGCCGGTGCCGCCGCCGATGCCCAGCCCGCCGCCCTCGGAGCGTTGCAGCAGGATCACCGTCACAAGGGCGAGCGCGATCAGCGCATGAACGACAAGAAGAAAGGTGGTCACGGGCAATATATCCGGATGGTCGGGGAATAATCCCGTCCCCTAGCGGCTCCACCCCGCAACTACAAGCGCCAGGGATACGTCAGCCCGCCGCCTTCACGATCGCCAACAGGCTCGCCGCGGTCAGGCTCGCCCCGCCCACCAGCGCGCCGCCGACCTCGGGAACACCCAGCAGCAAGGCAGCATTGTCGGGCTTCACCGATCCCCCATAGAGAATCGCCACCCCCGCCCCCGCCGCCCCGAAGCGATCGACCAGCGCTGCCCTTACGTGCGCATGCATCGCCGCCACGTCCTCGGGCGTCGGCGTGCGCCCGGTGCCGATCGCCCACACCGGCTCATACGCCACGATCAACCCGTCCGCCGCATCGGGCAAAGACCCTGCCAGCTGTCCCGCCACCACCGCCTGCGCCTGCCCGGCATCGCGCTCCGCCTCGGTCTCGCCCACGCACACGATCACCTGCAGTCCCGCCGCCCGCGCGGCCTCGGCCTTGGCGCGCACGTCGGCGTCGCTCTCACGCTGGTCCGCCCGCCGCTCGCTATGCCCCACGATCACGAACCTCGCCCCGGCATCGGCGAGCTGTTCGGCCGAAACACAGCCGGTGTGCGCGCCCTTCGCCGCATGGTGGCAATCCTGCCCGCCGATCGGCACCGCCCCGCCGGCCGCATCCACCGCTGCCGCCACGAGCGTGAACGGCGGCGCAATCCAGACGTCAGCCAGCTCGGCCGTCGCCACCGCCCTTGCCACGGCCGCCACTTCGGCAAGCGAGGCCTTCAGCCCGTGCATCTTCCAGTTGCCCACGATCAGCGCCACAGCCATCCTCCTGTTCTGCGCCGCGCTTGTGGCAAGCCGCCGCCATGGTTACAAGCCGCCGCACGCGCACGCGCCCGGTTTTGCAAGCAAGGTCTTCATGCTCCAGTTCATCCGCAAGGGTCTCTCCAGCCCGATCGCCCTCGGCATCCTTGCCCTGGTCGTCGTCGCGTTCATCATCACCGGCGTGGGAGATCCTTTTGCCGGCAGCGCCACCCGCCAGGGTGTCATCGCCACGGTCGGGGACCGCACGATCAGCGAAGGCGATCTGCTCCGCACCCTCGACACCGTGCTGCAGACCGCCCGCCAGCAAACCCCCGATGCCACCCTCGCCGATCTCGCCAATGATGGCGCCGTGGGGCTGATGGCAGACCAGCTCGTCGGCCGCGCCGCAATCGAAGTCTATGCCGAATCGCTCGGCCTCGCCGCATCCGACCGCGCGGTCGGCGCCGTCATCGCCGCCATTCCCGCCTTCCAGGTCGCCGGCAAGTTCGATCAGGACACCTACAACCGCGTCATTTCCCAGCAGCGCCTGTCCGACGCCCAGCTCCGCCAGGATATCGCCGGCGACATCAGCCGCAAGGCGCTGCTCTCGCCGCTCACCGCCGCCATGAACATGCCCGCCGGCATGGCCACGCCGCTGGCGCAGTCGCTCGTCGATATCCGCCGCGGCGGGGTCGCCTTGGTGCCGCCTGGCACCGTCACTCCCGCCACCGATGCCGAAGTCACCGCCTTCTACACCGCCAACCGCAGCCGCTTCGCCGTGCCCGAGCGGCGCGGCTTCCGCTATGCGCTGCTCGATCCCGCACAGGTCGCGGTCACCGTCACCGATGCGGACATCGCCGCCGCCTTCGCCAAGGATCCGGCGCGCTATGGTGCCGCCCCCACCCGCCGGCTGCTGCAGGTCGTGGTGCCCGATGAGGCCCGCGCCAAGGCCGTCGCCGCCGCTGCCGCCACCGAAGGCTTTGCCGCCGCCGCCCAGCGCCTCGCCGGCTTCGGCGCTGCCGACATCGCCATCGGGGAAAAGTCGCAGTCCGCGCTCGCCGCCGAAACCAGCCCCGCCGTCGCCGCAGCCGCTTTCGCGCTGCCGGTCGGCGGCATCAGCGCACCGGTCAGGTCGGCCTTCGGCTGGCATGTGCTGTCGCTCGAAGCCATGGGCAATCCGGCAAGGAGCCTGGCGCAGGTGCGCGACACCATCCGCCAGGAGTTGACCGCCCGCGCCGCCGCCGATGGCCTCGCCGCCACCGTCGCCCGCATCGAGGAAGCGGCCGAAGACGGCAAGAGCTTCGCCGACGTCGCCACCGCCGAGCGGCTCAACCTGTTCAGCCAGCCGCCCGTAACACGCGAAGGTGCGAGCATCGATGCTGCGCCGCTCGAAGGCGTGCCCGCCCGGCTCGCAGCCCTCGCCTTCGCCCAGCAGCCCGAGGACGGCATCACCGTGCAGCGCCTCGAAGGCGAGCAGCTCGCCGCCATTGAAACCACCACCATCGTCGGCGCCACCGTGCGCCCCCTCGCAGAGATCAAGCAGTTGGTCGCCGAGCTCGCGGCGCGCGACAAGGCGGTCAAGGCCTCGCGCGCCCGCGCCGATGCCATCGTCGCCGCCGTCAAGTCGGGCACCCCCTTCGCCAAGGCCGTCACCGATGCCGGCCTGCCCGCCCCGCAGCCGCTCACCGGCCGCCGCGTCGATGTCCTCCAGCAGCCGCAGGTGCCACCCCTCATCCAGGCCTTCCTCACCACCCAGCCCGGCACGACGCGCGTCATCGGCGGCATGGAAGGCTGGGCGCTTGTCCATGTCGCGGAAGTCACCCCCGGCAACCTCGCCGAGGCCCCAGGCCTCGTCGATGCGATGCGCCGCGAGATCGCCGGCCAGCTCCCCAACGAGTTCGCCGAAGCCCTTGCCGCCGCTGCCGAGCGCGAGATCAAGGCGACCCGCAACACCGCCGCCGTCGATGCCGTCCGCCGCCGGCTGTCGGGCGCAGGCGCGGCCGACCCCGCTTCATGAGCCACACCGATGCGGTGATGCCCGCCGCCGACGAAGCGATCGCCACGCTCGCCGCCGGCCGGGCGCTGCTTCTCCACACCAGCATCGTCGCCGACACCGAAACCCCGGTCTCCGCGATGCTCAAGCTCGGCACCAGCGGCTCGGGCGCCTTCCTGCTCGAATCGGTCGAAGGCGGCCAGGTCCGCGGCCGCCACTCGCTCATCGGCCTCGATCCCGATCTCGTATGGAAGGCCAGCGGCAACCAGGCGCGCATCAACCGCAACTGGCAGCAGGACCGCACTGCCTTCACCGACCAGCCCGGCGATGCCCTCACCCAATTGCGCGCGCTGGTGGCAGAAGCCCGCGCCGATGTTCCGCAAGGCCTGCCCGCCGCACTCGCCTGCCTCGTCGGCTATATCGGCTATGAAGCCGTCCGCCTCACCGAGCCCAGCGTCCCCGCAGCCCCCCCGTCGCCGCTCGGCCTGCCGGACATGATCTTCGTCCGCCCCCAGCTGCTGCTGGTGTTCGACCGGCTTCGCGACGTGCTCCACATCGTCGCCCCGCTATTCCCCGATCAGCCCGGCACGCCGGAAGCCCGCCACGCCGCCGCCCTCGACCGGCTGCACGCCGCCGCCCGGTCGCTGAGCGCCCCCCTGCCACCCCGCAACACCCCTTCGGCACCCCTTCCCGACCCCATCCTCACCGCGCACACCCCGCCCGAACGCTATGCCGCGATGGTCGAGACGGCGCGTGAATACATCCTCGCCGGGGACATTTTCCAGGTCGTCCTCGCGCAGCGATTCAGCCTGCCCTTCCCGCTTCCCCCCTTCGATCTCTACCGCGCTCTGCGCCGCATCAACCCCTCCCCCTTCCTCTATTTTCTCGATCTTCCGGGCTTTGCCCTTGTCGGCTCCAGCCCCGAGATCCTCGTCCGCGCGCGTGAAGGCAAGGTCACCATCCGCCCCATCGCCGGCACCCGCCCCCGCGGCCGCGACGCGGCGCAAGACGCCGAGAACCGCGCCAGCCTCCTCGCCGACGCCAAGGAGCAGGCCGAGCACCTCATGCTCCTCGATCTCGGCCGCCACGACACCGGCCGCGTCAGCATCCCCGGAACCGTGCGCGTCACCGACCGTGCCGGCGTCGAATTCTACAGCCATGTCATGCACATCGTCTCCAACGTCGAGGGCCGGCTGGCCCCCGGCGTCGATGCCGTCGATGCCCTTCTCGCCGGCTTTCCCGCCGGCACGGTGAGCGGCGCCCCCAAGGTCCGCGCCGCCCAGGTCATCGCCGAACTCGAACCCGAAGCCCGGGGCGCCTATGCCGGTGGTGTGGGCTATTTCAGCCCGAGCGGAGACATGGATAGCTGCATCGTGCTGCGCACCGCGGTGGTCAAGGATGGCACCATGCACATCCAGGCGGGTGCCGGCATCGTCGCCGACAGCGTGGCGGCTTACGAGCAGCGCGAGTGCGAAGCCAAGGCCGGAGCGCTTGTCGCAGCCGCCCGCGCCGCTCTCGCCGCCGCCGCCGAGCCGGGCTATGGGCAGTGAAAGAGGAGAAAACCCATGGCCAAAGCTGAGTGGAACGGCGTCACCATCGCCGAATCGAACCACACCGTGATTGTTGAAAACAATCACTATTTCCCGCCCGAAAGCGTCAACGCAGCACTGCTTCAGCCAAGCACCCTCACCAGCGTGTGCGGCTGGAAGGGTACCGCGCATTATCACAGCCTCAACGTCGATGGTGCGGTCAACAAGGATGCCGCCTGGTATTACCCCGAGCCCAAATCCGCCGCGTCGAACATCAAGGGCCACATCGCCTTCTGGAAAGGCGTCAAAGTCACCGCATGATCCTTGTCATCGACAACTATGACAGCTTCACCTTCAACCTCGTCCACTATCTCGAGGAACTGGGGGCGCCGACGCACGTCGTCCGCAACGATGCCATCACCGTGGCAGACGCCATGGCGCTGCGCCCCGCCGCCATCCTTCTCTCCCCCGGCCCCTGCACCCCCAATGAAGCCGGCATCTGCCTGGGTCTGATCGCCGCCGCGGCGCAAGCCCGGCTGCCGCTGCTCGGCGTCTGCCTCGGCCATCAGGCGCTCGGCCAGGCCTTCGGCGGCCGCGTCATCCGCGCACCCCGGGTGATGCATGGCAAGACCAGCGACATCGCCCACACCGGCACCGGCGTGTTTGCCGGCCTCCCCAGCCCCTATCTCGCCACCCGCTACCACAGCCTGATCGTCGAAGCGGAAACCCTGCCCACCTGCTTCACGGTCAACGCGCGCGCCGACGGCCTCATCATGGGCATGCACCACAAGACGCTGCCGCTCCACGGCGTGCAGTTCCACCCCGAGAGCATCGCCACCGAGCATGGCCATGCGCTGCTCGCCAACTTCCTCGATTCCGCAGGGATCGCCCACAGCGCTGTCCCGGCATGATCCGGCCGCTCCCCGATCCGTCCCGGCCCCTCGACGCGCAAGCCGCCGCCGATGCCTTCGCCCGCATCCTCGACGGCGACGCCGAGGACGCCGCCCTCGCCGGCTTCCTCACCATCCTGGCCGAGCGCGGCGAAACCGTCCTGGAAGTCACTGCCGCCGCTCGCGCCCTCCGCGCCCGCATGGCGCACCGTGTCGATGCCCCCGACACCGCGATCGACGTCTGCGGCACCGGCGGCGATGGCATGCACAGCCTCAACATCAGCACCGCTGTCAGCCTCGTCGTCGCGGCCTGCGGCGTGCCCGTCGCCAAGCACGGCAACCGCGCCGCGTCCTCGGCGAGCGGCGCCGCCGACGTCCTCGCCGCCCTCGGCGTCCCCGAGCTGCCGATCGAACGCCTCGGTCCCTGCCTGCGCGAGGTCGGCATCACCTTCCTCCACGCCGCGCGCCACCACCCCGCCATGGCGCGCGTGGCGCCAGTGCGCCGCGCGCTCGGCCGCCGCACGATCTTCAACCTGCTCGGGCCCCTCGCCAACCCCGCCGGGGTCAAGCGGCAGATCGTCGGCGTCTTCGCCCCCCACGCCATGCCCCTCCTCGCCGGCGCCCTCGCCAGCCTCGGCACCCGCCGCGCCATGGTCGTCCACGGCGACGGCTTCGACGAGCTCGCCATCTCGGCGGCGAGCGAGGCCCTCATTGTCGAAGGCACCAGCCTGACCAGGCAGCGCATTCACCCCGAAGACGCTGGCCTGCCCCTCCACCCCGCCGCCAGCCTCGCCGGCGGAGACCCCGCCCACAACGCCCGCGCCCTCGAAGCCCTGCTGGCGGGAGCCAATGGCGGCTACCACGACATCGTCGTCCTCAACGCCGCCGCCGCCCTCACTGTCGCCGATCCCGCCCTCACCCTCCCTGCCGCCGCCGCGCGTGCCGCACAGGCACTGGCCAGCGGCGCTGCTGGCGATACACTGGCGCTATGGAAAGCCTTTCGATGACCGACACGCTCACCACAATCTGCGCCAACAGCCGCGCCCATGTCGCCATGCGCAGCGAAAAGCACAGCCTCGCAGATCGCGAAGCCGCCGCCGCGGCCGCTTCGCCACCCCGCGGCTTCATCGCCGCCATCCACGCCGCGCATGCCCGCGAGGACAAGGCGCTCATCGCAGAAATCAAGAAAGCATCGCCCTCCAAGGGCCTTATCCGAAAGGATTTCCATCCCGCCGCCATCGCCCGCGCCTATCAGGCCGGCGGCGCTACCTGCCTCTCCGTCCTCACCGAAGAGCGTTGGTTCCTCGGTGCGGACAACTACCTCATCGAAGCCCGCGCCGCCTGCACCCTGCCGGTCCTCGCCAAGGATTTCTTCGTCACCCGTTGGCAGATCGCCAACGCCCGCGCCATCGGTGCCGATTGCATCCTGCTCATCATGGCAGCCCTCTCCGACGCCGAAGCCATCGACCTCGAAGCCTATGCCCACAGCCTCGGCCTCGATGTCCTTGTCGAAGTCCATGATGCTGCCGAACGCGACCGCGCGCTGCAGCTCAAGACCCCGCTTCTCGGCATCAACAACCGCAATCTCAAGACGTTGAACGTCGATCTTGTAACAAGCTTCGAGCTCGCTGACACCCCCGGCCGCACCCTTGTCGCCGAATCCGGCCTTTCCGGCCCCGCCGAACTTGCGGCCCTTCAAGCGCGCGGCATCAACACCTTCCTCATCGGAGAATCGCTCATGCGCCACTCCGATGTCGAAGCCGCCACACGTGCACTGCTGGCATGAGCCGCCTCACCCATCTCGACGGCCAGGGTGCCGCGCATATGGTCGACATCTCCGCCAAGACCGCGACCCGCCGCGAGGCGCTCGCCGAAGGCCGCATCACTATGGGCGAGACCGCCCTCACCGCCATCCGCGACGCCACGCTCAAAAAGGGCGATGCTCTCGCCACCGCGCGCATCGCCGGCATCATGGCCGCCAAGGCCACCTCCTCGATCATCCCCCTCTGTCACCCGCTCCCCCTCGATGCCGTCAGCGTCGATCTGGCGCTCGAGGAGGACGGCATCCGCGTCCAGGCGCGCGTCGTCACCACCCATGGCACCGGCGTGGAAATGGAAGCACTTACAGCAGTTTCCGCCGCACTCCTCACCTTGTACGACATGGCGAAATCGCTCGATCGGTCGATGGTCATCGGCCAGGTGCGCCTGCGCGAAAAGTCCGGCGGCCGCTCGGGCGACTTCCAGGGGACATGAGCCTGCTGCATCCCGACGAAGCCCTCGCCCGCCTGCTCGCCAGCGCCGGCCCTCTCGGCACCGAGACCCTTCTGCTGGCGGTAGCCGCCGGCCGCATCGCTGCCGAACCCGTCCACGCCCGCCTCACCCAACCCCCCTTCGCCGCCAGCGCCATGGACGGCTGGGCCGTGCGCTGGGCAGACATGCCCGGCCCCTTCCGCATCATCGGCGAATCCGCCGCCGGCCATGGCTTCGCCGGCCATATCGGTACCGGCGAGACCGTCCGCATCTTCACCGGCGCACCGCTGCCGGCCGGCGCCGACACGGTGATCGTGCAGGAAGAAGTGCACCGGGAGGGCCAGATCGCCATCCTGTCCGGCGAAGGCCCACCAACGATCGGCGCCCATATTCGCAAGGCAGGCCAGGACTTTGCGGAAGGTTCCTCCGTCATCACCCAAGGAACGCGCCTCACCGCGCGCCACCTCGGACTGCTCGCCGCCGCTGGCCATGGCAGCGTCCGCGTGCTCCGCCGTCCCCGCGTCACCCTCATCGCCACCGGCGACGAACTCGTCCCCCCCGGCACCCGCCCCGGCCCCGGCCAAATCATCAGCAGCAACGGCGTGATGCTCGCCGCCCTTTTCACCGCAGCCGGCGCCCACGTCACCGATCTCGGCATCATTCCGGATGACAGCAGCGCCATCGCCGCCGGCATCAGCGGCACCGAAGCCGATCTCATCGTCACCATCGGCGGCGCCTCGGTCGGCGACCATGATCTCATCATCCCCGTCCTGCAGGGCCTCGGCGCCACGCTCGATTTCTGGAAGATCGCCATGCGCCCGGGCAAGCCGCTCATCGCCGGAGCGCTCGGCAGCACGCGCATCCTCGGCCTCCCCGGCAATCCCGTCTCCGCCTATGTCTGCGCATTGCTCTTCGGGTGGCCGCTGGTCCGCGCGCTCGGTGGGCGCGCCACCGAATTGCCGACCATACGGGCACCGCTGGCAGTCGCCCTCCCCGCAAGCGGCAACCGCCGCGATCATCTGCGCGCTTGGCTGCTCCCCGATGGCAGCGTGCAACCCGCCCCCGCCCAGGACAGTGCGCAGCTCGCGGCGCTGGCACAAGCCGAAGTCCTCATCATCCGCGAAGCCCATGCCCCGCCTGCGGAAACGGGCGAAACCGTCACTTGCATCGCGCTTGACATGTTCTCGGATGTTGCCTAATCGTTCCGCATGTGTTCCCAAGGCAGCTGTGCCAAACAGGGGGTTAAGCATGTTGACGCGCAAACAGCAGGAACTGCTCGGTTTCATCGATGACCGGCTCAAGGCGAGCGGTGTTTCCCCGAGCTTCGAGGAAATGAAGGAGGCGCTCAGCCTTCGCTCCAAATCCGGCGTCCATCGCCTAATCAATGCCCTTGAGGAGCGCAACTTCATCCGCCGCCTCCCCAACCGCGCACGCGCGCTCGAAGTGCTGCGCCTGCCCGATGCGATGAAGCCGGCGCCCGCGGTCGCCGCCAAGTCATCGTTGCCGCTCCCCGAGCCCGCCAACGACAGCGTGTCGGTGCCGCTTCACGGCCGCATCGCTGCCGGTCTGCCGGTGGAGGCACTTGAATCCGATCGCTCGCTTGCCGTGCCCTCGGCCCTGCTCGGCCCCGGCGATCATTACGCGCTCGAAGTCTCGGGTGACTCGATGATCGAGGCCGGCATCTTCGACGGCGATTATGCCCTCATTCGCCGCTGCGAGGATGCACGCGACGGTGATATCGTCGTGGCACTCATCGACGACAGCGAGGCGACGCTGAAGTACATCCGCCGCGAAAAGAACATGGTCCGTCTCGATCCTGCCAACAGCACTCACACCCCGCAGCACTACCGCCCCGAGCAGGTTCGTGTGCAGGGCCGCCTCGCCGGGATCCTCCGCCGCTACCATTGAGGTAGATCAGCGCCAGCGATGGTCCCCGAGGCCATCGCGCGCGCCCACCACTTTCCCCGTCCGCAACCATACCGCCACCGCTCCGCGTTCGGTGAGGGCGGTTCGGTCGAGCCGCAACCATCGCGCCGCACACCAGTCGGGCAAACGCCGCTCGCTCACCACGATATCGGCCGCCGTACACGCCGGTTCCATCGTCGCTTGCGGCAGCCAATCGTGTGAGCGCGTCGCAAACAGCGTCAAGCGCCCGACCATTCCAAGACAGGCGTCACGGCTGCAATCCATCCCTGGCAGGTCATCGAACGCGCGTCCCTGCCCGTCCCCCGCCACCGCCGCCCCCCAGCTGTCGCGCAGATACTCCCCGGTGCGCGGCCGCAGAAACGCAAGTTCACCGCTCTCGAGCACCAGCGCCACATGCCGGCCATCGCGGCTCACCAGCAGGTCGGGCGGCGTGCCGAACAGCGCCAGCATGGCGCCCGCCGCCACCAGCGGCACGCCCCCCAGCCGCAACCGCGTCCGCCACAGCACCAGCCACAGCCCACCCAGCGCCAGCAGCGGAAATGCCAGTACCGGCATCACCGGCAGCCGTGAAACCGCCCCCGGCAAGCCCGCCGTCGCATAGGCAATGTCGAGCAACAACATCACCGCCCACCCCGCAGGCGCAAAGGCCACAGCCCCCAGCCCCAGCGCATCCCCGACCAGCCCAAGCCCCAATGCGGGCATGATCGCAAAACTCGCCAGCGGGATTGCCAGCAGATTGGCCCCGACGCCGAACAACCCCGATTGCTGGAAGTGGAACAGCCCGATCGGCGCCAGCACCATCTCCGCCACCAGCCCCGTCGCCACCAGCGCCACCACGCCATGCCCCAGCCGCCGCAACACCCCGGCATCCTCGCGCGGCGCCAGCGCCGCCTTGGTTGCCGGCGCTTCATAAAGCGCGATGATCGCCGCCACCGCGGCAAAGCTCATCTGGAAGCTCGGCCCCATCAGCACCTCGGGTCGCGCCAGCAGGATGATGACCGCCGCCGCCCCGAGCAGCCGCAGCGAAATCGCATCACGCCCCGCAACCAGCCCCAGCAGCACGATCAGCGTGGCGAGCAAAGATCGCACCGTCGGCACCTCCCCGCCCGCCAACAGCGTATAGCCCAGCCCCGCCACCGCCCCGCACAGCATCGCCAGCGCGCGCACCGGCAGCCGCAGCGCCATCCATGGCCAGAGCCCCACCAGCCGCCGCACCAGGAAGATCACGCCGCCCACCACCACCGCCATGTGCAGCCCCGAGATCGACAGCAGATGCGCCAGCCCCGAATCGCGCACCGCCGCTGCCGTCTCCAGCGGCACCGCCCCACGATCCCCGGTCACAAACACCGCCGCCACCGCACCCGCCTCGCCCGGCACCGCCGCCAATATCCGCGCATTCAGCCGCCGCCGCGCCGCCGCCATCCACGCCGAAATTCCATCCGGCGCCGGCGCCGCCTCCACCACGTCAACCCGCCCCAACACGATCCCGGTGGCCCCCACCCCCTCGAACCACAGGGCCCGCGCCGCATCATAGCCCCCAGGTACCGCCGGCCCCATTGGCGGCATCAGCATCGCCCTCAGCTGCACCCGCGCACCCTCCGCCAGCCCCGGCAGCGCCTGCGCCCGCTCCGCCGCCACCCCCCGCAGGCTCACCCGCACCCGCTCGGGCAACGCAGGATCGTCCAGCGCCAGCACCAGCCGCAGCTGCTCGCGCGCCGCGCGCGGCTCCACCGCCAGCACCCGCGCATCGATCCGCACGATCGTCCGCTCCACCAGCACCCGGTGCGCCACCGTCCGGTCGCGCACCTCCGCCGCGGCCATCCCCAGCGCCGCCATCAGCAGCAGTGCGGCCGGCCATCTTGTGCGCAGCACCACCAGCGCCCCGCCCAGCCCCGCCAAAGCCAGCCCCATCGCCAGCCGCTGCCCCGCCCAGGGCAAGGTGAACCACAGCGCGATTCCCGCCCCCAGCGCCACCGGCAGCCACAGCGGCAGCGCCTCGCGCTCGCCATCGATCAGCGCCTCGAACCGCGCGCCAAAGCCCGGCCACAATCCCCCTGCCGGCACTGCGGTTTGAACCGCCCCAAGGCTTCTGCTAGTCACCCCGCCGAGCGCTCCATTCTGGCGCGTAACGCATCCACGGCCCATATCCAGAATTGGACATTCCCCGCATGAGCGCAAGCGCTCCCTCTTCAGCTGTCGTCACCCGCTTCGCGCCCTCGCCAACCGGTTTCCTCCATATCGGCGGCGCCCGCACGGCGCTGTTCAACTATCTGTTCGCCAGGCATCATGGCGGCAGCTTCCGCCTGCGCATCGAGGATACCGACCGCGCCCGCTCCACCGATGCCGCCATCGCCGCCATCCTCGATGGCATGGGCTGGCTCGGCCTCGATCATGATGACGAGATCGTCTACCAGTTCAGCCGCGCCGCCCGCCACGCCGAGGTCGCGCACGCGCTGCTCGAAGCCGGCCACGCCTATCGTTGCTATGCAACAGCTGAGGAGCTGGAGGCCATGCGCGCCCAGCAGCGCGCCGAAAAGCGCCCGCTGCGCTACGATGGCCGCTGGCGCGATCGGTCCGACGGCCCCGAGGGCGCCCCCTTCGTCATCCGACTGAAAGCACCGCAAACCGGTGAAGTCACCATCGACGACAAGGTCCAGGGTCCCGTCACCGTCGCCAATGCCGAGCTTGACGACATGGTGCTGCTGCGCTCGGACGGCACCCCCACCTACATGCTCGCCGTGGTCGTCGACGATCATGACATGGGTGTGACGCATGTCATCCGTGGCGACGATCACCTCAACAACGCCTTCCGCCAGCTCGCCCTCATCCGCGCCATGAATGAAGTCGAGGGGGAGTGGCCCGAGCCCATCTACGCGCACATCCCGCTCATCCACGGCGCCGATGGTGCAAAACTCTCCAAGCGCCACGGCGCGCTCGGCGTCGATGCCTATCGCGATCAGCTCGGCCTGCTGCCCGAGGCGCTGGAAAACTACCTTCTCCGCCTCGGCTGGGGTCACGGCGATGATGAGGTGATCAGCCGCGCCCAGGCCATCGAATGGTTCAGCCTCGAAGCCGTTGGTCGCAGTCCGTCGCGCTTCGACATGAAGAAGCTGGAATCGGTCAACGGCCATTATATCCGCGCGACCGGCGATGCCCGGCTCACAACCCTGATCCAGCCGAAGGTCGAGTCGGCCCTCGCCCGCCCGCTGGCCCCGCAGGACATCGAACTGCTGCAGCGCAGCATGGCCGAACTGAAGAAAAGAGCGCCGGATCTCAACAGCCTGGCCGCTTCCGCCCTCTTCTATCTTCGCACCCGCCCAATCCCCATGGACGAAGCGGCGCTGCGGCTGCTAGCATCGGCACCATCGGGACTGCTCGTCCGGGCGCGCGCGGCCCTTGCCGCCGTGTCGCCCTGGGTGGTCCCCGATCTGGAGGCAGCAGCAAGGGAGCTTGCAACGGCGGAACAGCTCAAGCTCGGCGCGGTCGCACAACCGCTGCGCGCCGCCCTCACGGGTGCGGGCCAGTCGCCTGGCCTGTTCGAAGTGATGGAAGCGCTCGGTCGCGACGAAACGCTGGGCCGCATCGACGACGCCATTGCCCAGACCCACGAAACAACAAGCGCCTGAGAGCGAAAGGGACCAACGCATGACCAACACAGCCAACATAGCACTGGGCGACAAGTCGGCCGAATATCCCGTGCTGAGCGGCAGCGTCGGCCCCGATGTCATCGATATCCGCAAGCTCTACGGCAACACCGGGCGCTTCACCTATGATCCGGGCTTCACCAGCACCGCGGCATGCGAATCCAAGATCACCTATATCGATGGCGATCAGGGCATCCTGCTCTATCGCGGCTACCCCATCGACCAGCTCGCCGAAAAGTCCAACTTTCTCGAAGTCGCCTATCTTCTGCTGAACGGCGATCTGCCGAGCAAGCCCGATCACGACGAGTTCACCCATCTCATCACCCGCCACACCATGATCCACGAGCAGCTCGCGCAATTCTACCGCGGTTTCCGCCGCGATGCGCACCCGATGGCGATCATGTGCGGCATCGTCGGTGCCATGGCCGCCTTCTACCATGATTCGACCGACATCCATGATCCGCAGCAGCGCGTCATCGCCTCGCACCGGATCATCGCCAAGATGCCCACCCTGGCGGCGATGGCGTATAAATATTCGATCGGCCAGCCTTTCCTCTACCCCGACAATTCGCTCAGCTTCGCCGGCAACTTCCTGCGCATGACCTTCGGCGTCCCCGCCGAGCCCTATGTCATCGATCCGGTGGTCGAAGACGCCATGGAAAAGCTGCTCATCCTGCAGGCCGATCACGAGCAGAACGCCAGCACCTCGACCGTCCGCCTCGCCGGCTCGTCGGGCGCCAACCCGTTTGCCTGCATCTCGGCCGGCATCGCCTGCCTCTGGGGCCCGGCGCATGGCGGCGCCAACGAAGCCGCCCTCAACATGCTGCGCGAAATCGGCACGCCGGACCGGATTCCCGAGTTCATCGCACGCGCCAAGAACAAGGATGATCCGTTCCGCCTCATGGGCTTCGGCCACCGCGTCTACAAGAACTACGATCCCCGCGCCAAGGTGATGAGCAAGGTGGCGAAGGACATTCTCGACAAGCTGGGCCGTTCCGATCCCATCTTCGACGTGGCGCGCGAGCTCGAGCATATCGCCCTCAACGACCCCTATTTCATCGACAAGAAGCTCTATCCCAACGTCGATTTCTATTCGGGCGTCGTCATGTCCGCCATCGGCTTCCCCACCTCGATGTTCACCGTGCTGTTCGCCATCTCGCGCGCCGTCGGCTGGATCGCGCAATGGACCGAGATGATGGAAGATCCCGAGCAGAAGATCGGCCGCCCGCGCCAGCTCTACACCGGCCCCACCCAGCGCGATTTCGTGCCGCTCAACGCGCGCGGCTGACAGCGTCAGTGCGTGTTTTCACCGCCAGCGCCCGGCTCATCGCCGGCGCGCTGGCCCTCGGCTTCGCCACCGCCGCCAGTGCCGGCCCCTTCGCCGATGTTGGGGACCGGCAGTTGCGGCAAGATGTCGGCACGCTCGCCGCCGCCGGCCTCATCCGCGGCCCGGTCGACAGCTGGCCCCTGCCCTGGGCGCAGATCGACGCCGGCCTCAACCGCGCCAGGGATGGCCGGGCGCTGCCCGCGCACGTCGCCGCCGCCGCGCGACGCCTCGATCGGCTGGCCGATTTCGCCGCGCAGCGCCTCGCCTTCGAAGCCCGGCTGATGGGCACCAACGAAGTGAGCGTGGCGCGCGATTTCGGCACGCTTGCGCGCGGCCGTGCCGATGTGTCGGGCCGGGTGGAGGCCACCGGCGAGGTATTCTCGATCAGCCTCGGCGGCGGCTACCGGTCGGATCAGGATGTGGCGCGCTGGCACCCCGAGCCATCGCAGGTCACCGCCCGCCTCGGCAACTGGGCCGTCTACGCCGGCAACACCGAGCAATGGTTCGGCCCTGGCGTCGATGGCGCGCTGCTCTTCTCCAACGCCACCCGTCCGATGCCCAAGCTCGGCATCAAGCGCCTCGAGCCCTATCCCATCGATCTGCCGGTCCTGCGCTGGCTCGGCCCGATCCGGCTCGACATGTTCGCCGGAGTCCTCAACGAAGACCGGGATTTCCGCAACACGCTCACCATCGGCACCAGGCTCGGCTTCACGCCCGCAGCCGGCCTCGAGATCGGCCTCAACCGCGCCCAGATGCTCTGCGGCGCCGGCCGGCCATGCGGCCTCAAGCAGATCGCCCAATCCTTCATCGGCATCGGCAATGCCGACAATCCCACCGTTGGCGACACCGATGCCTTCCTCAACCAGCCCGGCAACCAGATCGCCGGCTTCGACATCAGCTACACCCACAACTTCGGCAATGTCGCGGCAAAGCTCTATTTCGAAGGCGAGGCCGAGGATTTCGACAATGTCATCCTCGAACAATGGGGCCGGCTCATCGGCCTCACCGTCTCCGGCCCGGCCGGCAGCGGCGGCGGCAGCTTCACCACCACGCTCGAATATTCCGACACGCTGGCCGTCTCGCTGTTCAACGGCACCCCGCTCGAAGGCCTCACTGGCGGCGAGACGCAATATCCCGGCTCCTTCTACAACAACAGCCTCTACACCTCGGGCTTCACCTATCGCGGACGCCCGATCGGCCACTGGACCGCCGGAGACAGCCGCAACCTCGCCCTCCACGCCGCCGTCACCGACACCCGCAATCGCCGCTGGTACGGCTCGGCACGCGCCGTCCACCTGAACGTCATCGATCTCGGGAACCCGCCCACCGCCATCTTCCCGCGCCCCGATGGCAGCCCCGGCCCGGCGATCAGCAACCCCGTCTCTGCATCCTCGGAAAAACTCGCCATCCTCACCGCGGGTGCCGAGCTGCCGATGACATTCGGCGATCTCCGCATCGAAACCCGCTGGCAATCCGACAGCCCGAGCACCCCCGGCCGCCGCGCACCGCGCGCCGCGATCGAAGTCCAGTTGCGGCAGCGGTTCTAGCCTCCGGCGGCCGGAGCCCTCACCTGGCCACCCACTCCTCGGCCAGCGCCAACGCCCGCGGATCATCGATGTCGATCCAGTCATGCGCCGAAACATCCGCCACCGCGGCCCGGCGGCGCGCAGCCAGCGCCCGCACCCCATCCGACAGGCCCGGCCGCGGCAGCCCCGCCAGCGACTCCATCAGCTCGGGCGTGATCAGGAACACCCCGCAGTCGTAGCAATCATAGCTGGCAATGGTCTTGCCGATGGCGAGGATCCGGTCGCCGCGCGTCGAGACGCGCGTCACATCCTCCTCATCGACCCAGGGGTGACCCAGGCGGCGGTCGATGCCGAGCACCAGCCCGGCATCGGCGAGCGATGCCCCGGCAACGGCGGCATAGAGCGATGGCGAGGCCAGATGGTCCCCCATCACCAGCAGCGCCTTGTCCTCCAGCACACCGGCGGCCGCGAGCACCGACACTCCATTGGGCTCGGCCCAATCCGGATTGTGAACGATCTCGGCACCCGCAGCGCGCGCCACGGCGCCGACGCGCTCGCCCTCATAGCCGGTAATCACCACCGGACGGGTCACGCCGGCCGCAGCAAGATTGGCAAGGATGCGGACCAGCAGGACCTCGCCGCCGACCGGAGTCAGCGGCTTGGAGGCCGAAACGCTGCGCAGGCGCGTGCCCATGCCCGCGGCAAGGACAATCGCCTGCATACAGTGCTTCCGCGGTCTTAGTTGACCGTCACGCCCGCGATGAAATCCTCGACGGCGGTGAACGCTTCATCGTCGGTCACCTGCACCGGCGGGTGCTTGCAGAAGTAGGACGATGGCCCGAGCACGGGACCGGCCAGACCACGGTCGAGCGCGATCTTGGCGCAGCGGATCATGTCGATCGCCACACCCGCCGAGTTGGGGCTGTCCTCCACCGAAAGCCGAAGCTCGATGTTCATCGGCACGCCACCGAACATCCGGCCTTCCATGCGCAGGAAGCAGACCTTGTTGTCGTTCTGCCACGGCACATAGTCGGACGGGCCGACATGGATGTTCTCGTCGTCGAGCCGCGTGTGCGCCACCGACTGCACGGCTTCGGTCTTCGATTCCTTCTTCGATGCCAGCCGCTCGCGGTTGAGCATGTTGAGGAAGTCGGTGTTGCCGCCGGTGTTGAGCTGATAGGTGCGATCGAGCGTCACGCCGCGCTTGGCGAACAGGTCGGTCAACATGCGGTGGACGATCGTCGCCCCCAGCTGCGCCTTGATGTCGTCCCCGATGATCGGCACGCCGGCGCTGCGGAACTTCTCCGCCCACACCGGATTCGAAGCGATGAACACCGGCATGTTGTTGACGAACGCCACGCCGGCAGTGATCGCGGCATCGGCATAGAATTCGGTGGCCTGCTGGCTGCCGACCGGCAGATAATTGCACATCACCTGCGCGCCCGAGCGCTTCAGGCTCTCCACCACCTCGGCCTTGGTAGGCTCCGGGGCATCGGACACCAGGAAGCGGCGATGGTCGGGATGCGATGCCATATGCGGCGACACGCCATCGAGGATGCGGCCCATCTGCACGATGGCACCGGTCTGCCCGACATGGTCGCAGAACACGGCAGTGCAATTCGGCTTTGCGAAGATCGCTTCGGACACATCCTTGCCGACCTTGCGCGAATCGACGTCCCAGGCAGCGACGACCGAGATATCCTTGGGCCGATAGCCGCCCATATCCCAGTGCATCAGCCCCTGCTCATCGTTCGATCCACCGTTGGCGTAGTGGAAGAGCCCCTGAACGAGGGACGAAACACAATTGCCAACCCCCACCAGGGCGACGGGAATCAACGACATTTCAAGCATTTCCTTTCAAAGCCACCCGAGCGTCCGCATCCGGGCGCCTCCCATGATTTTGTGGCAGTTATACTACAGCCGGTCACTGGGCAAGGACGCTTTGGCAAGGAAATCATACCGCGTCGCAGCGATGTTCTCGCGCACACGCGCGTCGCCCGTTTGCGCAAAGGCGCCCAAGCGCTTGTAAAACCGCCACTGTGCCACGGCGGTCGTGAGGATGCTGTAGATCGCGATGGCAACAAATCCTTCGAACCAGTGTCCGAAAACGGCAAAAATCGCCCAGGTCCACAGGAAGGTGTTGCGCCGCCCCGCCACCAGCCGCGCCGTTCGCTCGAAGCGCCCGCTGTCATCGAGCTGCAGCCCCGTCAGCCGCCGGTAGAATTCGCCCTGCACGGCCTCGGCAAGCGCCGGCAGGATGATCAGCGCCGCCACCGCCCAGGGCAGGCCGGTGCCACGCGTGCTGGCAAACCAATAGGCCACGCAGAGGTACCAGCCATATTCGAGCACCTTGTCGAGCGCATGCTCCAGGTCCCCCCAGCGTGAAAACTCGATGCGTGTCCGCGCCAGCTTGCCATCGACGCCGTCGAGCGGCCCGCACAACAGCGCCAGCCCCAGCCCCCACCACAAGGCCCCGCTGGCAAAGGCCAGTCCGGCGGCCACCCCTATCACCCCGGTGAGCAGCGTCACCATGTTCGGCGTCACCGCCGTGGGCGCCAGCAAGCGCACCAGCATGTCCTCGATCAGCGGATGGATGAACCGCGCCGGCCAGTCGAGGCAGCCCTTCTGCGCCGCCGCCACCACCGCATCGCTCGCCGCGCGCGCACCGGCTTCGTCGCGCGGCAGCGCCCAGAGCAGCGGCACTTCGCGGCGGCGCTCGGCCGAATAGAGCGCAATCCCTTCAATCGGCACGCGGATCACCGACGCATCGGCCGCAGCGGTGCGGATCAGCGTCGATCCCAGGTCCCAGTCGCCCAGCCCTTCGGCCACCGCCGCCACGCTGCGCGCCGCCAGCCGCAGCACGCCGGCGGCATGCGCCTGCGCATCGAGTCGCTCCACGCCGCGCGCGGCCTCGGGCGGGCCGGTCCCGCGGCCATTGCTCACCAGCATCGCCGGGCCGGGCGCGGCTGCCACCGCGCGCAGCGCCCGCTCATCGATCACCAGCCCGGCCGCGATCAGCAGCACCTCGTCCGCACCCGCCAGTGCCGCACCCAGCTCGCCCATCTTGAGCAGTTCGGCCCCCGCCGGCACCGGCGTCAGCGGCGGCGCCGCCACCAGCAGCAGCCGTGCACAGCCGACGCGCGCCAGCAGCCGTGCCTGCCGCTCGAGCACGGTCAAGCCGCCGATCCGCACCAGCGCCATTTCAGCCTCCGGGGCCAGAAGAACACCGATCCGTGTCATGCGTCAGCGCCTCATAGGGTGTGTTTCGGAAAAGTGGGAACCGGTTTTCCGATAAAAAACACACGACAACAAAAGCTGGACCCGCTTTTTCATGCCATCACGATGCGGGTGCAGGGTGCGACCGTGGCTCTTGCCAAGCCGGCCCCGCCGGGCCTAGCAGAACAGCTGTGCACAAAAGCGCCACACACACCGCCGCGGGCGCCGACAGCGCCCGTCCCGAGGCGATCGAAGATCCATCCAACCTCTGGCTGGTGCACGCCATGTCATGGCGGCTGCTGCCGCTGGCGCTCAGGCTCGATATCCACCCCAACACCGTGTCCTTCACCGGCATGGGCTTCGGCCTTCTGGCCGGCTTCTGCTACTGGCACTGGCAGTCGCCACTGTTCGTCGTCGCCGGCTTCCTGCTCATGGTCGGCTGGCATGTGATGGACGGGCTCGATGGCAAGCTCGCGCGCGCATCGGGCAAGGCCAGCCCGCTCGGCCGCGTCATCGACGGCATGTGCGATTATCTCGCCTTCATCTTCGTGCTGGCGCCCATCGCGCTCAGCTTTGCCGATTGGCAGCCGGTGCTGGCGCTCGCCGTCGTGTCGGGACTCTTTCACGCCGTCCAGTCCGCCTGGTACGAAGCCGAGCGTGACGCCTGGAAGCGCCGCCTCACCGGCAACTTCGTCACCCCCATCCGCCCCCCCGGCCCGGCCATCGCCGCCGCCTATGATTGGGTCGAGGCCCGCTTCAACGCCGCCCACCGGCGGATGGACGCCGCCCTGGCAGCCCACCCCGGCCTGCTGCCGCGCTATCTCGACGCCACCGCCCCGCTTGTCCGCCGCCTGTCGATCCTCTCCGCCAACAACCGCACCGTCGCCATCGCCCTCGCCTGCCTCGCCGGCGATCCGCGCCTCTACTGGTATTGGGAGATCGCCGCCCTCACCGTCATCGCGCTGGTCATGGGCCGGCGGCTCCGCGCCCGCGAAGCGGCGCTGGCCAGCAGCAGCGGCACGGTGCTAGGTCAGGACACCTGTTCCCAGGGCACACTTCCCAAGGATTGACGAGAGCCGATGTCCGATCTGCCGACCCCGCCGCGCTGGCCCATCCTCGCCGCTGGCGCCGCAACGCTCCTGTGGCTGGCAATGATCATCGTCACGGCAATGCTCTTCCTCCCCGGCGCCACCATCCCCGCAAGCTTCGAGGCTTTCCCGGTCATTGCCGGCATCGCCCTCAACATCGCCGCCCCGCTCACCGTCCTCTGGCTTGTCGCCACACGCCTGCGCGATACCAGCGCCGCCCAGGCCGCGCGCAACGCGCTGATGGCCGAGCAGGCGGAGTTCACCGCCCTCCGCCTCCGCGAAGGCGCCGACGCCCTCGCCGCGCTCGAAACGCGCCTGTCGGATTTCACCGGCCAGCTCACCGCCATGGCCAAGCCCGTCGAGCGCCAGCACGCAGCCCTCGCCACCAGCATCGCCGCCCTGCACGAATCCACCGCCAGCCTCACGGCCGCGGCCGAGCGTGCCGATGCCGCCACCCGCCAGCTGGGCCAGGAAACACCTGCCGCCACCGCCGCCGCCGAGGCCCTCACCATCCTGCTCGGCAGCGCCCAGGCGCTCCTCACCGGCGAAGTCAGCCGCGCCGACGGTCTCATCGCCAGCCTCGCCGCGCGCCTTGCCGAAGCGCGCATCGAAGCCAGCGCCACCGCGAGCGAAACCGAAGCCCGCCTCGAAGCCGTCACCGCCGCTTCGGATGCCGCGCGCGCCGCCCTCGTCTCCCCGCTGGCGGAGCTCGACCAGGGCATCGACGCCGCCCTCGCGCGCACCGGGGAGGCCCTCGACATCACGCGCGACGGCGTCCACGCCCAGACCAACGCCATCCTCGCCAGCATCGACCAGGCGCGCACCAGCATCGAGCATATCGGTGGCGAGGCCGCCAGCGCCATCGCCGCGCGGCTGGCCTCGCTCTGCGCCGGCCTCGCCAACCTCGGCACCAACCTCGACGAGCAGGCCGCGCGCGCCGCCACGCTGGTGGACGACCTCGGCGAGCGCTTCCAGAGCTTCGATGCCACGCTCGGCGCCAGCACCGACCGCGGCGACGCCATGCTCGCCAGCGTCACCGACCGGCTCGGCGATGTGCGCACCGCCATTGCCGGCCTCATCACCCCGGTCGCCGAGACCGAAGCCAGCCTCGATGGCCTGTCGGCCCGCCTTGCGCACCTCGATGACGGCGCCACAAGGCTGTTCGGCACCATGGACGAGCGCCTCCCCGCCACCGTGCCCGGCCTCGACGATCTCGCCAGCCGCCTCGCCCGCCTCCACGACGATGCCACTGCCCTCGCCGCCCCCATCGAAGCGGGCGCCGACACCATGGCGGCCGCCCATGCCCGGCTGCAGGAGGCTGCCGCCACCCTCGACGCCAGCGCCGACACGCTGGCGAACCGGCTGGCCAGCGCCGAAGCCAGCCTCGCCGCCCTCACCCGCACGGCCGAAGACGATGCCCTCGCCGCCTCCGCCACCCTGCTCGACAGCTTCAGCCGCATCCGCGAGATTGCCGGCCAGGCCGCGGGCACGATGCGCGAGACACTGGCCGGCGTCGTCGCCGAAGCCGAAGCCGCCCTCGATCAAGCCGGCACCAGCCGCGCCGAAATCGCCTTCGGCGCCCCCGTCCGCACCGCCATCGCCGCGCTCGAAGTCCAGCACGCCAACGCCGCCAGTGCGGCCCAGGTCGCCGCCGAGCGCGTCTCGTCGCGGCTGGTGGCGCTCACCCGCACCATGGCCGACATGGAAACCCATTTCGACAAGCGGCAGACCGAGATAAACATCCGCGAGCGCTCCGATCTCGCCAAGCGCGCCACCACGCTTCTCGCCACGCTGCACGAAAGCGCCATCGACCTGTCGCGCCTGCTGGCACTCGACATCGAGGATCAGGACTACGAAGCCTGGCTCGCAGGCGACCGCAGCCGCTTCCTCCGCCGCCTCACCTCGGGCCTCGACGAGGAGACCGGCCGCGCCATCGCCCGCCACCTCGCCCACGACCCCGCCTTCCGCACCGACGCCACCCGCTTCGCCGAAGCCTTCGAAACCCTCATCGAACACGTCAGCACCGACCGCCAGGGCCGCCCCCTCGCCGCCACCCTGCTCGCTTCGGACCCGGGCAAGCTCTACCTCGCCCTCACCCAGGTGGTGAAGGGGGACTGACTCGTTGCAAATTCAGCCTCTGAAAGGTTATGTCGCGTTGTTTTTCCAAAAGGATAACTGAAAGTGCGCTTTTCCGATCTCAGTTTTCGAAGGCGTCATATCAGCCATTCAGTCAAGGATTATCGGAGGGTCGTTCGGCGCATGTTGCGCAGGATGCCGAATGACCGAGCGCTTGCTCTGGCCCAATCTATCGGTTCTGAAACCATGGAGGGTTTCGTCGCGCAGGGCGACGGCCATGTGGCCGCGCTGCGCCACCATGGCCTGACCGATGGCATGACGGTTTACGACGTGGGCTGTGGCTGCGGACGCACCGCGCAGGCATTGCGCAGGTCCGGGTGGCAGGGCCAATATGTTGGTGCAGACGTCGTCCGCGAGTTGCTGGACGAATTGAAGCGGCAGTGCCCGGGCTACGAAACGGTGTTGAACACCACCCCAACCATCGTCGCGCCTGACGCCTCCATCGATCTGGTGTTCCACTGGTCCTTGTTCACGCATCTCTATCCGGCGGAATGCTATCTCTACATCGCCGATAGCTACCGTGCCCTCAAACCCGGCGGAAAACTGGTATTTTCCTTCCTCGAGATGGCGGATCCGGCGCACAACAGGGTATGGCAGAACAACCTCGACCACTTGCGTCGGGGGGATGCCGGTCAGCAACTCGACAACTTTCTCCACCGCGACTGGATCGCACGCTTTGCGCGTGACGCGGGATTCTCACTGCCGCAATTCACCGACGGCTCCGACGGCAGCAATCATCCGCAACTCTGGCAGGCTCTGGCTGTCATGGAAAAACCTGATGTAACGCGATGATTTGATGATTGGATCAGGCGCATTCTTCAGCAGAGTTGCTGGCGAAGCGCCGATCAGTCATCTGCGATTTATGAGTCGTTCTTCTGGCATCGCTACCGCCGAAGCTTCAAAGCCGCCATTCGCCTTCCCAACCAATTCCGGCCATTCAGCTTGTTTGAGCAATCTGCCAATTGCAGACCTTCATCCAGGTCTGAAGTCGCCTACCCCGCAAAACTCCCCGCCTCCGCACCCACGCCACTTGCCTCGCCGAAGCCTTTGAAACCCTCATCGAACACGTCAGCACCGACCGCCAGGGCCGCCCCCTCGCCGCCACCCTGCTCGCCTCGGACCAGCCGCAATGGTCTTGCCAGACCCTTGTCGTCAGCAAACGACGCCGTTTCGGAAATTGGCATCCGCGCGTTATTACGGGTGATGGCTGAGATCCTCACATACGAAGACAGGCACTTTGCAGGTGTTGAAGCGCTCTGGGAGGAAGTGTTCCCAACGGACTCACCTTGGAACAAGGCAGCGGAAGCCATCCCGGCGAAACTCAAGGTCCAGCCCGAATTGTTCATTGTCGCCGAAGAAGCTGGTGACGTCATCGGGACCGTCATGGCAGGATATGACGGCCATAGAGGCTGGCTTTACACAGTTGCAGTCAAGCCTGAGCATCAAAGAAGGGGCATTGGCACGGCATTGTTGATCGAGGCCGAGATTCGCCTTTCGCGATCCGGCTGCAAGAAGACCAACTTGCAGATCAGGGCTGGCAATGAGGCTGTAGCAGCATTTTATCGGCGGCATGGCTATCTGGTTGAAGAGCGGATCAGCATGGGCAAGCGCTTTGACTGCTGACAACCCACTCACTGCCATTCAGCTTGCGCCAGCGTTTGCGGACTGCCGAACATCGTGCAAATCTGAACCCGTCCACCCTGCCTACCCCCCAAAACTCCCCGCAAACCGCGCCCGCAGCCCCGCCTTCTGCACCTTGCCCATCGCATTCTTCGGCATCTCGTCCAGAAACACGAACCGCCGCGGCTGCTTGAACCGCGCCAGCCGGTCAGCAATCGCCGCCTGCAGCGCCGCCCCATCATCAAACCCCAGCTCCGCCGCCACGATGATCGCCACCACCCCCTCGCCAAGGTCGGGATGCGGCGCGCCGATCACCGCCGATTCCTTCACTTGCGGCAGCTCGTCGAGCGCCGCCTCCACCTCGGCCGGATAGACGTTGAAGCCCCCACAAATGATCAGATCCTTGCCGCGCCCCACAATCGACACATAGCCGCGCGCATCGATCATCCCGAGATCGCCCGACACGAACCAGCCACCCCGAAACTCCGCCGCGGTCTTCTCGGGCATCCGCCAATAGCCGCCGAACACATTGGGCCCGGCAATCTCGATCATCCCCACCTCGCCCGCCGGCAGCGCCGCACCCGTCACCGGATCGGCAATCCTTATCGAAACCCCCGGCAGCGCCGGCCCCACCGTCCCCGCAATCCGCTCGCCGTCATAGGGGTTCGACGTGTTCATCCCCGTCTCGGTCATCCCGTAGCGCTCCAGGATCGCATGGCCGGTGCGCGCCGAAAATGCCCGGTGCACCTCGGCCGAAAGCGGCGCCGATCCCGACACGAACAGCCGCATGTGCTGCACCAGCCGCCGCTCGAACGCCGGCGTATCGAGCAGCCGGATATAATAGGTCGGCACCCCCATCATCACACTGGCCTGCGGCAGTGCCGCCAGCACCGCGTTCACGGCAAATTGCGGCTGGAAGATCATCGACGCCCCCGCCGCCAGCACCACATTGGTCGCCACGAAAAGCCCATGCGTATGAAAGATCGGCAGCGCATGCAGCAGCACATCATCCGCCGAAAACGCCCAGGCCTCACGCAACGTCAGTGCATTCGACGCCAGATTGCCATGGCTCAGCATCGCCCCCTTCGAGCGGCCAGTGGTGCCTGACGTGTAGAGGATCGCCGCCATCGCATTGTCGGGCACGTCGAGCGTCTCGAAGTCCGGCGCCATCGTCGCCACCAGCGCGCCCCAGCTGCCGCCGTCATCCCCCAGCGTCTCCACCCGCGCAACACCCGCCGCCGCCGCCACCCCCCGGCTGTCCTCCGCCCGCGCCGCCTCGCACACGAACAGCGCCGGCTCGGCATCACGCAAAAAATAATCGAGCTCACCCGCCGGATACGCCGGGTTGAGCGGCAGGAACACCGCCCCCGCCCGCAAACACCCCAGATACAGCAGCAGCATCTCGAAGCGCTTCTCGCACTGCACCGCCACCCGGTCCCCCGGTCCCACCCCGCACGCCCGCAGCGCCTGCGCATGCCGCGCCGATGCCGCCGCCACATCGGCATAGGTCGCAGCAGCACCATCCGGCAGCTGCGCAAAAACGCGCGCGCCGTGGCGGCTCAGGTCGAGCGTGTCGAAAAGATTGGCCATCACCCAGAACACCTCATGCCGCCGGCGTCACCACCGGCGGCAGAAGTTGTCCATATCCCGATGCGGAGGTCCAGCGGCTATTGCGCCGGCAGCGGATCGGCCTTCCAGAAGTGCTGCACTTCATTGTCGAGCCCGGTCATCTCCCAGCGGAGCAGGCTCATCTGCACGCGCCCGGCCGCCATGAAGTCGTCATGGAAGGTCTTCAGCACGAACTTGTCGCGCTGCTGCACCTTCACATCGGCGATCAGCTTCGACATCTCGATCATCCCGATCGTGTAGCCAAGCCCATAGCCGGGCGGGCGCCGCAGATAGATTTCCGCATCCACCCGCGCCACATTGTTGTCGAGCCAGGGTGTCAGCGTCTTCCAGCGATCGACGATCTGCTGCAAATTGGCCCGGTTGAGCTGCAGGTCGATATCCCCCGCCACCCGCACCGCGCGGAAGATGCCGAAGATGTCGATCAGCTCGCGCACCCGCGGAATATCCTCGAAGAAGCCGAGCCGCTGCGCCGCTTCCTCCAGATAAACACCCCAGCCCTCGTTGCGCACGCCATCGGCAATCGTCGCGCGAATGGGGTTCTTCACCCGCTTCGCCATCTGCCCGTCAAAGGCATGGCCGGGGATCGTCGCATGGAAATAATCGGGCGAAGGATCGCGGAACTGCACCTCCTCCCAGAAGTTGCGCCCGCCATCGCGGACGATCCATGGCACATTGACATAGAGCTTGCCGATGTCCGCGGGCACGGTGATGATCTCTTCCTTCGCCAGGAAGGTGCGGATGCGCCGGTCGGTCTCCTTCTTCAGCGCCTCATATTCGGCTTCGGATGCCGCCGGCTTCAGCTCGGGCAAATTGCGGTTGCGGTGCTTTTCCAGCGCGTGCTGCGCCCACAGCCGCTCGGTTTCGCGCGCGCCCAGCACCAGCAGGTCATCGGTGTTGTAGGGCAGCAGCTTCACATTCTTCAGATACCAGTTGAAGTTCGCCTTCCCCACGCCCGCCGGCGCTGTCCAGCGGCCCCGGTTGGCCTTCAGATGCGCTTCCAGCTCCACGGCGGCGCGCTTGGCGGCTTCGAGATCGGCCACCAGCTCGGGTTGCGCGGTGCGCGCCCGGCCCAGCATGTCGTCATACCAGCCGATCACACCCGCCGGCGGCACCGGCCGATACGGCATCCCATGCCCCACGCCATCGGCATTGCGCAGGTTGAACAGCGCCAGCGTCACGAAGTCCGCCGGCACATTCTGCAGATTCGCCTTGGCACCCTGCACCAGCAGCGGAATATCCTGCAGCCCGCGCTTGATCTTCGCCAGATCCTGTCCGGTGGCCGGCAGATCGGCATAGGCGACCGACTGCATCTGGTCGACATAAAAGCCCGGGTCGCGCTCCCAGGGCTTGCCGACCTGCAGCGTGAAATGCTGCTGCAGCATCTTGGCGCGCACCGCCAGCCAGTCGACCTGCTGTGATCGATCCCACGACGCGACGTTCATGTCCTCCATGCGCGAAAGATAGCTGGCCATCTCGGTCCGCCGCTTCGCCACCGTGGCCGCACTGAAGTCCCGCACCCGCGAAGGCACGCCCACACTGTCATCGCCGTCGGCCGGGCTCAGATTCTGCCAGCGCATGAAGTCCGCATAAAGCGTTGCCATGTCCTGGTAGCTGCCACGGCCCTTGGGTGGCCCGGCCCGTTCGGACTCGGCCATCGGCGTGGCCAGTGCCGATTGCGCCGCCGCCGGCATGCTGGCAAGCGCCAGCACCGCCAATGCGGACGCGGTAGCCAAGGTCTTCAACATGGGGTTCCCTCCCTGATAAGTGCCGCCGGCAGGGTGCGCCCCGCCGGCGTTGTTGTCAGCCCTCAGAAGCGGACGTTGACGCCCGCGAAATACTGGCGGCCGATCACGTCATAAAGCTGCGGATTGGTGTTGGAATCGCCGCCCGCCGCAAAGCCCATGATCGGCGGCTGGTTGTCGAGCAGGTTGTTGATGCCGCCGAACAGCTCGAAGTTCTTGAACACCTTCATCCGCGCCGAAATGTCCCAATAGGTCTCGGCCCCCAGAGTCCCCGATTGCGACGGCGGCGCTCCCGGCAGCAGCTCGAGGGTGCCGATGTAGCGGAACTGGTTGCGCACGCTCAGCGGCCCCGAGGTATAATCGATCCCGGCAAACGCCCGGAAGTCAGGCGAGATCCGCGCCGAGTCCGAAGAGCAGGCGCCGCCGTAGAAGCCGGCGCAATCGATCGTCGGCAGGCCGGCCGCCGGCACCGTGCTGTTCTGGAACTGCCACGATGCGTTGAGCGACAGCCCCAGCCGCGCCCCTTCACCCGAAATCGCCACCGCACTCGGCAGGTCGAGGCCATAATTGGCCCCCACATCGAGGCCACGCACCCGCCGCTCCGCCACATTCTGCAGCGAGGCGCGGATGAACTGGATGTTCCCCGAAAAGGTATCGCGGCTGATCGCCTGGCACGACACGCTGTTGGCTTCGAGCGTGTTGAAGCAGGTGTCGAGCAGCACCTGCGCCCCCACCTGGGCAATCGCACCCTCCACCTTGATGTCGTAATAATCGACCGTGAACGCCAGCGCCCGCGCCGGGGTGATCACCATGCCCAGCGTCAGCGTGTTGGACTTTTCTTCCTCGAGCAGCCGGTTACCGCCGCTTTCCACCTGGAAGCCCTGGCTCTGCCCCACCGTCAGCGTATCGACAAACGCCTGCGGCACACCCTGCGCCACGCAAAGCGCCTTCTGCGCCGCACTCGGATTGTTCACCGCAAGGCACGGGTCACGCCCGCCCTGGAACCCCTGCGAGGTCGGCGAAAACAGCTCGGAAAGGTTGGGGGCCCGGATCGAGCGGCTGTAATTGCCGCGCAGCCGCAGCCAGTCATTCACTTCCCAATCGACCGCCGCCTTCCACGCCAGCGCGCCGCCGATGGTGTTATAGTCGGCGTAACGCGCCGCACCCTCGAGCGCCAGGCTCTTCACGAACGGCAGGTCGGCCAAGATCGGCACCCGCACTTCGCCGAACACCTCGAACAGGTTGAACGACCCCGCGTTGATGACCGGCGGCACGGCAATGGCCGCCAGGTCATTCTGCAGCGCCACCTCGTCGGGGGTGATCGAGAAGCTGTCCTTGCGATACTCCACACCGAACGCGGTGCTCACGGCACCCGCCGGCAGCGAGAACAGATCGCCCGCCACGCTGCCACCCGCCACCACACGGCGGAAACGGCTGTCGATGGTGGAGTTCACGCTCAGGAAGTCGGCCATGGCCGGCGTCAGCGTGTCGGTGCCGAAGATGTTGACGGGAATGCACCCCGGGATCTCCGAGTTGCGGCAGCGCGGCACCCCGTTCACCAGCACCACGTCGAGCCCGGCGGTGGTCCGCGACCGGCTCAGCAGATTCTGCCGCGTGTTGCTCTCATCGACCTGCTGATACTGGAAGAAGGTGTCCCAGCGCCAATTGTTGGCGCCGATGTCGAAGTCACCGCGCAACCCGCCGGTCGCGTTGAAGCTGTCGGTCACGAAGCTCACCGTGCGCGGCCCGAACTCCTCGAAGCGGCGGCCATAGCCACGCACCGTGAAGATATTGTCGCCGTCGGGGTCGAAAAACGCCCGGTTGGCGCCGAAGAAAGCCTGCTGCGCCGGGCTGAACAACGGGTTGGTCGTGGCATTGGGAATCAGCACCGTGCCCGCCGGCTGCCCCGAAGACGATGGGTTCACCGCCTCGGCCGCCTGCTGGAACGAATTCTCCTTCTTGGTGAAGAAGAACTGCCCATAGGCCTCGATGCCATCGGTCAGCTCGTAATTTGCCGTCAGCGCCGCCTGGTAGCGCTCGAGCGGCCGCAGCAGGAAGTTTGGCGCCGCATAGTTGAACTGGTCACGCAACCGGCAGAACGGCTCGGGTGCACCGCCATTGCCGCCGAATTTGATGCCGGCATTGCCGGTGTTGCACGCTCCCGACGCATTGTTCAGATCAGGCACACCATTGATCTGCCCCTGCTGCGCCGCGTTGAGCCCGATCGAGCCCCCCGGAATATTCCCCGAGCCGAACGGCTGGAACACGCCATTGGCATCGGCCAGGAAAGGCTGCTTCGAGAAATCCCGGTCGCCCATCAGCACCTGGTCGCGCTTGGTATAGCTGAAATAGGCGGTCACATTGCCCCGGCCATCGCCCGAGTTGGCACCGAAGATCACATCGACCTTGTGGCTCGCACCATCGCCGCGATCGGTCTCGCCATAGGCATATTGCGCCTGCAGCCCCTCGAAATTGCGCTTGAGCACGAAGTTCACCGCACCCGCCACGGCATCCGACCCATAGACCGCCGACGCACCGCCGGTGATCACCTCGATGCGGTCCACCAGCAGATCGGGAATCGTCGCAAGGTCGGAAAGGCCCGAGAAGTTGGCGGGGTTGTACCGCCGGCCATCGACCAGCACGAGCGTCCGCTCCGGCCCCAGCCCGCGCAGATCGGCCGCCAGCACGCCCGATCCACCCGACTGGTTGGACGAGGATGTCGTCGAAGGCTGCAGCTGCGGCAACTGGTTGACCACCGTCTCCAATGTCGGTGCGGCCTGGGACTGGATCACCTCGGCACCGATCGTCGCGATCGGCGATGTCGCCACCAGGTCCCGCCGCGCCAGGCGTGAGCCGGTCACCACAATCTGCTCTTCGGCCACGCCCTCGTCCGCGGTCACCACCTGTGCAAAGGCCGGCGCCGCGATCGTCTGCACCAGCACGCCGACGGCACTCGCCAACAACGCCTGTTTGCGGAGCGAACGCATTCCCCCTCTAAGCTGCCGATTCATCCGCTGCATGGTGACAATCCCCTCTGTCCCGACCCGAGTTGAAGAAAACACAAAAGTTTTTCAACGCCTTGCGACGAAGCTGCGCAATCGGCACTCCCCTGCCGGCACAACCGAGCCCGTTCATCGAATATTTCTCCGATGTGACAGACTGTCAACAAAATATGCACGCTGGGCGCACTTTAGGTTGCTATGCGAACAAAATTGGTGGCCGCTCTGTTGCCAATCGGCCACGCTCTCTCCATGCTCGCCGCGTGACACAGCAAGACCCCTGGACGTCGTTCTGGCGCGAGGCGCAGCCGCATGGCTGCACCACCGGCTTCCCGCCGGCCGCCCAGGCACTGCTTGCCGATCGCTGGCGCCAGCTGTTTGCAGCCGCCCCCCGTCCGGTGCTCGACATCGCCTGCGGTCGCGGCGCGCTCTGGCACCATGCCGGCACGCCGACGCACGATTGGCTCGGCATCGACCTTGCCACCATCATCGCCGCCCCCTTCCCCTTCCAGTCAGGCCTCGACGCCGCCGCCCTGCCCTTCCCCGACAAGGCATTCGCGCTGGTCGTCAGCCAGTTCGGCCTCGAATATGCCGGCTTGCCCGCTGCGATCGCCGAAGCCGCCCGCGTCTGCAACGCCCGCCTCGTGGCGCTTGTCCACGCCACCGAAGGTGCGCCCTGCGAACAGGCCCGCGAGCAGCTGGCACAGATCGACTGGCTCGAAGCCCAGGCCCTCGCCCCCCGCCTCCACCGCCACTTCAGCAACGCCACCGAAACCACCGCCGCCGACATCGACGCGCTGCTCGCCGCCATCGTCGCGCGCGCCGATGAGGACGCCAACAACAGCCTGCTCGAAGCCGTCTGGCGCGGCACCATGGCCACGCAGCAGGACCCGCATGGCCCCACTTCCGCGGTCGATGCCCTCGCCGCCGGCCTCGCCGGCCACCGCGTCCGGCTCGCCGCCATGCTCGCCGCCGCCCCCGATGCCGCCGCAACCCAGGCCGCCGCCGATCAGCTCCACACGTCAGGATTTTCCGCCCGCATCGAAGACGCCAGCCTCGCCGCCGACACCGGCACGCTGCTCATCGGCCGCTGGCTCATCGCAGATCGCATCAAATGACAGCATCCAAGGGGAGACAATCGATGAAACCGGCTCTGAAGGCGCTCATGATGGCCGCCATGCTCGGCAGCACCATGCTCGCCGCCCCCGCCACAGCCATGGCGCAATCCGCAACCACCACCACCGCCACTCCGGCCGCGCTCGCCACGCTCTTCACCGAATGGCGCAGCTTCCAGGCCAGCGGCGAGAAGAACGGCGCCCCCGATTTCTCGGCCGCCGAGCTGTCCCGCAAGCGCGCCGGCCTCAAGACCATGCAGGCCCGCCTCGCCGCCATCGACACAAGCGGCTGGAGCCCCTCGGCCCTCGTCGACTACAACATCGTCCGCGGCGAAATGAACGGCCTCGATTTCGATCTGCGCGTCCTCAAGCCCTGGGAGCGCGACCCCGCCTGGTACAACAGCGTCTGGGCCGCCCAGAGCGACACCCCCAGCCACGAAGGCCCCACCCTGCCGCGCCTCGTCGAACTCTGGCAGTACAACTTCCCGCTCTCGAGCGCGGACTCGGCCAAACTCGCTGCCGAGCTCGCGCATGTCCCACCGCTGCTGCAGGGTGCGCGCGGCTGGCTCACCGGCAACGCCCGCGATCTCTGGACCTCGGGCACCGGCACCATGGCAGATCAGGCCGAAACCCTCGCAAAACTCCGCAACCTCGTCGGCAATGGCGACCCCAAACTCGTCAAGGCGATCACAAACGCCGAAACCGCCACCAACGACTTCGTCGCCTGGCTCAAGGCCGAAACCCCCAAAAAGACCGGCCCCTCGGGCGTCGGCAAGGAAAACTACACCTGGTACCTCCGCAACGTGCAGCTGTCGGACCTCAGCTGGGAGCAGGAAGTCGCCATCCTCCGCCGCGAGCTCGCCCGCGCCCATGCCGCGCTCCGCCTCGAGGAGCATCGCAACCGCAAGCTCCCCCAGCTCGCCGGCGTCACCTCGCCCGCCGCCTATGACGCCCAGGCCGAAGCCTCGGTGGACAAGTTCATCGGCTTTCTGGGGCAGAACGACATCCTCACCGTCCGCGATTACATGCGCCCGGCGCTGATGAAGCGCGTCGACAGCTACGTCCCGCCCGAAAAGCAGAATTTCTTCGCCATCTCGATGCACCGCGCCCCGATGACGCTCTGGACCCACTTCTACCATTGGTGGGATCTAGAGATGATGGCCGCCGACCCGCAGCCGAGCGACATCCGCCGCGGCCCGCTGCTCTACAACCTCTGGCTGTCACGCTCCGAGGGCATGGCCACCGCCATGGAGGAGATGATGCTCCACGCCGGGCTGTTCGACGATGATCCGCGCGCCCGCGAAATCGTCTGGATCATGCAGGCACAGCGCGCCGCCCGCGGCCTCGCCTCGCTCTACATGCAGGCCAACATGATCGACATGCCCGCCGCGATGAAGATGCAGGTGACCCGCACCCCCAACGGCTGGATGAGCCCCACCCTGCCGCTGCTCGCCTCCGAACAGCAGATCTACCTGCGCCTCCCCGGCTATGGCCCCAGCTACATCACCGGCAAATACCAGATCGAGAAACTCTATGCCGAGCGCGCCGAAGCCCAGGGCAAGGCCTTCTCCACCAAGGCCTTTTTCGACGAGCTGAACAGCTATGGCATGATCCCGGTCTCGCTCATCCGCTGGCAGATGCTCGGCAAAGATGACGAAGCCGAGGCGCTCGGCATGAAGCGCTGAAGCAGCTCAGGCGGACGCGTGCGCAAGACACCAGTCCGCCACCTGCTCATGCGTTGCAAACCACACCGGCCCCAGGCTCCTCGCATGCTCGATCATCGCATCGAGCATCCAGATGCGGCTCCGATAACCGATCACGAACGGGTGCATCACCAGCTGGAACAGCCCGCCCTCGGCCACCGCCCCCTCGATCTCGCGGCGGAAGATCGTGAACACATCATCGGGCGTCGTCCAGGGCCGCGTCGCGGGGTTGCGGTTGAACAGCAGATACACCGCATCGTCGCGGATCCACTCGACCGGCACCTCGACCACCCCCGAAGGCACCCCCTCGATCAGCAGCTCATAGGGGTTTTCATCCGCCATCAGCGAGCTGTCATACGCCAGCCCCAATTCCTTCACGAGCGCGATCGTGTGCGGCGACAAATCCCAGTTCGCCGAGCGAAACCCCCGCACCGGCCGCCCCAGAATCCCCGTCAGCACATCCTGCGCACGCATCATCAGCCCGCGCTCGGTCTCGCGGTCGAGATGGCTGTTGTTCTCATGGATCCACCCATGCAGCCCGATCTCATGCCCGCCGCCGGCAATCCGCCGCGTCTCGTCGGGGTCGAGCAGCGCCGTCACCGCCGGCATGAAGAAGCTCGCCGGCACCCCCTGCCGTCCGAGATGCTCGAGGATCCGCGGCACCCCCACCCGGCGCCCGAACTCCCCCCAGGCCAGCCGGCCGATCGTCTCGCCGCCGCCGCCAAGCTCGAAACATTCATGGTCACAATCGAACGATAGCGCCACCGCCGCCTTCGCCCCATCCGGCCAATGCGTCGGCTTCAGCGATCGCCCGGCGCGCACACGCTCGACCCGGCTTCGCCATTCGGTTTCGGGCTGCAGGTGGGGGGTTTCCATGGCACGGTCCTTGAGCCTAGAGTGTTCGGCAGGGATACATTTGTTCGCATATTGAGAGGGGTCAACACAATGCTGGACTTCAGAACGGCACTCGCCGTCAGCGTCATGGTCGCAGCCCCGCTGCAGGCCCAGCAGGTCGCCGATCATGCGGCGCTTGTCGATCTCTACAAGGGCTTTCGCGCCGCCGCCGAAGTCCCGGTGAGTGCCGGCGTCGCCGATCACGGCCCGCAAGCCATGGCCGCCCGCGCCGCGATGGCACAAACCGTCATGCAGCGCCTCGAAGCCACCGACGACAGTGCCTGGCCCGTCAAGCAGCGCGCCGACCTGATGCTCGTCCTCGCCGAAGCCCGCTCGGTCTGGTTCGAGCAGCAAGTGCTCCGCCCCTTCGCGCGCGACCCAAGCTGGTACGCCACCCTCGCCCTCGGCTGGGGGCCCAAGATCAGCACCGCCATCCCCGTCCCCACCTACCCGCTCAGCCCCGCCGCCACCACCGCCTATACCCGCGAGCTCCCCCTGGTGCCCGCGCGCCTCGCCGCCGCCCGCCGCAGCCTCACCGAAATGAAGGGGGATCTCGTCACGCTGGGCCTCACCCATCACGGCATCGAAACCCGCGTCTATGGCCGCATGGCGCGCGAGCTCGCCAAGTCCAACCCTGCGCTCGCCAAACAAGCCGCCGCCGCCGAGCGCGCCAGCGCCGATTTCGTCCGCTGGCTCGAAGCCGAACAACCAAAACTCCCCAAGGCCGCTGGCGTCGGCAAGGCGCAGCTTGATTGGTATCTCCGCTACGCCCTGCTCTTCCCCTGGGGCTTCGACGACATGAAGCTCCTCGGCCGCCGCGAGCTCGAACGCACCTGGGCCTTCCTCAAGATGGAAGAGCATGAGCACCGCGACACGCCGATGCTCCCCCCCGTCACCACGCTCGCCGATTTCGAAGCCATGCGCACCAAGGCCGACATCGATCTTCTAAAGTTCCTCAAGGAAAAGAAGATCTTCACCGTGCCCGATTGGCTCGCCCCGCCCGAGCCCGAAGTCCCCTATGTGATGCCCGTCAACCGCGATCCCGCCGTCCCCGGCCCCTTCGATGCCCCCATCCGCCGCGGCTTCTTCCGCGAAACCGAGGACCGCGAGCCGCGCACGCTGCGCGCCCACAACCTCCCCGGCCACCAGTTCGACAGCATGTGGCGCCGCCGCAGCACCGATCCGATCCGCGCCGACACCCGCCTAAACTTCATCGATTCCTCGCGCATCGAAGGCTGGGCCTTCTACCTCGAAGAGCTCGTCACCCAGGCCGGCTGGCTCGACGATGGCCCCAAGGCCCGCGAAATCAGCTACATCCTCCTCGCCAACCGCGCCGCCCGCCTCTGGCCCGAGCTGCTCGTCCACTCGGGCGAATGGGACTACACCACCGCCGTCACCCGCCTCGCCACCGACACGCCGATGTACATGACCCCGCAGGACGACACCGCCAACTTCGACATGACCCTCTACCTCCGCCAGCCCGGCCTCGGCCTCAACTACTACTTCGGCAAGCTGCAGATCGAACAACTCCTCACCGACGTCGCCATGCAGCAAGGCAAAGCCTTCAACCTCACCAAATTCCACGACGATTTCATCGCCCGCGGCCTCGTTCCCATCGCCCTCACCCGCTGGGAAATGACCGGCCTCGAAGACCAGATCAAACCCCTGCGCAAGGCCCCGCCGATCCCGAAGGGCTAGGCCGTGGTTTCATCAAAGGTGAACGGCCGGAACGGGGTGGCAAACGGTCATCCGCAATTCTTGCGGCGAGAGGCAGCTTCTGGGCCGATTGTGTTGAAGAAGTCAGCGTTGTTCGCGGGCCGATAGGGCGATGTGAGCGGTGCGAGCGCGGGCGGTGTCGTTCAGGCCGGCACCGGATG
>NZ_JACIIV010000026.1 GCF_014205635.1 Polymorphobacter multimanifer
CCGATCGGGGGCCTTTTTGCAAACAACCGGGCCGCACCGAAAATGGCCTGCTTTTACACCGCCACACTGGCCTGGAATCCGACCGCCGTTGACACGATGGCCCCGCTCGTCGAGGTAGAGCAGCAGCACCGCCCGATTTAGAGGATCGAAGCAAGCCATCGTCGCGTGCAGAGCGTCGAGTGCCTGGTTTGCTTCGAGATCGAGGCCAGTGGCGGCTACGGCGTCATGATCCGGCGTAAGTGCTGTCATCACCTTCGCCTCGCGATAGACCCGTCGGACATGGGACAGCGCGACATTGAGCGCGACGCGGTACATCCAGGTCGAGAAGGGCCGCCCCTCATCGTAGCGTGGCCACGCCGCCCATAGATTGGCCAGTATGTCCTGCATCAGGTCAGCGCGATCCTCGGGCTTGCGAGCATAGGTGGCGGAGACCTTGCGGAGGATGCCCGCATGAGTTTTGATCAGCGCCGCGAACCGATCGCCATCATTGGCCTCCCCACCCGTCACAGTTTCGCACCTCATCATGGCTTCATAAGGTTATTCGCAGCCATGGACGTTTCATCACACGATCGGCGAAAATTGGGTCGGCAAGGTTCTGGCCCCCTTGCGCACTGTCGGGATCGTCTTCTGCCCCGATCGAAAGCGTCCAACTGCAAGATCAACTGTACAAGTTCGCCGTGACGCTCTTCGAGCAGTGCGAGGAAACGCTCCCGTCAAGATCGTGGGCGAGGCTGTCCGGGCCGAGCTGGAAGGTGAAGGTCACCCGGCCAGTTCCAGCTTTGCCCGGGTAGCGCGCAGCGACGTCGCGCGGGAGCCGCTCGGGACGGCGACCCTCCGGGCGGCAAGAAGGCGCGTCCGCGGCCGCCATCATCATGCGACAGCGGGCTGAACGCGCGGGCGCGCATGCAGCCACTTGCCCCCTTCCTCGCAGAAAGCGCGTGCGCCGTTCCAAAGATAATTGCCTACGAGTCCGACTCCGCCGCCTAATTCGAGCTGCGCGTTTCCGCCGAATACGCGTTCGAATGGGAGATCTGCTTTCCACCCCAAGGCCTTCACCTCGGACGCTTCCTTGATGGACACCCTGCTATTGAACCTGTGCAAATGTTCGGCGGACGCCATCAACCAACCCGACTACAGATTTTCGGTTGTCGCCTTCCCTGAAGATCAAATCGAGCCCCGCATCCACCCTCAGGTTCTTGACGGGAATGGCCCTGGTGCCCGCCGGAGGCTGCAGCGCAACCGACTTCTGGACCAGCGTCCAGCCAGTGCGCGCGAGGACCAGCGGCGCGCTGGCCGAGGCGCTGCCTACACCCTCGGCGAGCATGACACGGTGGAACCCGGCCTGTCGCGCGGCGGATGTGATGACATCGTGCAGTGAGGGATGGAGAGTTCGATCATACAGGCCCAGCGGCAGGTCGCGTAGATCCTCAGGACCAAGCTGCTCCCTTTCAGCGAGCGGGTGATCCCATGGGATGAGCGCATCTGACCCAGGATCGTCGCAAAGGCGGATACTGGCCATGCCGGGTGGATAGGCCCCATCGGCGGGCTTCCCAAGGCCGGCGCTCCAACAGAAGCCGACATCGAGGGAGCCACGCAGAACAGCCTGCGGTTGATGGAGCCATGGCAGCCCGCTCGTCTGGACGACCGAGGGCGAAAAGCGAGCGTCCAGCTCTCCGAGGGCAAGCCGCACCAATTCGAAAGCCGTCCCGGTTTCAGGCAAGCCAACGACCAGGCGGTCCTCGGCCTGCCCGGAGGCTAGGCGGACCTCGGCAAGGGCTGTCGCAGCAGACGCGACCGCAATACGCGCCGGCCCTACAAGCGCTTCGCCTGCTGCCGTCAGGGTCATGCCCTTTGCGTGCCGCGTGAACAATGGCCCTCCGGCAGCGTGCTCCAGGTCCCTCAATTGCTGCGAGAGAGCAGGCTGGGACACATGCAGTCGTCTTGCGGCCCGGCCGACATGCGCCTCTTCGACAACGGCTAGAAAGTAGCGAAGGTGACGCAAATCCAACGCAAATCCTCTCCTTGGCCAGGCCGATAAGTATAGCTTATCGTGCGATTGGAACAATGACTTGGACCGACGCTGTCTCTCGGATGCAAATTTGCGTCAGAGGAGAAAGTCTGATGAAAATTTTACGGCACCGTCGGCGAATGGTCGCCCGCTTGGTTCACCTGGCGCTTGCGTTGCCGCTCGGGGCTGTCGTCTATGCACCGGAGGCGATTGCCTTGACGATCCGGCCATTCTTGCAACTCGGAATGTTCCCGCTTCTGGCCCTGAGTGGGATCTGGATGTGGCAAGGGCATCGGGTCCAGCGCTTGGTCGGTAGAACAGCCCCTTCTGTGCGGCCAAATGGGTCGGTGGCGTCATGACGAGCAATCTGACTTCCAAAAGTCGCAGCATCCTTGCCGCCGTATTGCTGTTCGGCCTCCTTCACCACGCGGATCATGCCCTGAGGGTAGATCACAGCGGTTGGCCATTCCTGCCGCAGGTCACCCCTTACACATTCAGCCTGCTGATCTATCCTGCCTTGGCACTCGTCATGTGGGCGGATGTCCCGCTGCGCCTGAAAGCTGCAATGGTCGGACTGATCGCGATCGGCGTGATCTATGCCCATATCGTGATCGAGACCCCGCGCATGCAATATGTCATGTGGGCCTTCAACCGCAGCCTGGAGCCTCAATTTGCAGGCGTCAGCAATGCACTGTGCATCAGCTCGCCGACGCTGGGCGTCTTCGCTGTCGTCATCGCGATGGGTGTCAACATACTGCTGCCGGTCCTCGCCCTGTCGCTCTGGAGAGACGGACGGCACGTGAACGCGACATGATTGGCTTGTAGCGCTATTTCGGTTCAGCCAACTTCGGCGGCTACTGCCGGGAGGATGTGCGTGAGCGTTGAAAATGGTCTGCTTGCACTTGCCGGATTCGATCCCGCAACGCTTTCGAGAGATTTCCGCACTCGACTGCATCCCCTTGTTGAGGCCGCCGACGAGCGTGGCCCATTGTTGGAGGAATGCTGCGGCGCCTATAATCACCGGCTGCTTCGGTTCTGCACCATGTTGACTGTTGAACGGTCCAAAGTTTCGTCGCAATGCTCAGCATGTCGCGAGAGCATGGACGTGGAAATTTTCGTCACCAAATTGCTTGAAACACGGGCAGGCGATCGCAATGCAGAAGTATCTGTTGGCGCGTCAATATTCCGATTGCCACGGATGGCCGATTTGGGCGCAATTGAAAGTGGCCCCGACGCTGAGCCAATCATATTGCAACTGGCTCGGATCTGTCGGATCAGGGGGTTGGAACCGATTGGCGAAGATCTGGTCGACGCATTGAGCTCTGCGTTCGATACGGCTGATCCTGCCGCTGCGATCAAGCTTGATCATGCCTGCACCCAATGTGGTCATCGGGCTCTTGTTTCTGTCCAGGTAGAATTGCTCGTGGCGAATGCTGCGACGCAGGCCTCAACCCGACTGCTCCAAGACATCGATGCAATCGCCAGCGCTTATGGTTGGAGCGAACCTCAGATTATGACCTTGCCACCTGAACGACGCGGTCGATATGTGGAGATAATCACTGCGCGCATTGGTGCACGGTAGTTGGCGGCGTGACTGTTTCGTGTTCTTAACAAATGTGCTCACAGACGAACCGCCGTCATGTACTCGCGAATGCTGGTAGGAGAAGGAAGTACGGCGGAAAACGTGTATGCCCGGTCAGGTGCGCGACGGACTACGCTCCAGCGTCCCCTTGCGGACATCACGTGCCCATCTGATGACGCCAAGGCCAACGAGATTGAAAGCCAGTGCGATGAAACTCCTTCTATGGTGCAGCCTTGCCCTTGCGACCGTTTGCTTTTCTCGGCCAGCTTTTGCAGTGGAAGATGCAGCTGCCTTGAGGCTTGCCGAGATGAACGGACTGGTTGGCACTTGGAGACAAGCAGACAAACCTGGCTCGCCGCTGCGCATCCGGTTTTCTTTGACCGCTGGCGGAACTGCGGTTGTAGAGGAGTGGCTGCGGGGCAGCCAGCCTCATTCCCTGACGATCTACCATCGTGACGGGCAAGGGTTAATCGCTACACACTACTGCCCACAGGGCAATCAGCCGCGTTTAGCGTGGGTTCCCTCATCAGCTGTGAATGTGCTGCGCTTCAATTTTCGCGACGCAACGGACCTCGACGCTACGCATGAATCATATCTTGTGGCGCTTGCGTTCGATCTATCACACGAGGGCAAGATAGTCCGAACTGAAACGTATCGGCGGGCCGGCGAAGACGAAGTCTCATCGATGCATTTGGTCCGCGATCAACATTGAGTGCTTAACCTGGCTGTGGTGACCTCCCACGATTGCGACCTTCTTGCACAATGCAAGACCGTCCCCTTGCGGACATTGACGGCGGCCCTGTTGATGGTCGTGGAGGGCTCTGTCAGCCATCGATACAGTTGTAGATTGAGTTGCAGCGGCCAGGGGAGATGACGGCCAGATCGTCTGTGCCGCCTCATCTGGGACAGGGACGCGTTACAGCAGATCAGCGCAAAGACTGCTGAGGGGGCGCAATTCCCACAAAAGCATGCGGCTATTTGATCGAAATCGGGGCCATCGTGACGGCAATACTGGTTTGCGAAATCGGCGCGATGACATGACGCAGGATCTCGATCTCGTTTTGCAGCGTGATCGGATCATGGCCGTCGGCAGCGCGGAGCGCGGTTTTCAGCCAGTCGCTGACATGTGGGCTTTCGAGCAGATGCCTTATCCGCGTATTCGTGATGGCGATCACGGTTTCGGGTTCGTGCTTCATGACGACCTCGCGCTCAGGTTGCGTTTCTGGCCGCTTCAGGCGGCGACTCTGGATTGGTTCGGCGTTTGCGTGCCGGCCTCTGACGGCTGCCAGCGCGAGTGCCCTGCATAGCGCCAGGCCATGCGGCCCGCGTCGTCGAGCGCGAACAGGTGCAGCCAGCGGTTGTCGAACAGCGCCGCAATGCCCGGGTGGCGTTCGAGGACCGCCGTCATCGCTTCGCGCGGGGCCTCGATGCAGACCGTCAGCCGCAGCGGTTCATGGACCAGTGACGCGCCGTCATGAACGGATTGCCACGGCAGCCCGGTGCGCAGCGTTCCGCCATTGCCTTCAACGACACCGAAACCGCCGACGACATTGTGAAGCAGCTTGTTGCCGCCACCGAACACTTCGGGCGCCACGCTCGATCCGTAATATTGCAGGCTGATCCAGCTCGCGACGACGACCGGCGCGGTCATGATCAGTTCCAGCACGCCGAAGCCTTCGTCCTTTTGCCAGTTATAGTCGTGCAGAAAGGCGCGGCCGCCGAGATTGCGGCCCTGGGTGCGCGCCCGCGGTGCAGCGATGAATGCCTTGCACCCCGCAAGGCCCCATTCCGGGCGAGTCTCGGCCCAGTCTCGGCTGCGGCGCGTGATCGCCTGCTGGTTGTCGGCGCGGGGAAGACGCGCGGCGCGTTCGGTACGCGCGAGTACGGTGGCGGCCTCCAGCCAGCTGCGCAGGCGGATGACGTCCTTGCGGTGCGCGGGCGATACGAGATCGCTGTCAAACAAATGCACCGCATCGGTGGTGGTGTCATGCAGGGCGCCCAGGAACATTGTACTGTAAGGGATCATGATGCCCTTTTCCCGCAAGCACATGCGCACCTCTTCATCGTTGAGCAGGCCGGCGAGCAACCTGGCATTGACCTCACCCGAATAGCCACCGCAGGCACCGCAGTGCAGCCCGCTGGCGTGCGGGTTGTTGACGACATTGGCACCATGACCCGCCAGCACCACCAGCGGTGCAAACCCCTCGGTCAACGACATCGCCCGCAGGATCGATTCGGCGCTACTGGCGCGTATCGCAAGGTCGAGTGCCGGATCGGGCCGGGGCGCCGGTTCATCGCAGTCGCCGGTTTTACCAAGTGCGAGCGCGTCACGTATCAGCTTGAAGCCATAAGTCGGTCCGGCGGCCTCGACGAAGGCGAATGACGAAACCGCTGCCAGCTTGAAACGAGCCCAGGCGCGAGTGACACGGGTCTCGAGCCGTTTCGCCATGTCGGCGGGGAGGTCGGCGGTCCCTCCGGCGCGGGTCGTCAGGCCGGGATTGAGCAGCACCGGCAACCGGTGTTCGGCCACGTCCGAGCCCAGCCGCTGATGCGATGCGGTCAGCCCGAAGAAGCCGGCAAAGCCCAGCGTCCGGATATGCGGATCGACCGTTTCCAGCGCCCGGCGAAATACCTCGGACCGGACATCTATGCAGAAGGCCATCTGCAGCTTTGGCGGCAATGCCGGGGCAACCGCTATCTCTTCGGCCAGAACCGCCGCAATCGCCCGCTGGGCCGCGTGCTCCGCCGCTTCCTGCACGATGGCGTCGACGCACTGTGCTTCCGTCGGGACCAGCGGCGTTGCATGGGCGACAACGGCCGCCTGCCATGCCGTGCCGATCTGTGGCCGGTAATGATCGAGCAAGGCATATTCCCACATCATCCGGATGGTAAGGAAGTCGGCGATCGCCGCATCGTCACCGCCGGCCAGATTGGCCTGCCACTGGCGATGTCGGGCTGCATGGGCCCAGCCGCCCAGCGCCGAAAGCGCGCGGTGGAAGCAGCTGGCCATGGCAGCGGGGGCGAGATCGAGCCGCGCGACGATCAGCGCCAGCGCCTCTTCGGCTGTTTCGGGCGCCGCCGCGACCTTGGCGGCAAAGCCCGCCAGCCCGAGGATTTCCGGGGTCAGGTCGTGGGTCGCGGCCGATCGCCAGGCAGCATAGGCGGAGGTGCCGCGCGGTGCCGCCCACAAGGCCTGGCCTTCGTCGAACCAGCCGGCGGCCCAATTGCCGAAGCGATCGGCAATGATTGCTGCCCAGTCGATACCGGAGGCTTCGGCAGCCAGATCGGCGATGGTCGGAATCGCCTGGGGGGGCGGGGCCGGCGCTGCAAGTGACTGCTTCAGCGCGGCGACGCTTGCCGGGCGCCAGCCTTCCGCCGCGTGCAGGGCGGATGCGAGATCATCGTCCGTGATGGCGCCGGACACGATCCGGTCCCGATACCACGCCCGGTCCATGGTCATCGCGATGCCGGCGGCCCGTGACATGCGGGCGGCGACCATCGCCAGCCCCTCGCCGGTCTGGCCGAGCCAGGGGTTGACGGCGACGCTGGATGCCAGCGGCCATGCCGGTGGGATGGCGGCGACAGCTGCCGTAACGGCAGCGCGCAAGCTGCTTTCGTGCGATGCAATCTCCGTGGTCATGCTGAAACCCTCGGGTTGGAGGAGGACGTACTGCGCAACGCCCAGCCGCCGAGCAGGCGGTCGGTCATCGCGTTGACGTAAAGGCCATTGGAAAAGTGCGCGCGCAGCCCTGCCGCTGCCGGATGATAGGCCCAGAGCGGAAACATCGCCTGCGCAACGGCGACGAGGCCGAAGCTGACCACTGTGAGCGCGATGAGCACCCATTCGAGCGGCCCCGGTGCCGGCGGCTGCGGAACGCTGCCTTCGATCAGCCAGTTGGCGACGACATGCAGAGCGAAATAGCCCAGCGAGGCGACCGTTGCGAGCACCGCCAGCCGCCGTGTCAGCGCCGCAGGCGCTGCCTCGGCAAGACCCTGAGCCAGCAGATAGGCGATCCCGAAAATCAGGATGGCACCCAGCGCCAGCGCCTGGGGCGATTGCCCGAGAAACCCAATTGCACCGCCGATAAGGCCATAGATCAGCAAGGCGACGACAAAGGCGCGCGCCACCGCCGCCGGGCCGGGGATGTCGACGATGCCGGGCCGACGAAACGTCGCGATCCGTTCTATCGCGCCGCCGGACGACAGAAAGGCGTGCGCCTTGTAAAGCGAATGGGCGACCAAGTGCAGCAAGGCGAGCGGGAACAGCGCCAACCCGCATTGCATGATCATGAAGCCCATCTGGGCGATGGTCGACCAGGCGAGCGAGGTCTTGACCGCCGGCTGGGTCAGCATGACCATGCCGGCGAAGAGGGCGGTGAAGCCGCCGATCATGACAAGGCCGGCGAGCGCGGCAGGCGACAGCAGCATGACGTCGGCAAAGCGGATCAGCAGGAAGCCACCGGCATTGATGACCCCGGCATGCAGCAGCGCCGACACCGGCGTCGGGGCTTCCATGACCTCAGTCAACCAGCCGTGGGTCGGAAACTGGGCCGATTTGAACAGCGCGGCGACTGCGAGCAACAGCGCTGCGCCATGGGCCGCATCGCCGCCGCCCCCGGCACGTGCTGCCGCGATGATCGTGCCGATGTCGGTCGTGCCATAGGCGATGGCGAGGATCAGCGCAGCGGCCACCAGCATGACATCGCCCGCACGCGCGAACACCAACTGCTTGCGTGCTGCCCGCTGCGCTGCAGGCCGGTCGGGATAGAAAAGCAGCAGACGCCTCAATCCGATGCCGATTCCGATCCAGGCCGCAGCCAGTAGGACGAGATTGCCGGCAACGACGAGCAGCATGACGCTCGCAAGCGTGGCGCATAGCCAGGCCATGAAACGGCCCTGCCAAGCCTCGCCATCAAGATAGGTGCCGGCAAAGCGAACGACGACCCAGCCGACGAATCCGACCAGCAGCAGCATGACCGCGCTTACCGCATCAAGCCGGACCGACAAGCCGATCTCGCTTGCCCCCATCAACGGGCTGGTTCCGGGCCCCGACGCAATGAGCAGGCCGGCGGCAAGAAGCGCGCTCGCCAGCGCCCCTATCACCAACCCTTCGATGGCCCTCAGCGCGCCGCGGCCAAGATGCCCGGGCCGCGCGAATCCCAGGGTGGCCGCGGCCAGCACGAGCGCCGGCGGCACCAGCATCATGAGTGTCATCATCAAGGTTATCCCCTCAACTCGCCGCTTTCGGCTCGGCTGGAGGCTTATCGGCAAGGGGGCGCCGCTAAAAATTCATTGTTTCGCGGAAATCGTTCTGTTTAAACGAACGAACAATGGCCGAGATGAACTATAATCACCTGCGCTATTTCTGGGCTGTAGCGCAGGACGGCAACCTGACTCGCACCGCGGAGCGGCTGAATGTCTCGCAATCCGCCCTGTCGGTGCAGATACGCAAGCTGGAGCACGGGCTTGGCCATACGCTGTTCGAGCGGCGTGGCCGTCAGCTCCATCTGACCGAGGCGGGAAGGATCACGCTTGACCACGCCGATGCAATCTTCGCTACCGGCCGCGACCTCATGGGCACGTTGCAACAGACAGGAACAGTGCGGCAGGCGGTTCGTATAGGTGCACTGGCAACCCTGTCGCGCAATTTCCAGATCGGCTTCCTGCGGCCCCTGCTCGGCCGCGACGATATCGAAGTCATCCTGCGCTCCGGCAGCGCGGCCGAACTGCTGCGGGGCTTGCAGGCTCTCAACCTCGATATCGTGTTGACCAACCAGGTGCCCGAGATCGACGCGCTGACTCCGTTCATTGCGCACAAGCTGTCGGAACAGCATGTCGGTCTCGTGGGAACGCCTCGCCTCATCGGCGCGAGGCGCAGCGTTGCGGATCTGCTGGCGCGACATCCACTAATCCTGCCGACCCAGGGCAGCACCATTCGCATCGGCTTCGACGCGCTTGCCGTTCAGCTTGGTATCAGCCCCCAGATCGCTGCCGAGGTGGACGACATTGCCATGATGCGCCTGCTGGTGCGCGAGGGATCGGCGCTCGCGGTGCTGCCGCCGATTGCTGTTCAAGACGAACTGGCAAGCGGCACACTGATCGAGGCCGATGAACTTCCGGGCATTGTCGAAACGTTTTTTGCCGTCACCATCGATCGCCGTTTTCCAAACCCGATTGTCCGATCGCTCATCGGCGCCAGTCGGGAATTCCAGATGGGCGAATCCAATTCATCGGCGCGCCGATGAAGCCCAGTTGGGCATGGGGCAACAAATCAATGGCTTTGACAATCACGCGCCAAAGCTCTGGACAGCTTGCGATCTGAAGAGGCCGCTCGATCGGGCGCGAATGTCTTGTAATGGCGAAAGCCGGCATTCAGCTAACGCACCAAATAGGACGCAGTATCCCAGAACCGGTCTTTCGCTCGTCCGCCACCCTATCAAAGAACGGCCCCCTAGCGGACGCATGGTAGTTTGCGGAAGGTCAGCCGGCTCGCACTGCCCACATGGCGTACCAGAGCCCGCGAAACACCGGCTGCACCCGCTCAAACCCCGCCGCTGCGAAAAGTTCGCTCATGCGGTTGTCGCCGATGATCGGCATCGCCGCAATGGCCGATGGACCCTGTTCGATGACTCCCTGCATCGCGGCTTCATGGCCCATCTGACCTTGCAGCTGCGCATGCTGGATGAACCAGGGAAGACAGGGTTCAAATCCATCGGTGCCATCGAAGCACAGATCGGCGCGCAGATACGGCGCGCGGACCAGAAGGTAAAGAGCCTCCACGCCGGCCACGGCGAGCTGCATGTCGCGATAGCGGTCAAGCGCAATGTCCCGGTCATAGTCCATGCTGCCCTCCCGGCTACAGGTCGACCGTGAGATAGCCACCGATGCGCCGACCGGCGATCATGTCGAAGGCGCCGGCGCCGCGTAGTTCAAAGCCTTGCAGGTCGGTGAGATTTTCCACCTGCAGGCGCAACGTGGCGGCCTGGCCGGCCAGCTCGAACCGATACCGCGCACCCAGATCGATCAGCGTGCGCCGCGGAATCACCGTGCCATTGCTCACCGTGGCGGTTTCGGTGCTGCGGTGCGAGGCACTGACATCGAACGACAGTCCGTCCAGCAACGCCGGCCGCCAATCGGCATTCAGTTCCAGTCTCCGGCTGATCGCGCCGACGGGGCGCGGGCCCACCCGGCCGAGCGCAACGCCTTCGCCGGTCACGCGCGGGCGCAGCAGTACGGCTCCGGCGACGATGCTCAGCCGCTTCGTCACCGGGCCAGCGATCGACGCCTCGATGCCTTGGTTGATCACATTGCCGAGCGCATCGAAACGCCCATTGGCGCCCAGATTGAAATAGGGTTTGCGCACATCGAATACGCCGGCGACCAGTTTGACATCATCGGTGATGGCAAGGCGCAGGCCGGCGTCGCGTTGGCTGGTCCGGATCGCCGGTAGCGCCTCGTTGCGGTTGGCGGCATTGCCAGGTGCGATGCCGCTTTCCTCCAAGCCGGTCACATAGCCGGCATAGGCGACCAGGCGCGGGTTGATCTCGGCCGCCAGCGCGGCGTTGAACAGCAAGGGCGAGGCATCGGTGGCCACCGGCAGTTCGTCGGGCAAGCCGATGCGTTTGCGATACTGCGTCTTCTGCACACCAAGGCTGAGTTCCCCCACGCCCGGCCAACGCCCTTCATAGGCGAGGCCTGCCGTCCACTGCCGCACCCGGTCCCGCTGCTGCGTCGCGAAACTGAAGGCCGGCGCCGGCGCGGTGGTGCGCGCAAAGATGCTGGTCTGGCCCAGATCGACGACGTCCGATCCGCCAAAGCGCCGATCGCCGGCTCGCGCCCGCACATTCGCGTGGATGCGGTGGGCGCGCGGGCCATCGGGGATGGTGCGGGTCAGCCGCAGCTCGCCGCTCGTGCTGGCGAACTTCACCGGCGGATCGGCGATGATCAGCTGGCTGCCGATGCCGTCGGGCGTTACCCCGGTGATCAGATTGGCAAAACCGCGCGCATCGTCGAACAGGGATCTGAACAGGCCGCCCTGCAGCTCCCACCCGGTGGCGACCTGCCACTTCACCAGCGCGCCGGTATTGAACGCCACACCGCGATAGCGTGCCCAATCCGGACCGGTGAAAAAGCGGCGTGGCAGGCGCGGCGGCAGCGTCTCCCCCGCCGGCAGAAAGATCGGCCCGGTCTGGTCGAAGCCTTCGGAACGGGCGACGAACGGCACGATCTCCAGGGCAGCGCTGGGGGCAAAGCGTGCCGCGGCCGACAACTGCCAGAACCCGGCACGCGTGGCGTTGTAGAAGCGGTCGTCGAACACCGCGCCGCCCAGCCCCAGGCTGAGTTTTTCGGCCACCGGCAGATTGGCGTCTGCCTCGAACGCAAGATTGCCCCACTGATTGGCCGCAGCGAGCAGGCTGAACGCCGTCTTGTCACCGGGCGTCCTAAAGGCATAATCCACAATCCCGGTCGGCGCCGGAAACGGACTGCCTAGCGCCGACAGGCCAACTCGGATGTTGGTCGTACGCCGCAGCCGCGGGTTGAGGCCCCAAACCTGATCGAAATACAGGCCGTCAATGCGCACATTCCCCGCCGCCGTAGGCGAGAAGCCGCGCACATTGTCGCTGTTGTACAGTCCGATCGTCTCGCGGCCGATGCTGGTGCCAAAGGCATCGACGGCGCTGCGCACGGCGTTCTCCGCCGCCCGTTCGCCCGTGGCCGCTGTCGTGTCGACCGGCGGCACCTCCTGGGCGGCAGCCGGTGCAGCGATGGCGGCGGCCACCAGCATGTGCGCCCGCATCAATAGCTCACTCGTGCCGTCAGGCCGAAGGTGCGCGGCCGCAGCACCACCTCTTCGCGCTGGGTGCGCGTGTCGAAGCCGGTCGGGCGAAACCCATTGGTGGCAAACAGCGCCAGTTGCTGCAGCGCCACATCTTCATTGGTGAGGTTGCGCACGAACAGCGACAGGTCGATCTTCCCCGTCCGCAGGCCGATCTGCGCATCCACCTGCGTCTGCGTCGGCAGATCGACCCCGAAATCCGGGTTGCCGCGCGGCCCGTAAAGCGGATCGATGCGGTTGCCGACATGGCGGACATCCGCCGCCGCATAGGGTTTGAACTGGCCGATCAGCGGCTGCGGCGCGCTGTAATCCAATCGGAAATTGAAGGTCCATTCGGGGATATAGCCCAGCCGCTCGCCGCGGGTGATGCCCGCTTCCGGCGCATCGGCGGTGAACTTGCCATGGGTATAACCGATCACGGCACTGGCATTGAGGTCGGGCAGCAGCGCCAGCGCGGCCTCGATCTCGACACCCTGGATGCGGGCGGTGCCGGCATTGCCGGTATAGGAAACCACCGAATTGTCGGCGCAGGTGAAGGACACACCGGTCTGGATATCCTGCCAGTCCACCCGAAACGCCGCAGCATTGATGGCGAGGCGATTGTCCCTGGTGCGCGCCTTCACGCCCACTTCATACGACCAGGCACTGTCGGCATCGAACTGGTCGGGCTGGGCCGGGAAGCGGCTGCGATCCGGGCACTGGCCGCGCAGGTTCTCGGGCGGGTTGCCGCCACCGGTGCGAAAGCCTTCGGCAGCAGACACATAGGCCGTGACGCCATCCGAACCTCGCCAGCTGGCGACAAGGCGCGGGGTGAGTCGCGTTTCGCTGGCTGTCAGGCGGGAGGGATTGGCGCGATCGCCGGGATCATCGAAGGCCGGGAAGGATGCGCCGCGTAGCAGCATCTGGGTGTAGTGCGTAACGCGCAGACCGCCGGCCACGGCAAAGCCGCCGCCCAGACGCAGCTCGGCATTGGCAAATGCGGCATATTCATCTTCGGCAAAATCATCGCGGCCATCATAGCTGATCGCATCCGCCACTCCGAATTGGTCGAACAGCGCCTGCGGGGAGCCTTCGAAACTGTAAAGGATGGTGTCGGTCTGCCGCAGGCGATTGTAGAACAAGCCGCCGACGAGTTGCAGCGACTGGCTGCCGGTGGTCACCAGCCGCACTTCCTGGCTGAACTGGCGCACCCGGGTGCCAAACTCCCCCCACGACGGATCGACCGAGGCGGCATAGGTGTCATCGAACCCGAAGCCGACCACCCAGCTGCCGTTCGACGCAATGCTGTCGTCACGGCCACCCGCGCGCCGATCCTGCCAGTTGGTGGCGCTGACCAGCTGCAGCCCGCCAAGCGCATCGATATCGGCCGTCATCTTCAGGCTGGCGACGACAAGCTCGTCATTGACGAATTCATAGGGCCGGCCATCGGCTTCAAAAGTCGGATTGAAGGCAAAGACGGTCGCGCGATTTCGATTGCCAAAGGCGTTGAGCGCGAAATCCCCGGCACCGCCCGCACGATTGCGCAGATAGGTGAGCGACGGGACGATCTCCACGCCTTCGGCCGGCAACAACGACAATGCGGCGCGCAGCGTCAGGCGGTTCTGGCTGTTGTAATCGCGGATGCGCGGGGCGGTGGCAGCTTCGGTGACGAAATCCTGGGTGCGGATCAGGATCGCATCGATGAAGCCCTGATTCTCGACATAGTCACCGCTAATCCGCAGCGCCGCCGTGTCGGTGGCCAGCGGCAGATTGACGGCGCCGCGCAGCGCGAAGTTCGGGCTGCCGGCGTCCTGCGTGCTGGACAGCTCGGCTTCGCCCTTGGCGGAAAATGTCGATCGATCAGGCGCCGTCGGCACCGCACGGATGGCGCCGCCGATGGCACTGGCGCCATAAAGCGTGCCCTGCGGCCCGCGCAGCACTTCGATGCGCGCCATGTCGTAGAGGTTGATATCCGGGCTGGCGAAGAAGAAATTGGTGCGGGTGGTGAGCGGCGCTTCATCCAGATAGATGGCCGTCGCCGCTCCCTGCCGCCAGCCGAACTGTCCGCCCGCGTTCACCCCGCGGATGACATAGCGCGCAAAGCCAGGCTGGCTGGTTTCGATCGACAGGCCGGCCACGCGGCCGAGCAGGGCATTGGCATCCTGCGCGCCAAAGCGGGCGAGCGCTTCGCTGTCGAAGGCCGCAACACTGGCGGTGACCAGACCAAGCCGCTGCTCGGTCTTGCTGGCCGTGACGATGATCTCTTCGGCCAAGGTCGGCTGCGCCTCTTGCGCTACAGCCGCCGGCGCAACGGCGGCGGCGCAGAGCAACAAGCCCGCGCGCAGGATGGCTGTCATCGGCAATGCTCCCCGTGAGAAAAGGTTTCAATCGAGTCTGATGGCGCGGTAGCGCCGAACGGCAGCCAAGGTTGCGGCGACCGCCACGGCCAGCAGCCAGGCCAGCGCCGGCCATGGCGGCGCGCTGGCCTGCGACGGGGTGAACTCGGGCAGCGCGGCGAGCCGGTCTGCCGTCAGTTGGCCATCGCCCGCGATCACTTCGCCCAGCTTCGCCTTCACGTCGGCCAGATGGCCTGCCGCCGCAGCCCGCCAGGCCTGCGATGCTGCCAGACCGGTGCCGCTGGCGGCAGCCATGGCATCGCTGGCGATCAGCGGCGGCGACAGGAACGCCAGGCGGCTGGCCAGCGCCTGCTGTGCGGCCAGTACCTCGGCAAAGCGCGCGCTGACCGGCGCAACGGCGGCCTCCACCTTGCTGTTGATGCCGATACTGCGCGCCACCGAGGCGCGGCGCGACTCCACTTCACCCGATGCCAGATCGGGATGATCGGTTTCCCAGCTGGTGCTGGCATTGATCTCGGCGCTGCGCGCCGCGGCGATCTCCGCAAAGCGCGATGGCGCCGGGTGGATGAGTTGGGCATTGGCGGCAATCAGCGCCGGCATCACCAGCGTGAGCAAAGCCCACAGCCCGACCAGGCCCAGCGCGGCGGTTTCCGCCGTGATCTTCTGGCTGTTGACCAGCAGCACTGCCGCCCACCAGGTCGCGAGACTGGCCATTGCAATCAGTGCCCACTGCAGCGCAGCCGCAGGGCGGCCGGGAATATCCGGCCCAGTCAGCAGCAGGAATAGCAGCGCGAACAAAACAGGCAGGATCACCAGCGACAACCGCGGCAGCGATCGCGCTACCAGCAGCGCACCGACACTGCCGGCCTGTGCCAGCACCAGCCGCGCGGCACCGCTGTCCCGATCGGCCGTGAACAGCCCTGCGCCCAGCGCGATCAGCAGCAGCGGCGCGATCACCACCACCACGAAGCCCAGATCGAGCTGGCCCCGCGCCAGCCGCTCCGGATTTTCCAGGCTGGTGCGGTGGAACATCGTGTCGGCCCGCGCGCGCAGGCCGGCGGTGGCGGTGCTGGGTTCGAGCGCCGCGCGGCCGGCACTTGCATCCATCAGCGGCGGCAGCGGCGCAATGATCGGCGTGCGCACCCGCATCGGCAGCAGCACAGCCTCTTCCGGCGGCACGCCCTTGGCCAGTTGGCCCTGCAATTTGGCACTGGCTTCGGCAACTTCGGCCGTGGCGGCGGCACGCGCGGCGATCTGGTCTTCCAGCAGCGCCCGGCCGTTGGACACCGCCAGCGCCAGCACCGCAATCAGCAGCGTCAGTACAAGCAGCGCCAGCCGGCTGCGCAGCAACAGCCGGGTTTCGATGGCGATCAGGCCCATCATACGCCTTGCCGCACCAGCCGGCGGCTGGCCAGCACCAGCAGCACCACGGCCAGGCCAGCCCACGCGGCCAGCGCCAGCAGATCCGGCACGATTCTGTCGATCACCGGCGCCAGCGGCATCGGCCGATAACGGAAATCGGGAATGGACTTCCACAGCGCCGGACTGGCCTTGTAATCAAAGCCTTCGGCGCCGGCATGTTCGACGAAGTCGAGGTTCAGCAACCGGATCACCCGCCGCCGATGCGCCTCGGCCTGGGCCTGGAAATCCAGCTGGTGAGCGGTATCGGTGCCAGCCAATGCCATCGAGACATTCTGCAGCGGCACCAGTGGCGACAGCAGCGCCGTCCAGCGCATCGCAATATGCTGCTGCGCATATGTCGCCTCCAGCCCGGCCCAGGCGCGATCGAACACCGCGTCGCCATGATCTTCAGACGCATTCAGCCGCAAGCCGTCGATGTTGACTGGCAGGTCTTCCAAACGCGAGACCTTGTAGCGCGCCATCACGTCCGCTTCGAACGCCTTGGCACCGTCGCCCTCGAAGGGGTCGGGCGATGCCTTCAGCTCTGCCTGTATGGCCGTCGCGAATGATCCCGGATCAGGCACCGGCGCCAGCGTACCGGCAAGCCCGGCCCCCGCTCGCGGCACCACCAGCGCCGCCAGCAGCCATAGGCCGATCAGCAGCAATTGCGCCTGCCCCGCCGTACGCAGCAGCGCCGAAACCGCGATGGTGATGGCGGCCAGCAGCGCAAACCACAGTGCATACACGCCCACCCACAGCAGCAGTGCGGCCGGCTGCACCGCGCCGGCCAGCAAGGAGGCCAGCACCGCCGCACCCAGCAAGGGCAGCGCCAGCAACGCCGCGATGCGGCCCAGCCCGCCCAGTTTGGCCGGTACGAGCCCACCCGCGCTGGCCCCGCTAGCCAGCATCAGCCGCAGCGTGCCGCGTTCACGTTCGCGTGCAACAAGGCCGGCACCGATCACGAAGATCAGCAGCGGCATGATCGTCTGCATCACCCAGGCGGCGCTGAAGCTGCCCAGATCCAACCCAGTGGCCAGATCCTCCACCGGCCGCGCCTGTGCAGGGTTGCGGTTGTGTGCCTCCATCCACACAGCCGACCCGGCATGCGGCGTCACGCCGGGATCGAGCAGCGCCATCGGCGCCAGCGGTCGCAGCGCCCAGAAGGAAAAATGCGCCGCGCTGTGCGGATTGCGTTCGCCCTGTCCCTCCCAGGTCGCGCGATCGGCTGCGATGGTCGCCAGCCGGTCGGCTTCGTGCGCAGATACCCGCGCCCAGGAGGTCAGCACCGCCGCCAGCGCCAGCAGCGTCACCAGCACGGCCATCAGCACCAGCCGGGGATCCCGGCGAAACTCCAGCCAGTCCTTGCCGGCCAGAGAGACGTACAGGCTTGCCGTCATCATGCCGCGCGCTCCGCCATGTGGGTGAGATACAGGCTCTCCAGTTCCGGGCCGGACAGCGCGCCGGGATCGACCGTGTCGACCAGCCGGCCATGGCGCATGATGCCGATGCGCGTCGCTACATCCTTGGCGCGGAAGATGTCGTGGGTGGACACCAGCAGCGCGGTGCCCCCGGCCGCCGTTTCGCGCAGCACCGCCACCAGATCATTGGCCGCCGCCGGATCGAGGCCGGACAGCGGCTCATCGAGCAAAATCGCCTTCGCGCCCTTCATCAGCGCGATGGCCAGCCCCAGTTTCTGGCGCATGCCCTTGGAATAATCGCCCGCCGGCCGCGCGATGGCGCTGGCCGGAAAGCGCAGCCGATCGAGGATTGCATCGCGCTGCGTCGCCCGCGGTGCCTGTCCGGCCAGTTGCGCAAAGAAAGCCAGATTTTCGGCCCCTGAAAGTGATGGGTAGAGGCTGACGACTTCGGCGACATAGCCCAGCGCCGCGCGTGCCGCCGCCGGATCGGCCGCCACATCGTGGCCCGACACCAGTGCTTGGCCCGATGTGGGCGCGGTGAAGCCGAGGAACAGATTGAGCGTCGTCGTCTTGCCTGCGCCATTGGCCCCAAGCAGACAGAGCGTCTCGCCCGCCGCGACTGCGATATTGAGGCGATCGAGCGCCAGATGATCACCATAGAGTTTGGTCAGGTCACGCGCTTCAAGGACAGTCATGACAGACACTCCGGCTCGGCGGGGTTGATGACGAGCACCAGCCGGCGCTGGCCGGTGCCGGCAATCGGCGGCGAGCGGTGGATGATCGGCGTGGCGCTCCAGCGCCTGCCCTTGAACAGAGCGACCTCGCCGGGCTGCAACTGTTCAGGCACCACTTGATCGGGCGACACCCCGGCGGCCAGCGCGGCGGCGTCGCCATCGCACAGCCACTGGCTGCCCGGCCCGGCATAGCTGGTGATCAGCCGCGCCGTGACTTGATCGGCATGATATTTGCGGCAGGCATCGCCGGTGATGACCTCCAGCCGCAACGAAACGGCGGCGCAGGCCATCACATCGGCAAGACACCCGGCGAGCAGGGCCATGTCCATGGCGATACGGGGTGCAGGCGGCCATCCCGCCGCAACCATTGCGCCGGGCAGCGCCGCCGCCACGTCGGCCACCGCCAGTTCCAGCCGCAGCGGTTCACACTGGAAACGCAGCAGCCGGGCTGCGTCGGCCGCCAGCGCGTCATCCAGCATGCGCTGCCAGACGGCCAGGTTGATGGCCGGATCATGAATGTCGGCCAGCACGTCCACCGCGACAGCCATGGCAACATGATCGCGTGCGGTAGGATATGACTGGGACGATTTGATGGTCGCCCTGCCATTGCGAAACGCCAACGGCGGAATATCAGCAGTGCGATACAAACTCCCGGCCCCCTAAGAATCATATGTTATCTTGTAACATTTGCCACACAGCACTAGGGGACGCAAGGCACCTGGTTTTGCAGGTTATGCGGCAAATGGCAGGGACCAACAGGAATGGCAGCGTCGTAGGCAGCTTCCAACCGATTGAACGACTGAAATTAGGGCGCGAAACTGCCATGATGGGTCCCTTGCGGACGACACGCAGCAGATGCCGAGCCGGAGAAAATTAAGTGCTAGCGCCTTCGGGCAGCTGGCTTCCGGATCGCTCGGAAGGCCGCAAGTGCTCCGCTGAGGCAAATGATGACTGCACCGGCTGCCAGCCATAGCCTTGCCGACCATAGCCTGGCCAAAATGGCGAAAGGGCTGATACCATTGTCCGGCAGGTCCGCGGTGCTCACCCGCTGGCGGACCCAGGCCGAAGCCAGGCGCGTCGCCAGTCCGTCGCCACCTGTCGACAATGCGATGATGGCATCGCCGGAAGCCGGGTCGAGGCGGATGGCCGTGTTGACCGCGGGAGTGTTGCCGCCATCATGCCCGAAAATGTAACCGCCGCCTCTGGCCGGTGCATAGAGCCGCACGCCCAAGCCCCAGAATGGACGGTCATCTACTCGGGCCTGGGGAGCTTGGAGCGTCGCAACAGAGCTTGGCGACAATACGCCCCGTCCGACCACGGCTCCATCGGGACCCGACCTGTGGGCGCTTACGAAAAGCGTCAAGTCAGCGACCGACGAATAGAGCGAAGCGGCACCGGCGGCGGTGTAGGCAAAATGCTGTGCAGCCGACCCGTCGGAGTCGAAGAACTCGGCAACGTTCGTGGCGCCTGGAGCCCTTGGGCGGAATGTCGAGCGCTTCATGCCAAGCGGCTTCAGCACCGCAGCATCCATATAGTCGGCGAACGGCTGACCCGAGACGTCTTCGATCAGCAACTGGAGCAGGCTGTACCCGCCACCTGAATACTGCCAAGCGCCCGGTCGAGCCCCAACTGCCACGCTGCCATTGGTAAACGGGCAAGCGTCAGCCGCTGCTGTCAGCGACGCCGGCAGCGGCTGCAAGGGCTTTCCAGGCGCAAAGCCGCAATAGCCCAGACCGTCGGTCAGGCCGGCAGTATGGCTCAACAGCCGGCGCACCGTCACCAGATCATTGTCATGCTTTGAAGGCGGAAGTCGCCAGCGCCGCAGGTAGCGCGACACCGGTGCGTCCAGTTCGATTTTGCCTGAATCCACGAGCGTCATCACGCCCCAAGCCGTGACCCACTTGCTGACCGATGCCATCTGGAACAGCGTGTCAGCGTCGACCTGTTGCCCGATCGACTTGAAGTGCCCCACTTTTACACGGCCTTGGTCGATCACAACCAGCGCCAGGTTCCCCGGGAATTCGGCAGACTGCGTCTTCGCAGCCTCGACGAGAGACGCGGCGTCGTTGCTGGCGACCGCGATAGTGTCATCATCCAACGCGGCCACGACCACGAATCCGCCGATCCAGAAAACCAGTGCCAGAAGGACGAACCCGGCAACGCGGGCAAGCCGTAACGATGTGCCGACCATCGGCAGCCCCTTCAGGATCATGCAGCAGCGGGTTGCCGAGCCAGCGTTCGATAGATTGTCGGCCGCGACATCTGCAACAGGTTGCCGAGATCGCCGATCGAGTAGTCGCCGCTGTCGTACATCCGGCGCAGCTTCTTGCTCTGCATCGGGGAAAGCTTTGGCTTCTTGCCCTTCAGCGTCCCTTTGGCCCGCGCGACCGCCATCCCTTCGCGGGTGCGCAGGCGGATCAGGTCGCTTTCGAATTCGGCAGAGGCAGCGAGAATGTCGAAGAACATCTTGCCCATCGGGTCAGTAGGAGCATGGATGATATTGTGATCATCAAGCACTTTCATTCTTTCGATACTGGTTAGCACTGGCCTGTCAGAGATCTTCTACCTTCTTCGGCTTCTGTCATTTCTGCTGGAGGCAAGTTGGGACGGAATCCGACAACTAGTTTGGTGCACCCATGCGAGCGGTCAAAAAAATATGCTCCTGCGGAGATTGGATAGCAGAGAACTGCAATTCGTTCGTTTGGATCAAGTGAGAAGCAAAAAGATGTCCTGATCTGAAGAATCGAGCGCCGCGCAGACCGTGGCCGCATCGCTTTCTGTATCTCTTTGTGTGTGCCTGTTGCAATTTGGGAGCCAAATGCCATGCTGAGCCACAAGATTTGCTTAACGACGGCCCTGAGGGCTTCGGTTGGCGTCGCAGCGCTTCTCGTCTCCTGCGTCGCGCATGCCCAGGCGCCGGCCGCCGATGAACCGGCAGCCGGGGAACTCGTCGTCACCGGCTCACGCGTGAAGCGCGACGGTTACAATTCGCCAACGCCGGTCTCGGTTGTCAGTCGCGATGAGATCTCGCGCTCGGCGACGCCGAACATCGCCGATTATGTCAACACGCTGCCCTCGCTTTCCGGTAGTTCGACGCCCGCAACCACATCGAACATGGTGGGCCAGGGCCGTCAGGGCATCAATGCCATGAACGTGCGCGGTATCGGCACGGTTCGCACATTGACGCTGCTCGATGGCCGTCGCGTCGGCGGCATGGCGAACGATGGCACGGTCGATGTCAGCGAACTGCCGCAGCAGCTCGTGTCGAGGGTCGATGTCGTGACTGGCGGCGCATCGGCATCCTATGGTTCTGACGCGCTCTCGGGCGTGGTCAACTTCGTGCTGGACACCAAGTTCACCGGGCTAAGGGGCGAAATCTTCGGTGGCCAGACCACCTATGGCGACAACCAGAACTGGAAGGTCGCCCTCACTTACGGCGCGGCGTTCGCCGGTGGCCGCGGACATTTCCTGCTCAGCGGCGAAGCCAGCCACGAAGACGGCATCTACCGGCCCGGCAACCGTGATTGGACCGAAGCCAACTGGGGATACATCAACAACCCGGCCTATACCGCGACCAACGGCCAGCCGCGCGTACTGCGCAAGCAGGACATTGCGCTCAGCACGGCAACCTTCGGCGGCGCCATCGCCTGCACTGCCACCTCGACATGCGCGTCGCTGCGCGGCATCGCCTTCGGCCCCGGCGGCACGCCCTACAACCTGGTCCTCGGCCCTATCGTCTCGGATCCGATCATGTCGGGCGGCACCCAGGCCGACAATTCGCCGCGCAACAATCAAGACAACAGCATGGTGCCCCGGCAGAACCGCCGCAACCTTTTCGCTCGGGTCAGCTATGACGTCGCCGACGACTGGAACATCTATGCCGAGGGCATGGTGGCCCACCTCGATACCGATGCCCGGTACTTCTCGGGTACCTTCGGCAACACGCTGGCGGTCCGCGTCGACAACCCGTATATGCCAGCCGAAATCGCAGCACGGATGCGGGCGCTGAACCTGACGTCGGTGCCGTTCGGCACCTTGAAAGGCGACAATCCGGTATCGGGCGCCAACTCCGAGCGCGGCTATACGCGTGTCGTCGCGGGGGTCGATGGCAAGTTCGATGCGCTGGACACCGAATGGACCATCGGCGCCTATTACCAATTTGCCCGCACCGCCCTGCGCAATACCGCCACCAACGCCACGCGGCTGCCCAACTGGAACCGCGCCATCGATGCCGTTCGCGCACCCAATGGCTCGATCATCTGCCGCTCCACCTTGACCAATCCGACCGATGGCTGCATCCCCTACAATCTGTTTGGCACCGGCGTGAACAACCAGGCCGCCATCGACTATGTGACCGGCAATCCCACGCAGGACAGCGTTTTCAAGCAGAATGTCGTCAGCATCAACATTGCCGGCGAGCCGTTCGAAATCTGGGCAGGCCCGGTCTCCCTCGCCTTCGGCGTCGAACACCGGACCCAGAGCGCCGACGGCGTGGCCGATCCGATCACGCAGGTAAGCGTGGCCAACTGGGACACCACGGGCGGCTTGCCGACGATCGGAAGCTACAAGGTTTCGGACGCCTATGTCGAAACCGTGATCCCGTTGGCGAGGGACCAGGCCTGGGCCAAGCAGCTGACGATTAACGCGGCGTCGCGGGTAGTGAAGTACGAGAGCGGCACCTTCGTGACCTGGAAGCTGGGCGCCGAGTACATGCCGATAGAAAGCCTGCGTATTCGCGGCATTGCGTCTCGCGACGTGCGCGAAGCAAATCTCTCCGATCGGTTTGCCGGCGTGTTCCAGACGTCCGGTTCGTTTCTGGATCCCAACAACAACGGCGCCGCCACGACGGCGCGCGGCCTCACCACCGGCAACCCGAACCTCGATCCGGAAATCGGTAGGACATACAGTGCCGGCATCGTCTTCCAGCCAACCTTCCTGTCAGGCTTCAACGCGTCGGTCGACTATTACAAGGTCAGCATCACCGGTGCGATCGGCAGCCTCAACATTCAGCAGGTCGTCAACCTGTGCTTCGCCGGCAATCAGGATGCTTGCGCCCTGATCACAGCGACTCCGGCCGGCCCGCAACAGTTCGAGGTGCGCACCGCGCCGCTGAACCTAGCGTCGGAAAGCACAAGAGGCCTGGATTTCGAGGCGAGCTACCGTTTCAGGTTCGAGGATCTTATGCCTGGGACGAGCGGCACATTCACGATCCGCGGCCTGGCCACGAACTACATCAGCTACACGGTGAATCCGGGGCTGCCGGGGTCGATCGTCACCGAGCGGGCCGGTGCTGCGGGGCTGCCGTCGTGGCGATATCAGCTCTCGGTCAATTACCAGAACGAGCGCCTGGCGCTGAGCGGCACGATGCGCGGCGTCAGTGGCGGCGTTCAAAACAACAACTGGATCGAGTGCCAGTCCGGTTGTCCGACGTCGACCGGCGACAACCCAACCTACGACGACATTTCGATTGCCGCGGCGACCTATTTCGATCTCTCGGCGACCTACAGCCTTGGCGACAACAACCAGTTCCAGTTTTTCTTCAACGTTCGCAATATCTTCAACAAGGATCCGGCCGTCGTGCCGGCTGGCCCGACCGGCCACCCATCCTGGTGGAACCAGCCGATCGAAAGGTCGCAATATGATATCCTCGGCCGTGTCTTCGGCGCAGGAATCCGTTTCCGGATCTAGATGCAGGCAGCATGTCGGAGCCGCTCGCAGGGTAGAGACAGCATGACGATGCCGGTTGAAAGGGACAGGACAATGAGAAAAGCGACAATGACGTTCGGCCTGCTTTCTGTGAGTGTCATGCTCGCAAGCTGCGCCACACCCGGGCGCGTCGGGTCGGGGCCGGCGGCAGCCGGATCGGCGTTTCGGGACTGTCCCAATTGTCCCGAGATGGTCGTGGTACCGGCCGGGCGCTTTATCATGGGCACGGCTGAAACCGATCCGATCCGCGACAAGGATGAGGGTCCGCAGCGTGAAGTAACCTTCGCCAACGCCTTTGCTGTCGGCAAGTTCGAACTGACGCGTGGCGAGTTTCGGCAGTTCGTGAAGGAGACCGGCCATGCGCCGCTGAATAACTGCACGGTGTTTACCGGCGCCAAGACCGAACGCGTCGCATCCAAGGGCTGGGAAGACACCAACTTCCCGCAAACCGACGCTCATCCGGTGTCCTGTGTCAGCTGGCTCGACGCCAAGGCCTATGTCGCATGGCTCGCGACCAAGACCGGCAAGCCGTACCGACTGCTGAGCGAAGCCGAATTCGAATATGTAGCAAAGGCAGGAGCAAAGACGCGCTATTTCTTCGGAGACGATCCAAACGAGGGCTGCGCCTATGGCAATGTCGCCGACGCGACCGCAAAGGAAGCCGGCGGCCTTGCCACCTGGGCTTATGTCACCTGCCGGGATGGTTACGGCATCAGCACGGCCCCCGTCGGCTCGTTCAAGCCAAACGCCTTCGGGGTCTACGACACTTACGGTAGCCATTGGGAATGGGTGGAGGACTGCCGCAACGACTCCTATCGTGATGCCCCCGTCGACGGCTCGGCGTGGGTCACCGGCGACTGCACGCTTCGCTCCGATCGCGGCGGCGCATTCTACAGCAACCAGCGCACCAATCGTCCAAGCGAGCGAGCGTTTTTCCCGCACGCCCTCAACAGCGTGAACGTCGGCTTCAGGATCGCCCGCGCGCTCTGAGCTTGCGGGGAACTGTGAGAAAACGGGCCTCGCAGCTTGGAGGGCAGGAAGCAGGCAGCCACGCCGAATAGCCCGAAATGACCTATCAGGTTACTATGTGAGCTCACAGGCACCGTCCAGGTCTGCCAGACAGGTGTCAGCGGCGTTCGAGCGTCGCGGTCGGCGTTGATGCCCGGCACATCGATGCTGACAAAATGTCGGGATCGCGAGACGACTGCCCGGCCTCAAGGAATGCCTCGATTTTCTGAAATGCTGTCAGCCATCGGCTTACGGACATCGCTTCTCGCAGCGGCATGAAACCGGCATAGCCAGATATCAACCTGGCCTGCGACTACATCTGGCGCGGAGACGTGACTCCCGGCGTCGCCGTATCCGTGCCGCTGAGTATGCCGCCACGATGATCCCATGCTGCTAAGGCGAGGCGACGGCGTCGACGCATGACAGCGCCAGTCAGGCCCAAGCCGGCAATAAGCATCGCCCAGCTCGCGGGTTCGGGGATTGCGTTCCGGAAGGCATAGTTCGTGAAATTCGGACCGACCGCCCAATCGTCGACGAATGCCGATTCGTCTCCGACATTAAGGTAGAGGCCGCCCGAGCTCGTCACGGCGCTTTCGGAGACCTTGCGGCCGCAGGGAAATTCAGCGCAATCGGGGAAAGAAAAAGCGCCAACCACGCTTACCCAGGCAAGATTGTCGATACTCCCGGGGTCATTGCCGATCGTCGAAATCGAGTAATCGCTTGCCATGCCGCCAAATAGAAATGCCGCAGTTTGCTGGCCGGTATAGGCCGGGGGCGTACCAATCCACGACGGGCCCTGGTCGACTCGCCACGATCCGATGAACACGAGCGCGGCATCGGCAGCGGTTGCGATGCTGCTGGCCACCACGGCAACGATCATTGTACTTAAAAACATTTTTCTCATGACAGCCTCCTGAGGTTTTACAGCAAAAATAAAACGCGATTTAAGACGTTGTTGCAAATTGCAGCCCAGAAACACTGTCGGATGCTGGCATCAGCCAAGCCCCCTGACGATATTGAACCGGCCGGCTGCATCGCACAGCGCGGCGGACGCGACGGGGCCATCGCCGGTGCGTGACACGGGCCGCCGGAGCCGCTCAAAAGGCGAGCCCGAGTGTCACCCTGCCTTCGGTCCAGCGGCTGCCGACATCGGCACGGCTGGTTGCGGCGGCGTTGAGGCTCCAGCGACCGGCAGCCAGGCCGGCGCCGACATCGAAGGCCAGCGAGTCGCGTGGCAGGTTGCCATTGCTGAGGACAAAGCGCTGATCGGGCATGGCGGCGAAGCGTGCCTCCACGCCGTCCTGGGCGCCGCCAAGGCGATGCATCCAGTGCGTGCCCAGTCGCGAGGTGAAGCGCAGGCCGCCCAGGATCATTTCCGGCGCAAGCGTCAGGCCGACCCGCGTTTCGGCGCGCTGCCAATGGCTGCGGTCGACAAGCAGCGCCAGTCCGCTCGCGCCTTCGCGCATCGCGTCGCCTTCAACCCGGCGATAGCTGATCGCCGCACCAAGGCTGGCGTTGAGCCAGCCAGCTGGTGGTGACCAGGAAATCTGGCTTTCGGAGGCGAACAGCCCGTTGGTCTGGCGGTTGATGCCCAGCCCGCCACCGGCAACGCTGCGGCTGCCATCGAAGCGGCCGCGGCCGCCGGCGAGGCTGGCGACAATGCGAAGGGACGGCGTCGGCGCCACCAGCACCCGACCCGTGAGGATTGTCGTTTCGCTGTGGCCGTTGCCTGCGGTGAACTGCGCGTCGCGCGCCATCCAGACCATGCCCATCCCCAGCTCGACATCGTCCCCGGCCATGGTGGTGATGCCGCTGGCATAGCCGATGCCGTTGCCTTGGCCGATGCCCGAATTGCCGTTCGGCAAACCGCCGAAAGAGGCCGACCAGCGGCCCGGCGCGCCTGCACTGGCGGCCTGGCCAACAAGCGTCAGCCCCGCCGTTGGCGCCGAATGCCCAAGCCGGGCCGGCGCCGCGGCAGTGACGGCGAGAGCGCTGTCGAGCATCGCCCCGGCAATCGCCAGCGAGCGTGTAGGCAGCGCCGGCGCATCGGCGGTCAACCGCGCGCGCAACGCATCTGCGCTCGGGATTGCCTGCAACTGCACGATGGTATCTGCCACCGCGCCGGTTGCCATCGGCGTCAAGGCATCGAGCGCCGCACCATAGCTGGCAGCAAGGCCCGGGGCGGCCAATCCGGCCATCGGCTGAACCTGGACCTGCACCCGGTAGCGGGTGTTGCCAACCGCAAGTCCGGCGCTGAACCTGCGCAGCGCCGTGTTTCCGGGCAGCGCCACGGTGAGCAGGCTGCTGTTCACCGGGCCGGCTGACTGGATCACGTCCCAGCTGGTCTTGTCGACGAACACGCCATTATCACCCAGCGCCACGACCAGCGCGCCGCGCGGCTGGAACAACGCCGTGCTGCCGCTCGCCAGCGCCCCCAATGTGCCATCCGAATAGATCAGCGTCGTCAGCTTGTGGCCGGTTTGCGACAGGCCACCCTGGATGAAGACGCGCCCGGCCTCGATGCGGGTGAAATCAGTCGGATTCCAGGGAATGAAGCCGAAATTGGCCTGTCCGGCGCCGGTCTTCAAAAGGCTCTCGAATCCGCTGATGCCGCCGCCCAGCGTCACGCCGCCATCGATGATGATCGCGTCGTTCCCGCTACCGCCGATCAACTGTCCGCTTACGATCGGCGTGTTGCGGATCGTGATGCTGTCGTTGCCGCCGCCGAGTTCGATGGTGCCGCTTGTGCTGCCACCCAGCAGGCTGACGGTGTCGACGCCGCTCCCGGTCCAGATCGACCAGTCGCCGGTGATGGTGCCGCGGTTGACGATGCTGTTGATGCCGCCGCTGGTGCGGATGCCATAGCTGGCAGCACTGCTCACGCTCAGCGGAAGCGCCGTCTGGCTGCCGTTGCCCGATTTTACCGCTTCCGGAGACGCGGTGTTGGTAGCCGATGCGCTGGCGATGATGTTGCCGTCGTTGGTGATGGTGCTGCCCGCTGTTCGCAGGTCGATGCCCACCGCCAGCGTGCCCGTGGTCTGGACAGACGCCACGGCAACGGCATCGCCATCGACGCCGTTGCCGAAGGCGCCGGCCCGGGCGATGGCAACGGGGGTGGCAATTGCGCTGATCGTGCCCGAGTTTTCGATGGTGATCGCGTTGGTGGTGGATCGGATACCATAGGCCTGGGTCCCGTTGACGATCGCCGTGGCGTTGGCAAAGGCATCGATGCTGGTATTGAAGCTGCCCGACGGGTTGGCGCCGGCAACCGCTTCGGCAAGCGGTGCGCTTACCGCCCGGATCTCGCCGGTATTGATCAGCACGCCACCGATCGTCTCCACAGCGATAGCGACGGTGTCCGAGGCATTGGCGCCCGAAGTGGCTCGCGCATCGGGATCCACCACACCGAGCCCGTTCGCGCCGGCATTGGCACCGGCGAGCGCGACCGGTCGCATATCCACGCTGATCTGCTTGTTGTTGACGAGCGTCAGCCTGCTGGTCGACGCGATTGCGCGGCCGATACTGTCGACCAGCGTGCTCAAGGAGGTCGCCGTTGCATCGCCCGAAACGCCGGCATTGCCATTGCCGAGCGCCCGTGCATCGACAAGACCCCGGCCGATCACCACGATGCTGCCGGAATTGGCGACACTGTTGCCACTGCCGGCGCCGAGACCGATGCCGGTCGCCAACACCCGGCTGCTCGCCGAAGCGTCTGCAAAGGCATCGACATCAAGGCCGCCGGCAACACCGTTGGATGTCGCGATGGCCTGCACGCTGCCGTCGACGCCGGCGCCCCGGGCACCCAGCGTGAGTTGGAGCAGCGCGCCGCTGCGGATGGTGACATTGGAGGCACCGCCGGCATCGATGACCAGCCCGCCGGTCAAGCCACCTTCGGCGCGAGCGCGGGCGATGCCGTCGGCGAACAGCGCGCCCGAATTGACAAAGACGCCGGGATTGATCGTCGTTCCGCCCCGGACCATGAGGGTGCCGCCCAGGTTGAACGTGTCGGCGCCGATGCCTGCGGTGATGCCGTTGGCGACCGCTTCCCCGCGGGTGACGGCGGCGGCGGTGGCGCTGCCGATGCTGGCCCCGGCAGCCGCCGAGCCGCGCGCGTCGACCAGAACATCGACCTCGATGCTCGATCGGTCACCGGTGGCAATGCTGTTGGTGCCATTGCCCGCTTCGATCCCGCTGGCGGCACTGCGCACCAGCGCCGCGGTGGCGCCGCCGGCAGCACCGACAAAAGCGAAGCTGGCCGAATTGAACAGGATGCCGGCCCGGCCGATGACGCGGAGGTCCGAATTGAGCAGGATGGTGTCGTTGCCGGTGTCGGTCGCGATGCCGGCCGCCGTCGACAGGCTCGAAGCGGCGCCATTGTTGAGCGCGGCCCCCAAAAACACCCGCGAACCACTCGCCAGCGTGCTGTCGGCGCGCGCCAGCACGGTAAAGGGAATGCGATCGCTGTTGTCGAGGGTGATGCTGTTGTTGCCGTTGCCGCCACCAAGCCCGAGTGCTCGGGCAGTGGCACCGATGGCGGCATCGCTGCTCGCCACACCCAGCGCCGAAAGGCCGCTGGCCTGATAGCCGGCATTGGCCACCGCACTGATGGTGCCGACGCCGGTGAAGCCGATGCTGTCGTTGCCGATGCCGGCTTCGACACCCGTTGCCACGACCGAGGCCCGGAACCGCCCGGCCTGGTTTACAGCGCCCAGCAGCGTGAAGTTGCTCGACCGGATATCGAGGGTCGCCGTGCTGCTCACATCGAGAAGGCCGGCCACCGTGATGCCATCGTTGCCGCTACCGCCGCCGACGCCGAGCGCCGTGGCGGTGCCGCTGCCGAGACCGTTGCTGCTGGCAAGGCCGAGCAGGCTCAGGTTCGAAGCCACACTGGTCACGCCCGCTGCAGCGTCGAGCGCCAGCCGGCTGCCCGCAGCGATGGAGATCAGGTCGTCATCGGCACCGCCATCGATGCCGATGGTATCGGCAGTCGCGAGGAAGCCTGCTTCGCCGCTGGCGACGCCGACGAGGGCGAGCGCGCGGGCGACGGCGGTGATCTGGCTGCTGGCGCCAAGCGTGCTCGTTCCGCTGTGCAGGATGCTGTCGGCGCCGCTGCCGCCCAGAATACCCTGTGTCGTGCTCGATGCCAGCGTGCGGGCGGCGTTGATGCTGCCGCCGACAAGGGTGGCACTCCAGTCCGCACCGCTGCTGGTGGCGGTGCTGGCCAGCAGCATCGTGCCGTCCATGCGGACGCTGTCGATTCCGGCCCCGCCGTCGATGCCGGTGATGCGGGCATCCACGCTGTTGTCGGCATTGGCCAGGCTGATGCCGACGCCGGTGCCCGAAAGCGAACTGCTGCGTGCCGTAGCCGTCGCTGTGCCGATCAGCGTGCCGGAATTGCGCAGGATGTCGTTGTTGTCACCGCCTGCGAGGCCGCTGATGGTGGCGAGCACGCTGGTGGTGGTGGTGGCGATGGTCCCGCCGAGCAGCGTGATGGCGGTCCGCTGCGTGCCGCCGCCGGCCATGGCGGACAGGGTGAGAGTGCCGCTGTTGATCAGCGTATCGCGCCCGGCATTTCCGCTCAGGCCGGCGGTGGAGGCGCGGATCAACGTGCTGGTATTCGAGATGCTGGCGCCGATCAGGCTGATGGCGGTGCCGACATCGCTGGTGCCGGCGTTGGCGTTCAGGCGGAGCTGACCGCTGTTGAAGGCAATATTGGTGCTGGACGCGAGATCGCCGGCGCCGGTATCGATGCCGACTGCCCGCGCAAAACTGTCCATGCCGCCGAAGCCGGCGTTGGCGCCGACACCGGTAAAATTCATCCGGTCGTTGCGCACCGTGCTGGTTGCCGCAAGTGTCGCGATGCCGCTGGTTTCGAGCTGGTCGTCGCCGCTGGCGCCATCGATGGCGGCGATGGCGGCGTCGGCAATGTTGCGGCTGCGCGCGACCGCGGCCCCTGCCACGCCGATGGTATCGCTGTCGGACCGGGCTGCAGCCGCGACTGTGCCGGTCACGTTGCCACCCAGCACCAGCACGTCGGTGCCGCTACCGCCGGACAGGCCGATTCCCCGCCCGGTGGCGCGCGCCCCCAGCGTGGCGTCGATGCCGCCGATGATATTGACCGTGGTACCGTCGGTGCGGGCATTGGCGGTCGCGCCCAGCGCGAGTGTGCCGCTGGTTATGATGAAATCGCCGCCATCGCCGCTGCGGGCGAGCGCGCTGTCGGCCGTGGCGTTCAGCTGGGTCGCGCCGATGTCGGCGCCGGCCAGGCTAATGCCGATCCGGTCGCTGGTGGCGGTGGCGAGGCTGGTGGCGGTGGTGGTGCCGCTCAACTGCGCTTCGTCGCGCCCGCTGCCGCCGCGATAGCCGGTGGCGGTCACGCTCGCCCGGCTGCCGAGCATGGCAGCGTTGACGCCGGTCAGTGTCACCGCCAGCGAAGAGGGCTCCGCCGTCGCGGCTGCCACCGCGCTGGTGTCGGTCAGCATCGCATCGTTGCGCCCGTTGCCGCCGGCGACGCCGGTCGCATGCGCGGTGGCACTGAGGCTGCTGTCCTGCCCGGCCGCGCCGACGGCAGTAACGCCGTAGCTGTCGCCGGTCAGGCCCGCCGTTGCACTGGCGCGGCTGTCCCGCGCTCGAATGACGTCGTCGCCGGCGCCGCCGTCGATGGCGGTGGCAATGGCCGATGTGGTGCTGCCCAGCGTGGCCAGGCCAGCGCCCGTCAGTTGCACCGTCACTGTGTCGATGTCGCTGCTGCTTCTGGCGGTAGCGGTAGTGCGCTTTTCCGACACGATGATGTCGTTGTCATCGCCGCCGGAGATGCCGGTGGCGGCGGCAATGCCGCTGTTGCTGATATCGGCGATAGTGGCACCGGTGAAGCCGATCCCGATGCTGCTCGCAGTCGCGGTGGCGGTGGCTGTCGCGGCCACGCTGCCGGCGGCCAGGATGCCGTCGCGGCCGCCGCCGCCGTCGAGGCCGATGGCCGTCGCGCCGGCGCTGTTCGACATGTCGCCGATATTCGCGCCGGTCAGGGTCAGCGACAGGCTGCTGCCGGTGCTGGCGGCGGTGGCCGCGACCGTCACATCGCCTTTGGCCGTCAGGCTGTCGCTGCCATCGCTGCCGCTCTGGCCGGTGGCGGCGGCAAGGCTGCTGGTGCCCGATGTCAGGATGTTGGCGCCCGCCCCGACCCCGATCGGAAAGGCAAAGCTGTAGCTGGCGCCGGTGGCGCTGACGATGCTGCTCACGTTCAGCGGCCCGTTGCTGATGAGCACGTCGTTGCCGCCGCCCGGCCCGCTGTCCCCGGCAAGGCCGGTGGCGCTGGCGGTAGAAGCAAGGCTGCTGTCGATATAACTGCCCGCCAGCGCAAGGCCGATGGCAAAGCTTGCCGACACGGCCACGCTGGTCTGTTGCGCGGTGCTTGTCGCCGCGACGGTAACCGAGTCGCGGGCGATCAGCGTGTCGCTGCCCGCCCCGCCGACCAGGCCGGCGGCATTGGCGACGCTGCCGACCGAACCGAGCACGCCGGCGCCCCCCACCCCAACGCCGAACACCGAGAAGCCGAGCCCGACCGACACGCCGAGATTGCGCGCCGAGGCGGTGGCGGTGCTGGAGACCGCGCCGCCCAGATCGAGGCTGTCGTTGCCGTCGCCACCATCGGCCGCGATCGCCGACGCGTCTGCATCGGTGCTGCTGTCGACCAGCGCCACGCCGGCACCGACGCCCTGATAGGCGCCGGACAGCTGCACCCCCACCGTGGTGCTGCGGGCGTTGGCGTTCGCGCTGCTGCCGACCCTGCCGGCCAGGACCAGCATGTCGTTGCCGCTGCCCAGTGCCGCGCCGGTGGTGGTGGCGGTTGCGTCGGTTTCTGCCAGCGCCACTGCGGCACCGGCGGCGACGCCGTTGACGACACCGGTGACGCTCACCGAAGCGCTGGTGTTCTGGGCATCGGCACTGGCCGTGCCCGACATGCTGCCGCGGCCATCGATGCTGTCATCGCCGCTGCCGGCGGCGAGCACTGTGGCGGCGGCATCGGCGCCGACACCGGACGAAACAACGCTGGCGCCCAAAGCCACGCCATTGTTGGCTCCGGCGATGCTGACACCGACGCCGGTGGTGGTGGTACTGGCGGTGCTGGCGGCGGTGACCTGCTCGTCGAGCGTCGCGCGGTCGGTTCCGGCGCCGAGATCGACGGCAGTGGCCGTCGCGAGGCTGCCGGCATCGGCCAGAATCACGCCAGCGCCGACACCGACGCCATTGTTGGCGCCCGCCACATTGGCAGCGATCTTGAGCGTCGTGGTGGTAGCGGTTGCGTTCACCGCAGCACCGCGCAGCATAACGCTGTCGGCGCCGTCTCCCGCCGCCAGAGCGCCTGCATCCGCGGTCGCCAGCGTGGTGGCGACCACCACCGCCGCTCCGGCACCGACACCGTTGTTGGCGCCCGAAACGTTGACACCGGCACTGTCACTGCCCGCCGTGGCAAGGGCAAGCGCGCTGAGGCCGGCGCCGAATTGGGCGCGGTCATCGCCTTCGCCCAGATCGACGGCGCGGGCGCTGCCCGTGGCGGTGACATCGGCGAGCACGACACCGGCGCCGGCACCCACGCCATTCAGTGCCCCCGAAACTTCGATCGCCACGCTTTTCACATCACTGTCGGCCGAACCGATCACCGCCAGCGCGGCGGATGTGACCAGCTGGTCGTTGCCGCCGCCCAGCGCCGCGCCGAACGCGCTGCCGTCACTGCCGAAACGGGTCGAAATGACCGACGCCCCGGCACCGACGCCATTCTTCGCTCCGGCCACGGTCAAGCCGACGCTGACACTGTCGAGCGATGCGGCGGCAGAAGCCAGCACCGGGCCGCCCAATGTCACCCGGTCGTTGCCGCCGCCACTGTCGATGCCGGCGGACCGGGCGGATGCGCTGCCATCGCCCAAGATAACGCCTGCACCGGCGCCGACACCGTCCATCGCGCCCGACACGCCGATCGTAACCACAATGATGTCGGCATCGCTGCCCGCGTTCGCCACTAGCGCGCCGCGCGCTTCGATGACATCGTCGCCGCCTCCGCTGCTGATCGCAGCCGCATCGGCCATGGCTGCTGTATCGATCTTGACGACGGCGGCGCCGATCGCGACGCCCTGCTTGGTGCCTTCGACGCTGATGCTGTTGCCATTGACCGTGTTGGCCGCACTGGCGACGGCGCTGATCGGGCCGGTGGCGAACAGGCTGTTGGTGCCGCCCGCCAGGTCGATGCCACGGGCAAGCGCGGTTGCGCTGGAATCGGCGAGCACCAGCCCGACTCCGGCCGCAACTCCGGATTCGCCGCCGGCCACCGCCAGCGAGGTTTCCGACGACAATCCGGTTACCGCAGCGCTGCTGGCGATGGTGGCGCCGCTCCTCACCTGGTCTTCGAACATGCTGCCGCGCAGGCCGAAGGCGCTGGCGGTGCCGGCGGCTTCGAGCTCGAAGATGCTGACAGCGATCGCCGCACCTTTCTTGGCAGCGCCGATATTGGCCGCCACGCCGATGCGCTGGAAGGCGGCTTCGGCGCCGATGTCGATCACCGCACCGTCGCGCAGGGTCGTCCGCCCGAGCGCGATCCCCGATGGCAGCGGCCGTGGGAAATTGGTGGGATCGAGCGTGAAGCGATCGATCCCGATGGCTGTCGCCTGCGAACGATAATCGGTGGTCAGGAAGCTGCCGGTGCCGGCGAGTCCCTTTTCCGTCGCCACCGAGACATTGACCGCAACGGCAATCGATTCGACATCGCTCGTCGCCCGCGCCTTGATCGACCCGGCGGTCACCTGGTCGGCAAGATCGCCAGCGAAGATTCCGGTCGCTGACGCTGTCGATTGCATGTCGGCATCGATCATCTGGGCATTGAGCGTGAAGCCCTTCTTGACCGCGGAGACTTTCACATTGGCCTTCAGCGCCTGCACCAGCGCATCGGCCGAAACATCGATGCTGCCGGCGCTGTCGATCAGGTCGATGCCGGCGCCGCCGGTGATGCCCATGGTGGTGGCGCCCGCGAGGCTCAGGCTGAACACCACCGACCCGCCGAGGTTGAGCGCCTTGTCGTCATTGCTCACCGTGACATCGGCATCGAGCATTCGCGATCGCGCGCTGCTCGTGGCGGCGAGCGTCGATCCCGCGAGGGTGAAAACGCGGTCGTTGCCGCTGCCGCCATCGATGCCGCTCGCCTCCGCGACCGCAAACGCGCCGGTGTTGAACACGTCGAGGCTCAGGTTGAAGCTGGTCTCGCTGCTTGCCCCGGCGCCTTCCTCTTCCGACCCTTCGAGGAAGCTGGCAACATCCAGCTTGAACTGCCCGGTATCGGCCTCGGCCTCCGCGGTGAGTTTGATGGCACCGCCATGGGTGATGACGTCGAGCCCGCTTCCGCCCAGGATGCCCGCCGCAAACGCCGCTGCCGCTGCCGAAGCATCGTCGCTCAGGCCGATCGAGATTGCATCCATCAGCTTGCCGGCTGCAGTATCCGAAACGCCGAGGGCTTCGTTGATCGGCACGGCGATCTGCACCGCCGTGGTCGTCATTTCGGCCTTGGCGCTGCCGGTGATGGTACCGCTGTTGACGATGATGTCGTGGTTGAAGCCACCGGTCGCTTCGACGAGTGGATCATGGTCGCCAAGGATTCCCGCCACCCGCGCCACTGCACCACGCCCCGGCTCGTCGGGGAAAGTCGGCGGCTCGAACAACATTTCGATGGCAGTGCCGTCGATTCCCGCGTCGGTGAAGGCGATGCTGGTGCGGATCAACGACGTCTCGGCCGAAAGCGACAGCGCGCCGCTGTTGCTGATCCGATCATTGCCCAGGCCGCCGACCAGCCCCAGCGCCCGGGCATTGGCGCCGCTTTCGGGGCTGGTATCGGGCACCAGAATTTCGGGCAGGGTATAGCCGGCAGCGACGACGGCGATACCGGTCTCTATCAGGCGTGCGATCGCGTTGGCCTCGGCGCGGCCGGCATTGCTCAGCACGTCGTCGCCGGCGCCGGCGTCCATCACCCGGGCCATGCCATTCGCGACGGCGGCGCTTTCCGGGCTGCCGACAACCAGGCCGGCGATCGTGAGATCGGTGCTGACCGCCAGGCTGTTGGCGGTGACCCCGATCTCGCCGGCAACCCCGATAGCCAGCGTATCGGCACCACCGCCCGCGAGCAGCCCGATTGCATCGGCGGTGCTCGTCAGCAGTTGCGGCTCGTTCGACAAATTGGCGAGGCTGACGTTCAGCTCGGTCCGTGTGCCGGTGGCGGCGGCGTTGCTCTCCAGCCGGCCATCCACCGCCAGCGAGGTGTTGCCGGTGGTATCGGCCAGCCCGATCGCGACGACGTCAAGCTCGGCGGTCAGCGAGTCAGGCGTCAGCGTCGTCGGCACACTGACATCCATGTCGAGCTTGCCGAGGTTGAAACTGCCGGTGGCGTTCACCGTCAACCGGCCGCCCAGGCGCAGCACGTCATCTCCCGCGCCGCCATCGGCACCGATCACGGTGATACGGGTCAGCGGCGACTCGGTGAACAACCCAAGGGTGGGCAGGTCGAGCGGCAGGCTGGCATAAATGCGGGTCTGGCCGAGCTTGCCGTCCACGGTGCCACGGCCGCCGAGCAGCAAATCGTCATTGCCGCCCAGCGCGTCGATCCCGATGATCCGCTGCGCCGGTGCCAGCCCGAACACATCAGGTGACCGGTCCACGCTGTAGTCGACGAGAATGAGGTTGAGCAGGTCGGCCCCGGCGGTCAGCGATCGGCCGGTGCGCAACTCCTCGGGCAGCGCCGCCAGCGCCGGGGTCATGCCGATCATCGCCGACGTGGCGAGCAGGGCCAGACGGCTACCAGTCTGGCGAACCGGATCTGAGCCCGGTCGGACAGACATGATTCTGTGTGACGTGTTCATGCTGACGAATACCCCCAAGCCACGCAAGCCCGTTCAGGTATTGAGCATTCAGAATCGAATTGGCGGGAGTGTCGAAATCGGGGCACATTACGACTCGTTGGCAATGTCGCTGGGGGGCATCTGCAATGGACTATGTCGCGTTCGGGACTGCGATCAGCAGCGATCCTCGCTTCTGCAGTGCTGCTCATGACTTGTGCGTCAGGATGCTGGACTGTCACGCCGCCAATCCGCCCCTTGCGCAGTTGATGGCCGACCGTGCTCAGGCACACATAGTCGGCATTTGTTATCATCTTCATCCGACCGCCAATGCCGCAGCGGTGCTGCGCCTGCTGCCGCCCGACACCGCCAGCCGCAATCGCGTTACCGCTCATCTCCACGCGCTGGAGCGGCGCGGCGCACTGGTGGCGGCGCCAAGGGGCCGCGACGCGCGCACCCGCAATCTCATGCTCGCCCCGGCATTTCAGGCATGGGTCGATCGGTGGGTCGACGCAGTGGTGTTGCCGGCACTGCCCTTTGTTCCCGAACCGCCGGTGGCGCTTGATGATCCCTCCGCTCGCCAAGGCTGGTTCAGCCGCTGGGTCGCGGCACAGACAATGGGCGTACGGTTGACGTCGCGCCTGCCCGAGGTGCGCCAGTTCCTCGATCTGCGCGGCGGCTATGTCGTGATCAACGAACTCCTGCGTCGCGACTATGCTTTGCCGGGCGCCGTCACCGAGCGCCTTTCCAGGCGCAACCTCGCCGCTCGATACGGGCTGACCCGCACCCACGTGATCGACCTGCTAGCCGCGCTCGAGGCCAAAAATTGGGTTGCCGAAGGCCCACTCGGCCCGGAACCGACTGACGCCATGCGCGCCCAGACCCGGATCTGGCACGGCCTCCATCTTGGCGCCGCCGCGCTGGTGCTGTCGGGCGTCCTGATGCCCACTATCGAGGAAGCGCTGGCAGCGCGGGCAGCAGTGACACCGTCCTAGCCGCCGGACCCGCCGTGCTGCCGCCAGTCCATCGGCGGTGCCTTTGTAATGCCTTCAGCTCGGATAGCAGCGAATCCCGCCAAGATCTGTGCTATCGACGAGATTGTCAGGAGTCGGGCTTTGAGCCGCAGACACCAGTTATCGAAAGCCAATGCTATTGCCGCAGCAGGCGCAGGTCTGCGTTTGAAAATGGCGGCATGCAGCGAAACCGAGCCGCGCTATCTGGCGCTTGTTGACCGACTATGAAACGCGCTCTGATCGCGGCAACCCTCTATTTCCTCGTGCTGTTTGCACTGGGCTTCAGTTTCGGTACCCTCCGCGTGCTGGTCGTTGCGCCGAGGCTCGGCGTCCTTGGCGCGACGCTCCTGGAAGTCCCGCTGATGCTCGCTGCGGCATTTTTCATCTGCCGCTGGGCAATTGGACGCTGGCACGTGCCGCCAGTGCTTTCGGCGCGCGGGGCAATGGTGCTGTGGTTTCTTGTGCTGTTGGCACTGTTCGAGACGCTGGTCGGCGTTGCCTTCTTCGGCCGGACGTTGGCCGGAACATGGGCGGGGCTGGCTACCCCTGCAGGGCTAATCGGCCTGACCGCGCAAATCATCGCGGCGCTGCTGCCGCTGTACGTCGGCAGGTCCGGGCGACGATGACACTCCCTACCCGGCGGCAGTGGATGCGATCGCTGGCGAGGGATACGAGAACAGCAAGATGTATATCGACTTCGCGCAACAGGCCGAAGCGGCGGGGGATCCCAAGGTCGGTGCCATATTCCGCCAGATCGCCGAAGATGAAGGCACGCACTACCATGGCTATCAAGCTGCGTAGGCCAAGCTCCCCCGCTGAGCTGCCAGTACAGGGTTGCCGATCGCCTCAACGCCCCGGGGCGGTCGGCATCATCCTCCGCAACGAAGGACATTGCTGCCGATGAGCCGCCTGCACAGAGAAAGTCACCTTGTTTCCCGTATCGGGTGGCTGCGCGCCGCTGTGCTGGGCGCAAACGACGGTATCGTCTCGACCGCCAGCCTGATCATCGGCGTCGCGGCCGCCGCGGCGAAACCTGGCGACATCCTCATCACCGGTGTCGCCGGCCTTGTTGCCGGTGCAATGTCGATGGCAGCCGGGGAGTATGTGTCGGTCAGCTCGCAGGCGGATACGGAGCAGGCAGACCTTGCTCGCGAGACGCTCGAACTGGCTGACGATCCGGCGGCCGAGCGCGCCGAACTTGCAGCGATCTATGAAGGGCGCGGCCTCGATCGCGAGCTTGCCGTCGCCGTCGCCAGGCAGTTGATGGCAAGGAACGCTCTTGGTGCCCACGCGCGTGACGAGCTGGGGCTGGTGCCGGGCGGCCATGCCCGCCCGATCCAGGCGGCCTTCACGTCTGCCGCGACCTTTACCGTCGGCGCGGCACTGCCGCTGGTGATGGTCCTGGTCGCACCGCGAAACCTGCTCGTCCCCGTGGTTGCCGTCGCGTCGCTGCTCTTCCTGGCACTCCTGGGCGCAGTTGGCGCGAAGACGGGCGGGGCCGGCGTCGGCAAGGCCACGCTGCGTGTCACCTTCTGGGGCGCCTTTGCAATGGCTGCGACGGCCGGCGTCGGAGCGCTGTTCGGCGCAGTCGTCTAGGCCAACGGTCAGTCGTCTTCACGTCTGCAGGCAACGCCTTCTTTGACACATGAAGCGGTTCGCCGCTGGCGCGCTGCCAGCCGTGCCGTAGCATTTTTTCAGCACCTCACCGCGTGCGGCGGGCAAAGCTGTAGGTGCCACTGGCAACGGCTTTTCCGCCGCCGTCATTGGGTGTGGTGATAAACGTGATCGTCGCGGTTTCCGGCGCCAGCGTGAGGTGTGCCGCACCCCACACCATGCCCTGCACATGAAGCTGCTTCAGCCCGGGATTCCGCACAAGTTGCTGCCGCATGAAATTGGTATTGAGCGGGCGCTGCTTGCCGCCGGCACCCGAGACGATCGCCGGCAGCGGCCGAACGGCACTGCCCGGCAACGCGGTCGTACAATCATCGGCAAAGGCTTCGAGCGTATGCTCATGGCCGGCAAGATACAGATCGGCATGCTCGCAAAGCACTGGCAGGATCGCCGCGCGCAACGCTTCGGACTGGCGGTACTTGCCACCGGACGACGCCCAGAGCGGGTGGTGGCCGATGACGATCTTCCACCGGGCGCGCGAAGATTTGAGCGCTGCTGCAAGCCAGCCAGCCTGGTCGGCCTCCTGCGCAGTCATCGGCTTCTCCCACGGCTCGGGCGACTCCATCTTGACCGAGGGCATCTCGCTGCCATCGTCGGCGAGTTCGTCTTCCATGAAAGTGCGGCCGGCGAGCAGCGTCTGAGTGTCGATGACGAAGATCTCGACCTCCCCTCGCGTTTCGGGCGGCGAAACACGATAGATCAGCCCGTCCATGTAGAAGGGCTTTGTCCTGGCGAGATAATCGACCTGCGCCATCGCGGCCTCGCGGCTTGTGTGCCAGTCGTGGTTGCCGAGCGTGGTGTAGAATCTGAACTCGCCCGCGAAGCGCCCAAAGCGGCCATAGGGATCGGCGAAATTGTGGCGGAACCGGTCGGCGTCGTTCTTGCCATCGGCGCCTAGCGTTGCACCATCGGGATAAATATTGTCCCCCAACAGCACCCCGAACTGGCAGGGGTGCGCCTGGCACCAACTGTCCATGGCGTTGGCGACCGGCATCAACCCCGAGGCAGCTACAACACTGCCCGAAGGCCGATGGATTGCCTGCGGGCCGGCGGTGAACTCGGCTGGTGGTCGCTTGTCCTTCAACCAATCGGCGCGCGCTTCGGCAACAAACTGTTCGGACGTGCGCGGCGGCGTGTAATCCTCGGCTTCGAGATAGCGCAGATCATAGCCATGATCGCCGATGGCAACCATATGCCAGGTGCCCGGCGCTGAAGTGGTCGATGGCAATTGCGGTGCCGATTCCGGTCCGGTCGCACAAGCGCTCAGGGCCAGCGACACAAGCAGGAAGCCGGGCGCTGCTAGTCGACTGATGGTCATGGTGAATCCCGCCAATTGGTTGTCCGATGCTTCATGCCGCTACTGTGACTGCAGGGCAAGAACCCTGCAGCTTGTAGGCAAATTGTCATGAAAATTAAATCTCGACGTCATTTTCTCTCGGCAAACGCTGTCGTCAATCAGGGAGGCAGACAGCATGGGCAAATCAATATTGCGCGCTCGCACGATCATTGGCGCACTCCTGACCACGGTTGCGATGCCGGCAATCGCCAACACCGTGACAGGCACTGTTCTCGACAGCAGCGGCGTGAGGCCGCTCGAAGGGGCGCAAGTACGCATCGCTCAACTCAACCGTGTCACCCAGGTCGATGGCGATGGCCGCTTCCGCTTCACGGGTCTGCCAGCTGGCAGCTATACGGTTACGGTCAGTTACGCCGGAGCCACCGAGCAGACGCAGCAAGTCAATGTGATCGACGGTGGCGAGCGGGCGTTGGCGTTTGCAATGTCGGCCGAGGGCTCGGAGAATTCGACCATTCTCGTGCTCGGCCAGCAATCCACGCTGCTCTCCTCGATCGCACGTCAACGGTCGTCGGACACGGTAACGACGGTGCTGACCCGCGATTCAATCGGTCAGTTCCCCGATCAGAATGTTGCTGAATCGCTGCGCCGCGCACCGGGCATCAACGTGCTGAACGATCAGGGCGAAGGCCGTTTCGTCTCGGTGCGCGGTCTCGCACCCGGGCTCAACTCATCGTCGATCAACGGCAACCGCGTGCTCTCCACTGGCGGTGACAATCGGGACGTTGCGCTCGACGTGATCCCCAATGAGCTCATCGAGTCGATCGAGATCAAGAAGTCGCTCACCCCCGACATGGACGGTGATACCATCGGCGGCTCGATCGACATCCAGACGACGAGCGCCTTCGACCGCAAGAAGGGCTTTGTCGGCCTGAGCGCGCAGGGCGATTACAACGAGCTCGCCGAGCAATGGTCACCCAAGTTCACGGGCAATTTCTCGGTGCCGATCACCGAGAATTTCGGCATCGCCGGTGGCGCCAGCTGGAACCGCCGCCAATTCGCCACAGACAACATCGAAGCCGATGGCTGGACCACGGCCGACAATGGCATCGATTATGCCGAAGACCTCGAATATCGTGATTATGACGTGCAGCGCGTTCGTTGGGGCGGCAATCTCAGCATCGACTGGCGCCCGACTCCCGGCACCACGCTCTATGTGCGCGGCCTCTACTCGAAATTCGATGATACCGAGCTGCGGCGCCGGCTGATCTTCGGTTTCGATGCCGAACCGGAATCGGGGAGCGCCACCTCGGCCACCTTCAATTCCGCCGACGATCGCATCGAAGTGCGACGCGACCTCAAGGATCGTCGCGAAATCCAGACTGTGGCAACCGTCTCAGCCGGCGGCAAGACCGAGACCGGCCCCTGGACGATCACTTATGACGTCGCACGCTCCTTCGCCAGCCAGACCGAGGATGGCTCGGTCGATCCGATCCGCTTCCGCCAGCGCTTCGAGGAGCCGGGCGCGCTCGGAGTGACGATCAACTATGCCGATCTCCAGCGCCCGACCTATGCGATCAACTTCGGCCGCAACGACTTCCTCAACCCACGCAATTACGAGTTTTCGTTGCTCGAGAGGACGACTCGCGAGGATGCCAAGGACAAGGAGTGGAGCTTCCGCACTGATGTAGCGCGCCAATTCGCCCTCGCTGATGGTGATTTCGAGCTGAAGGCCGGCGGCAAGGTCCGCCTACGTGACAAGCGCCAGAATTTCATCATCGATCTGTTCGAGGATGTCGAAGGCGGCCTCACCCTGGCCGATGTGCTCGGCAGATCGGCATTCACCCTCGCCGATATCAACCCTGTCACCGATCTCGGCCGGGTACGCGACTTCGTGGCACGGACAGCGGACTCGCAATTCGAACGCAACGACATCGAGAGCGACTTCGTGACAGCATCCGAAAACTTTCGCGCCAAGGAAGACATCTATGCCGGCTATGTGCAGGGTCGGCTCGATACAGGCGCGATGCGGTTGATCGTCGGCGTGCGCCTAGAGCACACGAGGCAGGATCTAACCGGTAACCGCGCCGACGTGTTCGAGGAAGGGTCGATCCTCAACGGCGAAGAGGTTGAAGACGATACGGTCATCATCTCGCCGGTGGCCTTCCAGCGCAACTACACCAACTTTCTTCCCAGCGTGAACCTTCGCGTCAATCTGGCCGATGATGTCGTGGCGCGCTTCGGCGCCTTCCGCTCGCTGTCGCGTCCCAGCTTTGGCCAGGTGGCACCGCGCTTCACCGTTGCGGAAAACGAGGATGGCGAGCGTGAAGGTGCATTCGGCAACCCCGATCTGCGCCCGTACAAGGCTTGGAACATGGATGCGACGCTGGAATATTATTTCTCGAAGCAGTCGGTGGTCCAGGCTGGCCTGTTCTACAAGTCGATCACCGATTTCATCGTGACGTCGCGCCAGCTTAACGGAACCTTCGCCGGCATCGATTTCACCGAGGCCGATATCCCGATCAACGGAGATCGCGCCGAGGTGTTCGGTGCCGAGTTCAGCTACAGCCAGGCGTTCACCATGCTGCCGGCTCCCTTCGATGGCCTGCTTGCCAATGTGAACTACACCTACACCAACGCCCGTGGCGACGTGCTCGGCCGCCGCATCCCACTGCCGGCGGCCTCGAAGCACACTGCCAACTTCGTGCTCGGTTATGAAAAGGGGCCGGTCTCGTTCCGCGCAGCTGCCAGCTACCGCGACCAGTTCCTCGACGAGTTGGGCGAGGATGCCGAGTCCGATCGCTATGTGCGGCCGCTTTTCCAGGTCGATCTGTCCGCCAAATATCGCATCAACAGCGCCTTGCAGCTGTTCGTCGAGGTGGTGAACCTCAACAATGCAGACTTCACCGCCTTCCGCACCGGGCCTGGCCAACGGCGGCTGCTCCAGTTCGAAACCTATCAGCGCACGTTCAAGTTCGGTGCGCGCGCCAACTTCTGATTCTGCGCGCGGAATGCCGTGAAGGCTGGTTTGCATGCACCGGCCAATCATACCCCCAGCCGGTGGTGGCCGAGAGGGAACACGGGTGAACGCTCAGGACCTGGGGGCCCCAAAGCCTTGATTTCATGAGTTTGTCCAGACGCCCGCGAACAGCGGCGAACGGGAAGTTGGAGCGGGCAGCGGGAATCGAACCCGCACGAGCAGCTTGGGAAGCTGCCAGGCTACCACTACATCATGCCCGCGGCGCCGCACACCCATAGAGCGGGTGGATTGCGGCCGTCAACAACGGGACTTGACGACTACGCCCGTAATCGATAGCTTTTGATTACAGAAGTAATCGCGAGTCGAAGCATGGAACGCATCCCCGAAGCCGAGTGGCAGGTCATGGAAATCCTCTGGGCCGAAAGCCCGATGGGCGCCCAGGATGTCGCCGAGCGACTCGCCCCCGCCACCGGCTGGAGCCTCGCCACCGTCAAGACGCTGCTCGGCCGCCTCCTCGCCAAGGGTGCGCTGGCGCATGACGAAGAAGGCCGCCGCTATCTCTATCGCCCGGCAGTGGCGCGCGAAGCCTGTGTGGCGGGGGAGTCGCGCCGCCTTGTCGATCGGCTGTTCGGCGGCCGCGCCACGCCGCTGGTGGCGCATCTCGCAGACACGGGCCAGCTGAGCGATGCCGACATCGCCGAGCTGGCCAAGCTGGTGAAGGAGCTCGGCAAATGATCGACTGGCTGCTCGAAACCCTCATCATGACAACGCTGCTGATGGCGCTGGTGCTGCTGCTCCGCCGCCCGGTGGCACGCAGCTTCGGCGCTCATGCCGCTTATGCGCTCTGGTTGCTCCCGGCCGCCCGCGCCGTGCTGCCGGTGCTCCCCGGCTGGCGCCCCTGGCTCATCCCCGCCGATGCATCCGCCATCGCCCGTCCCGATGCGCTCACGATCGGCCTCGTCAGCCCCGAGGCAGTCGCAGCTCTGCCGCCGGAAGCCGGCACGGACTGGGGCCTCATCCTGCTGATCGGCTGGATCGCCGGTACCCTCGTCTTCGCCGGCCTCCAGCGCATCCGCTACCGCCGCTTCATCGAAGCCACCCTCGCCCAGGCCGAGCCCCTCACCCGCATCGCCGATATCGATGTGCTGATGAGCCCCGCCGTGCACGGCCCCATGGCTGCCGGCCTCTGGCAGCGCCGCATCCTGCTGCCGACCGATTTCCAGTCGCGCTATACCCCCGAAGAGCGCCGCCTGGCACTTCTCCACGAGGGCGCACATCATGACCGGCGCGATCTCTGGGCCAATGCCCTGGGTCTCGGCGTGCTGGCGCTCCACTGGTGGAACCCGGTCGCGCATTTCGCCTGGAAAGCCTTCCGCGCCGATCAGGAACTGGCGTGCGATGCCACCGTCCTCGCCGGCGCCGACGGGTCGGCCCGCGCCGCCTATGCTAGCGCCATCCTCAAGTCCGCCACCCCCCGCACCCCCGCCGCGGCGTGCGCCCTCAACCATGTCTCGCAACTCAAGGAGCGTCTCGGCATGATGAAACCCGTCTTCGGCCCGGTCCGGCAACTGGCAGGCGGCCTGGCCGTTGCCGGCGCCATCGTCCTCGGCCTCGCAGCCACCGCCAGCGGCGCCCAGCCTGCCCCTCCGACACCCCCCGAAAGCCCCCGCGCACCCCAGCCGCCCGCCCCGCCGGCACCCCCCGAGGCCCTCCTCACACCCGTGATCGTCACCACGACCACCACCACGGCACCCGGCAAGCCGGTGCGGATCGTCCGCACTGTGGTTCAGCCCCGGGACGCAGAGCCTCTCGAGCTCGACCAGCAGGCCATCGAGCGCGACATCGAAGCCGCCCTCGCCGAGGTCGATGCCGCAAATGTCGAAATCAGCCGGGACGGCCGCCAGCGTCGCGTCGTCATCCACAACGTCAATGGCATCACCGATGCGAGCTTCGCCATCGATGCCGCCGCCATCGCAGCAGAAGCCCGCGCCACCGCAGCCCGCAGCATCGCCCAGACGCGCGCCGAAATCGCTGCTGATTCCGAGATGCCTCAAGACATCCGCGACCGTGTCCTCGCCTCGCTCGACAAGGCCATCAGACGGATGGAACGCCGTTCAATGAAATAAAGTCACATAGTCCTGCCGCGACCGCTTGCCACCAGCCGGCCCGCCATGCGAATGACAGGAATATTGCGGCTCTGCGGGGGTTTGTCTGGTGCGATTGGGGATGATTCTGGCGTCGGTCGTGGCGCTTGTGGCCGTGGCAGGGCAGGCGCAGCCGATCCGCCAGACGAAGGGCAGCTTCGAAGACAAGTTCCGCCAGCTGGAAGGCGAGGATTGGCCGACTCCGACCGACTATCGCAACGCTTCGGGCGCTCCGGGCCACCGCTACTGGCAGCAGAAGGTCGACTACAAGATCGAGGCGGTGCTCGACGAGGCCAACAAGAGCATTTCTGCGCGCGAAAGCGTCACCTACCAGAACAATTCGCCCGATGCGCTGAAGCACCTCTGGCTGCAGATGGACCAGAACATCTTCCGCCGCAACTCGATCGCCGAGCGCACCGAAACTGTCGGAGATACCGCCAGCATCTCGGTAACGGGCGTCCGCCGCGCCAAGCGTTTCCAGCAATGGAAAGGCGGCTATAACGACGTGAAGGTTCTCGACGCCAGCGGCCAGCCGCTCAGGTTCACCGTCGTCGACACGATGCTCCGCATCGATCTGCCCACTCCGCTCGCCTCGGGCGCCTCGACCAGCTTCAGCATCAGCTGGAGCAACCCGATCATCGAAACTCGTGTCATCGGCGGCCGCTCGGGCTATGAATGCTTCACCAGGCCGGGCGACGATGGCAATTGCATCTTCCTCGGCGCCCAATGGTTTCCGCGGCTTGCGGTCTATTCGGACTATGAGGGCTGGCACAACAAGACCTTCCTCGGTGACGGCGAGTTCACCCTCGAGTTCGGCGATTACGAGGTAAGTCTCACCGTCCCCGCCGATCATGTCGTCGCCGCCACCGGCGAGCTGCAGAACCCCGATATCCTCACTGCCGCCCAGCGGGACCGGTTGGCCCAGGCGCGCACCGCCCGCGAGCCGGTCTATGTCGTCACCCCCGCCGAAGCCGCCGCCGCCGAGCGCGGCAAGGCCGCTGGTACGCGCACATGGCGCTTCAAGGCGAGCAATGTCCGCGACTTCGCCTTCGGATCATCGCGCAAGTTCGTCTGGGACGCGATGGGCGTGAAGCAGGAGAGTGCCGAGCAGCCGGTGGTGATGGCGATGAGCTTCTTCCCCAAGGAGGCCCGCCCACTCTGGGATGCCTATTCCACCAAGGCGATCGCGCACACCTTGAAAGTCTATTCGGATTTCAGCTTTCCCTATCCCTATCCCACCGCGCAATCGATCAACGGGCCAGTTGGCGGCATGGAATATCCGATGATCACCTTCAACGGCCCCCGCCCGGTAAAGGACAGGAAGACCGGCCAGCTCACCTACACCGAGCGCGCCAAATACGGCCTGATCGGCGTGGTCATCCACGAGATCGGCCACATCTATTTCCCGATGTCGGTCAATTCGGACAAGCGTCAATGGACCTGGATGGACGAGGGCATCAACACCTTCCTCCAGTTCGAGGCCGAGAAGCTGTGGGACAAGGATTATCCCACCCGCCGCGGCGAACCCAAGGACATCGTCGACTACATGGTCAGCCGCGATCAGGTGCCGCTGATGACGCATTCGGACAGCCTGCTCCAGTTCGGCAACAACGGCTATGCCAAGCCCGCCACCGCCATGGTCATCCTGCGCGAGACGGTGTTGGGTCGCGAACTGTTCGATGTCGCCTTCAAGGAATATGCCAGCCGCTGGCGCTTCAAACGGCCGACCCCCTATGATTTCTTCCGCACCATGGAGGAAGTTTCCGGCGTCGATCTCGATTGGTTCTGGCGCGGCTGGTTCTACTCGACCGAGCATGTCGACATCGCCCTCGACAAGGTGGTGAAGGCGCGGCTCGACACCCGCAACCCCGAAGTCGAACAGGCCTGGCGCAAGGCGCAGGCGGCGCGTGAGCCCGCCTCGCTCACCACCAGCCGCAACACCGGCCCGACCGTGGTCGATGTCGACCCCGCAACCCGCGATTATTACGACGAGGTCGATGAATTCACTCCCACCGTCAAGGCGAAGAAGGACTATGCCAAGGCCATTGCCGACATGGATGCCGAGGAGCGCGAGGCGCTGGCGGTGAAGGACAATTTCTACCACTTCAGCTTCCGCAACATCGGCGGCGTGGTGATGCCGGTGCCGCTCAAGCTCGACTATGAGGATGGCAGCAGCGAAAAGATCCACATCCCCGCCGAGCTGTGGCGTCACAATGCCCGCACTGTCACCTGGCAGCATGTGACGCCCAAGGTGCTCAAGTCGGCCGAAGTCGATCCCGACTGGGAAATCGCCGATGCCGACCGCAGCAACAACCATTTCCCGCGCCGCATCGAGCCCGCCACCCTCAAGGTGCGCGAGGACACGCCGGTCAGCAACCGCATGAAGGACATGGAGCAGCAGGTGAGCCCCGACAGTCTCAAGACCCGGCCGGCGAAGTGAGGTTGCTGGTTGCGGCCGCCGCCGCGCTGCTCGCCATCAGCCCGGCAGCCGCGCATCGCGGCCATGCCTCGCTGTCGGTCGTGTGGATTGCCGACAACGGCAATGTCACCGTCACCCATCGCTTCTCGGCGCATGATCTCGAGCCCGCGCTCGTCGCCATCGCCCCCGAAGCCCAGCCCAGCCTCGACGATCCCGAGGCGCTCGCGGCGCTCACCGCCTATGTCGGCCGGCGTTTCCAGTTGCAGGGTGCCGCACTCAAGCTCCAGTCGCGCACCCTCGCTGGCGACGATGTCACTTTCGTCTTTGCCGGCAAGATGCCGCGCCGCCCGCAGGTCACCGTCCGCGCCAGCTTCTTCGGCGAAACCCACCCCGGCCACTCCGCCCAGGTCAATATTCGTCAGAACGGCATTACCCGCAGCCTGTGGTTCAAGCCCTCGGACGGCCCGCAATCGGTGACCTTTGCAAAACCCTGATCAGCCTACCGGGGACTGGCGTTCGACCCCGAGGTAAAGCGTCACGAAGTTGATGCTGTCGACGATGCCATGAACAAGCACGATCGGCCACAGATTGCGCTTGAGCACCAGAAACGCCGCCCCAAAGGCAATCCCGATCGCCGTCACGGTCACCAGCCCGCGAAGGCCCTGATAATAGGCGTGGCCGAACCCGAACAGCAGCGCCGGAAGCAGCACGGCGAACACCGCTGCAAAGGGCACGCCGCGAAACAGCGTCAGACTGCGTGTCACCAGAAAACCACGAACGAACATCTCCTCGCCAAAGGCCGCTGCCGTCCAGACGATGCCGAGCCACAGCAGCAACAGCGGCAGATTGCCCTCCACATCGCCCCAGCGATCCTCCACTCCGGCAGGGATGACTTTCATGAAAGTCCACCCCAGCACTTCGGCTGCAAACAAGGTAGCGGCGACGGCGATGGCGAAAAACACGAATACGAGCAAAGCCTTCGGCAGAACCATCAACCGTGATCGTGCGGTCCCGAGGTGAATCAATCCAAGTGACGCCCAGCCCTCGTCGCGGCGACGCAGATACAGGGCAAGGCACGCAAGGGTAGTGACGAGCGACACCGGCCCCGCAAAGCGCCAGAACAGTGGATCAAAGGCGATCCGCAGTCCGAGCGCCAGCGCGCCGAACCCGAGCAATTCGAATGCTGCGCGGCGTCGCTCGGTCAAATCCTGCAAATGCCGTCGCCCTACTGCACGGGCCGGGCTGCATCGCCGACGATGGCGAATGCGCTCCAGTAATAGGGGTGTGAGGTTTCGGCGTCGTCCATGAGGCGTGCGGCGGCGGTTTGCATGGCTTCGCCGACGGCTTTGGCATTGGGGTCGAACAGGCCGGAGATGAGCCGCTGGGTGGCGCCGAAGTCGTCGGGCACCGGCCAGTGGCTCGCGACGACGGTGCGCGAGCCTGCGCCGACGAACGCGCGGACCAGGCCGTCCAGGGCGAAGTTGCCGCCCGTGGCAATGCCGGCTTCGCGCGTGGCCGAGACCGTTGCCATGCCGGCGGTGTCGCACGCCGAGAGGATCACCGTCTCCGCATCGAGCCGAAGGTCGAAGATCTCGCGGAACGTCAGCAGCCCGTCCGAGATGGCGGTCCCCGGCCCCTGGGCACCGAACGAGGTGAGCAGCGCCGGCTGTGCGCC
>NZ_JACIIV010000027.1 GCF_014205635.1 Polymorphobacter multimanifer
CGGCTCGACCCCATGGACGGCGCGGTGATCATCGATGAACGCGATCATCTTTTGAACGGGCGGTCGAGCTCCGCCATCGCAAAATACGCCGATGCTTTCCTGAGGATCTCGTTGGCCTGGCGCAGCTCCCGGTTCTCGCGTTCCGGTGCCTTCAGCATCGCGGCAACCTCGGTCGGAACGCCAGCTCGGCCGCCAGCATCAACCTCGGCCTTCTTCACCCACTCATGCAGCGTCTGCGCTGCACAGCCGATCTTGGCCGATACCGAAACCACCGCCGTCCAGCGCGAACCGTGATCCAGTTCGTGTTCCAGCACCATCCGCACCGCGCGTTCCCGCACCTCGGGCGCATACTTGTTCGTTGCCTTGCTCATAGTCGCTCCACCTTCTCAAGAGTTGGAGCCTCCGGCAAACCCGGCGCGATTCAGCGTCCCAGTCCTTCTTGAGGCCCTTGCCGTTCCGATCGGCGGCGTTGCACACCCAACGGTGGAACGACTCCAGCTGCCCCTCCAGCCATCCATCGTCCACATTGCGGCAGGACACGGCGAGCGCAGCCGAAAGAGGACGCGAAGGGGTCCAGCCCTCTGGGAGCGGATGATACTCGCGTGGCACTTTCCGGCTCGGTTGGGTGCAAGAAGGCGCCGCTATCGCGTCGAGCAGGAACGGTAGCCTGTATTGGTGCTGGCGGCCGGCTTCCTGCGTCGCGTCGACACGCGCTTCGCTCGGTGTACAGTTTGCCACTAAACTTCCCTCCTGTTGCGATGGTGGTAGGCAGGCGCCTTCATGGGGTGAGGTCCCGGGGAGGCGGGCTGTGGACGGCTCCGACGCCACACGAGCATTCATGGTTCATCGTCACGGCGGTTCTAATGGCATGCCATGGCCACCGTCAGATTCCATTGGTGCCCGGCGGTAATAGTCACGCGCGCGCGGGAAGCTTGCGCCTAACTGTCTGATCTTGCCTTGCCTTGCTGACGGCGGCAGTGCTCGCGGGATACTTCGAGTGATCCCGCTGGTGCCCCTCGATGTGATACATGGGAGGTGGAGTAACGCGCTGTGGCCCTGCATCGTGGCATGGGGTGATGGGAACACGAGACAGGGTTTTTCGTTGGGCTGCCCGGCCCAGGATCAGGCATGTTCCGCAGCGCTTGCCTATGATCTCGCCGCCAAATTCACGCTTCACGATGCCGAAGAGCGCTGCCGCATCGTCATCGGCGCCCTTAAGCATGTATGCCACGACACGGGCGAGATCGTCCGCATGAAACTCGCCGTACATCCGGCCTTTGAGGGCATGATCCAGCCGCAGTCCGATGGCATCGGTTTTCACCGTCCGTCTGCGGTAGGGTCCGGTCTCTCCAGCCCTCTTGATCCATGCACGCTGGCGATGACCAAAAGCCCGCCCCACGTGGGGAGGAACATGCATGGCGATGTGAACATGCTCACCCTTGTACGGTCCGGTCTCCCGAACCCACACATAGGCCAATGCATATCCCTTCGAGCGCAGCCAGTCATTCGCGAGTTTGAAGAACCTGCCCGTCGCTTTCAACGCGCGATCCCCGGCTCCCGCAGTGGCCCAGTTGATCGTCACCCACCAGTTCAGCGGCATCTCGATCGCTTTAGCCTTCAGAATAGCTGACAGAACGAATTCCACATCATCCAGCTTGAGCGCATCGGACGTCCGTGCAGCCTTGTTCGTTGCCGCTCTATCGCTCCAAGTTCAAGTGTATCTCCAACCTACTATGGGCGATGCGCCTCGGCACCTGCGTCAACGATCGCTATCTATCTGCCTTTGCTCGGTTTCTGCGTGTTTTCAGGAATGAGCAAAATCTGGAATGTTTCGTATGTTATGCGTGGGGCGATGATGGGGAGCGCGTGGCGACACACAGCGATGACGAGAGACGTCGGGCCATACTAGTTCAGCACGCTACCATTGGTCGCGCAGACGGACCGGCGCTCGTTGATCCACTGCACAAAATCGGCGGTCTGGTAGAGCACCTTTGCGCCAAGCTTCGCGAAGGGGGGCCCTGACCCATTCGTCCGCCACTTGGCCGACGTGCCGCGGGGAATGCGGAACCAGGTCTCGAGGTCGAGAGGAGACAGGTAATGGGGCAGGGGCGCGCCCCCGCCATTGGTGCTGCACGGATCGGTCATGAGACTGTCCTTTATTGGGGTCAGCGCGTGAGCCGCAGCCACGACGCCTGGATGATCAGTCCGATCTGTTAAGCCGCACCGTGCTCGATCAGCCCAAACGCCTGTCGCAACTGAAAAGTTTGCAATTGTTTGCCATTTATTGATGCAATTGTTCATTGATCCCGGTCATGCGGTGCTATTAAGAGCAAGGAAGTTTGGTCGCTTTTTATGGCGTTTACCCTGATGATTGGCGAAATGCGTGAAGAAGACCTGCAGCAGGACTGTGCTTGATGCGTGCGGATCGGTCGCAGCCGAATTCGCCCTCGTCGTGCCGTTGCTCTTTTCGCTGATCTTCGGCGCGTTCGAGGCGGCGTCGATCGCGTTTTCGATGAACCTGATGCAGCATGAGGCCATGGTGCTGGCGCGGCGGCTCGCAGTGAACACCATCACGCCGGGCGAGATAGCGGGCCAGATCCAGCACAACCTGCCGCCATGGCTGCGGACCCATGTCTCCTACACCGTCGCGCATACCGACATCGAACAGCCCCGCCTGAACTTCATCACCGTGCAGCTTTCGGCCGCTGCCGACGATGCGTCACTGATCGTGTTCTTCTCGCGCGTCTTGCCCTGGACGATCCGGGCCACGGCAACCGCTAAGCAGGAGGTGCCCTTCGATGGCTGACCGGTTGGTCGCGCGCCTTTTCGGAGCGCAGCAAGGTGCTGTTGCCGTCATCGTGGCGATGATGGTGCCGGTTCTCCTGGGTGGGTTGGCGGTCAGCATCGACGTCGCGGTCCAGCGGATCGTCTTCAATCGCATGCAATCTGCAGCAGACGCTGCGGCGCTTGCAGGCGTGCAGACGCTGGCGGACGGCGGCAATGCGTCGACCGCAGCAGTCTCCTACGTCTCGCGCAATCTCCCCGCAGACTATGGTCTTGCCACCACCGCCGCAGATGTCGAGGTCGGCAGCTATGCATCCGACACCGGCTTCGTGCCGGGCGCCGGCTTGGATGCCAACGCCGTGCGGGTCATCGCCCGACGGACCGACCAGCGTGGCAACCCCGTTCCCCAGTATTTTTCGCGCATCCTCAATGTCGATCAACCCTCGATCATCGTGCAGGCCGTTGCGGCCCGCCCGGCGAATGTCTCGTACCAACCGCCCGAGCTGACGCTGCTCGATTCCGAAGCCGGGGATTTCAACCAGCTCTATGCCTATTGTTTCGACCATGCCGGCTCGGGCACTGCCGCGAGCCGCCGGTCGCAGATGACCCTCGTATCCAACAATCTTCCAGTGGGCTCGAATATCGCGACGATCAGCGGCAACCGCGTCAGGATCAACCCGCCGTCACCCGAAGATCTGGTCTGGCCGCGCTGCGAGCAGGAGGGGCAAAGCCTGAGCTTCCGCCTCACCAACACGCGCCATGTGAAGTCGCACCCCGTGCTGTGGTCGAACCCCAATGCCACGGTCGAAAATCGCCAGCCTGGCCGGCCGGTGAAGGAGCTGTACACCGATACCGTCATCACCGCTGGCAAGGAGACCTTCGCGCTGTTGCGCACGGTCGAGACGGTACGCTGCGACACGCTCGCCAAATGCAACCCCGATGTCTCGGGCAATGTGATCCCGCGCGGCAAGAACCGCACTCCGCTCGCGACCGGCCAGGGCTGCGAGCCCGGCAAGTTCATGTACTTCGGCTGGGAGGATCGGCCGCCGGGCCAGTCCGGCGTGTCGTCCACCTGGCTCGATCCGGCCTGGACCGACCGCGATTACGACGACATCGCCATCGTCATGCGGTGCCCGCGCGGCGGCCGCCTCGGGGACGGCCTGCCGCGGCTGGTGTCCTGACCGTCAGCGCGCCGGGGTGACGCTGATCACGCGCTCGGCATCGGCCATCACCGCCGCCCGGCTCCAGCGGAACGGCACCATCTGCCCTGCCGCCCAGCGTGGAAACAGGTCGCGGTAGTGCGGGCTGCCGGCATCCCCCGACTGGCCAGGGCTGTTGATGATGAGGCTGTTGTCCCACGCCCCCACATCGAGCACCATCCGCACCGAAGCGCCGTGGCGGACGATGAAATCGTTGCGCGGGCTGCCCGAGGCCATCGGCGTCGAGGCCGAGCCGCCAATCGGCAGCGGGCCGATCTGCCGCGCATCCTCGCGGCCGGGAATCGCGAGATCGGGCACGAACATGGCCTTGTGGATCGACCCCCAGCGCCACCGCGCCGGATCGGCACCGAGCAGTTTCACCGTCTCGGCCCAGGCCGATTGCAGCGAGGTTGCCAGAATGCGGTCGCGCATTGCCGCCGGATCGGGCCCGAGCAGCGGGTCCTGCTTTTCGAGCAGCGTCATCAGCGCCGGCAGCGAGGAGTTACCGAACGCCGGCCGCGCCGCCTCGGGCACCAGTGCCGCCACCGCAGCCTGGGCCAGATGGCGCTTGGTCCAGACCTCGAAAAGTGCGGCTTGCGGGCTGGCCTCATGCTCATGCCCGTCCCAGCCCGCCATGAAGCCGAGCATCTCGCGCGTTTCCGGCGAGGGAGTGACAGCGGCGAGCAGCGCCACGCCGCGCCGCGCGAGCGGGCTCACGGCATCGGCCTGCAGCGCCATGGCGTCGGTCAGGCTGAAACGCGGGTTGGTGCCGATCACTTCGGCAATCCGGTCGATGCGCGAGCGATCCCCCCATTCGAAGCTGATCGCCTGGTTCGGGAAATCGGACGGCACATTCATCTCGTTGGCGGTGGCAAACCAGCCTTTCGCCGGGTTGCGCACCGATGGCAGGTCGGAGGCCGGGCGCAGCCCCTGCCACCCGCTGCGGCCATCGGCGATCACCGGCAGCAGTCCGTCGCCACGGCTGCGCCTCGGCAGGAAACCCGCAGCCGCCCAGCCGATGTCCCCGTCCTTGCCGGCAAAGAGCAGGTTGAGCGGCGGCCCGCCCCATTTGTCGCTGCCAGCCTTGAAGCCGGCCCAGTCCTTCGCCTGCCAGAGCCAGCTGGCATTGAAATAGGCCGACGCCCCCGGCCGGTCCCAGGTGGCGCGCAGGCTGAAGCTGCGGCCGGTCGCCGGGTCGGTGTGGATGACCGGGCCATCGGCGGTGAAGCGCAGTTCCACCGTGCGCGGCGCCTCGCCCTTCACCTCGATTGTCTCGGTGACGGTGCGGAGGCTCGTCCTGGGCGGGTTGACCACCAGATCCTGCTGGTCGACCGCGAAGATGGTCAGCGCCCAGCCGATGTCCTCGTTATGGCCGAAGCTGATGCCCGGCAGCGCCGGCTCGCCCGCACCCGCAATGTGCAGCCCCGGTGCCTCCATGTGCACGACATAGCGGAGCGACGGCACCCCGTGCGCGCGGTGCGGGTCCCCCGCCAGGATCGGGCGGCCGGTGCTGGTGCGCGATGGCCCCACAACCCAGTTGTTCGAGCCCTCGCGCAGATCGGGGTCGGCGTATGCAATGGCTGACGGCGTGTCCTGCAGGATGATCTTGCCGGCGGTAAAACTCACCCCGCCGGTGCCGAGCTGGAAGTCCTTCAGCACATCGGCCGGGATGGTGCAGGGGTCGGCGGCGGCGGCGAGGTCGATGCTGTGCGCCGGGGACAGTTCGCGGCGCAGCGGCTCCAGTGCCACGCCGGCGGCGCAGATGGCGCGCGCCCGCGCCACTTCGGAGGGCAGGTTGCTCACCAGCGCATTGCTGCGGATGCGGACGATGTCATCGGCGGTCCAGCGCTCGGGCCGCGAGCCGGTGGCAGCGAATTCCTCGGGCATCGCCGCGCGTCCCGCCTCGACCTCGCTCACATAGGCGTTGATCCCGGCTGCAAAGGCCTGGGTCCAGCCTTTGGCTGCCGCCGGATAGGCAGCCCATTCCGCCGCCATGTCACTCCGGTAGAGAAACAGCCGGCTGGCGCGATCCTGCTCGACGAACGCCGCGCCGAAGCTGGCAGCGAGCCGACCCAGCCCGCGTTTGCGCCACAGGTCGATCTGCCAGAGCCGGTCGCGCGCCGTGGCATAGCCCTGCAGGAAGAAGGCATCCTCCGGGGTGGCGGCCTTGATGTGCGAAATGCCCCAGCGGTCGATGGCAATCTCGCCGGGCGCGCTCAGCCCGGCAAGGCTGCGGCTTTCGAGGAGCGCACCCGGCGGCAGCGGCGGCGGCGGCGTCTGCGCCAGTGCCGAAGTCGCACAGAATGCTGCAAGTGCCGTGCGGACCATGAGCTGCATATTCTTCTCCCCGGCGCAGATTGAAAGCCGGGGGGCCGGCTGGCAAGTGCTTAAAATTCCTTGATCACGCGCAGCGCGACCGACCGATGCGTCGCCCGCCGCGCCGGCTTCCGCACACCCGTCCTGCGGCTATTCGGCCGCGATCGTGAGGGCAGCTTCCGGTGCCTGCTGTGGGCCGCGGATGAGCTGTCCGGGCACAGCACCCGTCGGCACGCCGTGCTCGAAGGTCACCGCTCCGCGTTTGATCGTCGCCACATAGCCGTCCGCCGTTTGCAGCAGCCGCTTGCCGCCGGCGGGAAGGTCGAACGCCAGCCAGGGCTTGCCGAGCTTGAGCGTGCCCATGTCAATCAGGTTGATGTCCGCCAGATGCCCGGGTGCAAGCAGCCCCCGGTCCTCGAGGCCATAGAGAAGCGCGGTATCGCGGCACTGGCGCCGAATCGCATTCTCGATGCTCACCCGGCCCCGCACCCGGTCACGCACCCAGTGCTGGAGCAGGAAGGTGGGCGAGGCGGCATCGCAGATGGTGCCGCAATGCGCGCCGCCGTCCGAAAGCGAGATCACCGTGTCGGGGTGTTCGAGCAGCCCGGCGACGAAATCCAGATTGCCATCGGCATAGTTGAGCAGCGGCAGGTAGATGAAGCCGGTGCCGTCATTCGCCGTCAGCATGTCATAGGCATATTCGGCCGGAGACACGCCGGCAGCGCGCGCCAGCGTCTCGATCGCGAGATCGCGGCCCGGCTCGTAATCGAAGCCTTCAGGCATCGCATATTGCAGCCCGAAGCCATGCGCCACGACCATCAGCACCGCCTGGATGTCCGATTCGGGAATGATGCTCGGCTCGGCAAGCAACCGCGCCTTGAATGCCGGATCGTTGAGGTGCGCCAGCTGCTTCGCCCACGGCAGACCCTCGATGGCCACCCAGCTCTCGCGGAACTTGAACGGGTGCACGGTGCCTTGCCACGCCATCAAAATGCCGGTGCCGCGCAGCGCAATCTGCGCCACGATGTGCGCCCCTTGCGCGTTCTGCGCTTCGGTGGCGGCCATCTGCTCCTGCCAGCTCATCTCCTTGGCGATCGATTGCAGCATCGCGTAGGTCACCGGAAGCCCGGTCTCGCGGCTGAGATCGCCCATCCAGCTGAATTCGTTCCACTCGCGCTTCAGGTCCGACGCCATTTCGAAGACCCCGTGCCCAACCCGGCCCATCGCCCGGCCGATGCCGATCAGCTCCTCGCGCGTGGCGGTGGTGCCCGGCACCAGCACGCCATCGATCGACTTGTGGAGCACGGTGCGCGAGGTGGAAAAGCCCAGGGCGCCGGCGCGCAGGCCATCCTCGACAATGGCACTCATCGCGGCAATGTCGTCGGCGGTCGGCGCTTCGTTGTTGGCGCCGCGCTCCCCCATCACATAGGCGCGCACGGCCCCATGCGGCACATGGGTGCCGACATCGACCGTGCGCGGCAGTTCGGCCAGCGCATCGAGATATTCGGGAAAGCTCTCCCAGTTCCAGCGCATGCCTTCGGCAAGGGCGGTACCCGGAATATCCTCCACGCCTTCCATCAGCCCGATCAGCCATTGATGCCGATCTGGCCGGGCAGGGGCAAAGCCCACCCCGCAATTGCCCATCACGACCGTGGTCACGCCATGCCAGCTCGAAGGCGCCATCTCGGCGTCCCAGGTCGCCTGGCCGTCATAGTGCGTGTGGATATCGACAAAGCCCGGCGTCACATGCAGCCCGCTGGCATCGATCTCGCGGCGGCCGGAAGCGGAGATGGTGCCGACAGCCGTGATGCGCTCGCCGTCGATGGCGATGTCGCCGCGAAACGCCGGAGCGCCCGAGCCGTCGACAATGGTTCCCCCGCGGATGACCAGATCATGCATGGCGCTTCTCCCGATTGATGCGCAAAGCCTATCATGCGCGGATTGACGCGGGCACTGGCAATAGTAGGGTGAACACATGAAGAACATCCTCTGGGCAGCGGCCCTTTTCATCGGGAGCGAGGCAATGGCAGCAGAGTTTGTGGCGCAGGGCAGCTTCACGGTGAAAATGGCGCCGGAGGCGGAAGCCAAGGGTGAAGGCCTCACCCAGGGCCGCATCGCGGTGACCAAGGATTTCAGTGGCAGTCTGGTCGGCAAGGGCAGCGGCACCATGCTGAGCGGCATCACCCCGGAGCAGGGCTCGGCAGCCTATGTCCTGATCGAGCGCGTGGAGGGCACGCTCGATGGACGCGCCGGCAGCTTTGCGCTCGCGCATCTGGGGCTGATGGACAAGGGTGCCCCCGATCTGCGCGTCGCCATCGTGCCCGGCAGCGGCACCGGCGACCTCGCCGGCATCCGCGGCGCGATGACGCTCGATGTCGGCGGCGGCCGCCATGATTACATCCTCCGCTACAGCCTGGAGGCGAATTGAGTCGGGCGCGATTGCGAAGGTCGTGTGGGGCGGCTAAGCGCGCCGTATGAGCAACCAGCAGAACCAGTCCGGCGACGACGCGATCATCGAATCGCGCGATCAGCTGATCAGCGTCTTCGAACATGGCGCCAAGCCGGCGGCGGACTGGCGGATCGGCACCGAGCACGAAAAATTCGTCTATCGCCTCGCCGACAAGCGCGCCCCTTCGTACGACGAGCCCGGCGGCATCCGGGACTTGCTCAAGGGCATGGAGCGCTTCGGCTGGGAGCCGGTGATCGAAGGCGGCCATGTCATTGCGCTCAAGGGCGACGATGGCGCCGTCAGCCTCGAACCCGCCGGCCAGTTCGAGCTGTCCGGCGCCCCGCTGGAGACCATCCACCAGACATGCGCCGAATCGAACCGCCACCTCGCCCAGTGCCGCGAAGTTGGCGACGAGCTTGGCCTCGGCTTCCTCGGCCTCGGCTTCTGGCCGGACAAGACTCGGAGCCAGCTGCCGGTCATGCCCAAGGGCCGCTACGGCATCATGCGCGCGCACATGCCGCGCGTGGGGTCGCTCGGGCTCGACATGATGCTGCGCACCTGCACGATCCAGACCAACCTCGATTATGCGTCGGAAGCCGACATGGCGCTGAAGTTCCGCGTGTCGATGGCGCTGCAGCCGCTGGCCACCGCCCTGTTCGCCAATTCCCCCTTCACCGAAGGCAAGCCCAACGGCTTCAAGAGCTTCCGAAGCCATATCTGGACCGACACCGACCCGGCGCGCACCGGCACGCTGCCGTTCGTGTTCGAGGATGGCTTCGGATATGAGCGCTACGCCGACTATGCCCTCGATGTGCCGATGTACTTCGTCTACCGCGACGGCAAATACATCGATGCCGCCGGCCACAGCTTCCGGGATTTCCTGGCGGGCAAGCTTGCCGTGCTGCCGGGCGAAAAGCCGAAGCTCGGGGACTGGAAAGACCATCTCTCCACCGCCTTCCCCGAAGTGCGGATGAAGGGCTATCTCGAAATGCGCGGTGCCGACGGCGGGCGCTGGGACCGGATCTGCGCGCTGCCCGCCCTCTGGGTCGGCCTGCTTTACGACCAGGTTTCGCTCGATGCCGCCTGGGATCTCGTCAAGCACTGGACGCCGCAAGACCATGCCCGGCTGCGCGCCGAGGTCCCGCGCCTCGCGCTGCAGGCCGGCAGCCCGAACGGCGGCACACTGCAGGACCTTGCCAAGGCGGTGCTCGCCATCGCCGATGCCGGCCTCGCTCGCCGCGCGCGCCTCAACCGCATGGGCGACACCGAACAGGGCTTCCTCAGCCCGCTTCGCGAAATCGCCGAGAGCGGGATGACGACGGCGGACCGGCTGCTGGCGCTCTATGCAGGCAGCACCGACTTCATCTACGAAACCGAAAGCTACTAGCCGCGGCGCGCCGCCGCATAAAGCGCGATCGCGGCCGCATTCGACACATTCAGGCTCTCCATCGCCGCCGAAATCGGCAGCCTGGCCATCTGGTCGCAACGCTCGATCGTCAGCGCGCGCAAGCCTTCGCCTTCGGCGCCCATCACCAGCGCCGGCCGTGTGTCGCCGAGGGCCGATTCGAGATCGGCTTCGGCACTGCCATCAAGCCCGATCCGCCAGAAGCCCGCTTCGCCGATCTCGTCGAGAGCGCGCGCCAAATTCACGACGCGGCACCAGGGCAGTGCTTCGAGCGCCCCGGAGGCCGCGCGGGCCAGCGCACCATTCTCCTGCGGCGAATGCCGGTCCTGCGTCACCAGCGCGCGGGCGCCGAACGCCAGTGCCGAGCGCATGATCGCCCCGACATTGTGCGGGTCGGTCACCTGGTCGAGCACCATCAGCGGGCGCTTGTCATTGTCCGCCACCGCATCGGCGAGGAGATCGCCGAGCCAGGGCGATTCGAGCGGCTCCACTTCGAGCACAAACCCCTGGTGCGGTGCGTCGGTGGGCACCAGCCGGCCAAGATCATGGTCATCGCCATATTGTACCGTGAGGCCCGGCGGGATGACGATCGTCTGCGCGGACGCATGGGTGACGATCAGCTTGCGCAACGCCCGCTCGGGATTGTCGAGCGCCGCGAACACGGCATGCCTGCCATACAGCCGCGGGAACGCGCTCTTCTGGCCTTGTTGCGATTTGGGGTGAGGTCTGCGGCCCATGCGAGGGCCATAGCCTGAAACGTGCGGGCAGGGCCAGTGGCCCTGCCCTGACGATCGTTATTGCCCGCTTGTGGCCGCCTTGGCCGCCTCGACGGCAGCGGTGAACTCCTCGGCGGTCATGCCGAAGTGCAGGCCATCGGGCTGCAGCGCAAGGCCTGACACCGGCACATTGGCACTGCCGGCCTCCGACGTGAGCGTCACCAGCTCGCCGTCGACCTTTTCCACCTTGCCGATCACGACGCCGGCGGTGCCGCGCACATCGGCCCCGGGCACCAGTGCCGCCATCAGCTTCGCCTTGTTCTCGGCCGCTGCAGTCTCCACAGCGCTGTCGAGCTGGTCCTTGGTCATGCCCAGAAGCGGGCCTTCGGGCGTCTGTGCAAACGACGTCTCGGGAATCGCGACCTTGTTCTTGCCGGTATCCACGGTGACGTTGCCGCCCTCCGAGGCGGTCACGGTGCCGACTGTGCCGCCGGTGGTGTCCTTGACGGTGGCACCAACGGCGATTTGCGCCATCGCCGGCGCCGAAAGAGCTGCTGTGGCAATCAGAAAAGCTGCGATCCGACGCATGGTTGAATTCCTTCGCTATGCCAGCACGAGTGCGTGCCAACCAAAAACTATCGGCAAATTCGCGAATGGATCCCCGCCTAGCGACAGAGCGTTGCCAGCTGACGACAGTCTGTTCAGGAAAAGACCGAACCGGCCCCATTCATGACAGAATGTCGCAGCCTTTCGCCTGTTATCGTTGCCGGAGGCGCCCGATCGGGCCGGTTCGGACATAAAAAGAAGCGCAGGCGGCGGTGGTGGAGGGGGTTGGATTTGAACCAACGTAGGGAAAACCCGGCAGATTTACAGTCTGCTGCCATTGACCGCTCGGCCACCCCTCCGGATGCACGCCGCCGCCTGCGAAGCGGCGCTAGTGGCGAATTGCGCCCGCGCTTGTCAACCTAAGTTTGCAATGAGGCTTATCCCCAATACTAGTTGCGGTCGGGCACCACCCGGTCCCGGCCCATGCGCTTGGCGGTGTAGAGCGCCTTGTCGGCGCGCTCGAGCAGCGTGGAGGCGGTGTCATCGGCCTTGTCCGCCGCCACGCCCGCAGAGAAGCTCACCCGCCCCAGGCTCGAGCCATCGACGGCGTTGCGGATCACTTGCGAGGCCAGCTTGGCGCGAACCTGGTCGACCATGCTCGCCGCCAGCTGCACGGGCTTGCCCGGGATTATCGTGACGAACTCCTCGCCCCCAAGCCGCCCGACACTGCCGCCGAACAGCTCGGCATGGTCCGCCAGATGCTGCGCCACGAAGCGCAGCACATCGTCGCCGAGCGCATGGCCGAAGCGATCGTTCACCCGCTTGAAATTGTCGATGTCGATCAGCGCCAGCGACACTGGCTGTCCTGACCGGCGCGCCTCGCGCTGGTGCTGCTCGATCAGCTGGAAGGTGCCGCGCCGGTTGAGCAGCCCGGTCAGCTGGTCGGTCACTGCCGCCCGCTGAGCAGCGCCCAGCTTCACCGAAAGCGTGCGCGCCTCGGTCACCGCCACCGCCAGATCGGCTGCCAGCCGCGCATTGGCCTCCTGCATGGTGTTGGTGGCCTGGCCCAGATTCTCGAGCAGCTCGGCAAGTGCTGCCGCCTCCAGTGGCGTGGACAATGCCGACGACCCCTCCCCCAGCGCCCGGTCGTATTTGGCAAGGTTTGTCTGCCCCACTTCGATCGTCTCGGTCAGCGCCCTGGCCTGGTCGTGCACCACCTCGACAAGCGAGGCGACTTCGCCGGTGGTGATGCCATCGATGTGCTTGACGCGCATGTCCATCAGCGCCGGCAGGTCGAAGCCGCCCGCGGCAATGGCACGGTCCACGGCCAGCGACAGATCATGGTTTTCGTCGCGCACATAGCGCCAGAGCAGGTCATAGACCGGCGGCTCGGGGGGCAGGTCATGCATCACGCAATGCGCACGGACCTGGTCGAACCAGGCGAGTGCGGCGGTGCTTGCCGATGCTTCCTCGGCAGCCACCAGCAGTCCGCTAGCCATCGTCATCGCGCATCTCCCCGTTCGGTTGTGCGAAGGAATACGGCACGAGTGGGGTGGCGTTTAGGCTTTGCCTGGCAGGGCAGGGGCAGGGGCAGGGGCCGCGGCAAGGCGCTGCGCTGGAGCGGGTAGCGGGGATCGAACCCGCATCACTAGCTTGGAAGGCTAGTGCTCTACCATTGAGCTATACCCGCGACGCCCCCCGCTTACCCGCACCACCTCGCCGTTTCAACCGCGTTCAGCAACCGCACTTGCGCTCCGTCCCCCCCGCCGGTATAGCCCGCAGCCCGACCCTAGGAGTGTAGCTCAGCTGGTAGAGCATCGGTCTCCAAAACCGAGGGCCGGGGGTTCGAATCCCTCCACTCCTGCCAGTTGTCCCGCCGCTCTTTGCAAGAGAGCGGCGGGTCGACTATCGGGGTCTTTCGAATCGACTGAATTTCTCTGATCTGGATCCAATGGTGAGCGACGCAAAATCCGCACCGAGTGCCAAGGCCGAAAAATCGCAGCGCGTCAGCGTTGGCGAGTTCGTGCGGCAGGTGCGCGCCGAAACCGCCAAGATCAAATGGCCGACACGGCGGGAGACGATCACCACCACCATCCTGGTGCTGATCATGACCGCGCTGCTGTCGATCTTCTTCCTCGGCGTCGACCAGTTGCTCGGCGCCATTGTCAAATTTCTGCTCGGGCTCGCTGGCTGAGGGGCTAAGGGATAAAGATGGCGCGCTGGTACATCATTCACGCTTACTCGGGCTTCGAGAACAAGGTCCGCGAGGCGATCCTCGCCGAGGCCACCCGCAAGGGTCTCGACGTGTTCATCGAATCGGTCGAAGTGCCGGCCGAAACCGTCACCGAGGTGGTGAAGGGCAAGAAGCGCGCCGTCGAGCGCAAGTCGATGCCGGGCTATGTGCTCGCCAAGCTCGACATGACCGACGACATCTATCACCTCGTCAAGAACACCCCCAAGGTCACCGGCTTCCTCGGCCAGCAGAACAAGCCGCAGCCGATTTCGGAAACCGAAGCGGCGCGGATGCTCAACACCAAGACCGAGGAAACGCCTGCCGCCAAGATCAAGCGCAAGGCCAATTTCGAGATCGGCGACCAGGTCCGCGTTCTCGATGGCCCGTTCGCCAGCTTCAACGGCCTTGTCGAGGAGATCGATTTCGATCACGGCCGGGTCAAAGTTTCGGTGTCCATCTTCGGCCGGGCAACCCCCGTCGAACTGGGCTTCGAGCAGGTCGAAAAGCAGAAGTAACCTTCCGCTTCCGACCATTCACCGTGGGAGGCTTCACCGCCGCTTGCACCACAAACAGGAGTGCCAATCATGGCAAAGAAGATCACAGGCTATATCAAGCTGCAGGTGAAAGCCGGCAGCGCCAATCCCTCCCCGCCGATCGGGCCTGCGCTGGGCCAGCGCGGTGTCAACATCATGGAATTCTGCAAGGCGTTCAACGCGCGCACGGAGAAGCTGGAGAAGGGCACCCCCATCCCCACCGTCATCACCGTGTTCGCCGATCGCTCGTTCAGCTTCGAGACCAAGACGCCGCCGGCATCCTATCTGCTCAAGCAGGCCGCCGGCCTCAAGTCGGGTGGTGCAACCACCGGCAAGGGCGCCTTCGCCGGCGCGGTGAAGCAGTCGCAGATCCGCGAGATCGCCGAGACCAAGATGGCCGATCTCAATGCAAACACCGTTGAAATGGCCATGCGGACCATCGAGGGCAGTGCCCGTTCGATGGGCCTCGAAGTGGTGGAGGGCTGATATCATGGCACAGAGCAAGAAAGCCAAGGCGCTCGCCGCCGCTGTCGATCGCGACACGCTTTACGATCTCGATACCGCGCTCGCGATGGTGAAGGCCAACGCCACCGCCAAGTTCGACGAGACGATCGAAGTCGCCATCAACCTCAATGTAGATCCGCGCCACGCCGACCAGATGGTCCGCGGCGTTGTCACCCTGCCCAAGGGCACTGGCAAGTCGGTCCGCGTTGGCGTGTTCGCCCGCGGCGCCAAGGCCGATGAAGCCCGGGCAGCCGGCGCCGAAGTCGTCGGTGCGGAAGACCTGCTCGAGCTCGTCCAGGGCGGCACCATCGATTTCGATCGCTGCATCGCCACGCCCGACATGATGGGTCTCGTCGGCCGTCTCGGCAAGGTGCTGGGCCCCAAGGGCCTGATGCCCAACCCCAAGCTCGGCACCGTGACGATGAACGTCGGTGAAGCCGTGAAGGCAGCCAAGGGCGGCCAGGTCGAATATCGCGTCGAAAAGGCCGGGATCATCCATGGCCTGCTCGGCAAGGCGAGCTTCGCCCAGGAAGACCTGCGCGCCAACTTCGACGCGCTGCTGAACGCGGTCGTCCGCGCCAAGCCGTCGGGCGCCAAGGGCAAGTATCTGCAGAAGGTGGCGCTGTCGTCGTCGATGGGTGCCGGTGTGCGCGTCAACACCGACACGGTCGGCCACAGCATCTGAGTTTCGATCCGTTGAAACCATGAAGGGCCGGGGGCGAAATCCCCCCGGCCCTTCTTGCGTCTGACTGGCTTGATCTTTGCGCCATTTCGTCTATAGCCGCCGCTCGGTTGCAGCTTCGTCTGCACCCAACCGTCCGAGACTGTCGGTGAGGTTCGCCTCCTAAATTGCCGGAAACCCGGTGAGCCTGCATGAGACGATTGACCGATTTCAGCCGTGCGCACGCCGTGCGGCCACTTTCGTTCATCGTTGGACGGGCCATGGCAGCCCGTTGATGCCCCTTTTCGTGGGGGTCTCCACCGGGCAGCCCTGGCTCCGCCGGTGCAGGCGCATGCCTGCATCATACCCAGCCTGCTCCGGAGCGATCCGGAGCGACATGAAGGAGAGACCATGGATCGCACCCAGAAAGCCGATACCATTTCAGGCCTCGCTTCGACGCTGGCCGAAACCTCGGTGGTTGTGGTCACCCGCAACCACGGGCTCACCGTTGCGCAGGTCAATGACCTTCGCAACCGGATGCGCAAGGCCGGTGCCAGCTTCAAGGTGACGAAGAACCGCCTCGCGCGGATCGCCATCGAGGGCACGCCGTACCAGCCGTTGGGCGATCTGCTCACCGGCCCGACCGGCTTCGCCACGTCCACCGATCCGGTGGCCGCTGCCAAGGCCGCGGTGGACTTTGCCAAGACCACCGACAAGTTCGAGATCGTCGGCGGCGCCATCGGCGCGCAGCTGCTCGATGTGAACGGCGTAAAGGCGCTCGCAGAACTGCCGTCGCTCGATGAGTTGCGCGCGAAGCTGATTGGCCTGGTGCTCGCACCGGCCACGAAGATCGCCCAGCTTTCGACCGCACCGGCCGCCAAGCTCGCCCGCGTGTTCCAGGCCTATGCCGACAAGGATGCGGCATAAGCTTTTCAACCCTTTAGAATTGGAGATTACCCATGGCTGACCTGAACGCAATCGTTGAACAGCTTTCCGCCCTCACCGTGCTGGAAGCCGCTGACCTCGCCAAGATGCTCGAAGAAAAGTGGGGCGTGTCCGCCGCTGCTGCCGTCGCCGTTGCCGGCCCGGCCGCTGGTGCACCCGCCGCTGTCGTCGAAGAGCAGACCGAGTTCGACGTGATCCTCACCGGCGACGGTGGCAAGAAGATCAACGTCATCAAGGAAGTCCGCGCCATCACCGGCCTGGGCCTGACCGAAGCCAAGACCCTCGTTGAATCGGCGCCGAAGCCGATCAAGGAAGGCATCTCCAAGGCCGACGCCGAGCAGATGAAGGCACAGCTCGAAGCCGCTGGTGCGACTGTCGAACTGAAGTAAGCCGAACTCGCCGAACGCCAGCCGGCATGAGAAAGGGCGGGGAGCACTCCCCGCCCTTTTTTCGTGTCCGACGGCGCGGCTTTGCCGCGCTCACCCGAACGGCGGCCGTTGGCTGGAGGCCGATTGCGCAGCGATCGGGCGAAGCCACCGGACTCGCCGGAGGCCGGCCGGCATGAGAAAGGGCGGGGATCACTCCCCGCCCTTTTTTCATGTCCGACGGCGCGGCTTTGCCGCGCTCTATCTTTTTTCTGAACTTCGAAAGCCCAGCCGGACTCGCGGGCAATGCCCGCGGCCGGCCACGCAGTTCAGTGCAAAGCCTAGAAGTGGAAGATCAGACCGCCCATCGGCCGGATGCTCTTGCCTTCAAAGGTCTCGACCGAAAGGCGCAAGCGCGCGCCGGACTGGCCGGTCAGGCCACCCAAGCCAATCTCGCGCGGGCCGACTTCGACGCCGAGACCATAGACCCAGCCCTTTCGATCGTTGAAGCCCTGGCCGGTTGCGCCCCGGGCGATGAAGTTCTGGTCCGACTGCACTTCGTACCACATGTGGCCGACGCTGCCGTAGATCATGCCGGTTTCACCTGCGCGAAAGCCGGCGCGGCCGCGAACGCCATACTCCCAATCGATGTTGCCGAAGCCCTTGGCACCATGACCTTCCACGCCGATGAACAAGGGGCCGAGCGGCACATTGGCGCCGAGAACACCTTCGATCACTGCACCATCGTAGCGTGCGCCGGTCGTGCTCTGGAAATCGGGCTTGCGATCATAGAGATGGTAGCCGCCCATGATGCCGAAATAGGGCTCGAAGCCGAACGGCCGCGAACCATCGGGGCTGGTTGCGGTGGTTCCAACGGCATCCTGCGCCACCACGGGAGCGGAGAGACCGAGTGCGAGCGCAAGCGCGCCTGCCGAAAAAAGCATCTTCATTGCATATCCTTAACGCAAAGCCACGAGAACTACCGCTGTTTTAAAGCGGCATGAGTGCACAAGTGGCCCCCTTGGCCATGGTTCCAGCCAGATTTCGAAGTCTGTGCACTGTTGCATTTTTGCTACAGTGCAATCTGGTGCGACTCCCGCTTGTGCAGGAAGGCATCGCGCCTATCATGATGCCATGGCGGTTTCACTCCTCCGGTCCTTCGTCCACCTCGGCCCTGCCGGCAGCGCGGTCGAGCAGCCGCCGTTTTCGGGAATGGACTGGTATGAGCATTATGCCGCGCGCCATGATGCCGATGGCAGCGACGGCCGATTGCTCAGCATGTTCGAGTTCACCGAAAGCTGGGCGATGTGGGAGATGCATCCGGTCGGCGATGAGGTCGTCATCTGCACCTCGGGCTCGATGATCCTTCTGCAGGAGCTTGCCGATGGACGCACCGCGCGCATCGTGCTGCAGGCCGGCGACCACGCCATCAACCCGCGCGGCTGCTGGCACACGGCGGACCTTGACCGGCCGGCCGCCGCCATCTTCATCACCCCGGGGCTGGACACGCAGCACCGTCCGCGCTGACGCCGCCGGCGAAACCCTCTTCCCCTGCGGACTGCATGGCCCTATATGAGTTCCACAAGGCGGCCCTTTCGGGGCTCGCTTTCCTGAATTCTCCGGGACACGGCCTTTTCGAGCGAGTTTGGCCGCGACGCATGGGAGGACACAGGGATCAATCGCCAGTGCCGTGTGGCATCCGGTCGCAGCATTGCGATGGAGGCCCCGCGGCTTTTGTTGTCTTTGCAATCCCCCAGCGGTTGCAAGGGCGCCGGACACCAACGAGAGGCGACCGATTTCCATGGCCACCCAGATGAAGCCCCCCGCTGCCCCGAAGGCGTTCAACGCCCGCCGCCGCATCCGCAAGGATTTCGGCAAGATCGGCGAAGTGGTGCAGATGCCGAACCTGATCGAGGTGCAGCGCGAAAGCTACGAGCTTTTCCTGCGCTCGCGCCCTGCCGATGGCTATATCTCGGGGCTGGAAAAGACCCTGCGCTCGGTGTTCCCGATCCGCGATTTCGCCGGCACCGCCGAGCTTGATTTCGTGCATTACGAGCTCGAGGATCCCAAGTACGACATCGACGAGTGCCGCCAGCGCGACATCACCTATGCCGCTCCGATGCGCGTCACGCTGCGGCTGATCGTGTTCGAAGTCGATGCCGACACCGAAACCCGGTCGGTGCTCGATATCAAGGAGCAGGATGTCTACATGGGCGACATGCCGCTCATGACGCACAACGGCACCTTCATCATCAATGGCACCGAGCGTGTCATCGTCAGCCAGATGCACCGTTCGCCCGGCGTGTTCTTCGATCACGATCGCGGCAAGACCCACGCCAGCGGCAAGTATCTCTTCGCCGCCCGCGTCATCCCCTATCGCGGTTCGTGGCTCGATTTCGAGTTCGACGCCAAGGACATCGTCAACGTCCGCATCGATCGCAAGCGCAAGCTGCCGGTCACCTCGCTGCTCTATGCGCTCAACTGGAATTCCGAAGAGATCCTCAACCTCTTCTACAAGCGTGTCATCTGGGAGCGCGGTTTTGGCTCCAAGAACGAGGCCGGATGGGTCGTGCCGTTCGTCGAGGCCAACTACCGGAACCTCAAGCCGAGCTTCGACATCGTCAACGCCGAGACCGGCAAAGTCGTCTTCCCGCTCGGCACCAAGATCACGCCGCGCGTCGTCCGCAAGGCCGCGAGCGACGGCTTGAAGACGCTGCTGATCCCCACCGAGGAAATCTTCGGCCGCTACAGCGCCTTCGACATCATCAACGAGCAAACCGGCGAAATCTACATCGAGGCCGGTGACGAGCTGACCGCCGAGAATCTCGAGAAGATCGACAAGTCCGGCCAGACTTCGATCGAGCTGCTCGACATCGATCATGTGTCGGTCGGCCCCTGGATCCGCAACACGCTGATGGCCGACAAGGTGGAGGAGCGCGATCATGCGCTGTCCGAAATCTATCGCGTCATGCGCCCCGGCGAGCCGCCGACCCGCGAGACCGCCGAAGCACTGTTCTACGGCCTGTTCTTCGATGCCGATCGCTACGATCTCTCGGCCGTCGGCCGGGTGAAGATGAACATGCGCCTCGATCTCGACGCGCCCGACGACATGACCGTGCTGCGCCGCGAAGACATTTTCGAAGTCATCAAGACGCTGGTCAACCTCAAGGACGGCAAGGGCGAGATCGACGACATCGACAACCTCGGCAACCGCCGCGTGCGGTCGGTCGGCGAGCTGCTGGAAAACCAGTATCGCGTCGGGCTGCTGCGCATGGAGCGTGCGGTCAAGGAGCGGATGAGCTCGGTCGACATCGACACCGTCATGCCCAACGATCTGATCAACGCCAAGCCGGCTGTGGCCGCGGTGCGCGAGTTCTTCGGCTCGTCGCAGCTCAGCCAGTTCATGGATCAGACCAACCCGCTGTCGGAAGTCACCCACAAGCGCCGCGTTTCGGCGCTCGGGCCAGGTGGTCTCACCCGCGAGCGCGCGGGCTTCGAAGTCCGCGACGTTCACCCGACGCATTACGGCCGCATCTGCCCGATCGAGACGCCGGAAGGCCCGAACATCGGCCTGATCAACAGCCTCGCCACGTTCAGCCGCATCAACAAATACGGCTTCATCGAGACGCCGTATCGCAAGGTGATCGACAACAAGCTCACCGATGAGGTGGTCTATCTCTCCGCCATGGAGGAAGCCCGCCACACCATCGCCCAGGCCAATGCCGACACCGGCGCCGATCGTGCCTTCACCGAGGAGCTCGTTTCGGCGCGTGAAGCCGGCGAATTCCTGATGGCGCCGCGCAACCAGATCACGCTGATGGACGTCAGCCCCAAGCAGCTGGTCTCGGTCGCCGCGTCGCTCATTCCCTTCCTGGAAAACGATGACGCCAACCGCGCACTGATGGGCTCGAACATGCAGCGCCAGGCGGTGCCGCTCGTCAAGGCCGAGTCGCCGTTCGTCGGCACCGGCATGGAAGGCACTGTTGCGCGCGATTCGGGGGCCGCCATCGGCGCCCGCCGTTCGGGCATCATCGATCAGGTCGATGCCACGCGTATCGTCATCCGCGCCACCGAGGATATCCAGCCCGGCAAGTCGGGCGTGGACATCTACACGCTGATGAAGTTCCAGCGCTCCAACCAGAACACCTGCATCAACCAGCGCCCGCTGGTGAAGGTAGGCGACATGGTGATGAAGGGCGACATCATTGCCGATGGTCCCTCCACCGAGGATGGCGAACTGGCGCTGGGTCGCAACGCCCTCGTCGCGTTCATGCCCTGGAACGGCTACAATTATGAGGATTCGATCCTCATCAACGAGAAGATCGTCAAGGAAGACGTCTTCACCTCGATCCACATCGAGGAATTCGAAGTGATGGCGCGCGACACCAAGCTCGGGCCGGAAGACATCACCCGCGACATTCCCAATGTGGGCGAGGAAGCGCTGCGCAACCTCGACGAAGCCGGCATCGTCTACATCGGCGCCGAGGTCGAGCCGGGCGATATCCTGGTCGGCAAGATCACGCCGAAGGGCGAGAGCCCGATGACGCCGGAAGAAAAGCTGCTCCGCGCCATCTTCGGTGAAAAGGCCAGCGATGTGCGCGACACATCGCTCAAGCTGCCGCCGGGCGTTGCGGGCACCGTCGTCGAAGTCCGGGTGTTCAACCGCCACGGCATCGACAAGGACGAGCGCGCGCTGCAGATTGAACGCGACGAGATCGAACGGCTCGACAAGGATGCCGACGATGAGCGCGCCATCCTCGATCGTGCCACCTACTCGCGCCTCAGCAATGCGCTGATCGGCCAGACCGCCGCGGCCGCCCCCAAGGGCGTGAGGAAGGGCGCCGTCATCGACGCCGACCTGCTCGAAGAGCATCCGCGCCGTGAATGGTGGAAGTTCGGTGTCGCCGACGATGCCGCCCAGGCCGATCTCGAGGCGCTGAAGCAGCAGTGGGACGATGCCCAGGCGAGCATCAACGCCCGCCTCGAGGACAAGAAGGGCAAGCTCCAGTCGGGCGATGAACTGCCGCCGGGCGTGCTCAAGATGGTCAAGGTGTTCGTCGCGGTGAAGCGCAAGCTGCAGCCGGGTGACAAGATGGCCGGCCGCCATGGCAACAAGGGCGTCATCAGCCGCATCCTGCCGCAGGAGGACATGCCGTTCCTCGCCGACGGGACGCCGGTCGATATCGTGCTCAACCCGCTCGGCGTGCCGTCGCGCATGAACGTCGGCCAGATCTTCGAGACGCATCTGGGCTGGGCCGCACGCGGCCTCGGCAAGCAGATCGGCGCGATGCTGGAAGACATCCACGCGCGTGGGCGTGACCTGGCAAGCGGCGACACCGACGAAGTCCGCGCCAAGCTCAAGGCCATCTACGGCGGCCAGTACGACAGCGACATCGCCGGCATGGCCGATGAGAATGTCATGGAGCTGGCCTCCAACCTCGTCGGCGGCGTGCCGATGGCAACGCCGGTGTTCGATGGTGCGCGCGAAGCCGATGTGAGCCACATGCTCGAATTGGCCGGCCTCGACACCTCGGGCCAGGTCGAGCTGTTCGATGGCCGCACCGGGGACATGTTCGACCGCAAGGTGACCGTGGGCTATATCTACATGCTCAAGCTGCACCATCTCGTGGACGACAAGATCCACGCGCGTTCGATCGGGCCGTACAGCCTCGTCACCCAGCAGCCGCTGGGCGGCAAGGCCCAGTTCGGTGGCCAGCGCTTCGGGGAAATGGAAGTGTGGGCCTTGCAGGCTTATGGTGCCGCCTACACATTGCAGGAAATGCTCACGGTGAAGTCCGACGATGTTGTCGGCCGCACCAAGGTCTATGAGGCGATCGTCAAGGGCGACGACACCTTCGAGGCCGGCATCCCTGAAAGCTTCAACGTGCTCGTCAAGGAAATGCGGTCGCTCGGCCTCAATGTCGAGCTGCAGAGCGACGACAAGGTGGAATAGCGCACCGGCCCTGCGCCGCGCTCTCCCCTTCTCGTCCTGAAAGGAATCCCCATGAACACCGAAGTGATGAATTTCTTCTCGCCGGCCGCCAAGCCCGAGACCTTCGACAAGATCCAGATCTCGCTGGCATCGCCCGATCAGATCCGCAGCTGGTCCTTCGGCGAGATCAAGAAGCCCGAGACGATCAACTACCGCACCTTCAAGCCGGAGCGTGATGGGCTGTTCTGCGCGCGCATCTTCGGGCCGATCAAGGATTACGAGTGCCTCTGCGGCAAGTACAAGCGCATGAAGTACAAGGGCATCGTTTGCGAAAAGTGCGGCGTGGAAGTGACCGTCACCAAGGTCCGCCGCGAGCGCATGGGGCATATCGAGCTCGCCGCCCCGGTGGCGCACATCTGGTTCCTGAAGTCGCTGCCGTCGCGCATCGGCATGCTGCTCGACATGCAGCTCAAGAACCTCGAGCGCGTGCTGTATTTCGAGCAGTATGTCGTCATCGAGCCGGGAATGACCCCACTCAAGAAGTTCGACCTCCTCACCGAGGACGAGCTGCTCGCAGCACAGGATGAATATGGCGAAGACGGCTTCACCGCCGGCATCGGCGCCGAAGCGATCCGCACGCTGCTGCAGGACATGGACCTGCACGGCGAAATGGAGACGCTGCGCGAGGAGCTCGCCACCACCAAGTCCGAGCTGAAGCCCAAGAAGATCATCAAGCGGATGAAGGTCGTCGAGTCCTTCATCGAGAGCGGCAACAAGCCCGAGTGGATGATCATGACCGTCGTTCCGGTCATCCCGCCCGAGCTGCGCCCGCTGGTGCCGCTCGATGGCGGCCGCTTCGCGACGTCGGATCTCAACGATCTCTATCGCCGCGTCATCAACCGCAACAACCGCCTGAAGCGCCTCATCGAGCTGCGGGCACCTGACATCATCGTCCGCAACGAAAAGCGCATGCTGCAGGAAGCCGTCGATGCGCTGTTCGACAACGGCCGCCGTGGCCGCACCATCACCGGTGCCAACAAGCGTCCCTTGAAGTCGCTGTCCGACATGCTCAAGGGCAAGCAGGGCCGCTTCCGCCAGAACCTTCTCGGCAAGCGCGTCGATTATTCGGGCCGCTCGGTCATCGTAACGGGTCCGGAATTGAAGCTGCACCAGTGCGGCCTGCCCAAGAAGATGGCGCTCGAGCTCTTCAAGCCGTTCATCTACTCGCGCCTCGACGCCAAGGGTCTGTCGATGACCCTCAAGCAGGCGAAGAAGTGGGTCGAGAAGGAGCGCAAGGAAGTCTGGGACATCCTCGACGAGGTCATTCGCGAGCATCCCGTGCTCCTCAACCGCGCGCCCACGCTCCACCGCCTCGGCATCCAGGCGTTCGAGCCGGTGCTGATCGAGGGCAAGGCCATTCAGCTGCACCCGCTCGTCTGCTCGGCCTTCAACGCCGATTTCGATGGTGACCAGATGGCCGTCCACGTTCCGCTGAGCCTCGAGGCCCAGCTGGAAGCGCGCGTGCTGATGATGTCGACCAACAACATCCTCAGCCCCGCCAACGGCAAGCCGATCATCGTGCCGTCGCAGGACATGGTGCTCGGGCTCTATTATCTGTCGATGGAGCGCGAGGCCGAGCCCGGCGAAGGCATGGCCTTTGTCGACATGGCCGAAGTGCACCAGGCGCTCCACAACAAGGTGGTGACGCTGCACTCGAAGATCCGTGCGCGCGTGGCGACGACCAACGAAGCCGGCGAGCAGGTGCTGCGCCGCGTGGAGACGACGCCGGGCCGCATGCTGCTCGGCGAGTGCCTGCCCAAGAGCCACAAGGTGCCCTACGAGACGATCAACCGCCTCCTCACCAAGAAGGAGATCGGCGACGTCATCGACACCGTCTATCGCCACACCGGGCAGAAGGAGACCGTGCTGTTCGCCGATGCGATCATGACCTTGGGCTTCCGCCACGCCTTCCAGGCCGGCATCAGCTTCGGCAAGGACGACATGGTCATCCCCGCCGCCAAGGCCGTGCTCGTCGACAAGACCAAGCTCGAAGTGAAGGATTTCGAGCAGCAGTATCAGGATGGTCTCATCACCCAGGGCGAGAAGTACAACAAGGTGGTCGATGCCTGGGCCAAGTGCGGTGACCAGGTCGCCAACGAGATGATGAAGGAGATCAGCGCCAAGCGGAAGGACGAGGACGGCCGCGAGCGCCAGATCAACTCCATCTACATGATGGCGCACTCGGGTGCCCGTGGTTCGCAGGCGCAGATGAAGCAGCTTGCCGGCATGCGCGGCCTCATGGCCAAGCCGTCGGGCGAGATCATCGAGACGCCGATCATCTCGAACTTCAAGGAAGGCCTGACCGTCCTCGAGTATTTCAACTCGACCCATGGCGCCCGCAAGGGCCTCGCCGATACGGCGCTCAAGACCGCCAACTCGGGCTATCTGACGCGCCGTCTCGTCGATGTCAGCCAGGATTGCGTTGTCATCGAGCAGGATTGCGGCACCGAGATGGGCTTGGTGATGAAGGCCATCGTCGATGGCGGCAACACCATCGTCTCCCTTGGCGAACGAATCCTCGGTCGCACCGTCCTCGAGGCGATCGTCGATGCCAAGACCGGTGAAGTCATTGCTCCGGCGGGCCACTTGCTCACCGAGTCGGACATTACCGTGATCGAAGCGGCGGCCGTGGCCGAAGTGAAGATCCGCTCGCCGCTGCTCTGCGAAACCAAGGGTGGTGTGTGCGGCTCCTGCTACGGGCGCGATCTGGCGCGCGGCACCCCGGTCAATGCCGGCGAAGCCGTGGGCGTCATCGCCGCCCAGTCGATCGGCGAGCCGGGCACGCAGCTCACCATGCGCACCTTCCACATCGGTGGTGCCGCACAGGTCAGCGAGCAGTCCACGCTCGATGCACCGGTCGATGGCACCATCGAGTTCCGTGGCCTCACCACCATCACCGACAGCCGCGGGCGGCACATCGCCATGACTCGCAACGGCGAGCTGGTGCTGCGCGATCCCGATGGCCGCGAGCGTTCGGTGCACCGCATCACCTATGGTGCCAATGTGGCGCAGCTCGATGGCGTCAGCGTCAAGAAGGGCGATCGCCTGGCGGAATGGGATCCCTATACCCTGCCGGTCATCACCGAAAAGTCGGGCAAGGTGAAGTATCAGGATCTCGTCGAGGGCGTTTCGATGCGCGAGGAGGTCGATGAGGCCACCGGCATCGCCAACAAGGTCGTCACCGACTGGAAGTCGGTCAGCAAGAAGGACGATCTGCGGCCGCGCATCACCCTGCTCGACGATGAGTCGGGCGAGGCGGCGCGCTACATGCTGGCAGTCGATGCCGTGCTTTCGGTCGCCGATGGCCAGGATGTGTCGGCCGGCGACGTCATCGCCCGCATCCCGCGTGAAGCCGCCAAGACGCGCGATATCACCGGCGGTCTGCCACGCGTGGCCGAGCTGTTCGAAGCCCGTATCCCCAAGGACAATGGCGTCATCGCCAAGGTCGATGGGCGCGTGGCGTTCGGCAAGGACTACAAGGCCAAGCGCCGCGTCGAACTGCACCCCGAGGAGGGCGGCGAGCCGATCGTCTATCTTCTCGCCAAGGGCCGCCACATCACGGTCCAGGAAGGCGACATGGTCCGCAAGGGTGATTACATCATCGATGGCCCCGCCAACCCGCACGACATCCTCGACGTGCTCGGCGTCGAGAAGCTGGCGGAATATCTCTGCACCGAAATCCAGGAGGTCTATCGCCTCCAGGGTGTGCGCATCAACGACAAGCACATCGAAGTGATTGTCCGTCAGATGCTGCAGAAGGTCGAGATCACCGTCTCGGGCGACACCACGCTGCTGGTCGGGGAACAGTGCGACCGCGAGGAAATGGATTCCGAGAACAGCAAGCTCGACAAGAAGGGCACGCCTGCTCAGGGCAAGCCCGTGCTGCTCGGCATCACCAAGGCCTCGCTGCAGACCAAGAGCTTCATCTCGGCCGCCTCCTTCCAGGAGACGACCCGGGTGCTCACCGAAGCTGCCGTGCAGGGCAAGGTCGATACGCTCCAGGGGCTCAAGGAGAATGTCATCGTCGGCCGGCTCATCCCTGCCGGCACCGGTGCCGGCATGGCCCGGCTGCGCGTGGCGGCGAACAGCCGCGACGCCGCCATCCGTGCCGCCAACGCCACCAAGGCCGATGCCTCGCTGGAAGCACCTGCCGACGCCTGATCGGGCACGGCCCTGAAACGAGCCCCGTCGGTGCAAGCCGGCGGGGCTTTTTCATGGATGCGGCGCGCTGCCGCAACCGCGCCATAATATGCGCGTAATACAGTCCATGATGTACGAGGAGTTTCATCCGGGCAGCGGGCCTCCCGCCAACCGGCCTGGCGGTCTGACCGCCGAGGGCCTTCGCATCGTGCTGTTCTCGGGCAACTACAATTATGTGCGGGACGGCGCCAATCAGGCGCTCAACCGCCTCGTCGCCTATCTCGAAAGCAAGGGCGCCACTGCCCGCATCTATTCCCCCACCAGCGATCACCCGGCATTCGAGCCGGCAGGCACGCTGGTGTCGGTGCCATCGGTGAGCATCCCCGGCCGCGCCGAATATCGGATCGCGCGCGGGCTGCCGGGCAAGCTGCGCCGCGAGATCGCCGAGTGGGAACCGCACCTCTTCCACCTGTCCGCACCCGATCCGCTCGGTCACAGCGCCAAGAAGCTGGCCAAGAGCCTGGGGGCACCCGTCGTCGCCTCGGTGCACACCCGCTTCGAGACCTATTTCGAATATTACGGCTTCGGCTGGGCCCGCCCGGCCGGAGAAGCCATTCTCAAGCGCTTCTACCATGGCCTCGACGAGGTGTTCGTCACCTCGCCCGGCTTCGGCGAGATGCTGCGCGACCAGGGGCTGATCGAGCACGCCGCCACCTGGAGCCGCGGTGTCGACAAGGAGCGCTTCTCGCCGGCACGGCGCGCGCCCGAGTGGCGGCGCAGCCTTGGGATCTGCGACGACGATGTCGTCATCGGCTTCGTCGGCCGCCTGGTGCTGGAAAAGGGCCTCGACATGGTCGCCGCGGCGGTGGCCGAGCTCAAGCGCCGCGGCGTGCCGCACAAGCTGCTGGTGGTGGGGGAAGGCCCCGCGCGCGCAAAGTTCGAGGCGCAGGTCCCCGATGCCATTTTCACCGGCTTTCTTGATGGCACGATGCTCGCCACCGCCTTTGCCAGTGCCGATCTGCTCATCAACCCCTCGATCACCGAGACCTTCGGCAACATCAACATCGAGGCGCTGGCGAGCGGAATCCCCGTCGTCGCCGCCATCGCCTCGGGCAGCAGCTGCATCATCGAGGATGGCGTCACCGGCCGGCTGGTGCCGCATGCCGATGTGACGGGCTTCGCCGATGCGCTCGAACATTATCTTGTCGATCATGATGCCCGCCACGCGGCAGGTGCCGCCGGACTCGAAGCCGCCATGGCCTATGATTGGGATGCCATCAACGGCGCCGTGCTTGCCCGGTATCTGGAAATCATCGCCGCGCACGCACCGCCTGCCGCCGCCGGATAGGCACCTGCTTGCACCTGGTCGCCGCAATCCCTATATCGAGGGGGCTCGGGAAACCGGGCTATGGCAATACAGGATGGCGTGAAATAGACGCAGCGGACCCGGGGGCAGTACCCGGCGGCTCCACCATCATTCCCCCCGGTTGTCGCGGGGATGTCTGGGGCCGAACCAGGATCGACGTGTGTTCAAAGACGATCATCTTTGCCCGGCCTGAATGCGCCGTTAAACCGTTCAAAACACCATAAATGCCAACGACAACGAGGCATTCGCAATCGCAGCGTAACACAAGGTCCTCACGGACTTAGTTACACTGGCCGAAAGCGCGGCTGGGCCGAGCCGGGCAACAGAATCGGACACCGGCGGTACGGGGAGCACCGAGCAACAGAAGCTCCCCACCTTTGCTCGAGGAGAGGCTCCATGCGCATCGCTCCCGTCAACACATGGTTCAAACCCAAGCGGATCGGCTGGGGCTGGACGCCGGCGCGACCCGAGGGATGGGCGGCCATTGCCGCTTTCATCGTGCTGCTCGCCGCGTTGGCGGGTTGACACGTCGCCGCGAGTGCTTGACCGAGCGGCACGGCTTCGCCACCAAAGGCGAGGCCGACCACCCGGAGCAGCCGTGACCGAAACCCCGCCCGACAGCCTGATCCCCTACGACGATATCGTCCAGGATGCTCTGCGCGGCGTGGTGCAGCGCGTGCTGATGCGCATCGATGCCGATGGCGGGCTCCCTGGCAGCCATCATTTCTACATCGCCTTTCGCACCCGCGCCGCCGGGGTCAACATTCCGCGTCACCTTATCGAACGCTATCCCGACGAAATGACCATCGTCATCCAGCACCGCTATTGGGAGCTCGCGGTCCATCACGACAGTTTCGAGATCGGCCTCAGCTTCAACCAGGTGCCGGCAAAACTCCACATCCCGTTCAGCGCCATCACCGGCTTCGTCGATCCCGCGGTCAATTTCGCGCTGCAGTTCGCGGCCCCCGCCGACACTGCGCCGCCGCCGCCCGAGCCCAGCCCGGAGCCGCCGACCGAAGATCCCGGTGGCAATGTCGTGGCGCTCGATCGCTTCCGCCGCAAGTGACCGCCTTCGCCACCCCAGGCTCGGCCACGCCGGCACGGCGCGGGCTGATGTTCGTCATGTCCTCGCCTTCGGGAGCAGGCAAGACCACGCTCAGCCGCCGTCTTCTGCGCGAAGATCCCGGCATCACCCTGTCCGTCTCGGCCACCACCCGGCCGCCGCGCCATGACGAAACCGACGGCAAGGATTATTATTTCGTCAGCCCCGAGCGCTTCCAGACGATGGTCAAGGATCATGAGCTGCTCGAATGGGCTACCGTCTTCGGCAATCGCTACGGCACGCCGCGCGCCCCCGTCGAGGCCGCGCTGGCCAGCGGCAGCGACGTGCTGTTCGACATCGACTGGCAGGGCACCCAGCAGCTGCAGCAGACCGACGCGGCATCGGACCTGGTGCGCATCTTCATCCTGCCCCCCGATCTCGGCGAGCTCGAACGCCGGCTGATCGCACGCGATACCGATCACCCCGAAGTGATCGCCGATCGCATGGCGCGCGCCTGTGACGAAATCCGCCACTGGGGCGAGTATGATTATGTGCTCCTCAACGAGAGCATCGAGACCTGCCTCGCCGAGCTGCGCGCCATCCTCAAGGCCGAGCGGCTGCGCCGCAAGCGCCAGCTCGGGCTCGCCGATTTCGTCCGCGCCATGCTCGGCGAGGGCGGCTGATGCGCTCCGCGTTTTCGGGCGCGCTGCCGGCCCTGCTGCTGCTCATGGCAGCTTCAGCGGCATCCCCCGTTGCAGCGCAACCCGCCGCCACCAGCTGGCAGGGGCGCATCCAGGCCGAGGACCGCACGCGCATGGCCGGCCTCTGGCGCGCCTGGACCCGCAGCCTTGCCGATATCGATGCCGCCGGCGGCCGCGAGGCGCTGGCTGCCCTTGGCCCGGTCGCCATTCCCCCCGTCGAGCCGCTGCCCGGGCGCCGCACCGTCGTGGCCTCCGATACGCTGCCCCCGCCTGGGGAATATGAGTGCCGCACCATCCGCATGGGCACCCGCGACGATGGCTGGCCGCGCGATGGCGTGCTGCCGCTGCAGGTCGGCGACTGGGGCGCCTGCGCCGTGGGTGCAAGCCACAAGCATGCCCCCTTCGCACTTGGCATGAGCGAGGGCGCGCAGCAGCTGTCCGGCGGACTTTGGCCCGATGGTGACCGCATGGTGTTTCTCGGCGCCCTGGCGCTGGCCGGCGAGCCGGGGCAACGCGCCTATGGCGATGATCCCGATCGCGATCACCTCGGCGTCCTCCGCGCGCTGGGCCCCGACCATTGGCGTCTCGAACTGCCCTGGCCGCGCTGGCAGTCGAACCTCCTGCTTGTCGAAATGCGGCGCCGCTAGAGTGTGTTTCGCAAAAGTGGACACCGGTTCTTGCGACAAAAACACACGAAAACAAGAATTAGACCCGCGTTTTGATCACATCAAAACGCAATAGGGTCTAGACCGCAGCGAACCCCTCAGTGCGCCAGCCGGCTCTTCCGCATCGTCATCGTCGCCACCAGCCCGCCCTCATGCCATTCATAGGCGATCGAGCCAGCAAGTTGCTGCCGCAGGCAACGCTCCACCATCCGGCTGCCGAACCCGTCCAGAACCGGCACCGTCTCGATCGGCGGACCACCACTCTCCGCCCAGATCAGCGACAGCGAATCATCCTCCACCGTCGTTGTCACATTGAGCAGCCCCTCCTCGCACGACAGGGCCCCGTGCTTGACCGAGTTGGTGGCCATCTCATGGATGAGCATGGCCAGCGCCGTCGCCGTCGCCTGGCCCACCCCGATCCGCACGACCGCAACCCTGATCCGGCCTGCAAACGCCCCCTTGTCATCATAGGGGGAGAGCAGCACCGACAGGATATCGCCCAGCAGCGCCGCCTTGCCCTCGGTGCCCGGTAACGGTCGGACGAGATCATGCGCACGGCCCAGCGCCATCAGCCGCTGCGTCAGGCCCTCCGCCATCTCCTGCGCCGAGGCCGCCGAGCGATAGGTGATCTGGGTGAGCCCGGTCGCCACGGCGAGCAGGTTCTTCACCCGGTGGCTCATCTCGCCCGCCAGCAGTTCATTCCCCTCCTCGGCCTGCTTGCGCCCCGTCACATCGAGGAAGATGCCGAACTTGCGCCGGTTCACCATCTCGGCATCGGCACCCTCGCCGCGTGCCGAGATCCAGCGGACATTGTCGTCGATCATGATGCGAAAATCGGTTTCGAACGCACCGGCCGCTGCACGGGTGGCTTCGAAGGCGGCGCCCACCCGGTCCCGGTCGGCAGGGTGGATATGGGCGGAAAGCTCCTCGAAGCGCACTTCCTCCGCCCATGGCAAGCCCCACAGATCGAACGCTCGTGCGTCCATGGTGAAGCGGTCGGTGTCGACATTCCACGACCAGAGCGCAACGCACGCCGCATCGATCGCCAGCCTGAGGTGCTCCGATGGCCAGACCTGTGCGGCCACGGTTTGCGTTTGCATGTCGTCATTCCCGATCAGCGAGGAACGGTCCACGCAGGCGAGCCGCCGCCGAACAGCATTTCTGCCGCGAAACTCGTCCCCGACCAACAATTCTACACCGATTCCGCGCTGCGCGCTCAAGTATATTAGCCTGACGCTCAATCATCACGTTTGCAGGCGCGAAAATGCCGAAGCCGGGCGCCTGATGACGACGGGCGCTCACACGACCCCACCGGGCCTCCCAGGCCCGAGGTTCAGCTTTCGACCCAGCGCCGCAGCAGGTTGTGATAGGTGCTCGTCAGCGCCAGGATATGCGGGTCGTTCGGCCCCCGGTCGGCGGCAAGCGCCTGCACGCTGCGATCGAGATCGAGCAGCAGCATCCGGTCGGCATCATCCCGAACCAGCGATTGCACCCACAGAACCGCAGCCAGCCTTGTGCCGCGTGTCACCGGCAGCACCTCATGGCGGCTCGAGGCCGGATAGAGCAGCATCTGCCCCGCCGGCAGCTTGAAGCGCGGGCGGCCGAAGCTGGTCTCCACCGCAAGGTCGCCGCCATCATAATCGTCCGGCGGGCTCAGGAACAACGTCGCGGCAAGGTCGGTGCGCATCCGCTCCCGCCCCTCGGCGCGGATCGCATTGTCGATATGCGCGCCATAATGCTCACCCACGCCATAGCGGCTGAACAGCGGCGTGGTGATCCGCCGCGGCAGTGCTGCAGTGTGAAAGCCCTGGTGCCGGGACAGCGCAATGGTAATAGCCCCGCTCCATTCCCGCGCCATCGGATCGTCCCCGGCCAGTTGGCCATTGGCCTTGACCGCGGCGGACTGGGCACCCGCACTCTCGCGGCCGTTCTGCCATGCAGCCCCGGCAAGCGCCGATTGCAGCACCGCAAGCGCGTCCGGGGCGAGGATATCGGTCAGGATCAGCGCCATGGCCCGCAAGCCTAGACAGCATTTGTGGCAGTTGCCAGTCCGGCCCCGCACGCGCACCCTGGCACCTCAGGCAAGGAGACGGTCGATGTTTGCAGACGGGCTGATGCGCGGGCAGAAGATCCTTGTGACGGGGGGCGGCACCGGCCTCGGCAAGTCGATGGCCGGCGCCTTTGCCCGGCTGGGTGCCGAGGTCGTCATCTGGGGCCGCCGCGGCGGTGTGCTCGACGACACCGCGGCCGAACTCGCCGAAGCCAGCGGCAGCACCGTCACCGCCATGCCCGTCGACATCCGCAATGGCGGCGCCATCGACGAGGCGATGCAGGCGATCTTCGATGCCGGCCCGCTCACCGGCCTCGTCAACAACGCTGCCGGCAACTTCATCTCGCCCACCGAAGACCTCAGCCCCAACGCCTTCAACGCCATCGCCAGCATCGTCGCGGCAGGCACCTTCAACACCACGGTCGCGGCCGGCAAACGCTGGATCGAAGCGGGGCTGCCCGGCAACATCCTCTCGATCGTCACCACCTGGGTCTGGACCGGCGGGCCTTTCACCGTGCCGAGCGCCATGAGCAAAGCCGGGGTCGCGGCGATGACGCAGAGTCTGGCGCAGGAATGGGGGCCCAAGCGCATCCGTGCCAATGCCATCGCGCCGGGGCCTTTCCCCACCAAGGGTGCCTGGGAGCGGTTGATGCCGGCGCCGCTGATGGAAAAGACCGGTGCAGGCACCGGGGCCGCCGGCATTCCGATGGGCCGGATGGGGGAGCATGAGGAGCTCGACAACCTCGCGGTGTTCCTGATGGCGCCCGGCTGTGCCTATCTCACTGGCGAGGTCATCGCCCTCGATGGCGGGCAGTGGCTGGCCTCCAACGGCAACTTCCACAGCCTGTCGGCGCTCGACCGTTCGGATTGGGACATGATCAAGGGCGCCATCCAGGCCACCAACGCCAAGGACCGGCAGGATCGGACCGCCTGAAGACTTTGCTGCTGCTTGTTGCCGCTCTTGCCGGCGCCGGCCAATATGGTAAATGAACAGCGTGTTCTGGGGAGAAACGCAATGCAACGAGCAATGTTGGCAGTTCTGGTCGCGTCCGTTGCGGCAACATCCGCGTCCGCCGTCACCATGCCGCGCCCAAGCCAGCTCGTGATTTTCGGAGACAGTCTGGTCGATGCCGGCAACATCAATGCGGCCTTCGGCAGCGATGTCTTCAATCCCGTCGCCGCCGGCTATTTCCCCGGCCGCTTCACCAATGGGCCAGACTATACCGATCTCATCAGCAAGCATATCTACGGCAGCTTCACCACGCCCTCGCTGCTCGGCGGCACCAACTATGCCTTTGGCGGCGCCCGTGTCGTCAACCATGGTGACGCCGTGCCCGATCTGGCCCTGCAACTCGGCGCCTATTTCGCCAACACCGGCGGCGTCGCCAATCCCGACGCGCTCTACATCCTCAATTTCGGCGGCAACGACGTGTTCGGGCTGGAGAGCGGCAACATCGGGCCGTTTGCGAACAGCGCCGCTTATGTCAGCTCGCTCCTCGACACGATGCAGAACAGCCTGTTCGCCCTCGCCGGCACCGGTGCCAGCCGCATCCTCGTCACCGGCATCCCCAATATCTCGGCCACCGGCTTCGGCCTCGAAGCGCAGCTGCAGGCGCGCCTCGACAGCGTCGAGCCGCTTCTGGGCTCCACCGAACTGCTGCGCTTCTCCTACCAGGATTTCTTCACCGGCCTCGCCGCCGATCCCCGCGCCTTCGGCGTCAAGCCCTTCACCGAGACCGGCAACTGCATCGGCAACCGCCCGGTCATCGATGGCGCCATCGATTGCACCGGCTATTTCAGCTTCGATGGCATCCACCCCACCGCGCAGGTCCATGAGGCACTTGCCCGCCAGGTCGCCAGCACCGTCGGCATCACCGTGCCCGAGCCCGGCACCTGGGCGATGCTCATCGCCGGCTTCGGCCTGGTCGGCGCCACGCTGCGGCGCCGGCGGTACGCGTTCAGCAGGGCGTGATCGCCGCGCAGGTCAGCTTGACATAGGCTTCGGTGCGCAGCTGCCAGCGCCCGTCCTCGCGCACCCAGCCCGCCTGATAGGCGCCGGCATTGCCCTCGATCCCGCCGGCGGGGTTGCGCAGCCTTGCGCGCCAATGGCCGCGCTCCATCGCCAGCTTGCCATCGGGGCTCACTTCGATCGCCTCGGGCACGCGCTCATAGGTGATGAACGCCGGGTCCTTGAATTCGTTCGCGGCATAGCTCGCCGCCACCGTTGCAGCACCCGCGATGGTGCTGCCACCGCTGCCGATCTGCACGAAGTCGCGGTGCAGCACGGCACCGAAGCGCTCGGGCGCATGCGCATCGATCGCAGCGCCATAAGCGGCGCGCGCGGCACGGATATCGGTTTCATCGGATGCCAGGGCAGGCGCCGCGAGCAGGGCAGCCAGGAGCAGGATCTTCATGGGGAGGGGTTCCGTGCACGTTGGAAGAGCCAGACGCGGATCGCGCTGGAGAGGTTGGTGGTGCGCGCCTCGTCGATCTCCGCCACCAGCGCCGCGAGCGGCTTGCCCTCGGCGGTTGCAGCTTCGTGGAGCGCGTCCCAGAATGGCGGCTCGAGGCTGATCGACGTCGCGTGGCCGGCGATGGTGACCGAGCGTTTCCGCATCAGTACATGTGCTGGCCGCCGTTGATGCTGAGCGTCGAGCCCGTCACGAACCCGGCATCATCGGCACACAGGAACGCCACCCCGCGCGCGATCTCCTGCGCCTGTCCCAACCGCCCGGCCGGGATCTTGGCGACGATCTTCTCGAGCACATCCGCAGGCACGGCCGCGACCATGTCGGTATCGATATAGCCCGGCGCAATCGCATTGACGGTGATGCCGAAGCGCGCACCCTCCTGCGCCAGCGCCTTGGTGAAGCCATGGATGCCGGACTTTGCAGCAGCATAGTTCACCTGGCCATATTGCCCGGCCTGGCCATTGATCGAGCCGATATTGACGATCCGCCCGAAACCGCGGGATTTCATGCCCGCAAAGGTCGCCTTGGCCATGTTGAAGCAGCCGCCGAGGTTGACGCGGATCACTTCGTCCCACTGCGCGTAGCTCATCTTCATCAGCGTGCCATCGCGGGTGATGCCGGCATTGTTGACGACGATATCGACCGGGCCCAGCTCGGCCTCCACCTTGGCCACGCCATCGAGGCACGCCTGATGGTCGCCCACATCCCATTTGTACGCCGCAATCCCGGTGCGCTCGGTAAAGGCGGCAGCCTTGGCATCATCGCCGCCATAGTTGGCGGCGACCTTCACGCCCGCAGCCTGCAACGCGAGCGAAATGGCCTCGCCGATCCCGCGCGTTCCGCCCGTAACGATTGCAACTCTCGACATGATCATTCCCCAAGCAATTCTTGGGGTCAAACTAGCAGCTTAAACCCATCCGGCAAGCTCGCGCGCAATCAGCCGTTCGAGCATAGCAATGCCGGTTTCGCTGGTGTTGAGGCACGGCAGATACGCAAAGTGCGTGCCGCCATGCTCCATGAAAGTCTCGCGGCCTTCCATCGCCACTTCCTCGAGCGTCTCGAGGCAATCGGCGGCAAAGCCCGGGCACACCACCGCAATCTTCCTGATGCCCTCGCCCGCCAGCCCTTCGAGCGTCGCATCGGTATAGGGCTTGAGCCATTCCGCCCGCCCGAAGCGCGACTGGAAGGTCACCCGCACCGGCAGCCCCAGTTCCTCGGCGAGCAGCCGCCCGGTCTTGCGGCACTGGCAATGATAGGGATCACCCTTGTCGAGCGTGCGCTGCGGCATGCCATGGAAGCTGGTGACGATCAGGTCCGGCGTGAAGTCCAGCCCCGCCAGCCCCTCGCGCACCGAAGCCGCAAGTGCGGCGATATGATCGGGGTTGTCGTAATAGGGCGGCAACGTCCGCATCGTCGGCTGCCAGCGCCACCCGGCCAATGCCCCATTGGCCGCATCGACCACGGTGCCGTTCGTCGCCGAGCTGTACTGCGGATAGAGCGGCACGGTGAGGATCCGGTCGCAACCGGCGTCCATCAGCGCCTTGAGCTGCTCGGGAATCGAGCGCGTGCCATAGCGCATCGCCCAATCGACCACGACCTTCGGTCCGAACCGCCCCTTCAGCGCCTCGGCCTGGCCGCGCGTGATGGCCGTGATCGGCGAGCCTTCCGGCGTCCAGATCTTGGCATAATTCTGCGCGGTCGTGCGCGGCCGCAAGTTGAGCACCAGCAGCCGCAGGATCGGCTGCCAGATGACCTGCGGAATCTCGATCACCCGCGGATCGGACAAGAACTCGCCCAGAAAACGCTTCACATCGCCAGGCTCGGCCGAGTCGGGCGATCCGAGATTGACGAGCAGCACGCCCACCCGGCCCACCTGCACCTGTGGATGCTCGGGCGGCAAGGCACTGCCCGGAATCGCTGCAGGGCCCACCGCCGGCGCAGTCATGCCGGCTGCGGCCAGCGGCACTTCGGGCCGCAGCACAGGGTCGGCATCGGCCATGTCGGCACGGCCGAGCAGCGAAGGAGCGAGGGAAGGGGGCGCGGTTGCCGACATGTCACTGCGGCGTTTCGGCCATTTCCGCGCCCGAGTCGATGGTCTCCAAGGCCGCACCGGTTGCTGCCCCGCTTGCCGCATCGATCGCCCCCGTGGATGCCCCCGTCCGCAGCGGCCGTTCGCCCAGCGGCCCGCCGAGCGGCAACCGCCGCATGCGGATGCCACTCGCGGCAAAAATTGCATTGGCGAGCGCCGGCGCCACCGGCGGTGTCCCCACTTCGCCCACGCCGCCCGGCGCCTCCTCCGATTCGATCAGGATGATCTCGATCACCGGCGTCGCAGCCAGCCCGAGGAGCGGCTGGCGATCGAAATTCGTCTCCAGCACCTCGCCATCGGCAAAGCTGGCCCGCCCCGAAAGAGCGGCAGACAGCCCGAAGATCGCCGCTCCTTCCAGCTGCGCGCGCACCGAATCGGGGTTGATCACCCGCCCGCAGTCCGCCGCCATGATCAGTCGCACCACCTGCGGCGGCTCGCCGCCGCGCACCACCACCTCGGCCGCCACGCCCACGATGCTGCCGAAGCTTTCCCATAGCGCCATGCCGGTGCCGCTGGTGCTGCCATCGCCGTTCCGCTCCCGCCCGAGTGCTCCCGTGGCACTGGTCAGCGCCCGCACCACCGCCGCATGGCGCGGCTTGTCGCCCAGGTGCTGCAGCCGGAAACCGCCGGGATCGACCCCGGCGCTCGCCGCCAGCTCGTCGATGAAGCTCTCGGTGATGAACGCCGTGTAGCTGTTGCCGACCGACCGCCAGAAGCCGAGCGGCACCGCCACATTCACCAGCACATGCTCCAGCGCCACCGAAGGCACGTCATAGGGAAAGCGCACCATCCCCTCCAGCGCCTGCGCGCCGGCCTTCGGGCTGCCGCCGAGCCTGGGCAGATTGCGCCCGATGGCGGATGCGCCGACATCGGGCACCGCCACCCGAGCCGCAAGCGCGGTGATCCGCGCACCGGCGCCCTCGCCCGTCACCCGGCCACGCAACCGCGCCGCCACCGCCGGGCGCCAGAAATCATGCGCAAAATCCTCCTCGCGGCTCCAGATCAGCTGCACCGGCTTGCCCACCGCCCGCGCGATGAGCGCCGCCTGCATCGCGGCATCGGTCTCGATCTTGCGCCCGAAACCGCCGCCCAGCAGGGTCGGATAGACGGTCACCGCCTCGTCGGCGATCCCGAGCGCGCGCGCCACCGCCCAGGTGGTGATGGTGAGCGATTGCGTCGGCGTCCACAGCTCGCAGCGGCCGTCCTCGATCCGCGCCGTCGCGGTCATCGTCTCCATGCACGCGTGCGCCAGAAAGGGCAGGGCAAATTCGGCGCCGATCACGCCCTCGACCGGTCCTGCCAGCAGCTCCACCGCATCGGCATCATCGCGCACCAGCGCCGTCTCCAGCCCGTCCTGGCTATCGAGAGCGGCATCGAGGGCTGCTTCCATCCATGGCCCCGCCGGCGTCTCGCCACGATCGTAGCTGATCACCAGCGCATCGAGCCCCTGTTTCGCCTGCCACCAGCCGCGCGCCACCACCGCCACAAACCCCGGCTGCTCCACCAGCTGGCACCCGGCGGGAAGCTTCGCCTTGTCGATCCGCGTCCGCTTCGCGCCGATCGGCCCCTGCGCGATCGCGGCATAATGCATCCCCGGCAGCCGCACATCGGCGCCGAACTGCGCGCTGCCATCCACCTTGGACGGCAGGTCGATCCTCGGCACGCTGGTGCCCGAAATGGTGCGGATCGGGCGCAGCGTCGCGGTGCGCGGCGGGTCGAGGAGCGCGGCTTCCTTCACCAGCTCGGCAAAGGCGATGCGATTCGCCTTGTGCGTCACAAAGCCATTGTCGGTGCCGCACTCGGTCCATTCGATGCTCAGCCGGTTCGCCGCCGCCCGGCACAGCATCTCGCGCGCCACTGCCCCCGCTGCGCGCAGCGGCGCTTCGAACCCCCGCACCGAGGTGCTGCCGCCGGTCATCTGCATCTCGAAATATTCGACCACACGGTCGGTGGTCCAGCGTGCCGGGCCCCGAAGCGGTGCCGGCAGTCCCGATGTCATCTCGCCCAGCGCGAAGCGGTTGGCATAGGCCGCCCCCAGTGGCGCCGGCTCCACGCTCACCGTCTTCCAGTCGGCGCCAAGCTCATCGGCGGCGATCTGCGCCAGTCCGGACCAGATGCCCTGGCCCATCTCGGCCTGCGGCACCGCCACGACAACCCGGCCATCGAGCCCCACTTTGAGAAAGGCGTTGAGCACCACCTCGTCATCGGCCGCCGCCCAGCTGATCGCGTGGCGGCGCGGCCAGGCTGCCCAGCCGACCAGCAGCCCGGCGCCGACGCCCGTGCCGATCAGCAGCCGCCGACGGGTGAGTGCCATTCGGCTCAGCCCAGATGGGCGAGCATGTGCTCGGCGCTCGAAACGCCGAAGGCGCCCGGTTCCTCGACGAACAGCTGTGAAACGACGCCGTCCTTCACCACCATCGAGAAGCGCTGGCCGCGCACCCCCATGCCATATTTGCTCGCGTCCATCTCCAGCCCCAGCGCCTTGGTGAAGTCGGCATTGCCATCCGCCAGCATCGTCACCTTGCCAATCGCATCGGCAGACCTGGCCCAGGCGCCCATCACGAACGCATCGTTCACCGACAGGCAGACGATCTCGTCGACACCCTTTTCCATGAGTGCTGCCGAATGCGTCACGAAGCCCGGCAGATGCTTGGCCGAGCAGGTGGGGGTGAAGGCACCCGGCACCGAGAACAGCGCCACGGTGCGATTGCTGAACAGCTCGGCGGCAGAAACCTGCCCCGGCCCATCGGCGGTGGCCTTGACGAGCGTGCCTTCGGGAACCCGGTCACCAACCTTGATCGCCATGTCAGATACTCCTTGCAGATGCTGTCCGCATCCCTAGCCGCCGCACGGCAGAGCGTCCAGCGCCGGCCCCGCAAGGCCGCAGCCCTTTGCATGCGGCTCAAGCCTCTGCCAAAAGGGTGCCATGATCCAGCCGCCCTACCTCTCCGGGCAGCTTCTGCTGTCCATGCCCGGCATCGGCGATCCGCGCTTCGAACGCGTCGTCATCGCCATCTGCGTCCATGACGAAAATGGCGCGCTCGGCCTCGTCATCAACCGTGCGCTGTCCGATCTCACCGTGCCCGAACTGATGCGCCAGCTCGAGATCGATCCAGGAGACACCCCCGATCGCGCCGTGCTCGAAGGCGGCCCCGTCGAGCCGTCGCGCGGCTTCGTGCTGCACTCGCCCGATTATGAAGGCCAGAGCACGATCATGGTGACAGGAGCAGGTGTGGGGGACCTGTGGGGCCTCACGTCCACGCTCGATGTGCTGAAGGACATCGCCGCCGGTCGCGGGCCGGCCCGGTGGCTCTCCACGCTCGGCTATACCGGCTGGGGGCCGGGCCAGCTCGAGGACGAGATGGCGCGCCACGGCTGGCAACAGGCGCCCGGTGATGCCGCGATCCTGTTCGAGGCCCCGCTCGCCAGCCGCTGGGCCACCGCCTTTGCCGGGCTCGGCGTCAACGTCGGCCAGCTCTCCACCACGGCCGGGCGCGCCTGACGTGGAACGATGGGGGACCCGGCGGGGGGGGAACCGATCGGGGGGGAACCGATTGCGGTTGCGCGAATCTCCCGCTTCCCCTATGGCGCGTCCCTCGCATGACCGATCGGCCCGGCTGAATGGGCTGCCGTGGCTGTTCAATGATGCGTCCATCAGGAGACGAAAATGCCCAAGCTCAAGACCAAGAGCGGTGTGAAGAAGCGCTTCAAGATCACCGCCACCGGCAAGATCAAGCACGGCGTCGTTGGCAAGCGCCACCGTTTGATCAGCCACAATGCCAAGTACATCCGCCAGAATCGCGGCACGAAAGTGCTTTCCCATGCCGATACGCCCCGGGTTCACGCCTGGGCGCCGTACGGTCTGAAGTAAGGGAGCATAAGTCATGCGCATCAAACGCGGTGTCACCACCAAGGCCAAGCACAAGCGGATTCTCGAAGCCGCCAAGGGCTATTTCGGCCGTCGCAAGAACACCATCCGCATTGCTCGCCAGGCCGTCGAAAAGGCCGGCCAGTACGCTTATCGCGATCGCAAGGTCCGCAAGCGCTCGTTCCGCGCCATCTGGATCCAGCGCATCAACGCTGCGGTGCGCGAACAGGGCCTCACCTATGGCGTGTTCATGCACGGCCTGACGCTCACCAGCATCGAGCTCGATCGCAAGGTGCTGGCCGATATCGCCATGCACGAGCCTGACACCTTCCGGGCCATCGTCGCCCAGGTGCAGTCGGCGCTCGACGCCAAGGTTGCCGCGTAAACCTTTACGCCAAGACCGAACAGCATCAGGGCGCGGCACCGCTAAGGTGTCGCGCCCTTTGCTTTTTCTTCTTTGCCTGTCGCGGGCCCATTCGCTAGGCGCACAGCATGACCGATCCCGACCAGCTCCAGTCCGAAGTTCTCGGGCACATCGCCGCCGCCGCCTCGCCCGAGGCGCTCGAAGCCGTGCGCGTCGCGTCGATGGGCAAGGCGGGCAGTGTCACCACGCTGATGAAGTCGTTGGGCGGCATGACCCCCGAGCAACGCCAGACCGAAGGGCCGCGCCTCAATGGCCTGCGCGAAGCCGTCACCGCTGCCCTAGCCGCCCGCAAGACCGAACTCGAAGCCGCAGCCCTCGATGCCCGGCTCAAGGCCGAACGCCAGGACATGACGCTCCCGGTCGGCCTGCCCCCGCAGGGCAGCATCCACCCCGTCTCCCAGGTCATGGACGAACTGGCGGAAATCTTCGCCGACATGGGCTTCGCGGTGGCAACAGGCCCCGAGATCGAGGACGACTGGCACAATTTCACCGCCCTCAACATCCCCGAACACCACCCGGCGCGCGCCATGCACGATACCTTCTACGTCGATGGCCTCGACGCCGAGGGCCGCAAGCGCGTGCTCCGCACCCACACCTCGCCCGTGCAGATCCGCACGATGATGGCGAGCAAGCCCCCTATCCGCATCATCGCCCCCGGCCGCGTCTATCGGTCGGATTCGGACGCCACGCACACCCCGATGTTCCACCAGATCGAAGGCCTCGTCATCGACAAGGGCATCACCCTCGCCCATCTGCGCTGGACGCTGGAAACCTTCATCAAGGCCTTTTTCGAAGTCGATGACGTAACCTTGCGCTTCCGCCCCAGCTACTTCCCCTTCACCGAGCCTTCGGTCGAAGTGGATGTCGGCTATTCCTCCAAGACCGGCAAACCCGCAGCCGCCGCAGACGTCGACAAATGGCTCGAAGTGCTCGGCTCGGGAATGGTCCACCCGCGCGTCATCGCCGCCTGCGGGCTCGATCCGCAGGAGTGGCAGGGCTTCGCCTTCGGCACCGGCGTCGATCGGCTGGCGATGCTCAAATACGGCCTCACCGATCTGCGCGCCTTCTTCGATGGCGATCTGCGCTGGCTCCGCCAACACGGCTTCGCCTTCCTCGACGTGCCCACCCTTTCCGCAGGCGTTTCCGCATGAAGTTCACCCTGTCCTGGCTCAAGGCGCACCTCGACACGTCCGCGTCGCTGACCGAGATCACGCAAGCGCTCACCAGCCTCGGCCTCGAAGTCGAAGGCGTCGAAGACCCCGCGTCCAAGCTCGCCCCCTTCGTCATCGCCGAAGTGCTGACGGCCGAGCGCCACCCGCAAGCCGACAAGCTGCAGGTCCTCAGCATCGATGCAGGCAACGGCCCGCTCCAGGTCGTCTGCGGCGCCCCCAACGCCCGCGCCGGCATGAAGGGCGTTTTCGGCCCGCCCGGCGCCCATGTCCCGGGTGCGGGAATCACGCTGAAGGTCGCCGCCATCCGCGGCGTCGAATCGAACGGCATGATGTGCTCCACCCGCGAGCTCGAGCTGGGCAGCGATCACGACGGCATCATCGAACTCGATCCCTCGGCTCCTGTCGGCACCGCCTATGCCGAATGGGCCGGCCTCTCCGATCCCGTCATCGACATCGCCATCACCCCCAACCGGCAGGAGTGCCTCGGCATCCACGGCATCGCCCGCGATCTCGCTGCCGCCGGCTTGGGATCGCTCATCGAGCCCGACACCACGCCGGTGCCCGGCACCTTCCCCAACCCCGTCGCCATCGCCACCCACGACGCGCAAGGCTGCCCCGCCTTCCACGCCCGCACCGTCCGCGGCGTGAAGAACGGCGCCAGCCCCGCCTGGCTGCAACGCTGGCTCACCGCCGTCGGCCTGCGCCCCATCTCGGCGCTGGTGGACATCACCAGCTACATGAGCATCGCGCACGGCCGGCCGCTCCACGTCTATGATGTCGCCACGCTCACCGGCGGCCTCACCGCCCGCCGCGCCCGCGCCGGCGAGCAGGTCAACGCCCTCAACGGCAAGACCTACACCCTCGACGACACCATGACCGTCATCGCCGATGATGTGCACGCCCACGACATCGGCGGCATCATGGGCGGCATCGAATCGGGCGTGTCCGCGGCCACCACCACCGTCCTCATCGAAGCCGCCTGGTTCACCCCCGAGCGCATCGGCGCCACCGGCCGCGCGCTGGGAATCAACTCCGATGCCCGCGCCCGCTTCGAGCGCGGCGTCGATCCCGGCTTCGTCGCTCCCGGCCTCGAACTCGCCACCCGCATGGTGCAGGACCTCTGTGGCGGCGAGGCGTCGGACGTCACCCAGGCCGGCACGCTGCCACTCACCCCCAAGGTCGTCCACTACGATCCCGCCCGCGTCGCCGGCCTCGCCGGAATCGATGTCGCCGAAGACGAGCAGGCCGCTATCCTCACCCGCCTCGGCTTCACCGTGTCGCTCGGCGAGCGCTGGGCGGTCACCGTCCCAAGCTGGCGCCGCGATGTCGACGGCGAAGCCGATCTCGTGGAAGAAGTCGTCCGCCTCCACGGCCTCGACCGCGTCCCCTCCACCCCGCTGCCGCGCCGCGAAGGCGTTGCCCTCCCCACCGCCACGCCTGCGCAGAAGCGCGAGCGCCGCCTGCGCCGCGCGCTGGCCGCCGCCGGGTTCAACGAAGCCATCACCTGGAGCTTCCTGCCGCCTGCCCATGCAGCAGCCTTCGGCGGTGCCGCGCATAGCTTGAGCAACCCCATCAGCACCGACATGGCCGCCATGCGTCCGTCCTTGCTCCCCGGCCTGCTCGCGGCCGCTGCGCGCAATTTCGATCGCGCCCAGCCGAGCGTGCGCCTGTTCGAGCTCGGCCAGCGCTATCTCGCATCGGGCGAACACCCCACCGCCGCCGCCCTCATGGCCGGCGATGCCCGCGCGCGGGACTGGCGCACCGGCGCGTCCACCAAATTCGATGCCTTCGATGCCAAGGCCGCCGCCCTGGCAGCCCTCGCCGCGCTCGGCGTCCCCACCGATCGGCTGAGCGTCCAATCCCCCGCCGACGGCTGGTGGCACCCCGGCCGCGCCGGCCGCCTCGCGCTGGGCAAGCAGGTGCTTGCCGATTTCGGCCTGCTCTACCCCGCGACGCTCACCACGCTCGATGTGCGCGGCCCCGTCGCGGCGTTCGAACTCTATCTCGATGCACTGCCGCCCGCACCGAAGCGCAAGACCGGCGCCTGGGCGCCTGCTGCCCTCAACCCGCTGACCCGCGATTTCGCCTTCGTCGTCGATGAGACGATGGCAGCCGAAAGCCTCGTCCGCGCCATCACTGGCGCCGACAAGGCCCTCATCACCCAGGTCCGGCTGTTCGATTGCTTCGCCGGCGGAAGCCTCTCCGAAGGCAAGGTCAGCCTCGCCGTCGAAGTCGTGCTGCAACCCACCGAGCGCACCCTCACCGATGCGGACATCGCCGCCCTTTCGGCCAAGGTCATCGCCGCCGCCGCGAAGCTCGGAGCCGAGCTTCGCGGTTGACGCTCCTTACATCGTCCGACCGGGCCGCGCGCTCTGATAGTCCTGCTCGGTCACCGGCGAGAGCTTGATCTCCACGCGGCGGTTTTGCCCCCGACCATCCTCGGTGCTGTTCGAAGCGATCGGGAACTGCTTGCCATAGCCACGCGTCGCGATCCGTGGCCGCGCCACGCCCTGGTAGCTCAGATAGTCCGCCACCGCATTGGCACGCTGTTCCGAAAGCCGCTGGTTGACGGCATCGGTGCCCACCGAATCGGTATGTCCCGACACATCGATGAAGGTGCTGTTGTAGCTCGCCAGCGTCTGCGCCACCTGGTCGAGCGCCGGGCGGAACTGCGGCTTGACCGTCGACGAGTTGAAGTCGAAGGTCACGCCCGCAGGCATCTTGAGGTTGATCTCGTCACCCTCGCGCTCCACCTCGATGCCCGATCCGGCGGTCCGCTGGCGCAGCTCGCGCTCCTGCCGGTCCATGTATCCGCCCACCGCGCCACCGGCGATGGCACCGATGCCGGCGCCGATCAGCACTTCAGCGCGGTTGTTGCGGCCGCCGAGCAGTGCGCCCAGCAGCGCGCCGGCACCGGCACCTGCGGCAGCCGTCGCGGCCGGCCGAGCAATGGTGCGCTGGCCGGTATCGGGGTTGGTGGTACAGCCGGCAAGCACAAGGCTGGCAGCAGCTGTCGCGAACATCAATCTGGTCTTGATCATGAGTATCTCCTGTTGTGGAGCGGCACATGCACCGAACGACTTGGATGCAAGATGAACAGCCCCCTTCGCACGTGGCCCGATATCGCATAGGGAATATGCGCGATTCCCAGAGGGTCGCGCCACCATTCGGAGCCAATGCAGCCCTTTCCCTGGTTCGACGTCGCGATCATCGCGGCGCTTGTGCTGCTCAACGGCTTCTTTGCCATGTCCGAGCTGGCCATCGTGTCCGCCCGCAAGCCACGGCTGCGGGCGCTGGCCGAAACCGGCTATCGCGGCGCCCATGCTGCCCTCAGCCTTGGCGAAAACCCCGGCCGCTTCCTCTCGGCCGTGCAGATCGGCATCACGCTCGTCGGCGTCGTCAACGGCGCCTATTCGGGCGCCACGCTCGCCCTGCCGGTCGGTGAGCGCATAACCCAGTGGTTCGGCGTGCCCGAAATACTGGCTGACGAAATCGGTTTCGGCGTCGTCATCGTCCTCATCACCTATCTCTCGCTCATCATCGGCGAGTTGGTCCCCAAGCAGTTCGCCTTGCGCGCACCCGAGAAGATCGCCTGCCTCGCAGCCCCGATCATGGTCTTCGTCGCCCGCCTCGCCACGCCAGCGGTCTGGGCGCTGGAGAACAGCACCGGTGCGGTGCTTCGGCTGTTCGGCCCCGCCAACGATGAGGACAACCGCGTAACCGAAGCCGAATTGCGCTCGGTGATGGAAGATGCCGAAACCGCCGGCGTCATCGAGGCCGACGAGCGCGCCATGATCAGCGGCATCATGCGCCTCGCCGATCGCCGGGTGCGCGGCGTCATGACTCCGCGCGGCGATGTCGATTGGCTCGATGCCGATGCCCCCGAGGCCGAGATTCGCGAAAAGCTCCGTCACACCCCCCACACTCGCCTGCCGGTGGCGCGCGGCACGGTGGACGATATCATCGGCGTCGTGCAGGCGCGCGATATCGTACAGGCGCTCATCGAAGGCCGGCCGCTCGATATTGCCGCCCTGGCGCGCCCCGCCCCGGTCATCCCCGATGTCATCGATGCTGTCGATGCCCTTGGCAGCCTGCGCTCCGCCACCATCCCCATGGCGCTGGTGCATGATGAATACGGCCATTTCGAAGGCATCGTCACCCCGGCCGATCTGCTCGCCGCCATCGCCGGCGCCTTCGCCTTCGATGCCGACGCAACCGACGAGCCCTCCATTTTCGAGCGCGAGGATGGCTCGCTTCTCCTCGCTGGCTCGCTTCCCGCCGACGAGATGGCCGACAGGCTCGGCCTCAACCTCGATGACGACCGCGACTACGAAACCCTCGCCGGCTTCGTGCTCGCCCAGCTCCAGCACATCCCCGAAACCGGCGAGCTGTTCCGCTGCGGCGGCTGGCAGTTCGAGATCGTCGACATGGACGGCCGCAAGGTCGACAAGGTCCTCGCCAGCGTCCTCGATCCGGAGATGGACTAGGCCGTGAACCCATAGAGCGCGAATGGCTCGAACTGATGGTTAGCGGACGTTCGGGTCGGTTACTGTTCGAAGCTCCGCCGCCTCTACCGCCTGCCTCACCCCAGCCCAAAGCGGGTGTCCTACGAACGCATCATCGTCAGCATCGCCCACGGCGGCCAACACCTGCTCAAGCGCCTGCTTCACACCCGCTACACCGCGCACCTCTACTTCGCTGAGAAGGCTGACACCGACCGCGCCTTCGTCGAAGTCGTTGTCATCGAAGAAGAAGTGGAAGACCTGATCGATGCCGGATGCCAAACCGCTAACGCGCTCAGCTCGCCATGTCGCTCGCGGGTCGGCGGCTTGAAGCTCTGAAAGGAAGATCTGCAATTCGTGGCGCACGTGCGGCTGTGAGAGAGCGGAAACGTCGTTCATTTTGCCATGGTTGCGCCTGATCGGAATGTCCGCAAGTGGGCGATAGCGGTCAGCCCGCTTAGCGTCCGCTGTGATCGGCTCGAATGTCTGCAAGGGGGTGGATTGTGTTGAAGAAGTCAGCGTTGTTCGCGGGCCGATAGGGCGATGTGAGCGGTGCGAGCGCGGGCGGTGTCGTTCAGGCCGGCACCGGATGCA
>NZ_JACIIV010000028.1 GCF_014205635.1 Polymorphobacter multimanifer
ATCGGTGATCTCCGTTGGTTGGATATTGCAACCCAAACCTAACCGAAGATCGCCGATGGCCAACCGCGACCTACACCACCACCTGGGACACGACCATTAAGAGTCCTTTGCCAGGGCAACGTTTTCAATGGGCATTCCGACAGTTCGTGGTTTGTTCTGCAACTTTCTGTACTAGGTGAGACTGCAGTTGTCGGAATGGAAAATAGTTGCCAGCGCAAGCCTGCTTTAAGACCAAAGCGGGAAGCGAAGCGTCCGCTGCTAACGTTTGCTAACCGAAATCGTAACTTTGCCGTTGTCCAGCTCCGGCACTTGGGCGCGGAGCCCGACACTGCCAGCGCGGAGTTCAGGGTAGATGTCGGGCTGCGGATATTTGCGCGGAAAGATGTACCGAGTGTGCAGCTCGTCGATGCGAATGCGATAGACACGATCGACGCAGGCTAAGGTGCGACAATGAGCGCGCTGCGCTAGGAAATTGGCTTGATTGGCATCGATGCGGCGTTTGCCGGCCGGCGCCTCGGCGGCGATGGCGCGACCATAGGCGTCGGACATTTGCACATCAAGCGCCGCCAGTTCCTCGTCGTTGCAAATCATGCGGTTTACCCACGAGGTAGCGCGGCGGCAGTTGAAGCTGGGGCTGAAGTCCCTGCCCGGTGCGGCAACAGCGCGCGGGGCGGTAAATTGGCCGTGCGCGGCAGGTGGCCCGCTTGGGCGGTCGGCGGTCTTTGCAAGTGCGCCGCCTGGCGTCAACACAGCGCGTGTGCGCTTTTCGGTGTAGTGTTGCGAAGCAGCGGAAGAGCGTTTGCGGGTGGGTGATGTTGCTGGAGGCGATGCCGCCGGGGTGTCAGGCACGTTCGCTGGAGCGCCTTCGACAGGCCGTGGCGTAACAACTGACGAGTTGCGACTCTGCATTGCGGTGATGGAGTCGACCGTCGCCTCCGGTGCCGCGCTGGCAGCGTCCGAGGCGTCGGATTGGGCGCGCTCCAGCGGCGCCGCGAGTGCTCCCGGATCGGTCGACGGTGCGGCGGTTGTCGGGACCATGTACCGGGTATCGGCTGGCGCTACAGCACCCCGAAGCCACCAGCCAAGGACCAGCGCAATCGCAAGTCCCGCAACGATAGCGAGCATAGCAGCCGCCCTTGTACGCCAATGGCGCCGCGCCGAGGCGGGCGACGCTGTGTGTAGCGGCGGCCGAGGAACCGGGCTCCCCGCCGGCTGCGCAGAGGGCGTCCCAGGAGGCACCTGACGGCGGCGATCGACGTGAATGGCATCGTCAGGAATGTCCGACAGCGTCCGTATGGGGGGTGTCGGCGAGGTGCCGTGCCGCGGTGCCTGGGGCTGTTCCTCGGCCGGTGTCGCAGCCTCACGACAGCGGCGATCGACGTGAATGACATCGTCGGAACTGTCGGACGGTGTAAGAATGGAAGTCGGCGCACGCCCGGTGTCGTCGTCCTGCGCCGGTGCGCGTACGGCGCCTGCTTCGGATGCGGACGGAGGGAGCGTGCGTGACAGCCTCGGGCCGGTATCGACCAGGCCCAGTTCCTCGGCCTTGCGGCGGCGCCATTCTTCGTTGTCGCTCATCGTAATCTTGCCATGGGCACATCCCGTTGGCAGTACGACGGGTGAACGCTTTGGTTGCGCGGAAAGCGTCGGCCCCAATCAGCAAGGCCATCTTCCCTCGATAGAAGATGCCTGGGTTGTGCCGAACTTTAGCAGCGGGGACAGCCGGACCGTCAGGATGCCCAGTGGCCCTACTTGGTGCCAGTGCCGATTTAAAGCCGAAAGTACGACAGTTCAGGAGCAAAGATTCCGCCAAATGTGCCATCGGGGAGCACATCGACAAAACTCGAAATTGATCCATCGCTACCGACCAGCCAGCTATACGCCTGATCGGGTGCCGCAACCGGATTGGCAACAAGCAATCCGCTGCCGCCGAGCGGGCGCCAAGGCCCTTTGATTTGATCGGCGACCATCCCGTACAGGCCAGTCGGTGCAGAAACTCCAGGCGCGAAGACGCTGGACTGCGTCGACCAGAACAGATGGTAGCGCCCGCCTATCACAACCAGATGCGGGCGCTCGAGTTCGTTGTTCACCCCGTCGGCACTCACCAGCGGAGGCAACAACCGCCAGGCGCTGCCGACCTGTTCGGCAATCCCGATAACGCCATTGTGCGTATGCCGCGAGCCTGCGGCTGAGCCGGTGAACAACAGCCATGCCTTGCCGTCTGCCGGATCGCGAAACCAGGCCGGATCTCGGAAGGCCTTGATGGTGCCCACACTACCGGTCGCTGCCTGCGCGAGATCGTACATCGTGCCGTCGCTGGCGACGAGCTCCGTTGCCGGTGACCATTCTTCCAGTCGCGGCCCGGGCTCGACGCGCGCCTTCGCCTCGAACAGTCGCTGCTCGAAGCTCGGCGTCGTTTCGCCGCGGCGGCCGGCGGCGGTGAACCACAAAGTCAGTTCGCGGCCACGCAAGACCGCACTGCCTGACCACTCCCGACTGCCCGGAGACCAGCCGTCCGGCATGGCGAGGCCGAGATCATGCCAGCCACCCGGTCCCTTGTGGAGCAGACGAATGCGCGCGACGCGGTGCCGTTCGAGAGGATCGACACTATGCGGCGCACTGAGGGCAAACCACAGCGCGCCTCCCTCCACCTCCGCGACGCTGCCGTCCTCGAGCTGCGCCGGCCAGAAATCCCACAGCCAATGGCCCGGAACAATGGGCTCATCGATATCGGCGGCGCTGATGAGCGGCGCTTGCGGCCATTGCGACGTGGCAAGTTGAGCCAGTGCGGTGGCCGTCCAGTGGGTCGTCATGCGTTCAGAAGCTGTAGCGCAATGCCGCGGAGATCGTGCGGCCGTTGATGGCGCGGGCGCGGACGATGCCGTTGGCAGGGATGTTTCCCTCTTCGGCTTCGGTGAAGCCGGCGACGTTGAAGAGGTTGTTGGCATTGACCGAAACCATCACGCGCGGCAGTGGCCGCACTGCCACAAAGGCGTTCACCTGCGCGAAGCCTGGCAGCTTGAGCGCGTTGTTGTCCTGCGCGAAGGACGCCGTGGTACCGATGATGTTGGCGCCCAGGGTGAACAGCTCGGTGTCGTATTGCGGGCTGATCTGGTAGATGAACTCTGCTTGCCGGCGGGGACGATTGCCGACGACGGCGGGGTTGAGAACGTCGCTGGTGATCTCCGCCCTGGTCCAGGTGCCGGTCGAGGTGAGGAGGAAGGCGCCGCGGCGCAGCGCGCCTTCGACTTCGACGCCCCAGGCGCGATATTCGCGATTGAAGAAGCGTTGGGTGGTCGCTTCGAAATTCTGCTCTTCGGTGCGGGCATGGAAGGCGGTCGCGTTGAGGGTGGCGCCCCCCTGCCGCCACTTGACGCCGGCTTCGGCCTGGCGGACGAAATCGACACCGGCATTGGCGTCGATCAGGCGGCCGGTGACCGTATCGATTGCCGGGCCGAAAAGCAGCCGATCGGCATTGGCGCGGCCGCCGCGGCTGTAGCGCGCAAAGATGGCGGCGGTGTCGGTCACCAGATAGTTGGCGCCGAGCGAATAGGACACATAATCATAATCATAGTTGAGGGGTGACGGAGCCTCATAGGGAATGGTGCCGACCCGGGTTTCAGGCACCGAGATGCGGCCATCGGCGTTCAGGTCTGCCGCTGTTATGCCCACCCGGCCGCCGCCGAGATCGGCCCCGAAAACCTGCCCACGTGCGCGGCCGAAATCATAACGAAGGCTGGCATCGAGGGTGAGATCGGCGAAGCGCGCGGTGCCGGAGACGAACGGGGCGTTGGTCGTGTAGCGCAGGTCGTAGCGCCGCCGGCAGCAATTGCCGAAGAAGCTGGCGGAATAGGCAACCGCGCCGGCATCGGTCTGTGGCGCGCCACTGGCGTTGAAGACATCGATGAGCGCCGCATCGCCGTTGCCGCGCACTTCGAGCAGATGTGAGGTCCACAGCCAGGCGGTGTCGATATCCTGCCGGCTGGCATAGAAGCCGGCGGTGATATCGATCTCGGCAGCGCCGGCATCGAAGCTCCTGGTCAGCCGCAGGTCGTTGGTGATGTTGTTGAGGCTGTTGAGCTCGACATCGAAGAGCACGATGCTGGCGAGGAGGCCGTTGCCGCCAAGGCTGGCGGGGTTGGTGATCGCCTGGCCGGCTTGCGGGCCGCTGGCAAAGCGCAGCTGCGCGCCGGGGCCGCCGATGCTGTCGGCTGTGGCCTGGGCATCGCCAACCGCGCCGGGGAAGGGCGAGATGAAGCGCCCCGAAATGTCGGACAGGCGGAAGCGGTTGATGATGTTCCAGCCCTCGGCGAAATCGACCGATGCCTCGAAGCCGCCCGACCAGACCAGCGGGCGCTGGCCATCGCGGATATCGCGGATGGTCGGGCGGTTTTCGCCGTCGAGGGTGCGCACGGTGGTGAAGTTGCGACTGTGCAGCGTGTCGTTGTTGATGTCGAAACCGGGGATGTTCTCGTAGCGCGGATTGGCATCGGTGCCGGTGACGCGCACCGGATTGGGCAGATAGCCGATGGCGCGGTCGTTCAGATATTTTCCGTAGACGCGGACATAGCCCTCGGCAAACTCGCGGGTGATATTGGCCTTGATCTGGCCACCCCTGTTGCCATCATAGCCTGCGGATCGCGGACCCTCGCCCTGGCGATAAAAGCCGCCGACATGATAGAGCCAGCCTTCGCCGAGCCGGCCGCCATAATCGGCGTCGAGTCGATATTCGCCATAATCGAGGCCGATCGTGCCCTGGATGGCACCGCCTTCCTCGCGGCCGGTCTTCGAGATGAGGTTGATGACACCGCCGGGCGAGTTGGAGGCGAAGGTGGAGGCGGAGCCGCCGCGCACCGATTCAACACGCGCCACCGAGAAATCGGCGCGCAGGAAGATGTCGGCATTGCCGAAGGTGATGTCTCCGAATTCCAGCACCGGCAGGCCATCTTCCTGCAACTGCAGGAACTTGGCGCCGCCCGACGCGACCGGGAGCCCGCGAACCGAGATGTTGGCATTGCCTTCTCCGCCCGAAGCCTCGGCGCGGATGCCGGGCAGATTGCGGAAGACTTCGGCGACCGAGCGCGGGGCGTTCTGCTGGATGGCCTCGGCGCCGATCGAGCTGACCGAGATCGACGTGGTGAGCCTGTCGGCGCCGCGCGCGATGGCAGTGACCACGAGTTCACCCTCGTCTACCGCCGGTGTCGGTGGCGGTGGCGGTGGCGGCGGCATGGTTTCCTGCGCCTGCCCCGGGCTCAGGGCCAAGGCTGTTGCACCTGCCAGCAGAAGCGTTCGCAAACCTGTCATCGCATCCTCCCCAGTTGCGCCCGTTTTCCGGGCTTGGAGACACGCTATTCTGACTCTGCAATCGATTGCAACGATATTCTTGCAACCGATTGCAGTTGCGCATAGCCTTGGCGTCAATAGGCCGGAATCGGCATTTGGGGAGGGATGATGGCTGCGGGACCCAGTGTGACGCTTGACGAAGCCGGCTTTGCCGCGACGCCGGCAGCGCCTCGCCCCAAGCTGTCGCTGCTGTCCATCGTCAACATGAACATTGGTTTTCTGGGCCTGCAGTTCAGTTTCGGGCTGCAGCAAGCCAACATGGCGCCGATCTATCGCTATCTCGGCGCCGAGGAGGCCAGCCTGCCGCTGCTCTGGCTGGCAGGGCCGGTGACGGGGTTGCTCGTGCAGCCGATCATCGGCGCGCTGTCTGACCGCACCGTCAGTCGCTGGGGGCGGCGGACGCCCTATTTCCTCATCGGCGCCATCCTGTGCAGCCTCTGCCTGTTCGCCATGCCTTACAGCCCGGCATTGTGGGTCGCGGCCAGCCTGCTCTGGATTCTCGATGCCGCCAACAATGTGACGATGGAGCCCTATCGCGCCTATGTGGGTGACCGGCTCGACGCCGACCAGCGACCGCTCGGCTATCTCACCCAGGCGAGCTTCACCGGGCTGGCGCAGACTTTTGCCTATCTCACCCCGTCGCTGCTGGTCTGGTGGGGCATCGGCAGCGACATGGTCGATGCCAATGGCATTCCGGTCATCACGCGCATTGCGTTCGTGATCGGCGCCTTTCTGTCGATCACGACGATCTACTGGTCGGTGTGGCGGGTACCCGAATTGCCGCTTGGTGCCGGCGCCATTGCCGTAATGCGCAGCGAGCCACTTTCGGCGCGCACCGCTGCAGCGGATATCGTTTCGGCGGTGCACGACATGCCCCCGGTCATGCGCCGGCTGGCGTTGCCGATGCTCTGCCAGTGGTTCGCGATGTTCGCTTACTGGCAGTATATTGCGCTCGCCATCGGCCGCTCGGTGTTCGGGACCGGGGATCCGGCGACGGCCGGCTTCAGGGATGCCGTGCTGCTGACCGGGCAGGCCGGCGCTTTTTACAATTTCGTCGCGTTTCTGGCGGGCTTCGCGATGGTGCCGCTCACGCGCAAGCTGGGTGCGCCGCGCGTCCATGCTGCAGCGCTTGCGATTTCGGGCGCCGCGATCCTCACGGTACCGGGCATCACCGATCCGCTGCTGCTGGCGCTCCCCATGCTCGGCATCGGCATAGGCTGGGCGAGCATGATGGGCTGCCCCTATATCATGCTCGCCAACGCCGTACCGCCCGCGCGCACGGGCATTTACATGGGCATCTTCAACATGTTCATCGTGGTGCCGATGCTTGTCGAAAGCCTGACAATGCCGCTCATCTACTCGCCGCTGCTCGGTGGGGACCCGCGCAATGTGCTGATGCTGTCGGGTGGCCTCATGCTTGTTGCAGGTCTTGCAACATTGCGCATTCAGCCCGGCAGCGTGGCGCAGCCGTCATGACTCGAGCCGCGCACCACCAGCTCGGGCGGCAGTATCACCGATTCGGTGTCCTCGCCGGCCATGCGACGGAACAGCAGGTCTACGAGGCGATCGGCCCCCTGCTTCAGGTCCTGGCGCACCGTGGTCAATGGTGGGTTGGTGTGCGCGGCGAGCGTCACATCATCATAACCGACCACCGCCACATCGCCCGGCACCGACTGGTTCCGCTCGGCAAGAGCACGAATTGCCATCATTGCGATGGTGTCGGAGGCTGCGACGATGCCATCGATCGGCGCGCCTTGCGCCAGATCGGCGGCGATCATGGCATAGGCGGCTTCGGGCGTCATTGGCACCGGCACCATGCGCACGCCAAGGCCGGCTTCGGCAGAGGCATTGGCGTGCCCTTCGAGCCGCAAACCGATCTCCGGCACCTTCGGATTGCCATAGAATACCAGTTGACGGCGGCCTGCGGCGAGCAGGTGCGTCGTTGCGAGGGCACCCCCGCGCAGATTGTCGGTGCCAACCGAGCAATAGGATTGTCCCGGCAGATGTGCGCCCCAGACAACCAGCGGCCGATGCCGCGCCGCCACCCGGTCGATGATGGCACCCTGGTCCGACTGGCCGATGATGATGATGCCATCGGTACGACCCGAAGCGACAATCCGATCGAGCCAGCCGTCGTCGGCGGGGATCACCCGGCTCAGCAGCAGGTCCTGGCCGCGGTCGGTGAGCGCATCGGCGAGATGGCCGACCATGGTGATGAAGAAGGGATCCGACGGGTGCTGCCCGGTTTCATGGCCGAGCGGAAGCACGACACCGATCGCCTGCGCCTTGCCAATCCGCAACGCCCGCGCGGTCTGGTTGATCTGAAAACCATGCTGTGTGGCGAGTTCGGCAACGCGGCGGCGCGTTTCGATCGCGATGACCGGGTTGCCTGCGAGCGCCCGGGAGACGGTGGACTTCGAGAGACCAGTAGCCTTTGCGAGATCGGTGAGAGTTCGGATCATGGATGCCACTAGCAGCCCCGCAGCCCCATTGCACAAGTCGGATTGAAGATCGATGAGCGATCCTCTTTTTGCGGGTGTTGAACTCGGCGGAACAAAGTCCATTGCCGTCGTGGCACGCGGCTATAGCATCATCGACCGTATCCAGCTGCCCACCACAACGCCGGCCCCGACGCTTGATGCGCTGTCCTGCTGGCTATTGCGTTCACAAGCGGTGCACGGGGATTTCGCAGCGATCGGCATTGGCAGCTTCGGTCCCGTGTGCGTCGATCACCGAGCCGCCGAATATGGGTGCATCACCAATACACCGAAGCCGGGCTGGGCCGATACGTCCGTTCTCGATCATTTCCGCCAGCGGTTTCATGTGCCCATCGGGTTCGATACCGATGTGAATGGTGCTGCGCTTGCAGAAGGCCGCTGGGGAGCCTCCCGCGAGGCCAGCGTGCATGTGTATATGACCATCGGCACTGGGGTCGGAGTTGGGATCGTCGTCGATGGCCGTCCGCTTCACGGCGCGATGCACCCCGAATTCGGCCATATCCGCATCCGCCGTCTGCCCGGTGACAGTTTTCCAGGCGTCTGCCGCTTTCATGGCGACTGCCTGGAAGGGCTTGTCAGCGGCCCTGCCATCGCCGCTCGTACCGGCGACGACCCCAGCCGGTTCTCGATCGAACATCCCGTCTGGGAAGCGGTCGCGGCCGATCTGGCTGAAGCAGTCGGCACACTCATTCTTACTGTATCGCCGCAAAAGATTGTCATTGGGGGTGGGGTTGCGGTGGGGCAGCCGCGTCTTTTCGAGAAGCTGCCTCCACTTGTTGCCGTGCGGCTAGCCGGATACTACGGCCATGGCACAGCGAGCTTGTTGGACGAGATGGTTTGTCGTCCTGGCCTTGGTAATGATGCCGGGCCACTCGGCGCCATCGCGTTGGCGTTTGATGCGCTCTGACCGCGGTCTCCAATGCGACCGAACTGCTTATGATGCCGTATCAGAAAGCTTTGGCGTTATTTACAGATGCTGCAGTGAGCTGGTCCCGCCTGTTTCGACAGTTTGGCGACGCAGTTCGCTTAACGCCCTGTCCAAGAATCCGGGACCACCTCAATGACAAGACTGCGGACAGCTACCTCGGCTTCATCCACCTCGTCTCAATCCGGTTGTGGATGCGTGAATTTGTCAACGCCTCCTGGAAGCTGTCAGGGTTGCCCGGCAGATTGCCAGCGCCTGGCCCAGACCTCCCAATCATGGAATTGCAGCAGAGCCGCCTTTGAAGCCGGCAGTTCCTGCTCTTGACCAGCCAGCGCCTTTTCAACCAACGGTCTCGACAGGATGCCTTCTCGTACCAATATCCCGTCCAGCAAGGTTTGTTGAAGCCTTGGGCATTCTTTCAGGAACACCTGATCATAGATTTCTTCCGGTGTACTTTTGCTGACGCGGCCGACAATGGCGGCCGGAAGCCGGTCCTTGAATGCAATGCGGGCAACATAACGGTCTATTCCCCCACAGACCTGCTGCCAGGTCGGCAGACGCAGACACAGTTCCAGAACTGGCTGCGCTAGAATTGGGTAGATTCGGTCCACCTCGGGATAGCCGGGCTGTGACAGGTGATAGTCGATATTCAAAAAAGCCGATGTAACCAGCTGAAGATATTTGCCCTTCGGGAAATTCTTCGGGGGGTGCAGCATGGGATGAAGACCGGCCTTGAGAGTGCCGACATCCACCAGGTCCTGATTGAGAAATTGCGTTCGGGGTTGCGGCGGTATCAGGCCGAGCACATAGCTGCTGCAATCGAGCGGCCGGAAGCGCTCCAGCACCGCACTGCCGGCCGTGCGCGCCATCGACCTGCCGCCATATTGTGCCGCATCCAGCACGACGCGCGGCAGTTGCGCCAGGGGCTGACGCAAGCTGACATGGTCGAGGGCCGAAAGAATTCCCGGCATGTGATAGAGAACGCTGTCGCCCCCGAAGCCATAGGTGAACGCGTCGATGCCATGATCGCGTGCCAGGCCGTAAAGGTCCCCGGCCATCTGCAGACAATCGAATACGCTGGAGGGTGAGGGCCCGAGCTCCTGTCGCTCCAGAACCTCGAGGTCGACCCGCGACGGATCAAGCCGCGTCTCGATCAAGTCGGCCCCGACGTGCTGCGCCATCGCGCGCGTATAGTGTCGCTCGTCGCCGCGAAAGGAATCGCTGTAATGGGTGACACAGGCAAAAGAACCGCTCGCCCGCGTCTCGGCCAGCGAGGCGAGAACAATCGACGAATCGAGCCCCCCGAGGTTGTGCAGGATTTTGGTATGGCGCCTCGTCAAGGCTTTGGTGACGGCATCCAGGATGGTTCGCAATTGCGCCGCGATGTCGTCGAGCGGCAGCGTCAGCGGATTTTCAGCCAGGCGGACCGGATCCCACAGGTACTCGCGCTTGCGCTCCCCTGAAAATGTCGAAAGCTCTCCGGGCAAGACCGTGTCGACTTCACGCAATCCGGTGCCCAACTTGCTGACATTGGGAAGCACGGCAGCGCCCACAATGGCGCTGTAATCAATGTTGAACCGCTGCCTTGGCAATCGGGTGAACACTTCGGCGTTGGAAGCAAATACGTCCGTGCCGCGCCAGCAGAGATGGAAACAGGGCAAGCCCCAGCATGGATCACGGAACACCTGCAGATCCTCGTGCCCGTGGCTGGCACGGAAGCCGACGTAATCACCCCAGATATTCTCGAACAGCCAGGCGACACGGTCGCGCAACGAGCCGCCAGTTGCAGAGGTCAAAGCTGGATCGTTCCGCCATTCGGGAAACCCGGCCGCTCTGCTGAACGTCTTTCCAAGCAGGATTGTCCCGTCTTCCAGCACCAGGGGGCTGCCGGTGGTGTGTTCGGCGCTGCAATGCCAGATCAACAGATCATGTGTGTCATGTATCTTCTGCCACTTCCGAATTTGGCAAGATTCTATATTGTCCATCAACTCGACGATCTGCGATCGAGTCGCTTCTGATCTCGGTGTGGTACTGAAGGCAATATAGCGATACAATCAGATCTCCATGATCACGGTATATTCGTGAATCGTGCAAGCCTCGTCATCAACGGCGAAATCACCCCACTGCAACCAGGCATGCGCCCTGAATGGCTGCAGCCGAACCCCGATCCGCCAGGTCAAAGCGGAGGCGTAATTCCTGAAATGGGCCAACATGCACAATGTTTCGACAAAGCAGTTGTTTTCCACCGTCATGAAAAGCGGCCTGGTCCGCCTGTACAGTTCAAGAGCTTCAGAGAATTCCTGCAGCTCCGGCTTCGCACGCGACGCAGTTTTCCAGCCATGTACAGTCTTGGTAATACGATCTATCGACTTGGTCTTGATCATCATGCGGGCCATCAGCAAGGCCGTTGCAAAACGGGCAATGTCCCTGATGCCGGGCTCTGGTTGATCCGTCCTCACGATTCGGGGAATTTCGCGCACCACCTGCTGATAGACAACGGGACGATAGGGTTTCCCTGTCGCTTCTGCGGTCAGAAGTCCTCGTTTCTGAAGTTCAGCAGCGACTTCGAGGGCTTCCGTTGAGACTCTTATCGTTTCAAACAGCTCGCATTTCGATCCGGGTGTTGCGATGATAGGACTGACGTATCCGGTGTCGGCGCCGGAAAGAAGCAGGTATTGACCGTTTCTGGCGTCCATAAAGACCATCTGGTCGTCGCACATGGCCATGTACGCTGTTTCGCTCAACAAAAAGCGCGGCGACGTCATATTGCCCCCCCGTAACCTGTGCAAATCGACCTGCGTTTCGCAACCGGTCCATCGGAGTTGCAATTCGCCTGCACCCGGACACCAGCTATCGAGGCGCTTTTGCGAACATCAATTGCGCCGGCGCTCCTGCAAGCGCCTGTTTCTTGCCAAGGCGCCGCGGATCAGGCCAATCTGCCGCCGCGAGCTTGAATTCGCGGTTGCAAATGCGTCTTTGCATCGACATTCGCTGGTTGCAGAATAAATTGATTCCGGTGTCCAAATAAGCGGCAACGATGCAAAAGCAGCTCAGCTTACGCGTTCTACCCAGCCGGATGTAAAGGGAGACAGCAGCTCTTGGCCCCAATGCCCCGCAATGGCCGCCTGCTCACCAGGCCTGATGTGCTGTTGGCAGGCAGGCGGCCACTTAGACTTACTTCCAGCCCTTTTGCGACCGAGTCGACCAACCTTCGATCATCCATCCAGCGCCGCCCTTGGTGACCTCGGCAACCTGCCCCATCGTCTCCAGTCGGCTAGTCAATTCTTTTTTAAAGAATACGTCCTTGATCTTGCGCATTGACAAAATCCTCTATTAAGACACCGGATTTCCTTCCGGCATTGTAACTTGGCGGCACAAAGTCAGGCTGTCAATAGTGAGGTTTTCAACTGTCAGAACCTGGCGCGATAACTTGCTGCCGCCGGCTATCTGTTCACAGACGCGACGTTTGAGGCGTGGATCTCGCGCGCCGGCGGGCCTCCGCAGAGTGGACCAGGCACCGCCGCGTCGGCGCCGGCGATCGCTGCAGGCGTCCTGACAGAACTGCGCGCTTCGAAATGGCCAGCGCTTGCTGAGGCAGCATATCTGGTCTCGCGTGCCGCGCCACATCTCGGTCGCGCTGATCGAGACACAGCTGTCGGTGGGTCCGATCCGGAAGGTAGCGAGGCACGGGCGGAAGGGCAGGGGGCGTGGCATTGCGACGGATTGGGAGGGGTCCGCTGTCACCCGTTTGCAAACGGACGTTTACGTGACACGACAGATTGGGAGGACAAAGCGTGCTGATCGGCTATATGCGGGTCTCGAAAGCCGACGGCAGCCAGGTGACTGACCTGCAGCGCGATGCTCTGATCGAAGCCAGCGTCGCTGGCGACCAGCTCTACGAGGATCGCGCAGCCGGCAAGCGCGACGATCGGCCCGGGCTCGATGCCTGCCTGAAGGCGTTGCGTGAAGGCGACACGCTGGTCCGTTGGAAACTGGACCGCCTCGGGCGCAACCTTAAGCACCTGGTCGACGTGGTGCAGGGCCTTAACGCCCGCGGCGTCGGGCTGAAGGTGCTTACCGGCCCGGGCGCGTCGATCGACACAAACACCGCCAACGGTCGGCTGATGTTTGCATTCTTTGCCGCTTTGGCCGAATTCGAGCGGGAGCTGATCGTCGAGCGCACCAACGCCGGCCTTGTGGCGGCGCGGGCCCGCGGCCGCAACGGTGGGCGGCCGTTCAAGATGACGGTCGCAAAACTGCGACTCGCCCAAGTAGCCTTGGGACAGCCGGAAACCAAGATTGCCGACCTGAGTGCAGAGATCGGGGTCACGCGGCAGACGCTGTACCGGCAGGTAACGCCGAAAGGCGAACTCAGGCCCGATGCTGAAAAGCTTCTGTCTCAGCGAAGGAGGTGAACGGTGTTCCATCGCCTCCTGTTGCTCTTGTTGCTGTGGGACTTCGGCCGGCCGACCACCGCAAATGCGTCGGAGCCGCCAGTGTTCGAGATTGCGCTCGACGAACCTGTTCATGTCACTATCGCCGGCCAGCCCGCAGAGCTCTCGTTTGTTGTCGGCACCGTCGATCAAGTCACGTTGAACGACAGCTTTGTGGAACAGCTCGGGCTGCGGTCTGGCGCCACGACCAAAGCAGATTTGATACTCGACGGCACGTCCAAGCTTACCGGCCGTCGAGCCGGCGCCATGCTGGAAATCGCGGGTTTGAAACGTGAGCAGCAACTTTACTGGCTTCCGGGACGACTGACGCTGCCGCTCCACGGCACCATCGGCATCATGGCGGTACCGCATCATCGGGTGAGGCTGAAGATCGGAAGCAATGAGGCGCCGCTGGCATTGCGGATGCCGTTGGCCGGCAGTGTCGATAGCACCGCCTATGGCCTCGTTAATCTCTCGCCCGCTCGGCTTGCCGTCACTTTGAACCCGTCGATCAGGACATTGTTGCCCCTCATTAGCTCAGCACCTGGCGTTGACCTGAAGTCTGTCATCGCGGGCCGATTCACCGGCGAGGAGTGGGAAGAAGAGGCCGGCCTAGGCATCCGCCACAAAGTTCGTCGCTTTGAACTGGCCCAGCCACTGCAGCTTGGCAGATTGCAATTTAGCGCCCTCGCTGCGCGAGTTGTCGCGATGCCGGCTCGGCAGCCACGGCCGAAGACCGGAGAGAAACCGACGATTGTGCTGACCTTGTCGCGCGCCCAGCTCGAGGAGCAGGGCTGTAACTCTTTGGTCGTCGACAAGCAGGAGATGTCCATAGCGTTTTATTGCACAGGGCCTGCATCGCCTTCGAACATACAGATTGCGGGAGCGGTGCGCTTTTCGGGAGATAAGCTGGCGAACACGAACAGGTCGATGGAAACGCCGCTGGCTCCCCAAACTTCGCAGGGCTCTCCTTCTACCCCTATCAGTGTCGCAACAGCGCCGGCGATATCGCCCGACGGATGGGTCGAATTGCAGCCGAGCAATCCCTTGCTTGTTAAGATTGCGGGAAAGAATGTCGAACTGGCGCTCGACACCGGCGATCTTCCGGGCGTGTTGCTAAACGAAGTCGCCGCGATGCGCCTAGGGCTGGGCAGCGGCGCGCGACAGGCGGCCATTACTTATGCAGGCCGCAAGACGGCCGAAGCGAGCGGCGCCCGCGAGACGGTCGTTGCACTAATGCGCGGTGCGGCCACGAATATCTTATGGCTGCGTGGATACGACGGGGAACTGTTCAGCGGGAGTATCGAGCTGAGCTCGCTCCCGCACGACCGACTGCGCCTTCGACTGTCGCCCGAGGAAGCCGGAGCGCGACCGGTTCGACTGAAGCTGGTCGTCCCTCGCGGACGGTCGTCAAGAGGCGCCACCGAACTGCCTGGAATGGCAAGCTTCCAGGTCGACGCCGCAATACAGAAAAGCTGGCAGCTGCCGCTGGTTTCCAAATCGCTGGCCGCCGATCTGGTCAAGATTCTGGGCGGGCGCCTTGAAGGACGGCCATGGCTGGAGACATTGGGTTATCAACTGCGGCGACCGGTGCGACGCCTTGTATTGGCAAAACCGCTGGTCATCGGGCCGCTATCATTCAAGGCCGTTGCGGTTCAGATTGGCGGCACCCCCGATGAGTCCAATCGACTGGCGCGTGGCCAGGATGTGCTGCCTGATGCCGATGCCGATACCGATCCCGACGAGATAGTCGTTACAGGAAAGATGTCAGGGCCGGCCGGCCGCCGCATCAGCCTGTCCCGAACACAGCTTGCAGAACAGCGCTGTTCGAGCCTTGCGGTCGACAAGCCGGCGAGCATCTGGGAGCTCATTTGTCGGGGTCCGGCCTAGCTGTCTTGGCACAGGGCAGGGCAATGGCCAGGCCGGCTTCTCGTTTTGTTCCACTTAACGTTGTCTATATCCCAATGGTCGCGCTGGCCTTATCTGGACTGGGCCAAGGATCGGTCCCGCCCAGCTTTCTATCGGCGCGCTGGAAACAATGGTTTTCAGCATTTTGTCCGATGCCTCGCGTTTAAGGGGCGGGCCGATGCCAGATCCCTTGCTGTGCTGGACTACCGGGCCTTCGTAAATCTTGAGCTCTGGAGTCGACGACGCAATCGCGGCCCCGGCTTGGGAGCGACCTACTGTGTCGAAGGCGCTTTCCAATGCCGTCGCAAACGCCTTGGCTATGAGGTGGGGCTTGCCATGCCCCGGTTTCGACCACCTGAAAATCAACCGAGCCATCGCCACCCGCTACGACCAACTCGCCGAATACTTCCTCAGCATGGTCCATCTCGCCGGCGAGATCCGGCCGGTCCCTCCACCCCCATTATAATCGGATGTTCCGATAGCACCTCCGGCACTATGCCCAAACGCCTCCGGACGAGAATGCAGCATTGCCTTGCCACAATCTGTGGACGCAGCAAATGAGAAGTGGTCATGCGAAACTTAGCAAGATGGTTAGTCCTCTGGATCGACAGGCAGGGCCATCCACTCCATATTCTTGCCGTGGAGAAGCGTCACAAGTATGTTGCGCCTGCCTGCCTGACGTGTGGCGGAAATTGCATCGGTGAACTGTTCGGTCGACGCCAGAGGTTTGCCGGCCAGCCCGATGATGATGTCGCCGGCAGCAATTCCCCGCGCAGCGGCTGGACTGTTCGGTAACACTGCAACCACAATCAGCCCCCCGGCCGATACCGCCTGCCCTGCAACTTCATTCATGCTCTTCGTTGTTCCGGCGAGCCGAAGGCCAGCCAGCGAAAAGAACGAGTCTGGAGTTGCCTCGCTCGCCAGCTCCATCGCGCGAAATGCAGCGTCGGGCTTTGCAGCGGGAAGCAGTTGAAGCGAAAGTGGCTTGCCATCTCGCCACAGTTGCAACTGGACAGCGCGACCAGCCTCGAAAGTCGCCGCTTCTGCCGAGAGTGCACCCATGCCGGCAACAGCACGGCCGTCCACGGACAGCACGACGTCGGAAGCAACAATTCCGGCGCGATCGCTCGGGCTGCCCGGCTCGACACCGATAACCAGCACCCCGTTGCTCGACGTCAGCCCGAGAGCTTCGGCGATATCGCCGGTCAAGCTCTCCACACTCAGGCCCAGTTGCGTACGGCTAACCTTGCCTTGCACCAGCAACTCGGCGATTACGCGCTGCGCCATGGCCGCGGGCAGCGAAAAGCCGATGCCGATATTGCCACCCGCGGGCGCGAGGATGGCGGTGTTGATGCCAACAACTCGCCCGCGCGTGTCAAGCAGAGGCCCGCCGCTATTGCCTTGATTGATGGCAGCGTCGATCTGCAGAAAATCGTGATAGGGCCCATCGCCCAGCGTTCGGCCGCGGCCAGAAATGATCCCCGCAGATACCGAGCCGCCGAGCCCGAAGGGCGAGCCAACCGCCGTGATATCTTCACCGACGCGAGCTTTGTCGCTATCCGCCCATGTCAACGCGGGGTAGCAGCGTGCCAGAGCTTCCATGCGCAGGAGGGCGATATCGGTTCGCTCGTCACTGCCGACAAGAATTGCGCCTCTGAGGCTGCCATCGGCGAGGCGCACCGTGATCTGTTTGGCCTGCGCCACGACATGCTCGTTTGTCACCACCAGCCCATCGCCGGAAACCACAAAGCCGCTGCCAAGCGATTGCCGGGTACTGGCCTGGGTTTCCCGTATCGCGTCGCCAAGGGCTTCTTCGTAACTTTCATTGGTGTCCGGGCCAAACCGCGCCTGCACCTGCACGACCGCTGGCATGACCGCCGTCACAATGTCCGATCGCCCGGATCCTTCTGGTGGTAATTTCAATGGCGCACACGCCGACATCGCGGCGACAGGGGTTATCAGGGCAATAAAGCCGGCAAAAAGCAGTTGCGCCATAGAGTGTCCTTGAATTGATGTGTCCGAACTTCTGGCGCCCATTGATTGGTCGATAACAACAAACCTTGGCATTTTTGAGCGATGTGATTTTCAGCGCAAAAAGGCTTTGGAGGCGAAAGTCTGGTCTGGAAGCCGGGGAGCCTCGAGATAAAGCTCGCCGTTCTGGGTCGGCTCAAGATCGACGGCCAAATGGTGCTGGTTGGCGCGCCGAACAACTCCCTAAATAAAATCACTATGCTGTATTCGGGTTATAATAACAGATGAATGGCCATTACTTTCATCGATTTCGCTCCAATGCGTATTCACCTCAAAGACCGACCCTTTATGTCAATTGTTGGAAACGACTGGCTCTCTCATATTATCATGCGAAAAATCCACGTCGAAGAACCGAACGCATCGGTCAAATCGTCAAGGACTTTGCCACGGCCATCACCGGATACGGTTTCGAGTTTAGTCGAACAGTTCTGAAAAAAACGATTTCTTCCGGCTTTTCCGGCGATAGTGATCATCATCATCGCCGCTTGCATAGGAGATCGGCTTTTCGTTCGGTCGTCTGTGGTCACCGCCCTGATTTTTTGGTTCAATATACGAGCTGCTTCGTTCAATAATCTTGTCGAGTTCGCCTCGGTCCAGCCAAACACCTCGGCAGGCTTGACAATAATCGATCTCGATGCCTGACCGATCGGAGAGCGTAAGCCCGGTCGAGCAGACCGGGCAGGCCATCGCCGCAACTGTTGCAGGGTTTCGCATGACTCATACCTTGCTCTGCGAGCGAAAGCCGCGCAGTCGGCTCAAACGATCCTTGGCTGCCAGCCGAAGCTTTTTTAGTCGCAAGAGCCACCACGCATTTGGTGCTCGCGAACTTTGTTCGCTGCGTATTCTGGACTCAAGCTGGGTTAGTGTTTGCAATAGGCGGTGGTCTGAATCGGACACGGGCTGTCTCCAGGTGATGATGGGAGGATCGGGCCGGCAAAGACGCAAGTCTGGAGGGAGGGACTTGAATCGAGCCAGCCCGATGCGGTCCGACATCGCAGTTATCAGGGATAACAACTGCCAGGGGGGCCCGGCCCGCAATGGACATTTACGGGACGCTGTAATCGCGTACCAATCCAATTTTGCAAGGTCGATGATAGCCTGAGCCTATGGACGGCATCAAATTGAATTAATTTCTTTAACAAGCCGCTGAGCGTCCGCCTGAATGCGTAGAGCAATTGCGCGATACGCGTCGCCATACGCCGCACCTGACCGCCAGGCCGCTGCAATGTGGCGGGTATAGTGCCATCCTTGCGGTCGGAGCACTTGGATCCCTGCCAGTCCGCCGACATCTGACTCAATGTATAGCTCCGGAAGAATAGCCAGCCCAAGCCCGGAGGCGGCCATCTGGTGCACGCAATCGAGGCTCGTGCCCTCATAATCCCGGAGCAATACCATTCCCAGATCCAAACAGATCGCGGCGACCTGGCGGTGGAGGTGGTGACGCGACTCGAGGCTGAGAACCTGCGCCCCTTCTAGGTCTCGCAGCGTCAGTTCCGGCAGTCGTGAGAGCGGGTGATTAGGAGCCGCGACGATTGCCAGTTGCTCGCGAAACAATGGCATGACGTGGAGGCTGTCCCCGACGATCGGCAATGGGCCGAGAAGAATGTCCAGGGAGCCACGCGAAAGTTCGAGTGCCTGTTCCTCGGGAATACCTTCCCGGATATACAGCCGCAGATCTGGCTGCTCGCGGTGAAGTGCTGCCACGATCCTTGGCAAGAGGTAGGGACCGAGAGTTGGGGTGACACCAAGGCGAAGGGTGCCCATGACGAGCTCGCCAGAGCGCCGGGCGAGCGAGCTTATGTCCTTGACCTCAACGATCAGCCGCCGCGCGCGATCCGTGATCTCGCGGCCGATCGGCGTCAGCTGCGCACCCGACGAATTTCGCTCGATCAATGTCATACCGAGACGTTGCTCAAGTGCGCGCAGTTGCTGACTGAGCGTCGGTTGCGACACATGGCAGGCAACTGCCGCTCGACCGAAGTTTTGGGAATCGGCGACAGCGACGAGGTACTCGAATTGTCGCAAGGTCGGCATGCACGAAGCTCCTTCCGGCAATAGCCTCCTTCTATCGAATGACTTCAACAGTGTCGATTTATTTGAATGAACACCCAATGCGCAGCATGATGAAACCTGGTTTGGCAGGAGCGGATTTTTCGTCGCCGCATCTTGCCATTGCGATTGTCAGGGGCACGCTGAGCACCTTGGCGGCGCAGGCCAGAACCGATCGGAGCGAACGGCATCTGGAAGACACACTTGGAGAAATTGCCGACGGCATACGTGCGATGCTGGCAGACGCCTTCGGTGTTGCAACGACTTCGGCGCGTGACGCTGCTGCAGACCGCGGGCGGAGTGCCCGCACGACTGCTCCGCTCGGCGCGCCGTTTCTGCGCGGTGAAGATGGGACATTGTACGTCGGCGGTGATTTGTGTCTTGGCGCCTGCCTCGAGGCGGCATATTTTTACGGGGCCGCCATTGCCAGCGCCATCATCAAACATGAGGTCAGCCTCTGACTGCGCGTCGGCGTGCCTCATGTCCGGCCACTACATCTCGACCGCAGATCAAATCCACGTGGTGGAGTGATCATCATACGGGATGTGTCGAAGACAGCGAGAGTGTGCTGTTCTGTCCTGCGGCGAGGTGCGCGATAGCGTCTTGCCGAACTGACGCTAACGAAGGCTGATGGACAAAGATCTGACCACAGCGGTTCTCTACAATTCCCAATGCCCGATCTGTAACGTCGAAATCGGGCATTATGCCCGATATGCTGGCGAAGCAGGCCTGCCGATCCGGTTTGACGACGCGAATACGGACGCGTTGGACCATTGGGAGCTCGATGACGATACGGCGGCACGCCGGTTGTATGTGCATCACGATGGCGTGCTCATATCCGGCGTTCCGGCGTTTTTGGTTCTGTGGGCCCAGATGCCTCGCTATCGGCTGCTTGGAAAGCTCATGGGGTTGCCAGTGATTAAGCAGCTTGCCAGCCTCGCCTATGATTATGTGTTTGCGCCTGCGCTCTACCGCTCGCACGTGCGCCGTGTCCGCAAGTCATCCGCGGTCATTCCCAATTGATACGGGGAAAACCCCTGGTCCGGATGCGTAATCGCCTGACCATCTATGACAAGGTCGCGGACCAGTGGTGGTCGGACGATGTCCGCTACGTGAGCACGCTCAAGAACCTTGTGCCAGGGCGGCTGCAGTGGTTGACCCCACCATGTTCCTAAAGCCGCGCGAATTGCGCACGGCGATGTTGGGTACAGGGTTGGTGCCGGAGACGATGACCGGTCTTGGCCCGCGCGGGATTGATCGCAACTTCAATCCGACATTCGGGCCGCTGCCACTGACAGCCGTCATGTCCATGGACATCGCGCGAAAATCGAAGGCTGGAGCCATGTCATAACCTCTATGGCAGCAGAATCGGGCGACCCTGTGCCCGCGCCGCGGTACCGGGCCGGCTCGCATCTCATCGTGTATCGGGAGACGTCTGACGCGATCGACGTCGTTCGCGTTCTTCACCAAAAAATCGACATCGGATCACGACTGCTCGATCCGGACTAAGCGGGTCCCCTTTCGGACAGCGCGAGGCCATTCGGGTTAGCACGCGGAAAGGCGATCTACGATTGAGGCTACAAGCCTGGTCAAGTTAGAGGGGATCTCCCGCGCCCAGCATCTTGACGTAGGCTCCAAGCCGTTCATCCATGCACCCCTGCACTTCGACCTGGGTTTTGAGGCTGCGCTCGGCGCACTCATAAACGGCCCGGCACGGCAGCCTGTCCAGTCCGGGATCTCCGCTCGAGCGTTTGACCTTGCACCGAACGCGGCCATGCTTGTCGACCCCGCCGGAGAAGCGGATTGCCTTCAGCGTCTCGCCAAGCACCACGATGTCGGCGGAAGCAGGTTCACCCCGAGACGCGGCTTGAGCCTGAAGCAAAAGAAGCAGCGAGAGCGCCATAAACATAGCGGCAACTGAATAGCGCACTTCGCATCGCATCGTCGAGATGATGTAGGGTGCCAGATGGCCATCAGGCGGACTGCGAAGGCTGTTAACTGCAGTTCTGCTGAAAGTTCGCTTCGGTGTCAACATAGGCCGCTCCCCGCATTGCCAGCGACCGCGGTTACATCTTGATAGATGACTGAATGGCATAGGCTTTCGAGTGGCTTTTGAGACATCATTCATTCTGCCAAAAGTAGGTCAAGTGGGCAGGCGGATCGGATTCCGCAGGCCATTGCGCAATACCCTGCGCATTGCTATGCGAATAGCATGAGCCAGCGAGATTTCTATGACAACGCCATCATCCAAAAGGCCTATACGGCCAAAAAACTGCTCGACCTCGCATATCTGATCCAGGGTCAGGTGACCGAGGTCTATGCCCACAAAGGCATGATTTTCCCGGTCAGTTGTTCATCCACATTGCTCTGTCTGGGCAAACGCGGGCCGGCCTCGGTAACCGAAGTGGCGCGAGCTTTGGCGCACCCGCATCAGACCGTTGCCCAACACCTTAGTACGCTTGGCAGGCTCAACATCGTCGCAACGCGCACCGACGAGACCGACAGGCGCCGTGTTGAGTATATCCTGACAGATATTGGCCAGACCCAGGCCGTCTATCTCAATCAGTACAACGTGGAAGCCGCCGAGGTCTTCGACAGGCTGAACCGGGACATTGGCACCGATCTGGGTGACGTGCTCGACATCGCCATGGCCGCTCTTAGCAACAAAAGTATGGCAGATCGTTTCTGGGATCTGTTCGAACTCGGGTCTCCGCGATCATGAAAAAAACCGCCTATATAATCCTCGTCGTCTCGCTGGCGGCGCTGCTGTTCTGGGCGCTCGCCCCCCGGCAGAAGCTCGCCTCGGCCGACGCCAAAGACTTCGACGCCTTTGTTACCGCCCTGATCGACGAGCAGGCCATCCCCGGCATCGCCATTGCCGTGGTGCGCGCCCGGCAAGTCGTGCATTTACAGGGCTACGGCTATGCGGATGTTGAGGCCAGAAGGCCGATGACGGCCGACACGCCGATGAATATTGCCTCCATCAGCAAGCCGATCCTCGGGATTGTGCTATTGCAGCTGAGGGACAAGGGGCTGTTGGACCTCGATGCAGACATCAACCGCCTGCTGCCGTTTCGCGTGAACAATCCGAATGCCGGTGGCGCGCCGATCACAGTCCGCCAACTGGCGACGCACACTTCTGGAATCGAGGACTATTATGAAATCGCGGATTACCAAAAGGGGGCAGCCTCGCCCACGAAGCTCTCGGATTATCTGCGCAGCCTAGTCTCGGCAGATGGCACGCGATATGAAGCTGGTGCTCACTTTCTGGATGCAAAGCCGGGGACCGCGCGCGAATACAGCAATCTCGGCGCCGGCGTTGCCGGGGCGGTCGCCGAGGCGGTAGGCGGCGCTTCCCTTGCCGCGCTGGCAAAAAACAACGTGTTCGAGCCGCTGGGTATGGCAAACGCTTCGTGGCTGCTGGCAGACTATCCCGTCGGCAAGCTGGCGACACGGTATGAGGTTGCCCAATGCCTGCCCTACACCAGCCTTTGCGCCAGCACGCAGCAGCCGAAGCGCAATTATCTCGTCAACAAGATCTTCCGACCGACCAGCGCCGATCGCCGCCTAGAGGTCTATCCGCAATTCGGCAACCCGAACTACCCTGACGGCGGCGTCAACGCGTCCGCGCGTGACCTGACACTTTTGGCGCAAAGTATTCTGGCGCACGCGAAATACGGCAGGGGGAAGCTGCTGTCTCAAGCTTCGTTCGAGGAAATGTTGAAGCTGCAACTTCCCGCCGAAATTGACGACCGGCAGCGATTCTTTTGGCGCGACCGTAATGGGCTCACGGGTCATTCAGGCTCCGATCTCGGAGTCTACACCAGCCTCTACTTCGACAAGCAAAGGGGTGACGCTATCATCGTACTCATGAACCGCACGCCCGACCTTGAAACCGAGGACGCCATGGCGCGCTTGCATAAACGCGCGCAGGCGGACTTTTTAGGACGTTGATACTGGCGTGGCTACGAACCAGAGTATCTCGTGCTGCCGACACCGAACGGTCCCCTTACGGACGCTTGGGACCTGCCCCGGTGCCCCTTTACAGCCTTGCCGCCGACGGGCTTCGTTATGGCTCTGGCTCAGTCGGTCGAGAGCCGATAACCAATTCCCGTTTCGTTGCGAAGGAGCGTCGGGCGGGACGGGTCGGTTTCGAGTTTCTGGCGCAAGTTTCGCACCACGATGCGCAGATACTCCATGGGCGGGTCGGTGACATCTGGCCAGACGGCGGTGAGCAGTGCTCTGTGCGTCACCACACGGCCGGGGCTGCGGGCGAGCATTGCCAGCACGTCGTTCTCTTTGCGCGTCAGGTGCACCGCGTCGCCGTCGCGTGTCACGCCATGGCCAACTAGGCCGTAAACCCATTAATCGACGTCAGGGACGGAGCTCGTCGCCGGCTGCATAGCGCGGCAGTTCAGCCGCTGCATCGGTTAGAGCGGAAGAGATTTCGGTGAGGCTGAAGCAACGGTCCCACAACTCGGTCGCAAGCAGATTGATAGCCGGACCCAAAACCCTATTCTCGGGCCAAGGGTTCGTCCGGTGAAGCTCTTTCAACACTATGGAGAACTGGTGGGCCGCTTCGTGGAAAGTGGTCTGCAATGCGTCGTTCGCGGCTTGCTCCTGATCATCATCCATCCCGATGTTGTAAGGGACATGTGCTTGAAACGGCAACATACGTGTGACCGGATGGCTTTTCTTTCTCGCTTGGTTCTGATTCAGCATCGGCATGAGCCGATATGATCTAACCGATTTCGAGTGGCGCGTGATCGAGCCGCTTCTGCCCAACAAGCCGCCAGGTGTGCCGCGCGTGGATGACCGGCGCGTGCTGAACGGCATCTTCTGGGTGCTGCGTTCCGGCGCGCCGTGGCGCGATCTGCCAGAGCGCTATGGCCCGCGCACGACGTGCTATAACCGCTTCAATCGATGGCGAGATGCAGGCGTTTGGGGCCGCCTGATGAACGCCATCAGCGCTGCGCACGATGGCGAAATCCAGATGGTGGACAGCACTTCCATCCGGGCGCACCAGCAGGCTGCGACGGCAGAAAAGGGGGTCCAGATCATTTTCTCGGTTGATCACGCGGCGGCCTCACAATCAAGATCCACGTCGTCGTCGACGCGCAAGGGCTCCCGATCCAGCTCGGCTTGACCGCTGGGCAGGCGCACGATGGGCAAATCGTCGACACGCTGCTCGACCATCTCGGCCCGCGCACCATCGTGCTAGCCGACAAGGCCTATGACGCTGACCGCATCCGCGAGATGATCCACGACCAGGGGGCCACGCCCAACATCCCGCCGAAGAGCAATCGCAAGTGGAAGCCCTGCTTTAGCAAGCGCCTCATTCCGACGCATGAACGTAAGCGTCCATGGCGGGTGACCCTGTCCCGGAATTGGCGCTTGCGGCGGGCAATGGGGCGGGCAGGGGGCTTTGCGAAGCGCTCTTGTAGCCGCTGCAGGGCTATTGGCCCAACGTACTATCCGCTCGGTGTACCGCGCTTGTGAGGCTAACGGCTTCGCCGACGCCATACAAAGGGCGAAGAAGGCCAGCCGGCTGACGTGGGCGGCGCCGGTGCAGGCTTACTGCCCGAGCGCGCCTTCGCGTTCCAACCGCTGGCCTTCTTCTGTGGCCAGGAATTTGGCCTGCTCACCAACATAGGCGCGTACGGCCTCGATCTCGCTCTTGGAGAACCATTTGGCGAAACTGACCATCCCCTGCTCGCGCAGCAGGCCACCGTGGACCACTTCGGACCAGAGCTTTGGTTCTGACAGGGCTCTGGCACGGCGCAGATCTGGCACGAGACCGCTGGAGCGGGCGCCGCCGCCATGGCAGATGCCGCAATTGCCCTCGTAAATGTCCTTACCGGTGGCGATTTGGGCCTTTGTGAAGCGATCTTTCGGCGGATTGGGTGGCGCCAGTTCAGGCGATTCATAAGCCGGCAGCTTCTCCGTTCCGCCGAGCTTGAATACCAGCACCCGGCCATTGGGCTGGATGCGCTGAGGGCCATCGGGCAGGCCGCCGGCCATGCCCCATGCGCCGCCATAGCCGGCCATCACGGCCACATATTGCGTATCGCCCACCATATAGCTGATCGGCCCGGCTCCGATGCCGCGTTCGGAACTGAATGACCAGAGCGTCTTGCCATTGGCTGCGTCAAAAGCCTGAAAGCCGCCCTTGGCGTTCCCCTGAAAGACAAGATTGCCAGCCGTGGCCAGTGCGCCGCCGTTCCAAGGGCCATCATATTGGACGCGCCAGGCTTCCTGCTGCTTGACCGGATCCCAGGCGACCAACTGGCCCTTCAACATGGCCCGTGTGGTCCTGGTGGCCTCGAGGCTGTTGGTGGGGGCGTTGAGGGCCCAGGCGACCGCGAGATTCCACGCGCCTTGCTTGTGCGAATAGCCGGTATCTGTTTTGTAGGCACCGGGGATCTCCTGCGCTGGCAGGTAGACCAGACCTGTTTGGGGGCTGAAGGCCATCGGATGCCAATTGTGGGCGCCCAGAGCCGACGGCGAGACCAGTGCCGTAGTCTTGTCAGGGTAGCGCTGGCCGGCCACTTCGATGGGGCGGCCGGTTGCCATATCGACGCCGGTGGTCCAGGTTTGCGGAACGAAGCCTTTGGCCGAGATAAGCTTGCCATTTTCACGGTCGATGACATAGAAAAAGCCGTTTTTGGGGGCCTGCATCAACACCTTGCGCTTTTTGCCCTCGATGGGGAGCGTTGCGAGAGTGATCGGCTGGGTCTGGGTGAAATCCCAAGTGTCTCCCGGTGTACCCTGATAGTGCCAGAGATATTTTCCAGTATCGGGATTGAGGGCCACGACCGACGACAGGAAGAGATTGTCGCCCTTGCCATCTGAGCGGACCTTGTGGTTCCAGGGGCTGCCGTTGCCGACACCGATGTACAGTTGATCCAGTTCCTGATCATAGACGATGGCATCCCACACCGTGCCGCCACCACCGGCCTGCCAATACTTTCCGGACCATGTGTCACCAGCTTTGGCTCTCAGGACTTCATCAGAGACTTCACCGTCGGGACCCTTCGAGGGATCGCCGGGGATGGTGTAAAAGCGCCAGACTTTCTTGCCGGTCATGGCGTCATAGGCACTGACGTAGCCGCGCACACCGAGCTCTGCGCCGCCGTTGCCGATCATGACCATGCCCTTCACGACGCGTGGAGCGCCAGTGATGGTGTAGGGCTGGCTCTGATCGATGGTGACAGTGGACCATTTGACCTTGCCTGTGGCGGCATCAAGCGCGATGAGCCGGCCATCGAGAGCGCCGAGGAAGAGCATGCCGTTCCAGGCGGCTACGCCGCGATTGACGACGTCGCAGCAAGCCGCGTGGCCGCGATCCTTGGGAACTTCGGGATCATAGGTCCAGAGTTCCTTACCGGTGGCGGCATCAAGGGCGACGACCTTTGACCAGGCGGTGGTGGTGTACATTACACCATCGATGACTAGCGGTGTGGCTTCCTGCCCGCGGTTCGTGTCAAGCTCATAGCTCCAGGCGAGGCCGAGCTTGTCAACATTGGCGGCGGTGATCTGATCGAGATTGGCGAAGCGCTGCTCGGCGTAAGTGCCGCCGTGAGTCATCCAGTTGCCGGGGTCGGCGGCGTGGCGAGAAGCCGCTGTGCAGTGACCTGTGCGGCTGGCGAAGTGGCAGCCCCGCCTTGCGCGATGGGCAATACCCATAGGCTGGTTGCGAGTGCTAAAACGCTAACTCCTTTAAAAATATTCATGATTTCCTCCCCAGGAATTCTCGCCCCGTTCATGTTATCACCAGTTTTGGCGGCGGCAATAGACCTCCTGCTGTGTGCAATGGCCGCAACATAGGGTTTGGCAGGCGGTTCGGCGGGGCTGTTTCAGGGGTCTTTTGCGAACGTTGAGCGGGCTCGGGAGGGGTGTCTGACGGGTGCTGTCGGGACGGTGCTGGCGGCCGGAATCCCCCACAATTTGGGAGGGGTGTGGTGCGTGATATCCGGGGTGGTGGCGAACACGGGCAGATTGTTGGCAGTTCGCGCAATTGCCATTGTGGCGGTCATCTGGGCATTTTGGTTTGGTGGAAATTTCGGCAGAGCGCGTGTGGAGCGCTGCCTTGCCGGTGTTGGTGATTTTGGACGAGGAGGGTGATGTGCCCGACGTGCTGGAACAATTGGTGCCGAGCGACGCGACCGCGGTGCGGGAGTATGATGTGTTGATTGTGGGTGCGGGGATTTCCGGCATCGGCAGCGCCTATCATCTGCAGACACAATGTCCGGACAAGAGCTTCGCCATCCTGGAGGCGAAGGAGGACATTGGCGGGACTTGGCACACCCATCGCTATCCGGGGGTGCGATCGGACTCCGATCTTTACACCTTCGGCTATCGGTTCAAACCATGGGTGGGGCCGCCGATTGCGACGGCGGACGAGATCCGAAAATACCTACGGCAGGTGGTGGCGGATGCTGATCTTGGCCGGGCCATGCATTTTGGCACGGTAATCGTGCGCTGTTCATGGTCCAGTGAGGAGAAGCGCTGGACGGTGGAGACGCGGCGCCGTGACGGATCGGCCGGCGCGACTTATCGGGCGCGGTTCATGTGGATGTGTCAGGGCTATTATGACCATGAAAACCCCTATCTGCCTGACTGGCCCGGCATGGAAAATTTTGGGGGAAAGCTGGTTCATGCCCAGAAGTGGGACGAGAACATGGACTATGCCGGCAAGCGGGTGGTGGTCATCGGATCCGGTGCTACGGCTGCGACCGTGATTCCGGCGATGGCCGACAAGGCGGCGCACGTGACGATGCTGCAGCGCTCTCCCACCTATTTCTTCTGCTATCCGAACCGAAGCGATCTGGCGGACCGGCTGCGGGCCATTGGGGTGGACGAGGAGACGGTGCATCGCTGCGCGCGGCTGGACTATCTGGATAATCTGAAAACGCTCGACCGGCGATCGCGGGAAGAGCCGGATATGGTGTTTGAGGAACTGAAGGAGATGATCCGTCAATATGCCGGGCCGGACTTCCAGTTCGAACCGCATTTCACGCCGAGCTATCGGCCGTGGCAGCAGCGGCTGGCGTTTGTTCCCGATGGCGACATGTTCGAGCGGATCAGGGAGGGGAAGGTTTCGGCGGTGACGGACACCATCGACCATTTCACCCCGACGGGCATGCATCTCGGCTCGGGCGACGATCTGGAGGCCGACATTGTGGTGGCGGCAACCGGCTTCAAGCTGTTGGTGATGGGGGGCATCACGTTCGAGGTTGATGGGAAGACGGTGGATTGGTCCAGCACGCCGACCTATCGCGGCATGATGTTCGCCGGCGTGCCCAACATGCTGTGGGTTTTTGGCTATTTCCGCGCGGCCTGGACGTTGCGGGTTGATCTGCTCGGCGACTTTGTGTGCCGGCTGCTAAAACATATGGATGAGCGGCAGGCATCCGAGGTGGGAATCGTGGTGCCGCAATCGTTGGCGGGCGAGGCGCTGACGCCGTGGATCGAAGATGACAATTTCAATCCCGGCTATCTGAAGCGGGACATGGCCAAGATGCCCAAGCGGCTGGGCGACTTGCCGGAATGGCGGCATTCGCAGGACTATTGGCTGGAGGCTCAGGACATTCCGGCGATCGACCTTGATGGCGAGGAATTTTCGTACAGTTGAGTGGGCTGGCCTTGGTCGGCATGGGCTTGGTTCAATGGCCAATCTCCAGGCCGAGCTTCTGGCGGCGATACTCGAGCGCGCCGACGCCGGCCCAGCGCTTGAAGGCGCGGGAGAAGCTGGAGGGTTCGGCATAGCCGAGGGCGAAGGCGACTATTTCAATGGTGTTGCGCCGATCGAGCAGCAATTCCCGGGCGCGGGCGTAGCGGGCGTCATCGACAAGGGTGGAGAAGCGTGTGCCTTCCTCGGCGAGGCGGCGGTGGAGGGTGCGCTCCGAGAGTGCGAAGAGATGAGCGGCCTCTACGGCGCTGAGCGAGGAGCCGTCGCTGCGGATCAGCCGCTCGGCCAGTCGATCGCGGATGAGGCCGCTGGGCTTGGTGCGGTCGAGGGCCCGATCGCAGCGTGAGCAATAGAGCGACAGCAATTCATTATCTGCGAGCGGCAGGGGGAGATTGGCGGCGCCAGGCTTGAAGATCCATTGTGTCTGATCGGCATCGAACTCGACGGGGCACGGGAAATACTTTCGCAGCTCGGACCAGTTGTGCGGGGGGGCAGCGCGTACGGTGACGCGCTCCAGCGGCAGATTACCGCCCATGAGATCGGCCACCAAGGTTCGGATGGCGCCGAGATCACGATGCTCGGTGAAATCGTGGAGATTGAGGAAGCTGCCGCTCCAGGAGCCGACGAGCGCGCAGGCGCCGTTGGTATTCGGAACATAGTGATAGTTGATCAGCGAATAGGTGAGCGACTGGTAGCGGCAGGCGATCTGCAGCGCCTCCCCCAAGGTTCCGGCTGTCATCATGGCGAGACCGAGCGAGCCGTATTTGATGGAGCGATAGCGGAGGCCGATATCGAACCAGATGGTGGGTGCGTTGGCGGTGAAATCGGCAAACCCCTGCTGAAGCAGAATTTCCTCCTGGACCAAAAGCTCGCTTGCCAGATCATCGAGGAGCACCGGCCGGAGGCTGCTGTTCCGGCAGAAGGCGCTCCAATCGAGGTTAAAATCGTTCACCAGCGCGTTACGCATGATACGCGCACTCAAATCCGGCAGCGCCGCGTAGAGAGCCTTGGTGTCCATACTGTCCACCCCCCGAAGAACTGTGTTTTTTTATTGCGGGAACGCTACCGGCCGTTGGCCGCATGTGTCAATAAGTTGGCGACTATAGTCATGGTGGCACGAGCGCAAAGCCATCAACCTTGTCCTAGAAGAATAGGGGGGGGTATGTATATTTTTCAATCACATGCCGTGACGAAATTGGATGGCCGCCCGCAGTTTGCTGCGGCGCTGAAGATGCAGCAAATGCCAGGCCGGCCGGTGGCGTGGTGCTCGTGCTGCTGCTTGATGGAGCGCGGCGAATGAGCGGTCCTTTCATCCTTCCTGAAACTGCCGCTGTTCTGGCCGGGGTGGCCGAGCAGGGCGGTCCTCATCTGGCGGACATGACCGCGGCCGATATGCGGGCCACCTATCTGCAGATGGGGGCGGTGTTCGATGTGCCGGCCGAAGCCAGCGTGCGAACGAGCGACTTTGTGGCGGCCGGCTGCCGGATGAGGGCCTATTTTCCGGGAGTGGCCGAGGCTGGCCCGGTGATCTTGTACACGCATGGCGGTGGTTGGGTGATCGGTGATCTCGATACACATAATCCGCTCTGCACGCTGCTGGCGGCGGCGACCGGCCTAAGGGTGGTGGCGGTGGATTATCGTCTGGCGCCCGAGCATCCTTTCCCGGCGGCGCATGATGACTGCATGGTGGCTGCGCGCTACTTGGCGGGCAGCCCCGCAGAGCTGGAGGCGAACGTGACGGGGCTGGCTGTGGCGGGAGACAGCGCTGGTGGCAATTTGGCATTGTATGTGGCGCGCGAGATGGTCGGCACCGTGGTGGCGCAGCTGCTGATCTATCCATTGGTCGATTCCACTGCGCCGGAGCAGGGCTCATACCTCGACTTCGCCGAGGGCTTCATTCTCGACCGGAAGTTGATGGATCGGTTTATTGACGACTATCTGCCCAACCATGCTGACCGGGGTGGCGCGGAAGCCTCGCCGGGCTTGCATCCGCTGCCGGCTGATCTGGCACCTGCGGTCATCGTGACGGCAGGGCTTGACCCGTTGCGGGACCAGGGCCGGGCGTTGGCGGCGAGGATGGCGGCTATGGGTATTGAAACGCATCTGGTGGAGGCGAGCGGTCTCATTCACGGCATTGCCACCATGCGGGCGGCCTTTCCGACGGCTGACCGGATCATCCGGAGGGCTGTTTTGTTATTCGCTGACACCATTCGTCGCTAATTACAAAAAGTTATTGAATAATAACAATAATAAAAACAAAAAAATCGTATAGACCCTGGGGAGAGTTATATGAAGAAGATCGTTTATTGTGTATTGGCCTCTTCCACTGCGCTGATCGCACTTTGCGCCACGCAACCGGCTTTTGCCGCGGCTGCTGCTGATCAAGAGCAGCAGATGTACGGCGAGATCATCGTGACCGCCAACAAGCGCGCCGAGAACCTGAGCAAGGTCGGGTCGAGCGTGGTGGCGTTCGACAGCTCGATGCTGCAGGATCGGAATATCGTGCGGATCGAAGAGCTTGCGAGCTCGGTGCCGAGCCTTGCGTTATCGCCATCGACACACGGCACGCCGGTCTGGACATTGCGCGGCGTCGGCTTCAACGCGGACTCGCTCGGCGTCTATCCCGCCGTCAGCCTTTCAATGGACCAGGCGCCGATGTCCTTCCCCGTGCTTTCGGGCCGCTCGATGTATGACCTTGAGCGTGTCGAGGTCCTGAAGGGGCCGCAGGGCACGCTGTTCGGCCAGAACTCGACCGGTGGTGCGATCAACTTCGTGGCTGCAAAGCCGACCGATGAGCTGCAGGCCGGGTTCAACATCAACTATGGCCGCTTCAACGAGATCAACGGGACAGCCTTTATCAGCGGCCCGATCAGCGACACGATTGGCATGCGCCTTGCCATAGACGCCGGGCACCGCGATGACTGGCAGTATAGTTTCACCCGGCCCGACACCAACGGCCAGCAGGGCTATGTCGCCGCCCGCCTGATCACGGTTTGGGAGCCGACCGACAAGCTGAAGTTCGAGCTGAACCTCAATGGCTCGGTGGACAGGTCGCAGCCGCAAGCGCTGCAGATAATCGCCTCGCTGCCCTCCAACCCCGCCGCGCCCACGGTTGAGGAACTGACAACGCCATTGACGCCGCGCGACCTGCGTGCCGCCGACTGGTCGACGACGGGCCGTGTAGGCAATGAGTTTCAGGACCCGACGGCCAATCCCGACCCGCGTGGCAACCGGCGCCTGTTCCAGGGCTTCCTGCGCGCCGACTATGAGGTCTCGGACAGCATCGACCTGACCTCGATCACCACCTTCAACACGCTGAGCCAGCAGATGTCGTTCGACCTCGACGGCTCGCGGTTCGAACTGGTCGATAACCCGCGCGACAATGGCCGGATTTTCGACTTCAGCCAGGAAGTCCGTCTTTCAAACGCGGCGTCGGGGGCGCAGTTCCGCTGGACCGTGGGTGCCACATACAATTACAGCGAAGTCGATCAGGAGCAGGACATCACCTATGGTGCCAACTCGCTGGCGAGTGCTGCCAACAACTTCATCTTCATCAGCACGATTCAGAATTCGGGTGTGATGAACAACTATGCTGCGTTTGCCAGCGGCGAATATGATGTGACGGACCGGATCAAACTGAAGGGTGGCGTCCGCTACACGAACACCAGCAACGCCAACTCGATGTGCAATACCGACCTTGTGCCCAGCCAGAATGTGCAGGAGCTGTTCACCCTGTTGGGCGAGCTGCTCGCCGGCCAGACCGTTCCGCTCGGGCCGGGCGACTGCTATTCATTGAACGAGAACAATCTGCCGATCGGCACCGGCGGGGTGCCCGGCGGGCCGCTGCTGATCGACCTGAAGCAGGACAACATCTCGTTCACGGGCGGGATCGACTACCAGGTGACCGACGATACGCTGCTCTATGCGAACATCTCGCGCGGCTACAAGGCCGGCGCCTTCCCGGTGATCACAGGGTCGACGCAGGCGGTGTTCTTTCCGGCCACGCAGGAATCGGTGACATCGTACGAGGCGGGCTTCAAGACGCGGCTGGCCGACAATGCCATCACATGGAGGGGCGCGGCCTTTTATCAGGATTACCGCAACAAGCAGATCCAGGGCACGGTCAATACCGGCTTGTTCGGGCTGCTGCAGCGGCTCGATAACGTTCCGCGGTCGTATATCCTTGGCTTTGAAACAGACATCGTGGTCCGCCCGGTTGATGGTCTCACCTTGACCGGTTCGGCGAGCTACCTGAAGACGAAGGTCCAGGAATATTCGGGCATCACCGTGTTCGGCGACCAGAAGGACTTTGCTGGCAGCAAGCTGCCGTTCGCGCCCGAATGGACGCTGATCGGCGACATCGACTACCGCATCCCGACGGCAAATGACGGCGAATTCTTCGTTGGCACCTCGGTCAATTTCCGCACCGATCAGGCGGCCTATATCGCCGGTGACGAGCTGGCGATCCCCGACAATGGCGTCAATCGCTGGACCAACCGGGTGCCGTTCAACATCGACGGCTACACGCTGGTCGATGCGCGGATCGGCTATACCTTTCCGGGTGAGAAGCTGACGGTGACGGCTTGGGGCAAGAACATCTTCAACACCTTCAATGTCCAGAACATCATCTCCTACAACAACATCATCACCCAGGCGGTGGGCATGCCGGTCACTTACGGGATGTCTTTGCGGGTCCGCTGGAACTGAGATCTCCGCCGTCTGAAGGGAGGCGTGCGGACCGCATGCCTCCCTTTGTTTTTGCGTACGATGGAAAGCTGACCATGGCCTCAGAGACAAACCGGACCGACTCCTCAGCCATCGCGCAGGCGCGGGCGCAGTCGCTTTCGACCATGCTGCGCCGGGCGGCAGAGCGGCACGGCGACAAGACGGCGATCATCTGCGGCGACGTGACCTGGAGCTATGCCGAATTTCATGAAGAGATGGAGCGTCTGGCGGCGGGACTGCGCGCGCTGGGCGTGATGCCCGGCGACCGTGTGGCGATATTGGCGCGCAACAGCCATGCCTTCATGGCCCTGCGCTTTGCGATTGCGCGGGCCGATGCGGTTCTGGTGCCGATCAACTTCATGCTGACGGTCGATGATGTGCGCTACATCCTTGAACATTCCGGGGCGCGGGTGCTGTTTGCCGATATGCACACCATCGAGACGGCGCGCGGTGGTGGCGCCGGGCTGGTTTCGCATTTGCTTGGCATGGACGGAGAGGGACTGTCACCACCGGCAGATGTGCCATCATGGGTGAGCCTGCGGAGCGATGCGGGGCTGGCGCCTGAAGCGCGCGGCGGCGAGGACTTGCTGCAGATTGTCTATACCAGCGGCACGGAATCGCGGCCCAAGGGGGCGATGCTCTCCCACAACAGCGTGCTGTGGCAGTATCAGAGCTGCATCATCGACTGCGAATGGACACCCGACACGGTGGCGCTGCATGCGATGCCGCTGTTTCATTGTGCGCAGCTCGATGCGATGATCGGGCCGGCGCTGCATGTTGGCGCACGCAACATCATCACCAGTTCGCCGGCGGCGGACAATGTGCTGAAGCTGCTGTCCGAGCATCGGATCACGTCGTTTTTTGCGCCGCCGACAGTGTGGATTTCGCTGTTGCGATCACCCGATATTGGTGGCTGCGACCTGTCACGACTGGTCAAGGGATATTATGGCGCGTCGATCATGCCGGTGGAGGTGCTGCGCGAGCTGCGCGAATTGCTGCCGCAGCTCAGGCTGTGGAATCTTTATGGGCAAACCGAGATTGCCCCTGTGGCGACGATCCTTTTTCCCGAGGAACATGCGCAGCGGCTGGGATCGGCGGGTCGGCCGACGCTGCATGTCGAGACGTGCATTGTCGATGATGCGATGAACCCGGTGGCGGTGGGCGAGATTGGCGAGATTGTGCATCGCTCGCCGCAGTTGCTGAGCGGCTATTGGCAGGACCCGGAGCGGACGGCGGAGGCCTTTGCGGGCGGGTGGTTTCATAGCGGCGATCTGGGCACGCATGATGCCGAGGGCTATATCACCGTGGTCGATCGCAAGAAGGACATGATCAAGACTGGCGGCGAGAATGTTGCGTCGCGCGAGGTGGAGGAGGCACTCTACCGCCATGCTGCGATCAGTGAAGTTGCGGTGATCGGGCTGCCAGACCCCAAATGGATTGAGGCTGTGACGGCGGTGATTGTTCTGCGCGATGGGCATAGGCCGAGCGAGGCTGAGGTGATGGCGCATTGTGCGCAGCATCTGGCAGGATTCAAGGCGCCGAAGCGGGTGATATTTGCTGAGAATCTGCCGCGCAACGCGAGCGGCAAGATTTTGAAGCGGGATCTGCGACTGTCGCTTGTGGGGGGTTGAGGTTTAGGCGGCGAGGTAGGAACCGCCGGTGACGAAGATGACCTGTCCCTGGATCATGGCGGCCGACGGGCTGGCGAGATACTCGATCAGGCTGCAATAATCATCATCGACGACGTTGCGGCCCGAAGGGTTGGTGGCGGCAGACTGGCGCATGATTTCGGGGGTCTTGTCGCCATAGACCTGACGCAGGGCTTGAGTATCGACGGCGCTGGGGGCGACGCAATTGGCGCGGACGCCGAGCGGGGCAAGCTCCATGGCGAGATAGCGGATGAGACTTTCGGCCAGCGATTTTCCCGCACCCACGGCGGCATAGTTGGGAAGCGGCGTGCGGCTGCCCCGGCTTGAGAGGAAGAAAACTGTGCTGCCGGGCTGGAACAGCGGCCGGGCGGCCTGCACCAGATAGACAAGGGCCGTGCCATTGAGGTTGATCGCTTCGGTGAGGGCTGCGGGATCGATGGTGAGCAGCGGTGCTGGCACAACCTTGACGGCGCAGTGGACCAGCTGGTCGAGGCGATCGGTTTGGGCGGCAACGGCGGCGAGAACGGCGGCAGCACCTTCGGGCGTGCCTACATCGCCCTGGACGAGATGGCAGCGGGCGCCGGCTGCTTCGATTTCGGCCCGGGCCTGATTGGCGGCGGCGAGATCGGCGCGGAAATTGAGGAACACATCAGTGTCCGGCTTGGCGAAACGGCGGGCGATGGCGAGGCCGATGCCCTTGGTGCCGCCGGTGACGAGGATGGCCATGGCCGGCGCCCTCAGGCGTCTTCGCCCATGGATGAATTGAGCGAGACGCCGAACCGTTCCAGCATCTGGCCGGCGTCAGTGCGCAACGCGGTCCATTCCGGCGTGAGACCATCGCGTTCGAACGCGGCCTTGTCGGCCCAGCTCATGATGGCAACGCGGTGATAATCGGGGGCGGCGCCTTCAAGGCCTTCGCCGAGCCGGATGGTTTCGAGGCCGGCGAGATTTGGCAGGGCGCGGGCGAGGCGCGCGTGTACGTTCGTATATGCCGTTTCGAAGGCCGAGAGGTCTTCGGCTTTTGGTGACGACCAGAGTGCAATGAGCTTGAACATGAGCATATTCCCCAAGGCAAGAATACAGGCTTGGCGAAGCTCCGAAAAACCGCGTTTCACCCTGTTTTTTAATGGCTTACCGTAGCCAACAAGTGGTTGCCATGTCAACGGCTGGCTGATACCAGCAAGCCATATTTCGGGGAGGCTTGAGCAGCGCATGCCGAGCGAAAATCTGGTTTTCGATCCGCGCGATCCTGATGTGATTCAACAGCCTCTGAAGACGTTGCTGCGGTTGCAAGCAGATGATCCCGTGCATTGGTCACCGCTTCTGAAGGGTTGGGTTTTGACCCGGCACGACGATGTGAAGGCCGTGCAATTGAACCAGGGCATTTCGTCGGACAGGCTGACGCCGTTTTTCGAAAACCAGCCGGGCGCCGAACAGGCCAAGCTGCGAGATCTTGTTCACTATCTGAACACCTGGGTCGCCTTCAAGGACCCGCCTGATCATACGCGTTTGCGCGGCTTGCTGAACAAGGTGGTGACGCCCGGCGTGATGCGCGGGCTGGAGGAGGGTATTGCCGAACTGGCTGATGGGCTGCTTGACCGGATTGCGGCGCGTGGCGATGGTCGGTTCGAATGTATCAGTGAGTTTGCCAATCCGTTGCCGGCGAGCGTGATCATGGACCTGCTGGGCGTTCCGCGGGGAGACATGAACACACTGCGCGACTGGTCGATGCTTTTGCAGCCATTTCTCGGCAATGCGACAGCTTCGGACGACAAATATGAGAGTGGACGGGCCGGGATTGTGGCGATGGCCGACTATTTTCGGGATGCCGTTGCGGACCGGCAGCGACGGCCGCGCGAGAATGTGATTTCGCATTTTGTCAGCCTGCAGCAGGCCGGGCAGATCAGCGATGATGAGGTGATTGGATCGTGCATCCTGTTTCTGTTCGCCGGCCATGAGACGACCACGAACCTTATTGGCAATGGCATCAGAGCGCTTCTCGCCAATCCGGAACAGAAGGCGCGGCTAGTTGCAGATTCTGGGCTGATTGCTGGCGCGGTGGAAGAAATGCTGCGCTACGAAGGGCCTACGGGTGCCGTTGTGCGCGTGGTGAAGGCACCGTTCGAACTGCGCGGGAAGATGCTCAAAGCAGGCGACCGGGTTTTTGCCATGGTGAATGCCGCCAACCATGATCCCCTTGTGTTCGAGGCGCCTGAGCGTTTTGACATTGGGCGCACGCCCAACCGGCACCTGACCTTCAACCATGGCATCCATTTCTGCCTGGGTGCGCCTCTGGCCCGGTCGGAGGGGCGCATTGCCATTGGCCGTTTTCTGGCGCGCTTCCCTGATGCCAAGGTAGAGAGCGATACGGCAGTTTACATGGACACACTGACCATGCGCGGTGTGCGGGACATGTGGATGCTGACCAGTTGATGCGGTATGTTCATGGATTGATAGCGAAAAAGATCCTGCGATGACGGAAGCGGCCTTTGCCAGTCTGACAACAATCTGGGCGACCCACGCCCGTTTTGCGCCTGACCGGACGGCAGCGATCTGCGGCGACAGGCAGCTGAGCTGGGGCGAATTTGACCGCGGAACCAACCGGGTGGCCAATGCGCTGCTGGCGCTTGGGGCAGGCCGTAATGTGCCTGTGGCACTGGTGATGGGCAATTCGCTGGAAATGCTGCTTCTGATGTTCGGCATCGTAAAGGCCGGGGCCTGCATGGTGCCGGTGAGCGGGATGCTGGCGCCGCCCCAGCTGGCGGGAATGTTGGCGGACAGCGGGGCCGAGACGGTGTTTGTTTCGGAAGACTGTCGCGGGCTGGTGGAGGCTGCCGGGCTGTCGGACAAAATCCGGCGGATCGCCATCGGTTTTTCGGCGGATGGCTGGGTGGATGGCGACACGCTTCTGGCCGGGGCCAGCGCGGACGATCCAGGGGTGTGGAGCCGGCCGGAGGACCGCTTCAACATCATCTACAGCTCCGGGACGACCGGCTTGCCGAAGGGGATTGTGCAGAGCCACAGCGCGCGCACGCATTTTGCGTGGTCCAATGCGCTTGAGCTTGGCATGTCGCGGGACAGTGTGGCGCTGGCGACGACGGCGCTTTATTCCAACGGCACGATGTTCATGGTGCTGCCGCCGCTGCTGCTGGGTGGCACCGTTGTGATCATGAAGCAGTTCAACGCGGCGAACGCGCTAGCGCTGATCGAGCAGCATCGGGTGACCCATGCGTTCATGGTGCCGACCCAGTGCATTGTAACGCTGGATGATCCGGCATGTGATGCGCATGATCTTTCGAGCCTGAAGGGGTTGCTCTCGGCCGGCTCACCGCTGCGGGCCGACACGCGCGATGCGGTGGTGGCGCGGATGACGCCCAATCTTTTTGAACTTTACGGGTTCAGCGAGGGTTTCGCGACGATGCGCAAGCCGCAGGACCGACCGCGCCGTCTGGGTGCTGTAGGGCGACCGGTGATCGGCTTTGATATGCGCATTGTGGGCAGCGATGACGTCGAGTGTGGGCCGGGGGAGATCGGCGAGATTGTGGGCCGTGGCACAGGCACCATGATCGGCTATCACAACCGACCGGACCTTGATGAGGCTATCATGTGGCGGGACGCGGCCGGCGGGGCCTTCTTGCGAAGTGGCGATCTCGGCTTTGTGGATGACGAGGGATTTTTGCATATTGTTGACCGCAAGAAAGACATGATCCTTTCGGGCGGCTTCAACATCTATCCGGCGGACCTCGAGGCGGTGATCGGCGAGCATCCGGATGTGCAGGATGTGACGGTGATCGGCGTTCCGCACCCCAAATGGGGGGAGACGCCGATGGCGCTGGTGATCCCGCGCGGGACGCCGGATCCGGTGGTGCTGCTGGCATGGGCCAATGAGCGGCTGGCGCGGACCCAACGGCTGGCGGGGCTCGAATTGCGGACCGAATTTCCGCGCAATGCTCTCGGAAAGGTGCTGAAGCGGGAATTGCGCGCCGCCTGGGAACAACCAGCATGACAGACGTTTATATCGTTGGCAGCTATTCGAGCCGCTTCGGCAAGTTTTCCGAACGATCCCACAAGGACTTGGCGCGCGAGGCTTACATGGGCGTGTTGGCGGATGCCGGGCTGGCCAATGGCAACGACATCGGCATGGCCTGGTTTGGCAATTGCGGGATGTGGACGGACGGCCAGGGCAGCATTCGCGGGCAGGTTTGTCTGACGCCGCTGGTACGAGAGGGGCTGTTTCCGGAGCGGGTGCCGGTGATAAATGTGGAAGGGGGATGTGCCACCGCCTCGATTGCGCTGCATGGTGCATGGAAGGATGTGTTGAGCGGGCAGACTGACCTCAGCCTGGCCATGGGCGTGGAAAAGACGTTTTCGCTCGGTGCGCCGGAGAAGACGGTGCAGCTGTTTGATGGCGGGATCGACCAATACGACCGCGAGGAGTGGCTGAGCTATTATGCCGCGGCCGGTGTGGCAGCGGGTAAGCCATTTGCGCCGGGGCCAGGCCGAACGATCTTCATGGATACCTATGCCATGCAGGCTGCCTGGCACATGCGCACATATGGCACCACTGAGCGGCAGATTGCGATGGCCTGCGCCAAGAACCACCAGGCGGCCGTGCACAACCCCAAAGCGCAATATCGCTTTGCAATGACGGCCGACGAGGTGCTGGTGGACCGGCCGGTGAGCTGGCCGCTGACCCGGGCGATGTGTGCGCCGATCGGCGACGGGGCGGCGGCGGCTCTGGTGTGCTCTGGCGCGTGGCTGGCCCGCCAGCCAGAAGCGGTGCGGGGGCGGGCGGTGCGGATTGCCGCCAGCACCATGACTGCCGGTAAATATCGGCGACTGGACGAACCGGGGCTTTCGAAGCTGGCAGCTGAACGGGCCTACCGGGCGGCGGACCTGACGGCGAAGGACATCGACGTGGCGGAAGTTCATGACGCGACCTCGTTCTGCGAGATTTATCAAAGCGAGATGCTTGGCTTTTGCGGCATTGGCGAGGGTGGGCGGCTAGCGGAGAGCGGTGAGACTGCGCATGGAGGTGCTATTCCCATCAACCTTTCCGGCGGCCTGGTGAGCAAGGGGCACCCGGTGGGGGCGACGGGGCTTTCGATGATTGATGAATTGGTGTTGCAACTGCGCGGAGAGGCTGGTGCGCGGCAAGTTTTAGGCGCCCGCACGGCGCTGGCGGAGAATGGCGGCGGTGTCATGGGCTTTGATGAAGCGGCGTGCTCAGTGATCATCTTGCAGCGATGAGGCGGCGTTGCTCCGGGTTGAGTGGCAACCTCCCTTTAGGCTGACCGACATCCGGACATCACGTCGTGGCCCCGTGGGCGATCCCCTTAAGGTCAACTGCGTTACTTGCCACCACGGCATCAACCGTCCGCTTGGCGCGCCAAAATGCGGAAGCACTATCCAACTCTCAAGGCTGCGCACAATATGCCGATGCCAGCCTCCGCTTCCGCCGCAGACGCAGCGGTAGAAGCCATCTAAGCTGTTCTGCCGATGGCGCCGAAGCCGTTTGCCGCCATCGAGGCCAAACCTGCCGCTTGACCGGCTGCAGCGCGCGACAAATCAGCCTGGGGGCCGCAACGCCCCGGGCTTGTTGTCCGCCCTCTCGACATCGCCAACTACCCTCCTGCCAAAAGCGCTGCTAGCTTAGAAAAACACGGCGTTGGGGAGACACTGATGACCACTGAACACGCGACCGATCTCGATGTGCTCATCGTTGGCGCAGGCTTTTCCGGCATGTACCTAATCAATCGCCTGCGGGAGCTGGGCCTTTCGGTCCAGGCGATCGAGGCGGGCAGCAATGTTGGCGGAACCTGGTACTGGAACCGCTACCCGGGTGCCCGCGTCGATACGCAAAGTATCGAATACAGCTATTCCTTCGATCCCGATCTCGAGCAGGAATGGGTTTGGTCCGAGCGTTATGCTCCCCAGTCCGAGCTTCTCGCCTACGCCAGTCACGTCGCAGACCGGTTCGACCTGCGCCGCAGCATCCGCTTCCACACCCGCGTCACCGCCGCCCATTGGCAGGAAGCCGCAGAGCATTGGCTGGTCACACTTGGCAGCAGTGAAACCCTAACCGCCCGCCACTTCATCCTCGCCACCGGCTGCTTGTCGGTCCCCACCGACGTCACCTTCCCCGGCATCGAGGATTATCATGGCCGAATCATCCGCACCTCAAGCTGGCCGCGGGACGGCGTCGATTTCGCCGGCCAGCGCGTCGGCATCATCGGCACAGGCTCCTCGGCCATCCAGTCCATTCCCGAAATCGCCGCCCAGGCCGCACACCTTACCGTGTTCCAGCGCACCCCTAATTTCTCCACACCCGCCCACAACGGTCCGGTGCCCGAAGACGAGATGGCGCGCTGGAAGGCCGATCCGCGTGGCTATGCCGCCGCCTCCAAGGCCAGCCCCTACGGCTTCCAGAATGAAGTTCGCGAAGACAAGTTCATCTCAAGCGCCACGCCTGAAGAAATCGAGGCCGAGCTTGAGCGCCGCTGGCAAATAGGCGGCTTCCGCATCCTCAGCGCCTTCGCCGATCAAGGCATCGACGAACACGCTAACAAGATCGTCGCCGATTTTATCGCTCGGAAAATCCGTGAACAGGTCAAAGACCCGGTCGTCGCTGACAAGCTCACGCCCAAGGATCATCCCTTCGGCACCAAACGCCCCTGCGTCGATACCGGCTATTACGCCACGTACAATCGCGAAAACGTCTCCCTCATCGATTTGCGCGAATCCCCCATCGAAGCCTTTACCGTTAAAGGTATCAAGACCAGCGACACGGAATTCCCGTTTGATACCGTCATCCTCGCCACAGGCTTCGACGCCATGACCGGCGCCATCGAACGCATCGACATCCGCGGCCGCGGAGGCCGCACCATCAAGGAAGCCTGGGCCGCAGGCCCGGTCAACTATCTCGGTCTGCTGGTCGCCGGCTTCCCCAACATGTTTACCATCACCGGCCCCGGCAGCCCCTCGGTGCTCACCAACATGCTCAATGCCATCGAGCAGCATGTCGAATGGGTCAGTGATTGCATTGCTCATCTCGCCGCCTCACAGGCCGGCAGCGTCGAGGCCAGCGAACAGGCGCAACACGCATGGTCCCTGCACGTCGATCAAACAGCCGCCATCACGCTCATGCCCCGCGCCAACAGCTGGTACATGGGCGCCAACATTCCTGGCAAGCCACGCCGCTTCATGCCCTACGCCGGCGGTCTCAATGTCTACACTGACATCTGCAACACCGTTGCCGCCAAAGGCTATGAAGGCTGCATCATCCGCCGCGGCGAACAGATCCTCTCCGCCCAGCCCGAGTTCAACAGCTTGCCCGATCCAGCCCCTATCCCAGAGCCGCTGCTGCCGATCATCACCGAGCGCCTTGAAGCCTTCGAAGCCGCCCGCGCTGGCCAAGACCTAGCGGCGGAGTAGAACGCCGCGAGGTTCTGCGGTGAGGGCGGCAAAGCCAAGCTGCATCCGACAGCTGTTTGGGATGCCTGCGGCGGTGGCCGAGAAAGCCTCCGACGACTAGGGCCTCAGGCTCCATTCATGGGCAGAACGACGAAACCGATCCCGCGCCGCAGTCTATTGAAAGCGCGCCGCCCGCCGAAAGCTGGTGCCACACGAAATCTTGGGGTCCGGGGCCCGAGTCCCCAGTTGCCGGGGGCAAATGAAGCAGCCGGGAGGCCTTATCAACCACCGCCAGAGGCCTCTCAGGCCACCAGTCTCGAGCGCGGGCAGGACCTGCTTGGCTTGCCCGCGCTCGGCGGGCTTTTTGCCGCCAGCACGACGCCCAGTCTCAACGATGCCAAGATTCCCAACCGGCGCTTTCTCGCAGCGCTTTTCTGCCTCGGATTTATCCGGAAGGACGGCGTCACCCATCGCATCAACTGGCGCGATCTGAAGACCGAGGAACTCGGCAGCGTCTATGAAAGCCTGCTCGAGATCCGCCCGAGCCTCAGCGCAGCCGGCGAGTTCCAGCTCGGCAGCGGCGCCAAGGGCAATGATCGCAAGACCTCGGGCAGCTATTACACGCCTGACAGCCTCGTCGAATGCCTGCTCGATTCCGCGCTCGATCCGGTGCTGGAGCGCGCCGAGGCTAGCGGCGCCACGGCTGCCGAGAAGGTCGCGGCTATCCTGGCCTTGAAGGTTATAGATCCCGCCTGCGGTTCAGGTCATTTCCTGCTCGGTGCGGCGCGGCGGATGGCCGACCGGTTCGCCCGGCTGCGTAACGAGGATGCCGGCAAGGAAGATGTACAGGCAGCACTTCGCGATGTCGTGTCGCGTTGCATCCACGGCGTTGACCGCAACCCCATGGCGGTCGAGCTCGCCAAGGTGGCGCTGTGGATCGAAAGCGTCTCGCCTGGCCAGCCGCTTGGTTTCCTCGATGCCAATATCCGCTGCGGCGATGCTCTGCTCGGCGTCTTCGATCTCGGGGCGCTCGACGACGGCATTCCCGATGAGGCCTACAAGCCACGGACCGGGGACAACAAGGACGCGGCGAAGTTCTATTTGCAGCGCAATCGTGATGCCAAAAAGGGCCAGGGCCAGCTTGATTTCGCTGCGGGCGGCGGCGCGATGCCGCCCCGGCGGATGGCGGCGGGGCTGGGCACCATCAAATCCATGCCTGAAGATACTGTGGGGCAAGTCGAGAAAAAGCGCGCCGCGTTCGAAGCCTGGAAGGCCGATCCCGCCAGGTGGAACGTGGCGGTGGCCTGCGATCTGTATATGGCGGCCTTCCTGCTGCCCAAGGTGGAAGTGCCTGCCAGCCATCTGCGCGGGTTGGTGCCGACCACGGCCGAGGTGCGCACCAAGCTGGCGGGTGTCTAGACAACGGTTGGGACGTGTCGGGATGCAGTACCGATGATCAAGTCTGCGAAGCTATGGCCCTCATGGAAGACTGGGAAAATGACGTCGATAGTCCGGTAATCGTGGAGCCGGCAGAGGTACCGAACAACACGGCGTCCCCTAGGCGCGCGGAAACGCCCAGCCCGACGTTGCCGCAATGGCGCCGGCAAGATCGTGGAAAGTTTCGCCGGAAATTGTCGCGCGGTGGATGCGGTCGTGGACGGGGATGCTTAGGGCATCGTCGCAAGCTCTCTGCACATGGGCACGGGATTAAGGAATAGCGGATCGATTTCGGCAATCGGCAGGCACGATGGATTGCTCTGCACCAGATCTTGGATAGCAGCCTCGCTCATCCCGGGGCCGCCAAGGCCCATGGCCAAGGGGACCAACGGCGTAGACGTTGTTCCACCATGTGCGATCAGGAGCGGCGTTGCGTGCTGTCGTGACATTGATTGATTCGATCATCGGGTGTGAAACAACTTCTGATCGGTCACGACTCGAGGTTGGTATCTAGTTGTGCAACGGCAAAGCGCCTGTAGCTGCTAACAAGCAAGTGGTTTCGCTGATGGCAAAATCAACCGGCTATCATTGACTGGTCGGTTACATGTCTGGCTTGGCGTCGACGACCCAGTCGCGACCCTTTGCCGTCACCGTGAATTATGCCTGAAGCGCGGGTGTGAATTCGAGATAACCTTCGCGCTTCAACCTGCTGATCTCGATACCGGCCATCACGAGGCTGCTTCTGGACTCCAGAAGGAAACCATCGAAACCTCACGCCAAAAAGCCCAAGGTAAGCCACGATCGTTTCCTACTTTCCAGTCACTACGACACGGCCGAGAAGCTTTCTCGGATGTCGTCCCCGGCTCCGCCTGCGACAGCTTCTCCGATGCTCGTGACCGATTTTATCGAAAGTAGATGGACAGTGGCGGAGATCGACGCTGAATCAGAACTTGCGCACCCCACTATATCTGACAAATACGGTGCTTGGGGTCGGGGGACTGAGCATTGGTGGAAATGGCTGGCTTCGTTACTGCCATGCTCGAACATGGCAGTGTTAAAACGAGCGAACGGCTGCTGTACCCAGCCGATGTCTACGGCTTTGGAAACTGTGTCACCGAGGCAGGGGTCCCATTAGTTTTTTACTGTATCAGTGAAATCTCGGTAGCCATTCACGCGGTCGATCGGTCTTTGCAAACAGGCGTACTTGGTGGTCTGGGCTCACTAGTGCTGCCTCCTGTATCGGTCATCCGTCCCACCGAGATGATGAGCGCTTGATAGCTGATCCCGCTCCGTTCCTGTCTTGTTGCGTGTCGGTCGATCTGGAAATCCATCCAAAGTCGGCGCGGCTCTTTGCCTTTGCCGCCGTTCATGGTGACGCATCGATCAGGCATAACGGCGGCGCGCTTGATCCCGCACTCGATCGGCTGGAGGTGTTCTGCGAAAAAGCCGAGCACATCATCGGCCACAATATCCTGCGCCATGACATCCCGCATCTTGTCGCCAACAGGGCTCGGCTGGCTGTTCTGGCGGCGGCGCCGGTTGACACGCTCTGGCTCAACCCGTTGGCCTTTCCGCGAAATCCTTACCACCATCTCGTCAAACATTACCGTGACGGGCGGCTCCAGGCGGGACATATCAACGATCCCGAGAAGGACGCAAACGCACGGCTGGCGTTGCAGTTGCTTGCGGATCAGATCAGCGCTTTCGCAAAACTGGCGCAGCAGGCGCCGGACGCGCTGCTCGCGTATCATTACTTGACGTCGCGCGGCGAGGGATCAGTCGGCTTCGACGCCCTTTTTCGGCACCTCCGCGGGCCTGCGCCCGATTTCCCTGCTGCGCATGCTGCCATCCGCCGACTGCTGATGGGTGTCGCTTGCAGCCACCGTTTAGAGCAGACCCTTGGCCGCCTGTCGGACGAGCGGATCGGCTGGCCAATGGCGTATGCGCTATCAGGGATACCCGAACGCCATGACGCGCTTGAACGCGTCCGGATGGGCGACGCGGCGATCTTGCTGATCTCGCCAAAACAGTTGCGCTCTCCCTCGATCCGCTCAGCGCTGCAACAGCGGGAGGTCAGCCTTTGGGTACTCGACGAGGCGCATTGCGTCTCAAAATTGTGTTTAGCCTAAAAAAATAAGCCAAAAACCCTTTAGAACCAATGGTTTGAGCAAGGACGAGACCTCCAAAAAGACTTACACATGTCTTACACATTTTGGAGTTCTCGTAATGCCGACAGAAAGCCATCTGCTGATGGATGGAGCGCTTCACGTCTATCGGCGTGAGAACAGTCGCTATTGGCAATGCTCGACCTATCTGGGCAGCCTCAATCATCGGCAGACCACCAAAGAGGTCAGCCTTGCTGCCGCCAAGGACTTCGCACGCGACTGGTATATGGAGCGTTGCGTAGAGGATCGCCAACGCCGACGTGGGGGCGTTCCCTTGCTGGACAGCCCCGTCCAGCCTCTTATCGCCGGACCCGGCGCGTCGGCCGATGGTCGGCGTCGGCGAACGCCAACTGGTCCGAGTTTCGAGGATGCCGCCAATGCGTTCACCAGTGAGTTTGAGGTTATCACGCTAGGCGAACGCAATGCTGGATATGTGAAGTCGAAGTCCGATCTCATCCGCGTCCACCTCTTGCCGTTCTTTGGCGATACGGCCCTTGAAGACATCACGGCTGGCTGTCAACGGCGGTCGGATTCCAGGCCAGTGTGGCGGTGTAAAAGCAGGCCATTTTCGGTGCGGCCCGGTTGTTTGCAAAAAGGCCCCCGATCGGG
>NZ_JACIIV010000029.1 GCF_014205635.1 Polymorphobacter multimanifer
GTCGCCCGCAAACTCGTCGTCGCCGCCAACGCCATCCTCAAATCCAGCACCCGATGGCAAAAACCAGCTTGACCGCCAATACAGTCGCCAGACCCTATGAGTTGGTTTTCGCACCGCATAAGACGCGGGCTCACGGATCGGACATTCACAATCGTTTGATCAGATGCGGGTTCTTTTCCCAATACCAAGAACTACAGAATGGACGGTTGCCTGCGCAAAGCTAATCGGCAGCTTGCCGCTCTAAAGTCGGTCATTCGTGCTTATAGCTATCTCTTCACAGAGCGGACACCGACCCTACATGTGAATGGTGACTGAAACTTGGCTCCCCAGAATGTGGGTGCTAGGGTCCGTGAAAATACGGCGCAGCAAGCTGTCACCATGCTAGAGTATTCGCGCCGTCGTTTCTCAAGGCTCGAACGGCCTGGGAGCGAGATGGCGGAATTTGAAGAAATTGCCCATTCGGGTGGCAAAATCACCGTCAGTGTCAGGACGGACGAGCAGGGCCGACGAGAACATCAGCAGACCTACAGCGGCTCACGCCCAAACCTCATGTCCATGATCGCCGTCTGGGCGCTTCAGCAGGGGATTCCCATTGCGTCAGTAAATTTGGGCGGGATTGGCGGCCAGCATGAGCTGCCTCCGGTCGGTGGCTGCTACATGATTATAATCGGGTCGGACAGCCACGGAAAATTCGGCCACCATTGTCCTGCGTGTAGGGGCTATTGGCGCAGCGGGCCATGGCCGCAGCTCTGCCCTTACTGCTGATTTCAGGATCAACCCTTCAACTTCCTGTCGGACGCGCAGCAGCGTTATGTCGCACATTCGTGTCATGCCCTAACCGAGGCGCTGAACGCCGATCAAGATGTAAGCATCACCATCGACATGGACGCTGTGGCCGATGCCGCCGGTCAGGAAGGTGAGAGACCCCCATTCTATGTGTCCGAGGAAAGCCAGCAACATAAATTCACCTGCGCGGCCTGCAACGAGTACAATGACGTGATCGGGCGCTTTGCCTATTGCTCGGCGTGCGGCACGCGCAATGATCTGGCGGTGTTCCGATCCGACATGGCCGCATTGCGCACTATCGCAACAGCGGAAAAGAGCGGACAAGCGGTGTGGGATGCGGTTTCGGCTTTCGACAATCTCGTCGGCCAATATACCAAACAATTCCTTGATGTCGTGCCCCTGTCGAAGCGACGTGCCGAACGTCTGCAGCGCGGCCGGTGCCATGATCTCGACGCGACCCTCGATGTGCTGCAGTGGTTCGATATCAACCTGATTACGGGCTTAGCAACGGGCGAGGTTGCGTTCCTAAAGCGCATGTTCCTGCGCCGGCACGTTTGTGAGCATAAGGGCGGAGAGGTCGATCAAGCCTATTTGGATGCGTCGGGCGATACGAGCGTGCGGCTAAAGCAGCACATATGCGAAAGCATGGAAGACGTTCACCGACTTATCAGCGGTCTCGATCGCATGGCGCAGCGGTTGCATGACGGATTTCATGAGCTGCTGCCGCCACTCGAGAGGCCGATCCGCGCCTACGCCGAACGCCTTGCACGTCAGAAGGCCTATGGCGAGGGTCGGTAGGGAGATCGGCCCTGCCAGGCAGCTAGGCTGGCAATCGAACCAGTCTCACAGTTCTGGAACTGCGCTTTTCCGTGCAGCCGCCGGAATGGCTGCTTTAGCAGATGCGGGCCCAGAGCCTCGCAGTCTGCAATCGGCCCAAAACCCGCCAAGTCAACGATGTCTAAGGAATGTCGGCTTCAGCGTCCACTCTGAGTGCAACGTCAACGGTCGGCACTTTTAGGGTCATGACCATTCATCAGCTCGCGACCTAAAGCGTCAAAAGCATTCGATGGCCCAAGAAAACGAGGTCTGCGGCCCAACGCCTCAACCGCCGCAGGCTCCCACCCTCGCCTCAGCTCCCATGCCCCAGCGCCAGATAATCCACCGACTGCATCTCCATCACCCTAGACACCGTCCGCTCGAACTCGAACACATTGTCCCCCTGCACATATAGCCCCGCCGGCTCGGCATCCGCCGCCGCGATCAGCTTCACCTTCTGCTCGTAAAGCGCGTCGATCAGCGTGATGAACCGCGTCGCCTCGTTGCGGCTTTCCGGTCCCATCACCGGAATGCCGACGAGGAACACTGTGTGAAAGCGCCGCGCCACCGCCAGGTAATCCGCCGCCCCCAGCGGCTTTCGGCACAGCCGGCTGAACGAGAACACCGCCACCCCCTTCAAGGACTTCGGCACGAACAAGGTCCGTCCCCCCGGCACGTCGATCGTCTCGGTCGGCACCATCGCCCGGTCCTCGACCGGATAATCGGTCATCCGGAAGAACGCCGCCGCCATCGCATCGGCCGCCGCCGGCCCGTTCGGCACATGCCAGGTCGGCGCACCACCAAGCCGCGCCATCCGGTAATCGGTTGGCCCATCCAGCCCCAGCACATCGCACCGCGCCTCGATCAACGCGATGAAAGGCAGGAACAGCTGGCGGTTGAGCCCCTGCTTGTAGAGGTCCCCAGGCACCCGGTTGCTTGTCGCCACAACCGTCACCCCGGCCGCAAACAACCCCTCGAACAGCCGCGCCAGGATCGCCGCATCGGCAATGTCCTTCACCTGCATCTCGTCGAATGCCAGCAGCCGCGCCCCCGCTGCCACCTCCGCCGCCACCTTGCGCAACGGATCGGCCCCACCATGCCCCCGCTCGGCATGAAGCCGCGCATGGATTTCCAGCATGAACTCATGGAAATGCACCCGTCGCTTCGGGCTCGCATCGAGATGCGCATAAAACAGGTCCATCATCATGGACTTGCCGCGCCCCACCCCGCCATGGAGATACACGCCGCGCACCGGCGCCGCCGTCTCGCCCTTCAGCCGCGCAAAAAACCCGGGCTTCTCCACCGGCCGCTCCAGCGCATCGGCCAGCGCATCGAGCCGCACTGCCACCGCCGCCTGCGCCGCATCGGGCCGAAGCTCGCCACGGTCGAGCAGCCCTTGATAAGCGGCCAGCACCCGCGCCATGCCGCGATCAATCGACCTGCGTGCTCACCGGCCGCTCGGCCGCACCATCGCCCTCGGGCCGCGGCAGCCGCGCAATCTTGCGCATCGTGCCGGTAAAACTCGCCACATTCACCCCGTCCTGCGTCACCAACCCACGCACGAACAGCATCTTGCCGGTTTCCTTCAAGATCTCGCCACTCGCCTCGATCGGCTTGCCAACAATCCCGGCACTCAAGAAATCGGTCGCACAGCTCAGCGTCACCGCCGCACTGTTCTCCAGCTGCCGAAAGATGAACGAGAACATCGCCATGTCGATGAACGACATGATGAAGCCGCCATGCACATAGCCGAGGCCATTCGAATGCCGCCGGTCGGTCTCCATCCGGCACACCACATCGCCGGCCTCGGTCTCGCGAAACAGGAAATCGCCAAGCAGCGACGCAAAGCGCCCATCCGGATCACGCCGCCAGCGCGTCCAGCCAGCATTGGGACCTTCGGGGATGCGTTCACGTGCCATCACCCCGGATTAGGCTGCTGCGCTGCAACAGACAAGGGGCCTCCGGCGGCTGGGGCCTTAGGCCCCAGACCCCGAAATCAGCCGGCGCGCTCGACCATCATCAGCTTGATCTCCGCGATGGCCTTCGCCGGGTTCAACCCCTTGGGGCACACGTTCGAGCAGTTCATGATCGTGTGGCAGCGATACAGCCGGAAAGGGTCCTCAAGCTGGTCGAGCCGCTCACCCGTCATCTCGTCGCGGCTGTCCGCCAGCCAGCGATACGCCTGCAGCAAGATCGCCGGCCCCAGAAACTTGTCGCTGTTCCACCAATAGCTCGGGCACGCCGTCGAGCAGCATGCGCACAGGATGCACTCGTAAAGGCCGTCGAGCTTCGACCGGTCCTCCACGCTCTGCAGCCGCTCTTCACCGCTGGGTGTCGGCGTCACCGTCTGCAGCCACGGCTTGATCGAGGCATATTGCGCATAGAAGTGCTTGAAATCAGGCACCAGGTCCTTGACCACCTCCATGTGCGGCAGCGGCAGCACGCGCACCTCGCCCTTGATGTCGGCAATCGCCTGGGTGCACGCCAGCGTGTTCAGCCCATCGATGTTCATCGAGCACGATCCGCAAATCCCCTCGCGGCACGACCGCCGAAAGGTCAGCGTGCTGTCGACCTCGGACTTGATCTTGATCAACGCATCCAGAACCATCGGCCCGGTCTCGTCGAGGTCGAGCTCATAGGTGTCGTAGCGCGGGTTCGCCCCATCATCGGGGTTCCAGCGATACACCTTGAACGCGCGCACATTCTTCGCCCCGGCCGGTGCCGGGTAGCGCTTGCCGGCGCTGCTGATCTTGCTGTTCGCAGGGAGGGAAAATTCAGCCATCGGAAGATCTCATCGCAGATAAAGGGCAAAAAGAAGAAAGGAATCCAACGCACCAAAGCCGGCAATCCCCAGCCACATCCGCTTCTGGCCCAGCCGAACTTCCGCCTGCAGCGACGCAAAGGCGGTGGCCATCTCGTCGTCGGTCGGCATCCGTGCCAATTGGCCCTCGATGGCCATCAGCCGCTCGGCGACCAGCTTTTCGGCGGGTGCAAGCGCCCGCAGCTCGATCAGGTCTGGCGCCGCAGGCTTCACAGGTCCAGCCTTGAAAATGCGCGAATACACCGAATTGAACAGCTTGCCCGCCACATCCTGAACGCGCGGGTTCAGCGCGACGTCGAGCAGAATGGCCGGGCCCAAAGCCATCAGTTGACCTTCGCCATCAGTAAACCCGCGCCTTCGGCTTGATGTACTGAATCTCGCTGGTCAGCGTATATTCGTGCACCGGCCGCTGCGCCAGCTCCACCGAGCCATCGCGGAACCAGCCCAGCGAGTGCTTCATGAAGCTCTCGTCATCGCGCTTGGGATAATCCTCGTGCATGTGCGCACCGCGGCTCTCGTGCCGCGCCTGCGCCATGTGCATCGTCAGCACCGCCTGGCCGATCATGTTGTCGAGCTCCATCGTCTCGATGAGGTCGGTGTTGAACACCAGGCTGCGGTCGGCAATGCCGATATCGGCCATGCGCTGGTAGATCGCGTCGATTTTGCGCGTCCCCTCGTCGAGAATTTCCGAGGTGCGGAAAACCGCAGCATTCGCCTGCATCGTCTTCTGCATCGCCAGCCGCACTTCGCTCGTCGGCGAGCCGCCCTTGGAATGCCGAAAGCCATCGAGCCGCCCCAGTGCCAGGTCGGCCGAGTCCTTCGGCAGTGGCGCATGCGCCGTCCCCGGCTTCAGCGTCTCGCCGATCCGGTGCGCGGTCGCTCGACCGAACACCACCAGGTCGATCAGGCTGTTCGATCCCAGCCGGTTGGCGCCATGCACGCTCACGCACGCCGCCTCGCCCACCGCGAACAGGCCCTGCACCACGGCATCCGGGTCGCCGTCCTTCAGCGTCACCACCTCACCATGATAGTTGGTCGGGATGCCGCCCATGTTGTAATGCACCGTCGGCGTCACCGGGATCGGCTCGCGCGTCACATCCACCCCGGCAAACACCTTTGCCGTCTCGGAAATGCCGGGCAGCCGCTCGTGCAGCACCGCCGGGTCGATATGGTTCAGGTGGAGGAAGATATGGTCCCCTTCCTTGCCCACGCCACGGCCTTCGCGCATCTCCATCGCCATCGACCGGCTCACCACATCGCGGCTCGCCAGGTCCTTCGCACTCGGTGCATAGCGCTCCATGAAGCGCTCGCCCTGCGAATTGGTCAGATAGCCGCCCTCGCCGCGCGCCCCTTCGGTGATGAGCACGCCGGCGCCGTAAATGCCCGTCGGGTGGAACTGCACGAACTCCATGTCCTGCATCGCCACGCCGGCACGGATCGCCATGCCGCCGCCGTCACCCGTCGAGGTGTGCGCGCTCGTCGCCGAAAAATAGCAGCGCCCATAGCCGCCGGTGGCAAGCACGGTCTTGTGGCTGCGGAAGCGGTGGATCGAGCCATCGTCCATGTTGATGGCGATCACGCCGCGGCACTCGCCATCGACCATGATCAGGTCGATCGCGAAATATTCGATATAGAAGTCAGTCGCATACTTCAGGCTCTGCTGGTAGAGCGCGTGCAGCATCGCATGGCCGGTGCGGTCGGCGGCGGCACAGGTGCGCTGCGCCGGCGGGCCTTCGCCCATGTTCTGCATCATGCCGCCGAACGGCCGCTGATAGATGCGCCCCGCCTCGGTGCGGCTGAACGGCACCCCGAAATGCTCGAGCTCGTAAACCGCCGCCGGCGCCTCGCGGCACAGATATTCGATCGCATCCTGGTCGCCCAGCCAGTCGGAGCCCTTTACCGTGTCATACATGTGCCAGGTCCAATGGTCGGGACCCATGTTGCCGAGCGAAGCTGCAATCCCGCCCTGCGCCGCCACGGTGTGGCTGCGCGTCGGAAACACCTTGGTGATGCACGCCGTCTTCAACCCGGCTTCGGCAATCCCCATCGCCGCTCGCAGCCCCGAGCCCCCGGCGCCCACCACGACGGCATCATAGACATGATCGATGATCTGATAGGCTTCAGCCATTTACGCCGCTCCGAGTGCGATCTTGAGGACGGCGAAAACACCTGCGGCCGCCCCTGCCAATACATAGAAATTCAGTGCCAGCATGCCGATGACCCGCGCCGCACCATGGCTGTAATCTTCAAGCAACACCTGCACACCCAGTCGGAAATGCCAGAACACCGAGACGATGAGGAGCAGCATCGGGACCGCAGCGACAGGCTGCCGCAGCCACAGCACCACGCTGGCATGGTCGAGCGACGGCAGCCGCACCAGCGAGAAGATCAGCCACAGCATCAGCACCAGATTGCCCACCGCGGTTACCCGCTGCAGCCACCAATGGTGCACCCCGTCCTTGGCAGACCCCAGCCCCCGCACCCGGCCGAGTTCGGTTCCGGCACCCATGGTCAAAATCCCTTGGTGGTAAAGATGATCGCCCAGGTCGCCACTGTCAGCACCACCGAAGCGATGAAGGTGGTGAACGCCGAGGCGCGGTTGGCAGCCAGATCGAAATTCTGTCCGGTGTCCATCACCAGATGCCGGATGCCCGATGCCATGTGCTGGTAGAACACCCAGGTGAAGCCGATGCCGACGAGGATGCCGAACCAGCCCGTCGCCACCGACAGGAAAAGCGCATAGGCCTCCGGCCCGGTCGCCGCGGCAATCAGCCACCACAGGAACAGCACCACGGCCCCCATCGCCATCGCATTGCCGGTGATGCGATGCGTCATCGAGACAACGGCATGCACCCGCCACTTCCAGATGGTCATGTGCGGCGACAACGGCCGCGGAGATATCGGACGGCCGGCCATCAAACTCCCAATTCTCGTCAGAAATTCAGTCGGCGCAGTTTAGTCATTCCCCGCACCCGCGCAACCGTTCATCCTTGATGATCGCCGCACTGCAGCAACACCGTCCGCGCCAAACCGGCATATCGGTGGCGCAGCGCCTCCCGGTAGGTGGCATCGGCCATCATCGCCAGGAAATGCTGCCGGCTCGGGTAGCGCACGATCAGCACCTTGTCCCAATCGGTCTCCGGCGTCCCCGCCATCCCGATGAACACCTGTCCCACCGGCCCGTCATACAGCACCTGAGCGTTGCTCACCGCCCCCACCGTCTCCACGAACGCGGTCTGATACCGGGCATAGGCCGCCGCCCCGCTCATCGCCGGCTCGTTGTCATCAGCCCCATACTCCGCCACCGCGCGAAACTTGAGCAGGTTGAGCATCACCACCGGCCCCTCGGGTCCCGCATCGCGCAGGGCGCGCACCTGATCGGTGGTGGGATCGATCGAGCGGTCGGTCATCGGCGTCTCCAGTCGGCAATGCGCACGGCATGCGCCGTCGCCGCGCCATAGGCCAGCATCCCCAGCCCCACCAGCGCGAACACCGCCGAAAGCCCCATGCCGCTGCGCAGGATCAGCGCCGCTCCCAGCCCCACCACCAGCAGCCGCACCGTGCCCGCAAGCACCACGCCCTTCACGCGCCCGGCCGCCAGCGACGAGAAATACAGCGCCAGCCCGGCGCCATAAAAGGCATAGCCCGGCCCCGCGCCGCGGAAATAGCCCGATGCCGCCGCACGCACCGCCGGCGCATCGCTGAACATCAGCGTCCAGGCATCGGGCACGATCGCCAACACCAGCCCCACGGCCCCCAGCATCGCCGCCGAAATGCCGCCGGCGGTCCAGGCCACAAGCCGCGCCCGCGCCACATCGCCCGCGCCGATCGCACCCCCCACCATCGGCACCGATGCGACGCCCACCGCAAACGCAATCGGCACCATCAGGAATTCCAGCCGCGTGCCGATGCCATAGCCCGCCAGCGCATCCGGTCCGAAAGAGGCCACCAGCCGGGTCAGGATCAGCACCGTCAAGATCGTCTGCAGCGGCGAGATCAACGCCGGCCCGCCAACGCGCAAAATGTCGGCAAAGCGCGCCCGGCTGAGCGGCGTGCCGAACAGATCGAGCCGCAAGCCCGTCCGCCCGCGCCGCAGCACGCCCAGGAGCAGCAGCGCCCCGGCGGTCGATGCCACCACTTGCCCCGCCGCCACCCCGGCCATGCCGAGCCGCGGCAATGGCCCCAGCCCCAGCCCCAGCCCGCCGCCGACCAGCACCTGCAGCACCGCCGCCAGCAGCAGCACCGCCGACGGGGCGGCCATGGCGCCGACGCCGCGCAGCACCGCCGCCAGCAGGTTGAGCATCCACACCATCGCCGACCCCAGAAAGGCCACGCCGGCAAAGGCCACCGCCTCGTCCAATGCCACGCCGCGTCCGCCCAGCAGCATCAGCAGCGGCCGCGCCAGCAGCAGCATGAGCAGCGACGTCAGCCCGCCCGCCACCAGTGCCAGCCACACGGCATGCGCGGCAATCGCCTCGGCCCGCGCCCGCTCGCCGGCCCCCAGCGCCTGTGCGATCGCCGCCGAAACCCCGCTGCCGATGGCGCCGGCCGAAAACATGCCCTGCAGCATGATGAGCGGAAACACGAGTGCCATCCCCGCCAGCGCCCCCACGCCGAGCAGCCCCACATAGGCCGTCTCGGCAATCGTCGCCGCCGAGCCCGCCAGCATCGCCCCCATGTTCGGCAAGGCCAGCCGCATCAGCGTCGGCAGGATCGGCGCGGTGAGGATCGGCGAGGGGGCCGCCGCCGCGCTGTCCACCGGTCGGGCAGGCAGCTCGCGCCGGCTCACACCCTGTCCTGCGCCGCCAGCCAGGGCCGCAGCACTGCCATCAGCGCGCGCGGATTGTCGTTCCACAGCGCATGTGCCGCATCGGGCACCTCGCGGAACGCAGCCCCGCCGCGCACCGCCCCCGCAAAGCCGTTGATCGTCGCCGGAATCGCCTCATCCTGCGTGCCCGCCAGGAAGAGTGTGCGCGGCCCATCGAGCCGCGCCAGCAGCGGCCGGCCATCATACGCTTTCAACGTGCCCGAGGCCGTGAACTCCGCCCGCCCCCACATCGCCTCATAGATGCGCGAATCGCCGGGCTTGCGCACACTGCGCGCATAGCCCGCCAGCGCCTCGGGCACCGCTCGCAGCCGCACATGCCGCGCATAAAAGGCTTGCGTGGCCGCGTCGCACGCGTCCTTGGGCGCCGCGCCGGGCACATCGCACGCATCGAGCAGCCGCTGCGTCTCCGCCGGCATCCCCGCCTTCAGCGCCGCCGCATCGCGCAGCCACACCGCAGTCGAGACCAGCGGCGATTGCAGCACCAGCCCGCCCAGCGCCGCCGGCTGGCGCGCCCCATATTCCAGCGCCAGCGTGCCCCCCCAGCTCGCCCCATAGACGTGCCATCGCGCCACCCCGAGCGCCAGCCGCACCGCCTCCAGCTCGGCCAGAAACCGCGGAATCGTCCAGTTCGCCGGGTCCCCCGGCGCGTCGGACCGCCCGCAATCGAGCTGGTCATACAGGATCACCGCCCGGTCGGCGGCAAGGGCCGTGGCATTGATCAGCCCGGCATGGCTGCTCCCCGGCCCGCCGTGCAGCAGCACGATCGGCAGCCGCCCGCCTGCCAGCCGGCCATTCACCCGCACATACACCCGCCCGCCCGGCACCTCGACCATCCGCTCCTCGTCGGGCACCAGCGACACATCATCGAGCACGCCGACGGGTTGCGCCACAGCCCCACCCGCCATCGCCGCCAACCCCGCCCCCATCACCGTCCGCCGCCCGACCCTCATGCCGCACCCAGCCGCTCGAGCGTCGGATAACGCGGATTGTCCACCCGCAGCCGCGCCAGCGTCGCCGCCGTCAGCGCCTCCACCAGGCCCGGCGTCTCGGGCGTCAGCTGCCGCATCCGCAGCCGCCCGCACAGCTCCGCACGCATCGTATCCAGCGGCGCCTCACGCCCCAGAAACCCCGCCAGCGCCGCCGCTTCCGCCGCACGCGGCGCCTGCGCCAGTTCGCGCGCCACAATCCCCAGCGCGCCCGCCGCCACCCGCGCATGAAACGCCGCCTGGCCCTCCAGCTGCAGCCCGCGCACGAAGTCCGCCACCGCCTCCACCAACGCCTGCATCTCGATCTGTTCGGCCATCACACACTCCCGAAGCGGATGAGGTGGAGCAGATCCGCCTCCACCTCCGAAACCCGCCGGCCGATCGCCGCGCGCTCCACCGAGCGCACCCGGCCCGACACATGGTCGTGTCCCAGCTGCAAACAGGCAAGCCCCCATCGCAGCGTCCCCCACACCTCCCACATATGCGCCCGGGCGCGGTCGATCGCCGCACCGCCGGCGTCGGCATAGGCCCGGTACAAGTCCTCGCGCTCGCCAAAGCCCCCCACCGGCTTCTGCCACACCCCGAAGCGCCAGGCATTCACACACAGCCAGCCCAGGTCCTCCGCCCCGCTCCCCAGATGCGCCAGCTCCCAATCGAGCACCGCCACCAGCCCTTGGCGCCCCACCAGCAGATTGCCCGAGCGAAAATCGCCATGCACGATCGCATCCGCCGGCGCATCGCCACACCGCTCGGCAATCCAGGCAAAGGCCAGGTCGAACACCGGCAGGTCGACCCGGAACCGCCGGTAATTCTCGAACATCGCCAACAGCTGCGCATTCGTCGATCCCCCCCGCAGCCCCTCGGCTTCCGCCACCGGCACCGCATGCAGCCGCGCGAGCACCGCCGCACATTGCCCGGTCAGCGCCGCACGCGCCCCGGCAAACCCCTCGTCCTTCAGCCAGCGCGGCGCCAGCGCCTCCCCCTCCAGTCGGTCCATCACAAAGCCGTCGCCCAGCCCGTCGCGCTCGCCGAACACCGCCACAACCCCCGCCACCGGCACGCCATGCCGCCCGGCCAGCGCCTGCACCCCCGCCTGCGCCGCGCGCGCCAAGGTCCCCGGCTCAGGCTCCGCCGCCGCCCGCTGCACGATCAGCGGCCACCGCTCACGGCCCCGCTGCGCATCCACGCTCCACGTCTCCGACGAAGCCCCCCCCGTCAGCGCCACCATCCGCTCGATCCGCACCGGCACCCGCGCGGCGCGCGCCAGCACCATCTGCAACCGGTCACGGTCGTGCGGCGTCACGGGTCACCACTTCGCCATCGCGCTCGCCGAAGTCGATCCCCGGCCCATTCCCCGCATAAGCCTTCAGCAACCGCTTCGCGACCGACGTGATATGCACCTCATCGGGCCCGTCATAAATCCGCGCCTCGCGGGCATGGCGGTAGATGATGTGCAGCGGCGTGTCGGGCGTCAGCCCCTTGGCGCCGAACACCTGGATCGCCCGGTCGGCCACATTGTGCACCATCTGCGCCCCCACCACCTTGATCATGCCGATCTCGATCCGCGCCTCGTCCCCGGCGTCGATCTTGCGCGCCGCATCGAGCGTCAGCAGCCGGCACGCCTGGATCTCGGCCGCACTGTCGAACACATGCTTCTGCATCAGCTGCTTGTCCGCCAGCTTCTCGCCGAACGCCGTGCGCTCGTGCAGCCGCCGGCACATCAGGTCGAATGCCCGCTGCGCCTGCCCCAGCCAGCGCATGCAATGGAAAATCCGCCCCGGCCCCAGCCGCTGCTGCGCAATCCTGAACCCCGCCCCCCGCGTCCCCAGCAGATTGCCCGCCGGCACCCGCACATTCTCATAGGCCACCTCATAATGCCCCGACAGCCCGTGCTTCAGCCCCAGCACCGGCGTGTCACGAATGATGCGATATCCGGGCGTCTTCGTCGGCACCACGATCATGCTGAAAGCACTGTGCGGCGCCACATCATCACCCTCGGTGCGGCACATCACCGTCGTATATTCCGCTCCCGCAGCCCCCGTGGTGAACCATTTGCGCCCCTCGATCACCCATTCATCGCCATCCAGCACCGCGCGCGTCATCAATTGCGTCGGGTCGGAGGAGGCAATGTCGGGCTCGGTCATCGCAAAGCTCGGAAAGATGTCGCCCGCCACCAGCGGCGCCAGATAGGCCTCTCGCCACTCGGGCGCCGCATACAGGTCGAGCATGATCGAGTCCTGCAGCGAGTGCGTCCCCAGCGCCACCTGCGCATGCTGGGATCGGCCGATCACTTCATTTACATAGACATAATCGAGAAACGGCATCCCCTGCCCGCCAATGTGCTTCGGGTGCCCCAGCGCCCACAGCCCCTGCCGCTTCGCCTCGGCCATCAACCCGCGCATCACCGCCATCGCCTCGTCGGGCGCTCCCCCCGGCACACCATTGTCGAGCACATCCTCCGCGGGATAGACATGCTGCTCCACAAACGCCTTCACCTGCGCCCTGGTCGTCACCCAATTCGTCATGGCCGGTCTCCCTTGGCCCGATGCTAGGCCGCAACGCCCCGGCGGCACACCCTCCAAAGTCACGGGTGGCGGAGCCCCCATGTTTTAGCCGAGTGTTGCAAAACAGCCGCACCAAGGTGCCAATGGCGGGTGCGTGTGTAACAATTTCACAACCCCCCTTCCCGATACCATGGCCTCCATGCATAAGGCGGCCATTCGAATGCGCAAAAACCGCATCAATCTGCCGATGCTCGGGGAAGGTTCTCAAATCATGCGTCCCATTGGATTCCGTCTCGCCATTCTCGCGGGCGTCAGCCTGCTCGCCACAGCCGTCTCTGCGCAGGAGGTCGCCGCCCAGGCCGAAATCGACGAGAACGAAGGCCTGATCATCGTCACCGCCTCCAAGCGCGCCGCCACCCTGCAGGACACGCCGATCTCGGTGTCGGTCACCACCGGCGCACAGATCGAACAGGCGCAGGTGCGGGACCTTCTCGATCTGCAGACGCTCGTTCCCAGCCTTCGCGTCTCGCAGCTGCAAAGCTCGGCCAACACCAACTTCATCATCCGCGGCTTCGGCAACGGCGCCAACAACCCCGGCATCGAGCCTTCCGTCGGCGTCTTCATCGACGGTGTGTATCGTTCGCGCTCCGCCGCCCAGATCGGCGATCTTCCCAACATCGAGCGCGTCGAAGTGCTGCGCGGCCCGCAGTCGACACTGTTCGGCAAGAACGCTTCGGCCGGCATCATCTCGATCGTCACCCGCGAGCCGCAGTTCGAGTTCGGCGGCAATGCCGAACTCTCCTACGGCAATTTCAATGCGATCATCGCCCGCGCCGACATCACCGGCCCGATCAGCGAGAACATCGCCTTCAGCATCGGCGGCAACATCAACAAGCGGGATGGCTTCATCACCGATCTCGCCTCGGGCTCCGAGTTCAACGAGCGTGATCGCTGGGGTGTCCGCAGCTCGCTGCTCTTCCAGGCGAGCGACGATTTCAAGATCCGCTTCATCGGCGATTACGACAAGATCGACGAGAATTGCTGCGCCGTCGTCAACATCGTCGATGGCCCGACCGGTGGTGCGGTTCGCGCGCTCGGCGGCCGCATCGATTCCGCCAATCCGCTGGCCCTGACCAGCACCACCAACTTCGATTCCGAGAACGAGATCGAGAACTACGGCTTGTCGGGTCAGGCCGATCTGGCTGTCGGCGCGTTCGACCTCACCCTCATCGGTGCCTATCGCGCCGTGCGCAGCTTCACCAATCAGGATTCGGACTTCACCAGCGCCGATCTGATCGGTCGCAACAGCGCCGAGACCGATATCGACACCTACACCGCCGAAGCGCGCATCGCGTCCAACTTCGATGGCTTCTTCAACTTCCTGCTCGGCGCCTATTACTTCCACGAGAACATCGAGTTCTCGCCGCAGTTGAGCCTTGGCCGGGATTTTCGCAACTATGCAAGCCTGCTCGCCGGCAACATTCCTGCCGGTGGGCCACTGCCCGCAGGGCCGGCGTACACGCTGCTCGAGCGGATCGGCGTCGCGCCGGTCGGCAGCCTCGGCGGTGCAGGCCAGGGCGTTTTCGAAAATTATGATTATCGCAACCGCGCCATCTCGGCATTCGGCCAGGCCGATTTCTCGCTCACCGACCAGCTGACCCTCACCGCCGGCTTCAATTACACCCGCGATCGCAAGAACGTTGTGACCGATGTCCGCAGCACCGATGTCTTCTCGTCGCTCGATCTGGTCGCCATCGGGACGCTGCTCGGCGTTCCCCCGTCGCTTGCTGCCAACCCGGCCGTCAACCCGCTGCTCGGCCTGCAGGCCCTGCAGTTCCTGCCGCAGTTCCTCAACTTCCCCAACGCGGTCGAGGACGGCAGGACCCGGGACAATGATCTGTCGTACACCCTGCGGCTTGCCTACAAGTTCAACGACAACATCAGCGGCTACGCCACCTACGCAACCGGCTTCAAGGCGTCGTCATTCAACCTGTCGCGGGACAGCCGGCCGACGCGGGCAAATTTCATCCCGGGCTCGCCCGTCACCAACCCGCCATCGTCGCCGGTTCGCGCGGCCGGCCTCGCCGTGCCCAACCTCACCAGCGGCACCCGCTTTGCCGGCCCGGAAGATGCGGAAGTCTATGAGCTCGGCCTCAAGGGCCAGTTCGATGGCTTCGGCTTCAACCTCGCGGTCTTCCAGCAGGCACTGAAGGGCTTCCAGGGCAACATCTTTACCGGCACCGGCTTCGTCCTTGCCAACGCCGAGAAGCAGTCCACCTTCGGTTTCGAGCTCGACACCAGCTTCACACCGATCCGCGCCCTCAACATCACGGCATCGCTCACCTATCTCAACCCGACGTTCGACAGCTTCACCGGTGGCTCGGCGCTCAACCCCACCTTCGGCACCGTCCCGACCGATCTTTCCGGCCAGCGGCCCGCCGGCATCCCGGAGTTCTCGCTCTCGGTTGGCGGCAACTACACAGCCAATCTGTCGGACACCACGCGGCTCATCTTCCACGCCGATTACCAGCATGAGAGCAATGTTCCGATTGCCCAGGGCTCGAACATCAGCCGCGAAGTCGAATCGCTCAACGCCTCGGTCACCCTGGCACTGGGCGGGGGCTTCGAAGTCAGCGCCTGGGGTCGCAACCTGACCGACGCCGCCTACATCACCACCATCTTCCCATCGGTCGCCCAGGCCGGCAGCCTTTCGGGCTATCGCAACCAGCCGCGTACCTATGGCGGTCTCGTCCGCTACCGCTTCTGAGCAAAGCCCGGCAGGATTTGTGCGGCAGGATGTGGCAGCGCTGAATCCTGATCCGCGCAAGCGCCACAACATCAGCCCCGGCCTGGCCGGGGCTGTTTTTTTGCAAGCCTGAGCCATGCCCCCGCTTGAAGCGCTCGCCGCGGCCTTCGGCCTCGCCAATAGTCTGCTGCTCGCCCGCCGGTCGGTCTGGAACTTCCCGTTCGGGCTGGTCATGGTCAGCCTCTATGCCGTCGTCTTCCTCGAGGCACGGCTGTTCAGCGCCGTGCTGCTGCAGGGCTTCTTCATCGCCACCCAGGTCTGGGGCTGGCGCGAATGGCAGCAGGTCGCCGGCAGGGATGACAAGGTCCCGGTGTCCGGCCTGTCCTCGCGCGCGCGCCTCGGCGCAGCCGCCGCCACCCTCGCCCTTGCCCTGCTGCTCGGCCTGATCACCAGCCACTTCACCACCGCCGCCGCCCCGTTCCTCGATGCCGGCAACACCAGCCTGTCGATCACCGCCCAACTGCTCACCATGGCCCGGCGCGTCGAAGCCTGGCCGCTCTGGGTCGTCGTCAACGCCGTCTCGGTGGCGCTGTATGCAAGCCAGGGACTGTGGATCACCACCGCCCTCTATTGCGTGTTTCTCGTGCTTGCGCTGTGGATCTGGCAGCTCTGGCGCCGCGCCGCATGAACATCCCCCGCATCTGCCTCACCGGTGTGGAAAGCACCGGCAAATCGACGCTGGCGCCAAGGCTCGCCGCGCATTTCGGCGGCATGGTCATGCCCGAGTTCGGCCGCACCCATGCCGAGCTGTTCGGCACCGATTTCACGCCGGACGTGCTGCTCGCCATCGCGCACGGTCACCGCGCCGGGCTGGCCGCGATCGAGGCCATGGCGCCCAGGCTCATCATCGAGGATACCGACATCGTCACTACCGCCGCCTGGGCACGGATGCTGCACGGCGGCAGCACGTTGCTCGCCAAAATCCCCGCCACCGCCGGGCTCTACCTGCTCTTCGCCCCCGATGTGCCCTTCATTGCCGATGGCACCCGCCAGTTCGGCGGCGCCGACCGCAAGCGCTTCCAGGCGATGATCGAAGCCGAGTTCGAGGAGCGCCGGATCACCCCGGTGCCGATCGGCGGCGATTTCGAAGCCCGCGAAGCACAGGCCATCGCCGCCATCCAAAACTGGCTGTTGCACACGCCCATGCCCGGCGCATAAGCCGGGGCATGGCGAACATCCTCCTCACTGGCGCATCGCGCGGCATTGGTGCTGCAGCGCGCACCCTCCTCACAGCACGCGGCCACACGGTCATCGCGCAATCCACCACCGGCGCCGATGGCACGATCGCTGCAGACTTTGCCGAAGCAGGGTCGGCCACCGCGCTCTGGGCCGCAGCGCTCGACGCTGCCGGCGGCCACATCGACGTCCTCGTCAACAACGCCGGCGTCTTCGAAGCCGTCGACATTGACGGCGACGAAGCCGCCTTCGCCCACACCTGGGCGCGCAGCCTCGCCATCAACCTGCAATCCGCAGCCGACCTCTGCCGCCACGCCGTCCGCCACTTCCGCACGCAAGGCGGCGGCCGCATCGTCAACGTCGCCAGCCGCGCCGGCCACCGCGGGGACAGCCCCAATCACTGGCACTACGCCGCCGCCAAGGGCGGCATGCTGGCGATGACGAAAACCATTGCCCGCGGCTATGCGCGCGAAAACATCCTCGCCTTCGCCATCACCCCCGGCTTCACCATGACCGGCATGGCCGACGAATATCTGGCCTCGCGCGGCGGCGACAAGCTGCTCGCCGATATCCCGCTGGGCCGCGTCGCCAGTGTCGACGAAGTCGCCGAAACCATCCGCTGGCTCGCCACCGACGCCCCCCCGTCGCTCACCGGCGCCACCCTCGACATCAACGGCGCGAGCTACGTCCGATGAGTTGCCAGAATCAGGCAGGCTGGGTTTTGCGCATGGCCTGCACCCGCGCCGAAGCCGAGGCGCTCCCCAACGCCGACGAAGCCTTCATCGATCTGCTCGACCCCCCCACCATCATGGTCGACGAGCCCGATCCGCACGCCCCCGATGATTGGGTGATGCTCGCCTATTTCGACGCCAAACCCGACCAGGCCCTTGTAAAGCGCATCCGCACCCTCGCCCCCTCCGCCACCAGCCACAGCCTCGAGCCGCTTCCGCAAGAAGACTGGGTCACGATGAGCCAGATCGGCCTCGAGCCCGTCCGCGCCGGCCGCTTCGTGGCGCTCACCACCGATCACCTGGGCGCACGCCAGCCCGGCGACATCGCGCTTCGCATCGAAGCCGGCCTCGCCTTCGGCACCGGCCAGCACATGACCACCCACGGCTGCCTCGCCGCGCTCTCCGCACTCCGCCGCAACCATGATTTCGCAAATATCGCCGATCTCGGCACCGGCACCGGCATCCTCGCCATGGCCGCCGCCCGCGCCTGGCCGCGCGCCCGCACCATCGCCACCGATATCGATCCGGTGGCGGTGCGCGTGGCGCGGGAAAATCTGGCGGCAAACCGCCTTCAGCACGGCGAAGGCGCGGGCCAGGTCAGCCTCATCACCGCCGCCGGCATGGCGCATCAGGCGCTGCGCGCCCGGGCCCCCTTCGATCTCATCATCGCCAACATCCTGGCCGGCCCGCTCATCGCCATGGCGGCGTCGATCGCGCCCGCGCTGGCGCCAGGCGGCATACTCGTCCTCGCGGGGCTGCTCGATGTGCAAAAGCGCGCCGTCCAGCGCGCCTATCTAAACCAGGGCCTTGTGCCCTTTTCGCCGCTTCAGGGCGCGCGCCAGCATCACCGGGCCGAATGGCCAACGCTGGTGCTGACGCGTCCCCGCAGCTGAACGATCACGCGTAGAAGGCGTGGAACAGCCGCGCATCGGCGGCAATCGGGCGAAGCTGCACGCGCGACTTCTTCGGCGCACGAGTTTCATTGCGGGCAACAGCAACCATCGGCTGCGCTGCGACCGGCTCGGGCGAAAGCCCGTCAAAAACGACCTTCATGATCGACACTCCAAATCCCGACAGGTCAATTCCTATCGGGGAAGTGGAGATAGTGATTTCCAGCGCCGCCACCAGCCGTGCTGCAAGTGCGTCAGCTATGCATTTAAAGCATAATGCAACAAAAGCGTCATCCCGCCGCAGTCGCTACCATCGCCGCCCAGCCCGCCTCGTCGATCACCCTCACCCCCAGCGCTTCCGCCTTCGCCCGCTTCGATCCCGCATCGGCCCCCGCCACCACCAGGTCGGTCCGCGCCGACACACTCCCTGCCACCCGCGCCCCCAGCGCCTCCGCCTGCACCCGCGCCTCGTCCCGGCTCAACCCCGCCAAGCTCCCCGTGAACACCACCGTCTTCCCCGTCAGCGCCGTCTGCAGCGCCGCCGCCAGCGGCTCGGGGCGCACTTGGCACAGCAGATCCTCGAACGTCTCCAGATTGTGCGGCTCGCCAAAAAAGTCGATGAGCGCCCCCGCCACCACCGGCCCGATACCGCTGATCTCGGTCAGGCGCGCCAGCGTTTCGGCGTCCGTCCCCGCCGCAATCGCCGCGTCCCGCAACCCCTCGGCACTGCCGAACGCCCGCGCCAGATCGCGCCCCGTCACCTCCCCCACATGGCGAATGCCGAGCGCGAAGATGAACCGGTCGAGCCCCACCGACCGCCGCGCCTCGATCGCCGCCAGCATCTTGTCCACCGACACCGGCTTGAAGCCCTTCCACGCCAGGATCGCTTCGCGCTGCTCCTTCAGCCGAAAAATGTCCCCCGGCCGCGCAATCAGCCCGGCCGCCGCAAACAGCTCGATCCGCTCGACCCCCAGCCCCTCGATGTCGAAAGCCCCGCGCGACACAAAGTGCCGCAGCCGCTCGCTCACCTGCGCCCGGCACGTCAGCCCGCCGGTGCAGCGCCGCACCACCTCGCCTTCCTCGCGCACCGCATGGCTGCCGCACACCGGGCATGCATCGGGGAACACGAACGGCGCCCCGCCACCATCCACCACCACACCGAGCACCTGCGGAATCACATCCCCCGCCCGCTGCACGCGCACCCGGTCTCCCGGCTTCACCCCCAGCCGGCCGATCTCGTCCTCATTGTGCAGCGTGGCATTGGTCACCACCACGCCCCCCACTGTCACCGGCGCCAGCCGCGCCACCGGCGTCAGCGCCCCCGTCCGCCCAACCTGGATCTCGATCGCGGTCAGCACCGTCTCCGCCTGTTCGGCGGCAAACTTGTGCGCCACAGCCCAGCGCGGGCTCCGCGCCACCTGCCCCAGCCGCGCCTGCCAATCGAGCCGCTCCAGCTTGTACACCGCCCCGTCGATGTCATGCGCCAGCTCGGCCCGCCGCCGCTCAAGTGCTGCCGCAAACGCCGTCGCAGCCTCGATCGTCGCCCCGGCCATCCGGTCGGCCCCGATGTCGAAACCCCATCCGGCAAAGGCCGCCATCACGCCGCTCTGCGTGTCCGCCGGCAGCGCGCTCATTTCCCCCCAGCCATGCGCGATGAACGCCAGCGGCCGGCTCGCGGTGATCCGCGCATCGAGCTGCCGCAGCGATCCGGCGGCCGCATTGCGCGGGTTGGCAAAGATCTTGCCGCCGCTCTCCGCCGCCCGCGCATTCAGCGCTGCAAAATCTGCATGTGTCATATAGACCTCGCCGCGCACCTCCACCACCTCGGGCGCCCCTTCGGGCAGCACATGCACCAGCCCGCGCACATGCGCGATGTTGGCAGTCACATCCTCGCCCACAGCACCATCCCCGCGCGTCGCCGCATGCACGAGCCGCCCGCGCTCGAAGCGCAGCGAGCAGGAGAGGCCATCGATCTTCGCCTCCGCCGCCAGCAGCACCGGCTCGTCGGCCGCCAACCCCAGGAAGCGCCGCACCCGCGCCACGAACTCCTGCGCTTCCGCATCGGAAAACACATTGTCGAGGCTGAGCATCGGCCGCGCATGGCTGATCTTGCCGAACCCGCTCGCCACCGCCGCCCCCACGCGTCGGCTCGGGCTGTCGGCACGCACCGCTTGCGGAAACGCCGCCTCCAGCGCCCGGTTGCGCTGCACCAGCGCATCATAGTCGGCGTCGGCAATCTCCGGCGCATCCTCGCCATGATAGGCGCGGTCGTGCCGGGCGATCTCGGTCGCCAGCCACGCCAGTTCGGCCGCTGCCGCTGCTGCCGTCATCATCGAAGGATCGGCCGACCCCGGCCCGCGCACACCCGCCATGCCTGCCTCCTAGCACCAGCCCGCGCGGCATGGGAGAGGGGCATTGACTTGCGCGCTGCGTCCCGCCCAACTCGCCCCATGAACCCGCTCTACACCGCCATGCCGACCACCATCTTCGAAACCATGTCGGCCCGCGCCCGCGCCACCGGCGCCATCAACCTCGGCCAGGGTTTTCCCGACTCGGGCTGGCCGCAAGACGTGCTCGATGCCGCCGCGTCCGAGATCCTCACCGGTCACAACCAATACCCCCCGATGCCCGGCATCCCCGCCCTGCGCCAGGCCGTCGCCACCCACTACCAGTCACATCAGAACATCGACCTCGACTGGGAGCGCGAGATCACCATCACCTCGGGCGCCACCGAGGCGCTCGCCGCCGCCATCTTCGCGCTGGTCTCCCCGGGTGACGAGGTGGTGCTGTTCCAGCCGCTCTACGATGCCTATCTGCCGCTCGTCGGCCGCGCCGGCGGCGTGCCGCGGCTGGTAACACTCCGCCCCCCGCATTGGCAGTTCAACGCCGAAGATCTCGCTGCCGCCTTCTCGGAAAAGACGCGGCTGGTCATCGTCAACAATCCCCTCAACCCCAGCGCCTCGACCTTCGGCCGCGCAGCCCTCGATCTTCTCGCCGGCTTTGCGACCCGCTCAGGCGCTGTAATCCTCTCCGACGAAGTCTGGGAGCATGTCCACTTCGATGGCGCCGAGCATGTTTCCGTGCTCTCGGTGCCGGCCTTGCGAAATCGCGCCGTCAAGATCGGCTCGGGCGGCAAGATCTTCGCGCTCACCGGTTGGAAGGTCGGCTGGATGTGCGCCGCCCCCGCCCTCACCGCCGTGCTCGCCAAATCCCACCAGTTCCTCACCTTCACCACCCCGCCCGCGCTCCAGCTCGGCATCGCCCATGGCCTGGGCAAACCGCAAGAATGGTTCGAAGCCATGCGCGCCGGTTTCCAGCGCTCGCGCGATCGGCTGGTGGCCGGCCTCGCCGCAGCCGGCTATGCCATGCTGCCGAGTGCGGGCACCTATTTCGTCTCGATCGACCTTGCCGCCTCGGGCATTTCGCTCGGCGATGCCCAAGCCGCCGAACGGCTGCTGGCGGCCGGGGTGGCCACCATCCCCGTCTCGGCCTTTTATGCCGAACAGCCGGTCACGACCACGCTGCGCCTCTGCTTCGCCAAGCGGGACGCGGTGCTGGATGAGGCGATTGCGCGGCTGTCCGGCGCGCGCGACAGCCTTCGCTAAAAGCTCCCTCCCCCTTGCGGGGAGGGCGACTCGCGCCCTTGGCGCGAGCGGGGTGGGGGTGCTCTGCTGCGTTTACAGTTAAAGAGAAGGCAGCGCCGCGGCAAAGCCGCGGCTGACGTCAGACGAGCTCGGCCAGCGAGGCTGGCCGCCTCGCTGGCCGGGCTTGCGCGAGTCGGCGCGCGGCGCGCGCGCTCGCCGCGCGGCGCCTAAAACCGGAACCCCACCGTTGCATTCCACGTCCGCGGATCGCCGAAATACACCGTCTGGATGTTCCCCACCGAGCTGAACTCCTGCCCATCGGTCCGGTACAGCGAATTCGACAGGTTCTTCACCCCGCCGCGCAGATACCAGCCAGCGGCCGAATCGAACTGCACAAAGGCATTGGCCACCCAATAGCCCGGCTCGCGCAGGTTGCTGCGGTTGTCCACGCTCAGGAAGTGCGCATCGACAAAGCGCCCGTCGCCGCCGAAGGTCAGGCCGCCGGCGCTACCGAGCGGAATGGTGTAGTCGCTGCCCAGCGTGAGCGTGAGCGGCGGCGCGAACGCCGGCTCGCAGGTGATGGCATTGCCGGTAGGGTTGCACGAGAAGGTCGGCGGACGGCGACCATCGTTGAACTCGCGATATTCGGCGTTGAGATAGCCGACCGAAACGCGCACGTTCCAGCGATCGGTGGGGCGGACAGCGGCCTCGCCTTCGAGGCCCCAGATCCGCAGTTCGCCAGCATTGAGAACCGGGAAGACTGCCAGAGAGCCGCCCCCGACCCGCGCCTGGAAATCCTTGTAGTCACTGAGGAAGGCGTTGGCGGACAGTCGAACGCGGCCGTTCATGAAGCTGCCCTTCGCACCGCCCTCATAGGTCCAGACCGTTTCAGGCCGGAACTGGGTGACTATCGTCGGCACGCCACCCACCACGACCGTCAGGTCGTTGATCGAATTGGCGCGACCGTTGAAGCCGCCCGACTTGAACCCGCGCGAGGCCGAGCCATAGAGCAGCGTGTCGGGCGTCGGCTTGAACGACAGCGTCAGCGTCGGCGTCCAGGCCCCGAAGCTGGCCTTGTTGTCGTTGTTGAACGGCGCCGGCAGGCTTCCGGGGAAGCTGAACGGCGGAAACAACGGCTGGAACGCAGCACTTGTTGCGACCGTGGTCAGCCGGTCATAAACCCGGTCCTCATGCGTGTAGCGCAGACCGGCGGTGACCGCGAACTGGTCGGTCAGGTCGTAGGTCGCCTGCCCGAAGGCGGCATAGCTGCGTGTCCGCTGCCGATCGTCGATCAATCGCGTGAAGGGAATGCCGAGGAGATCATCGGCATAAGCCTCCTGGTGCGAACGAACCACTTCGTCGAGATAGTAGAGGCCGACGACCCCGCTGAAACGCTCGGTGTTCCACTTGAGCTGAAGTTCCTGGCTGAACTGCTCCTGCGCAATGCCGACAAAGACATCGCCGAGTTCCGCCTCGGTGGCATCGATGTCGATGAATAGATCGGGGCGAAGCTTGCGATAGGCCGTGATCGAGGACAGCGTGAATGCGTCAGAGAGTTCGAAGTTGGCCGTGAGGCTGGTCCCCCAATGGTCGAGCCGCTGGCCCTCATCGCCGCGAAAGCTCGTCGAAGCCTTGTAGTCATATTGGCCATAGGGATTGGCCGGAATGGGCCGGATGCCTGCCAGCGGCGCGGTGGCATAGCCCAGGGTCAGCGCGTTGCGCTGGCGGGTATAGTCGCCCGAAAGCAGCAGCTCGAGCCGCTCGGTCGGCTGCGCGCGCAGGATGGCGCGGCCAGTCAGCGAATCACGGTCGTTGTACTTGCGCCCCGTTCGTGGGTCGGTCACGATCCCATCGCGCTTGTCCCACTGCGCCGCGACCGACAGCGCCAGCTTGTCCGCCGCCAGCGGCGCCGAAAGATAGCCGTTGAGCAGGATCTGGTTGTAGCTGCCATAGAGCGCCGAAGCCTGGCCCTTGAGAACGTTCAGATCGGGCTTGCGGCTGATGATGCTCACCGCCCCGCCGATGGTGTTCTTGCCATAAAGCGTCCCCTGCGGCCCGCGCAGCACTTCGATCCGCTCGACATCGCCGAGGCTTAGCAGCGCACCCTGGATGCGGCTGAGATAGACACCATCGACATAGACACCCACGGCCGGATCGAAGGTCTGCAGCGCATCGGGCTGGCCGATCCCGCGGATGAAGATGTTGGCGCTGGTGGCTGAGCCGCGGCCCTGCACGATGTTGAGATTGGGGGCCGTGCCCTGGATGCCGGCAAGGTCGATCGCCTGCAGCCGCTCCAGATCGGCCTGGCTGTACGCCGAGACCGCCACCGGCACATCGATCAGCCGCTCGTCACGCCGGCGCGCCGAAACGATGATCTCGTCCTCCTCGGTCACCATCGTGTCGGCAGCCTGTGCGAACACCGGCGTGGCAGGTACGAGCGCTGCCAGAGCAACGCCGGCAACGAGCGCGGAACGAAGGTTGAAAATGTCGGCCATGGCGCGGACTCCCCAGTTGAATATGTGCGGCTGATGCCACTTAAGGGTTGCCATACTGAAACCTGAACCACTATTCAACTAGCGTTGGAGGACGCGATGCGTAGCAGCACGAAACTGTCACTGAAAGGACACGAACCGGCGCCGTCAGCCGCCGACAAGACGCCGCGTACCGATCGTGGCCGGCGCACGCACCGCGCCCTGCTCGATGCCGCAGCCGAAGAGTTCGGCGAGCGCGGCTATCACGAGGCCGGCATCGCCCGCATTGCCCAGCGTGCGGGGGCGGCGATCGGCAGCTTCTACACCTATTTCGATTCCAAGGAGGCGATCTTCCGGGCGCTGGTCGCCGACATGTCCGCCCAGGTCCGCGAGACAGTGGCCCCGGTCATCCTCGCCGCCCCCGACCGGCTTTCGGGCGAGCGCGCCGGCATCGCCGCCTTCCTGCGCTTCGTCCGCCAGCACAAGGCGCTCTACCGCATCATCGACGAAAGCGCCTTCGTGGCCGAAGACGCCTATCGCAAGCATTATGTCGATATCGCCGAGGGCTATGCCGCCTCGCTGACCCGCGCTTTCGGCACCGGCGAAATCAGCGAGGGCGACATGCAGGTGCGCGCCTGGGCGATCATGGGCATGAACGTCTTCCTGGGCCTGCGCTTCGGCGTCTGGGACGACGTGACCGACCCCGACATCGTCGCCGCCACGGCCGCAGCCCTCGTCAGCGACGGCCTGCGGTCCCAAAATCCGCTGCAGACCAGCCCAAAACAACCCTGATTTGCCCCAAGAAACACCCCTGCCGATCCGTCTGCATGGCCAAGAGATCCCTTCAAGACCCCGATTTTCCGGTCATCTCCACCACCCTCGAGGCAACCCAGGCCCGACGAACTCAGCGCACCCTGGCGGCGAACGGCCAGTCGATCACCCGCCCGGCCCACAGCGCCCACCAGACGAACACCGGCTGAAAGGCGAGCCGCGGGCCATGATAGCCCCAGCCGAGCGTGTTGCCGCCCACTTCGACCATCTCCATCGCATGCTTGATGTTGGCCGGGTAAACCACCACCGCATAAGCCGCCATCAATACCCCACCCCACCAGTTGGCCCGCGCCAAAAACCCGATTGTACGAGGCCAGAGCAGCAGTGCAGCCCCCACCAACTCCCAAACGCCTGTCAGTTGAACCACTTGCAGCGGATACGGTACCCATTCGGGCATGATCGGCAGAAAGCCCTCGGGGCTTCGCAAATGCACAATGCCGACGCCGGCATAGATGATCCCGAGCAGAAGCCGGGCGATGGTTCGGATCACGCCAGATCCTGATTGAGCGCCACCTGAAGTTCCTTCGGCAGCGGAAAGCGCTGTTGCGGCAGATATTGCAGCATCACCACCACGCCCACACCGCGCACCGGATCGACCTGGAACAGCGTCCCCGCTGCCCCGCCCCAGCCATAGCTGCCCGCCGGCGACCCGTCGGGCGCCACCTTCAGCGTATCGAACAGCGTCAACCGCCCCGAGGCGCCGAAGCCATCCATCTTCTCGTAGAACACCCCGGGCGGCATCAGATTGCTCATCCCCTGCCGCACGGTCGTCTCGCGCAGCACCACGCCACGCTCGAAACCGCCACCATTGACCAGCATCTGCGCAAAGCGCGCATAATCGCTCGCCGAAGCGGCCAGCCCGCCGCCTCCGGAGAACATTGCCGGCGGCCGCAGCCAGTCCGAATCCACCGGCGTATCGATCGGCTGCGGCGTCGCCAGCGGCTTGCCGTCGAGCCCGATCCACGCATAGTTGGTGGAGAGCCGCCGGGCATCGGCCGCGCGCACCTGGAAGCGCGTCGAATCCATGCCCAATGGTTTCAACAGCATCCGCTGCATCAGCACATCGAGCGGCGCGCCTCCCACCCGCTCCATCAGCCCGCCGAGCAGATCATTGGCCACCGAATAATGCCAGCCCGTGCCGGGCTCGCTGCGCAGCGGCAGCGTGGCCAGCCGCTTCACGAAGGTCTGCAAATCGGGAATCGCACCGTCTCCGGGCGCCAGAAACCGGTTCGATGAGCCCGGCTGCAACCCCAACCGCTTGTATTCCTTCTCGAGCGGTCCGTTACCGTTGATCGAATAGCCAAGCCCTGCAGTATGGGTGAGCAAATGGCGCAACAGGATCGGCCGCTCGGCGGGCCGCGAGGCCAGGCTGTTCGCCGGGTCGGTCTGCACCCGCATGGCTGCAAATTCGGGCAGAACGTCGCCGATCGGCTGGTCGAGCCGCAGCTTGCCTTCCGCCACCATCGCCATCGCCATCATGCCGGTCAGCGGCTTGGTCATGGAATAGATGCGCCACAGCGTGTCCTTCGTCACCGGCCGCCCGCCGGTGAACGCATCCTCGCCTTCGATGATCCAGTCCGGCCGGAACCGCCCCGGCCGCACGATTGCCACCGCCGCCCCCGGCACTTTCTTCTCGGCGATGTAGCGGCTCACCAGCGCCCGCAGCGCCGGCCAGCGGTCACCACCTGTCGTGCGCGCGACCGCCGGTGCCGCCACCAGCGCACCCGCACCTGCCAGCAGGGCGCGGCGCCCAAGCATCCAGTCCGTCATGCCATCTACTCCCCCAACAGCCGGGCCGCTTGCGCGCGCGCCTCGTCAGTCACATCGGCACCAGACAGCATCCTTGCGATTTCCTCAAGCCGCCCAGCACCATCGAGCATCACCACATCAGTGCGGGTGATGCCGGCCTCCACGGCTTTGCTGATCATCAGCTGCTGGCGTCCACGCGCCGCCACCTGCGGGCTGTGGGTCACCACCAGCACCTGGGTGCGCTCGGCCAAACGCGCCAGCCGCTCGCCAATGGCACTCGCCACCGCCCCGCCCACCCCGCGGTCGATCTCGTCGAAGATCAGCGTGCCCGCCGATCCTTGCGCCGCCAGCGCGACCTTGAGCGCCAGCACAAAACGCGAAAGCTCGCCGCCACTGGCGATCTTGATGAGCGGCGCAAAATCGGCCCCCGGATTGGTGGAAATCTCGAACGCCACCCGCTCGCGGCCATCGGCGCCCCAGCCGCCCGCCTCCAAAGCCGTCACCATCGTGCGGAAGCGCGCATTGCCCAGCTTGAGCGGCGCCAGTTCGGCAGCGACCGCCGCATCGAGCCGCCCGGCAGCCTCCCGCCGTGCCGCCCCCAGCGCATCGGCCGCCGCAGCATAGGCGGCGTCGGCGGCTTTCACCCTCGCCTCCAGCCCGGCAAGCCCATCCTCGCCCGCCACCAGAGCCGCTGCCCGCGCAGTAAGCGTGTCCAGCAGTTCCGGCAGCGCATCGGCCTCTGTGCGGTGCTTGCGCGCCATCGCCCTGATCTCGAACAACCGCGTCTCGGTCGCCTCCAGCCGTGCCGGATCCGCCTCCAGAGCCTCCACCGCAGCCGCCAGCTTCACCTCGGCCTCGCCCGCTTCCGCCAGCGCGCGGTCAAGCGCCTCCAGCGCCTCGCCGAGCAGCACGTGCTCGCCCCCCATCCGGTCGAGCCGCCGCCCGGCCTGCGCAAGCTTGTCGGACCCCTCGCCCATCAGTGTCGCAGCTGCAGAAAGGTCGTCGGCCAGCCGCGCGCCCTTTTGCATGCCGGCGCGCGCATCGGCGAGGCTCACCTCTTCCCCCGGCTCGGCCCCCAGTGCGGTCAGTTCGCCGATCGCGTGCTCAAGCCATTCGCGGTCCTTGCGGTCGGCCTCGAGCGCCGCCAGTGCGGCGTCACGCGCTGCCTGGGCATCGCGCCAGCCCGCCCAGGCTGCCCGCACGCCCGCAACAGCCTCCCCCAGCCCGCCGAAGCCATCGAGCAGCGCCCGATGGCCGCTCGCTGCCAGCAGCCCGCGCTCGTCGTTCTGGCCGTGCACCTCGACGAGCAGCCCCGCAGCCTCACGGAGCAACGCAACACCTACCGGCTGGTCGTTGATCCAGGCGCGGCCACCGCCATCGACCTTGATCACGCGCTTGAGCATGATCGGCCCTTCGGCATCGATCTCGTGCTCGGCAAGCAGTGCGCGTGCCGGATGCCTCTCGGGCACCTCGAACGCCGCCGTCACCCTTGCCGAATCGGCGCCGGCGCGCACCAGCCCGGCATCGCCGCGCCCACCCATCGCCAGCCCGAGCGCATCGAGCAGGATCGATTTTCCAGCCCCCGTTTCCCCCGTCAGCACGGCCAGCCCGACCCCCGGCTCAAGCCGCAGCGCCTCGATGAGAACCACATTCCTGATGTCGAGCAAAGTCAGCACGCGAAGCCTCTAATCACCCTTTCCCCTTGCACGCGACCGAAAAATCCCTATACCGCCGCACTTCGCTCTCCGGCTTGCCCGGCGATGGTCTTTCGCTGTCGCCAAATTGATCCGGCAAGCTCTTGTTCGACCCGTCATACAGGTGCCTCATGGCCGTTCCAAAGCGCAAAACCTCGCCTTCCCGTCGCAACATGCGCCGCAGCCACCACGCGCTGGTGCCCGTCGGCCATCAGGAATGCCCCAATTGCGGCGAGCTGAAGCTCCCGCACAACCTCTGCGGCGCCTGCGGCTTCTACAACGGCCGCGAAGTTACCGAAGTCCAGGCCTGAGGCGCGGTCGGGGCCTGCCCGCCGCATGATCGCCCGGACAACGGCTAAGCCAGTACAGGCGCCGGTCATCGCCCTTGATGTGATGGGCGGAGACGCTGGCCTTGCCGACGTGCTTGCCGCCGCCGACATGGCTGCAGAGCGCTACCCGAAGCTGCGCTTTCGCCTTCACGGTCCGCAGGACCGTATAGCCGCCGAACTCGCAAGGTTGCCGCGCCTCGCCGCAGCGGCCGAGACCGTCCACACCGACGAGGTCGTTCTGGGCACAGACAAGCCGAGCCAGGCGCTCCGTCGCTCCCGCACGTCGTCGATGGGAATGGCGATACAGTCGGTAAAGGACGGCGCCGCCCATGCCGCTGTATCGGCCGGCAACACAGGTGCGCTGATGGCACTGTCGCTGGTTTCGCTTCGGACCATGAAGGGCATTGATCGTCCGGCGCTCGCAGCGCTGCTGCCGACCCTCAAGAACGATTCGGTGGTGCTCGATCTTGGCGCCAACACCGAATGCGACACTGAAAATCTCGTGCAATTCTCGATCATGGGTGCTGCCTTTGCGCGCACCGTGCTCGGGCTCGACCGACCGCGCGTTGCACTCCTCAACATCGGCGAGGAAGAGCTCAAGGGCACGGAAGAGATCAAGGAGGCCGCAGCCTTGTTGCGCAGCGTCGATCTGCCAATGGTTTTCGAAGGCTTTGTGGAGGGCGACAAGATCGGCCAGGGCAATGTCGATGTGATCGTCACCGACGGCTTCTCGGGCAACATCGCACTCAAGACCGCCGAGGGCACCGGCAAGCTCGTCACCGGGCTGCTCGCCCAGGCGTTTCGCTCTTCCTGGCTCACCCAGCTCGGCTACTTTCTGTCGCGAGGCGCCTTGCGAGCGCTGCGCGCGCACCTTGATCCCAATGCGCACAATGGCGCCGTGCTGCTCGGCCTGAACGGGCTGGTCGTCAAAAGCCATGGCTCGGCGAACATCCGCGGTCTCGCCAATGCCATCGGCGTGGCGCATGATCTGGTCGTTGACAACGTCAGCGAGCGGATTGCACAGGATCTCGCCAATTTCTCGGCCCGCCGCCCGCATACGCCGCTTGAGTCCACTGTTGCCGAAGCATGATCCGCCCGACGATGATACGCTCGTGCATAACGGGTACCGGCAGCTATCTACCCGCGCACATCCTCACCAACGCGACCCTCGCGGCCCAGGTCGATACATCGGACGACTGGATTGTCGAACGCACCGGTATCCGCCAGCGCCACATCGCTGCTGCGGACGAGTTCACGTCCGACCTCGGTACCGCTGCCGCTCGCCGCGCACTGGAGAGCGCCGGGCTGCAGCCGCGCGACATCGATCTCATCATCGTCGCCACTGCAACGCCTGATCAGACCTTCCCCGCCACCGCCACGATTGTGCAGACCAAGCTCGGCATCGACGATTGCGTCGCTTTCGACGTCGCGGCAGTCTGCTCGGGCTTCCTTTATGCCCTCACGGTCGCCGATGCGATGCTGCGGACCGGTGCACACAAGCATGCGCTGATCATCGGTGCCGAGACCTTCTCGCGCCTGCTGGACTGGGAGGATCGCGCCACCTGCGTGCTGTTCGGCGACGGCGCCGGCGCCGTGGTGCTCTCCGCCTTCGAGGGCGGGGGTACGTCATCGGACCGCGGCATTCTTGCCACGCGCCTCCATGCCGATGGCCGCCACAACCAGCTGCTCTATGTCGATGGCGGTGCCGGAAGCACCGGCACCGTCGGAAAGCTGCGGATGAAGGGCAAGGAAGTGTTCCGCCATGCGGTCACCAACCTCGCCGCGGTGATGCACGAGACGCTCGCCGCTGCCGGGCTGTCTCCTGCCGATGTCGATTGGGTGGTGCCGCATCAAGCCAATCTTCGCATTCTTGAAGCAACAGCACGCAAGCTCGATCTTGCCCCTGAGCAGGTCATCGTGACGGTGCAGGATCATGCCAACACGTCGGCAGCTTCGGTTCCGCTCGCACTCGACACCGCGGCGCGCGACGGGCGTATCCAGCCAGGCCAGTTGCTCCTGCTCGAAGCGATGGGTGGCGGATTCACTTGGGGTGCTGCTGCTGTCCGCTGGTAAAGTCGAAGCTGAACAGCTATCATGCCCGCTTGCGCTGGGGGAAACATGACCATGGCAGAGATCAGTTCCATCACACCAGGCAGCGTGACCAGGGCAGAACTTGCGGACGCTGTTCATCGCGAGATCGGGCTTTCACGTGCCGACTCGGCTCAACTCGTTGAGAATGTCCTCGATTCGATTGCCGATGCGCTGCTCGCCGGTGACAATGTGAAGATTTCTTCGTTCGGCAGCTTTGTGCTGCGCTCAAAGGGCCTTCGCATCGGCCGCAACCCCAAGACCGGCGTTGAAGTGCCGATCGAGCCACGCACCGTTCTGACGTTTCGCCCGAGCCAGTTGCTTCGCCAGGCAATCAACAGCTGAAACGATGGCGAGGGCAGGCACTTCAGGCAAGGCGGCCACCGCGTTTCGTACGATCGGAGAGGCCGCCGAGGTCATCGGCGTCCCGCAACACGTCCTGCGCTTCTGGGAAACGCGTTTTTCTGCCCTGCAGCCGCTCAAGCGCGGTGGTGGCCGCCGCTACTATCGGCCGGAGGACATGGCCCTTCTCGAAAGCATTCGCTCACTGCTTCACGATCAGGGGATGACCATTCGCGGTGCCCAGCAATTGCTCGAGGGCCTGAAACCCGGCGCTGCCACTCCGACTGTTGCCGCCACCGCAGCATCCAGCGGCGCTGGCCCTACAGAGGGTGTTGTCATATCCGGCTTCGAGGCCGCAGCCCATACCGGCTTGAATCCCACCACTCGCGCGGTCCTGCTCGGCATCCGCGCACGACTCGCGGACGCGCTGGCCGCCTGATACGGTGCGCAGTATCGCGGTTTTCAGCGTCAAGGGCGGCGTCGGAAAATCCGCCATCGCGGTCAATCTTGCACATGCCAGCGCCACCCTGTCCGGCCGTCGAACCCTGCTATGGGATCTGGACGCGCAGGGCGCTGCCACCTTCACGATGCGGCTCGGGGCTGCCGGATCGGCGCGCAAGGCCTTTGCCGATGGCCAGCTTGCGCCATTGATCCAGCCGACCGAGTTTCCCGGTCTCGATGTTCTTGCAGCCGATCGCTCGCTCAGGCACCTCGAAGCACAGTTGCTCGATGAAAAAGCCAAGCGTCTTAAGAAGCTGCTGAAGTCCCTCGAGAAGGATTATGATCGGATCATCCTCGATTGCCCGCCAGGTCTTACCGAGCTTGCCGACCAGTTGTTCCGCGCCGTCGATCTTCTCGTGGTGCCGCTCATCCCCACGCCGCTCTCCGAGCGCGCGTTCGCCCAGTTGACCGATCATCTCGGCCGCGAACACAAGAACGGTCCTGCCGTCCTGCCTGTGTTCTCGATGGTCGATCGCCGCAAGACGCTGCATCGCGAGCGGGTCGCGGAACACCCCGAGCGGGCTGTCATCCCCTATGCGGCGGCCGTGGAAGCCATGGCAAGCACGCGGTTGCCTCTGCTCGCGGCCAAGGCGGGCACTCCCGCAGCACGCGGCATCACCAGCTTGTGGACCCAGATCGAGCGCACCCTCGGCGCACTGAAGACTTGACCGACTGCCTTTGCGGCAGCACCTATTCGGCTGCCACCCGGCCCGGATCAGGCACTTGCGCTGGCAGCGTCTCGCGCGGCAATTCCCGCACATCGGCAGCACCGCGGCGCACGCGCCAGCGTGTCATCGCGCCTTCAATGGCAAGATAGACGACTGGCGTGATGAACAGCGTCAGCACCTGACTGACAACCAAACCGCCCAGCACCGCCACACCCAGCGGCTGGCGAAGCTCGGCACCGGCGCCGATGCCGAGTGCGAGCGGCAGTGCGCCGGCCATTGCGGCAAAAGTGGTCATCATGATCGGCCGGAAGCGCTTGTTGGCGGCTTCACGAATTGCGTGCGCCGGCGTCCAGCCATGACTGCGTTGCCCTTCCAGCGCAAAATCGATCATCATGATGGCGTTTTTCTTCACGATGCCGATCAGCAGCACCACCCCGATGATACCGATCACATCGAGCGGCATGTCGAGCAGCCAGAGGAAGAACACCGCGCCGATACCCGCGGCCGGCAGACCGGAAAGAATTGTGATGGGGTGGACGAAGCTTTCGTAGAGCACGCCAAGCACGATGTAGATGACGATGACGGCTGCCAGGAACAGGATCGGCATCGAGCCGGTCGAGCTTTCGAATTGCTGCGCATTGCCGCCGAACGATCCCGAAATGGTCGCGGGCACCCCGAGATCGGCAAGCGCTCCATCGATCAGCGGCTTGGCCTGGGAGAGCGCGACGCCCTTGGCGAGGTTGAAGCTGAGCGTGACGGCGGGCAACTGACTCTGGTGCGCCACAACCAGCGGCGCGCCCCTGATTTGCACCTTGATAACCGCCGAGAGCGGCACCAGGACCGCTGCCTGCCCATCGAGCGACTGCCCGCGCACCATCAGCCGCCCTAGGCCATCGGGCGTCAACTGCTCGGAGTCGGCGATCTCCATGATCACCTGATAGCTGTCGACATCGGTATAGACGGTCGAGATCTGCTGGTTGCCATATGCCGAAGCAAGCGTCTGCCGGATCGCCGCCACCGAAACCCCGAGCCGGTTGGCAGCGTCGCGGTCGATGTCGACCATCACTTCACGGCCACCAGTCTGATAATCCGACGACACGTCGACAAACGCCGGCATGGCGCGCAACGCCTGCTCCATCTTCGGCGCAAAGCCATACAGCTCCTCCTTGTCGACCGCCGAGAGCGTATACTGATAGTTCGACGATGAGCCGCGCCCACCCAGTTGCAGGTTCTGGGGAATGTTGGGGAAGGCGCCAAAACCCGGTTCGCTGTTCAGCGCCCTTCGAAGACGCGTCTGCACCTCTTCAGCCGAATCGCGCTCGCTGCGGGGCACAAGTGGTGCGAACAAGCGGCCCCGGTAGCTGTTGTCACCGCCGACAATCGAATTCACCCGCGCCACCGCTGGGTCTTCAGCGAGGATCGCGGCAATCTTGTCCTGCTTGGCCAACATCTGGTCATAGGGAGTGTCGGGCGCCGCTTCGGTACCGATGAAGATACTGCCCGTATCTTCGGTTGGGAAAAATCCCTTGGGCACGACGGTGAAACCCCAGATGGCAACGCCGATCGAGGCCACTGTGAATAGGCCAACAAGTTTGCGGTGCCGAAGCGTGCTGTCGAAGGCCCGCATATAGCCGTTGGTCAGCCGCTGGAACCCGTTGGTCGAAGCCCTGGCAATCCGGCTGTTCGGCTCCTGATGCCCCGGCTTGAGCAAGCGCGCAGCCACCATGGGGATGAGCGTGAGCGAAAGCAAAGCGGACACGGCAATGGCGATTGCCATCGTCACTGCGAACTCGAAGAACAGCCGGCCGATGACACCGCCCATGAAGAGCAACGGAATGAACACCGCGATAAGCGAAACCGAGATCGAGATGACGGTAAAGGTGATCTGGTTGGCGCCCGTCACAGCGGCTTCCCGTGGGGCCTCGCCATCCTCGACGTGCCGAACTATGTTTTCCAGCACCACGATCGCGTCATCGACAACAAAGCCCGTGGCGAGCGTCAGCGCTAGCAGCGAGAGGTTGTCGAGGTTGAAACCGAACATGTACATGCCGGCAAAGGTGCCGATCGCCGCAACCGGTAGCACGATCGCCGGGATGGCGGTCGCTCGCGCATCGCCCAGCACCAGATAGATGACAAGGATGACCAGCAGTGCCGTGCCGATCAGCGTGTATTGCGCATCGGCAACCGAGTGACGCACCGATTCCGAACGATCCAGGATATTGGTGATCTCGACCGTTGGCGGCATTGCATCCTTGATCATCGGCAACACGCGGTTCACTTCGTCGACGAGTTTGACGACATTGCCACCGGGCTGCCGGGTGACGGCCACCGTGAGCGAAGCCTCGCCATTGAACTTGGCACCGCCGCGACGCTGCTCGAAACTGCTGATGACCGACGCAACATCGCCGACGCGCACCGGCAGGCCGCCGCGGGTGGCAACGATGATCTGCGCAAACTCTTCCGGCTTCTCGATGTTGCCGGTGGCGTTGAGAATGTAGTTGCGCGCACCGCCGTTGATCACCCCCACAGCGATATTGCTGTTCGCCGCTGCCACCGCCTGGCGCACGTCATCCGCCGTCAGATTGCGCGCGGTGAGTGCTTCGGGGTTGAACTGGATGCGGATCGCAAAACGCCGGCTGCCATAGGTCTGCACATTGCCGGCGCCTGGCAGCGTCGAAAGCCGGGGGACTGCCAGCGTGTCGACAAGCGTCTGCAGCTCGTTCAACGGTCGCGACGGATCGCGGAACGAGAAGAGAAGTACCGGCTGGTCGGCTGGGTTGATCTTCTGGAACGTCGGCGGGGACGGCATCTCGGGCGGCAACTGGCGGGTAACCGCTGAAAGTGCCGACTGCACATCGAGCGCCGCACTGTCGATGTCGCGATCGAGCGCGAACTGCACGGTGATGTTGGTCCCACCGGTGGATGAGGTCGATGTAATCTGGTCGATGCCGGCGATCGTCGACAGCCTTCGCTCAATCGGCGTCGCCACGGCTGTCGCCATGGTGGCAGGGTTGGCGCCAGGCAGACTGGCCCGGATCTCGATCGTCGGCAGATCGACCTCGGGCAGTGCCGACACGGGCAACTGTCGATAGCCGAAGAAGCCCGCGAACATGATTGCCAAGGTCAGCAGCACGGTTGCCACCGGCCGCTCGACGAAGAAGCGTGCCCAGCCCATCAGCCAGCCACCGCCGGACGGTCGGCCGCCGCAGTTCGCGGCTGGGCTGCGCCATCAGGCCCGCCGCGCGTCCTCACCTTGTCCCCGGCCTTCAATCGCGCCAGCGCATCGGTGACCACGCGCTCACCCTGCTGCAATCCGCTCGCGAGATAGGCAGTGCCATCAGCGCGGCCCTTGACGGCGACATTGCGCATCGAAACCGAGCCATCAGCCGCGATCAACCAGACAAACGGCTTGTCCTGGCCTGTCTGCACTGCAGATTCCGGAAGCGCGATTTGCGCGCTCGGCGTGCCCATCGGCATGGCGACATTGACGATGGCCCCCGGCCAGAGTGCCGCATCGGGATTGCGAAATTCCGCCTTGGCAATCACAGAGCCATTGCCTGGATCAACATTGTTGTCGAGAAAAGCAAGCACGCCTCTGGCCAACGGCGGCTGAAGGCCGCCCGCGCCTTGCACCCTCGCATCAACAGGCACTGGCCCGGCCATCATTGCCGCCCGCACCTGTGCAATGTCCTGCGGCGGCACGAGGAAGCGAACCGAGATCGGCGAAAGCTGGTTGATCGTGACCAGCGGCAACAGATCGGCCGGGCGAACATTGGCGCCGAGACGGAAGTTGAGCTCTCCTGTCCGACCGCTCACCGGCGCGCGAATATTGAGAAAGGTGAGCGCCGCCTCGGCGTTGCGCACTGCAGCCTGAGCCGAACTGATCGAAGCCTGGGCGCCTTGCGACAACGCGCGTCTTTGGTCGAGCACCGATCCGGTGATGAAGCCCTTGTCCACCAGCGCCTCGGCGCGCTTCAACTCGCTGGCAGCCTGTGCCGAATTCGCGCGCGCTGTGGCAAGCTGCGCGCGAGCACTCTCAAGCTGGGCCTGTGCCTGGCGATCGTCGAGCCGGAACAACAGCTGGCCGGCGCGCACATTGTCGCCTTCGTTGAAAAGAATGGCGGTGATTTCCCCCTCGGCCCGCGTGCGGATATCGACAGTCTGCAGTGGCGCCACCGTTCCGAGGGCCACGAGCCGCGGCGCAAACTCCTGGGATGTAGCCGAAACCGCGCTTACCAATGAAGGGGGGCGGTCACCACCCCGTCCGCCTTTGGCACCGGCAGCATCATCACTGCCGCACGCGGCGAGCATCAATGCCATCAGGCCGGCGACAAGAATGGGATGGCGTTTCATCAACTCAGTCAGTCCTATACGATACGCCAAGGCAAATCACCCGCAGCACCCAAGCCTTTGATGAAGAAGAGCTTCGTCGCATGATTCCCACCAAGCACTTCCACCGCGTTGGCTAAGCTGAAAGGCTCGTCACCTGCAACCCGCGCTAGCGCGAACGGGCGGTTTGCCGCAGCCAATCAGGCGCGCAGTCGCCACCCTGAGCTAAGCACTCGATAACAGACGACCCAAAGCACAATATTGCAGCCCAGCAACAATCCTGCCCCTGTGGCGATGTCGCCATTGGCGGTGCCGATGAAGCCACTGCGAAAGCCGTCGATCACGTGAAAAAATGGGTTGGCTGCACTCAATGTCGCAAGAAGCGGCGATACCCGGTCGATGGTGTAGAATGTCCCGGACAACAAAGTCAGCGGCTGCACGACGAAGTTGGTGACTGCAGCGGCATGGTCGAACTTGTCGGCCCAAATTCCGGTCAGGACGCCGAGCAATGCCAGCATCACCGCTCCCATTGAGCCGAAGTAAATGATCGGCAGGATGTTGCGCACCGGCACATGCACGCCCGGCGCCAGTACCATCGCCAACCACACTGCCAGCCCTACCAACCAGGCGCGGGTAACGGCACCGCCGACAAATGCGACAAGCAATTCTCCCGCGCTCAGGGGCGGCATCAACACATCGACGATCGTCCCCTGCACCTTGGCGACCAGAAGCGAAGACGAAGAATTGGCAAAGCTGTTCTGGATCATGCCCATCACAATCAGACCCGGCCCCAGGAAATCGGCGAAAGGCACGCCCAGAACCTCGGCGCGCTGACCGCCGAGCGCGAACGAGAAAATAACGAGAAACAGCAGCGTCGTGATCGCCGGTGCCCAGATGGTTTGCAACTGCACCTTGAAAAACCGCCGCACCTCCTTCAGATACAGGGTTTGCAAACCCTGCCAGTTGACTGATGCGATCAGGACGACGCCAGGCTCTGGATGACGCTGCAACGGTGGGTTGTGGGATCCTGATTTTGGGGCGGCCATGCAAAGGACATAGCGTTTCCCGGCGGTGTGCAGCAAGGCATCAAGTTGGCACCGGTAGTTTTGAAGGATCTCCGTTTTCATGGCCTGGACCGAAGAACGAATCGCCGTACTGAAGGCGGGCTGGGAAGGCGGCATGACTGCCAGCCAGATTGCCGAACAGCTCGGTGAAGGTGTCACCCGCAATGCTGTCATCGGCAAGGCCCATCGCCTCGGGCTCGAGGCACGACCCAGCCCCGTGAAAGCTGGAGACGAAACCGCTGCTTCCCCGGCTCTGGCTTTGCCTTCCACAGCCGCGGTTACGTCTCCACCCGGCCTTTCGCCCGCTGCCCCCGCGCCCGTTCTGGCGGCCAACCATGTCGTTGCCAAGCCGGCGACCAAGCCTGCGCGCCGCGCCGGCAAGGCCGCACGCGTGACCTTGCTCGATCTCAACGAGAAGATCTGCAAATGGCCGATCGGGCATCCCGGTGACGCTGATTTCCATTTCTGCGGCAAGCCGGTGCAGGCAAACTTCCCTTATTGTTCCGAACATTGTGCAATTGCTTATCAGGCACAACTACCGCGGCGCGACCGTGATCGCCGGCCGCCACCGCAGATGCCGGGCATGCCCAGGCGGTGATGTAACGGCGCCTGGGGCGTTCGCGGGATCGAACGCGTTCGGCGTTTTGCTGAACTTCCCCTGCGACTCCCGGCAGCTTGCATGGTGCCGATTGCCTGCTTACCCTTGCGTCAACCAAGGGAACTGCTGAATGACTAACATCACCGAGCATGAAGTGCTGATTGTCGGCGCCGGGCTCTCGGGCATCGGTGCTGCCGTCCATCTGATGCGCGATGCGCCGGACCGCAGCTTCGCCATTCTCGAAGGGCGTGAGCGCATCGGCGGCACCTGGGACCTGTTCCGCTACCCCGGCGTCCGCTCGGATTCGGACATGCACACGCTCGGCTATCGCTTCAAGCCATGGACAGCGGCGAAGGCCATTGCCGATGGCCCAAGCATCCGCAGCTATATTGCCGAGACTGCAGCCGAGCATGGCATCGAGAAGCACATCCGCTTCGGCCACACGGTCAGGGCCGCCGCCTGGGACAGCGCCGCCGCGCGCTGGACCGTCACCGCCCAACTTGCGGATGGCAGCACGGCGCAGCTTCGCTGCCGCTTCCTGTTCATGTGCTCGGGCTATTATTCATACAGCGAAGGCTATCGCCCGACATGGGAGGGCGAGGCGGATTTTGCCGGCGCCATTGTCCACCCGCAATTCTGGCCCGAAGGCCTCGACTATGCAGGCAAGCGCGTCGTCGTCATCGGCTCGGGCGCCACGGCTGTGACGCTCGTGCCCGAGATGGCAAAGCAGGCGGCGAAGGTGACGATGCTGCAGCGCTCGCCTACGTGGGTGGTGAGCCGCCCGTCGGAAGACGGAATTGCCAATCTCCTTCGCAAGCTGCTTCCGGCGCAGACCGCCTACGATGTCGTGCGCTGGAAGAACGTGACGCTTGGCCAATGGTTCTACCGGCAGACCCGCGCCAACCCCGGCAAAATCCGCAGGCAACTCCTCAAACGGCTGCAGACGCTATTGCCGGCCGGCTATGACATGGCGCACTTCACCCCGCGCTACGACCCTTGGGACCAGCGCCTTTGCCTGGTGCCCGATGCCGATCTGTTCACGGCACTCGGCTCGGGCAAGGCAGAAATTGTCACCGACCATATCGAGCGGTTCACCACGACCGGGATCCAGCTCAAGTCCGGCAAGCATCTTGCTGCCGATGTCATCGTCACGGCCACTGGCCTGAAACTCGAAGCCCTCGGCGGCATGGCGATCACCGTCGATGGCGTGCCGCGTCGTTCGGCCGACAGCCTGGCGTACAAGGGAATGATGTTCAGCCACATTCCCAATCTTGCGGTCAGCTTCGGTTACATCAACGCCAGCTGGACGCTGCGATCGGACCTGATCGCCGAATATGTGTGCCGCATCTTGAACCACATGAAGGCGACCGGGACCGACATCGCCCTGCCTACGCCGGCCGCCGATGTGGTGCCCGAAAGGCTCGCGATGGACCTGAGCTCGGGCTATGTGCAGCGCGGTGCCGATGCCCTGCCCCGCTCGGGCAACCGCGCCCCATGGATGGTGACGGCAAGCTACACCCATGACCGGCAGGAGCTGCGCGATGGTGCAGTGACCGACGAGATGGTGTTCGCCACCGCCCAGCCGGCCCTGTTCGCCGAAGCCGCGGAATAGGCCATCTTTTTACCTCGGCAGGTGTACCCTCTCCACCCAGTAAGCATGGGTGCCGCTGGAGATCTTGTGCGGCAGCGCCAGCCGGCAAACCGGGCCGGCCTCGATGTCCCTGGCATCCACAAGGATGCACTCGGAGGTGCCACGGTTCTCGTCGATGATGAAGCTGACGAGATAGCCATCATCCTCCGAACTGGCATTCACCCGCGGTGCAAACGGCGCTTCGCTGGCATAGCGGCCCTCGGGCAACGTCAAGGACCAGCTCTCGCCGGTTTCCAGATCATGCTTCACGAATCCGTTGAACAGGAACCAACCCGGCTTGGTGGTGGTGCTGTAGGCGTAGCGGTAGGGGTGCCCGCTCATCCGCTGGTTGTAGGTACCGAACTCTAGAATCCGGTCATCGAGTGATTGCTCATGCGTCTCGCCGGTGGCCAGGTTGAAGCGCCATCGGTGCAGCTTCGGCTTGAAGCTGTGCTCGTCGACATAGGCCATCATGTGTCCATAGCCATCGGCGTTCTTGAGCGGCGCCGGCATCGGATTGTGCTGGAAATAGCCGTCCATGATCACTTCATCGCCCTCTTCCCAGGCGTTGAGGAAGTGCAGCACATAGGTCGGTGCCGCCTCGAACCAGCGGATCTGGTCGGGCGTGCCATGGCGCGGGATCAGCGCAAACCTGCTCGGCAGCGGATGCTGGCGCGCGACATGAATGTCTTTCTTGAGCAGTTCGGCATCCCAGAACAGCGGAAAATCGTTCAAGATCGACCAATTCTTGGTGAATGCCATGTCGTGCGGCAGCCGTGGCCCCGGCAGCGGCACCGGCACATAATGCACAAGCTTGCCGGCGGGATCGACCACGCCATAGTGCATGAAAGGCGCATGCTTGGAATAGTTGAAGAATAGAAGCTCACCGGTCTCGAGATCGACCTTGGGATGGGCGCTGATGCCATCGAGCGGCACCCAGGGCGCGATGCCTTCGGCTTCGAGCGTCTCGGCATCGAGCGCATAAGCTTCGCCACATTGGTAGAAGGTGGTGAGCGCCTGCGAGCGGTGGACCACCACATCAGTCGAGCTGGCATCCTTCAGCCGGCCATGCGCCCCGAAGCCGGGGCGAGTGCTGACGCCTGGGCCGTCCATCAGCCCACCCCACAAGGCCCGCTCGGCCTCCTGTTCGGCCTCGAAGCCGCGGGTACGGATGAAGCGGTTGCGGTAGCTGGCACGGCCCCCCGAAAAACTGACCTGGTGAAGCATGCCGTCCCCATCGAACGGATGATAACGACCGAGCGGCTGATGGACCGGGTTCTCGGTGTTGCGGATGTAGATTCCGTCGATATCGGTCGGGATTGCGCCTTCGATCACCGGCAACTCTTCGACGGTCACCTCTTCCCGCAATGGTGTCCAGGCGCCATTCAAATAGGGGTGGTTGCTCGGCTGAAGCGTCACCTTTACGGGCGGCTCGCGGAGCACTTGAGCGGAATAATCGGGCGGTGCCATGGAATAAGCCCCTTTCGTTGACGCTAAGGTAAAGCAGCCGGTACGATTGTGCAACTTTGATGGTTGACCCGATTGTCGCACTGTCAGATGCTCTGCCCAGCAACGAAATTTGGGGAGAGCGGTGATGCGGCAACTGATCGGGCTTGTGATGGCGATGATCCTGCTGGTCTCATCGCCGGCATTTGCGCAGGAGAAGACCATGAGCACTGATCCGAAAATCGCGGTTGTCGAGAAGATGATCGACGCCTGGAACACGCGCAACTGGCAGCTGGTCGGAGACCTTTTTGCCGAGGACGGCGTGCTGCATTCGATGATGATCGAGCCGGTTGTCGGCCGTGCCGCGATCGCATCGCGGATCAACGCCATGGGCGCCGGCATATCCCAGATCACGCTCGATATCCAGCGCATCGGCCGCGTTGGCGACGCCGTCATCATCGAGCGCGTCGATCGCTTCACCTACAAGGGCCACACAGGCGAAGTGCCAGTGGTCGGAATCCTCACCGTCGAGGGCAACCATGTGAAGGTGTGGCGCGAATATTATGATCGCGCACAGCTGGTCGCAGCGATGGGACTGAAGGAAGACTTTCACAAGTAGCGGGGTTTCCACTCCCGCGCTATGATTGGCGCTGTAATGGGCGACTCAACTCTTATTCGTACCTGCTCGATTTGGCGGGCACTCGAGGTGGTCGGGGATACCCCGACGCTGCTCATTCTTGAGGCAGCTTTTCTCGGTGCGCGGCGCTTCGACGATTTCTGGCGCGAGACAGGCCTGCTCAAGGCGCTGCTGTCAGACCGGCTGAAGAAGCTGGTGGAAGCCGGTGTGCTGGAAAAGGCGCAATATCATGAACGCCCGCCGCGCTATCGCTACCGGCTGACGCAAAAAGGTCGCGAGGTCTATCCGGTCGCCCTCGCACTGCTGCAATGGGAAAAGGACTGCGGCGATCATGCGGCTGGCGCCCGCACGATCCGCCTGACCCACAAGACGTGCGGAATGGAGTTTCGTGCCGTTGCTGCCTGTGGTGGCTGCCAAGGCGATGTGGATGCCACCAATGTCGATTGGCTCGAAGGGCCGGGCGTCGGCTGGATGGCGCCACTTTACAGCCGACGCCGCCAACTCCGCGAGCAGGTTGGAGATGGCAGCCTGTTGTTCCGGGAAGCGGCCCAATTGATGGGGGACCGCTGGGCGAGCCTCATCCTGCGTTCGATCTTCACCGGGATTCGCAGTTTCGATGGCATCCGTGCCGACACTGCAATGGCAACCAATATCCTGTCCGAACGCCTGCATTGGCTGGCAACTCGCGGCGTCATCCGCCAGGCAGCCGTGATTGGCCAGCCGGGCCGCAATGAGTATCGACTCACGCGCAAGGGCGTTGCCTATTACCCCGCGCTGCTGATGCTGCTGGTATGGGGAGATCGCTATTATGTCTCACCCGAAGGCCCACCGCTGCTGCTCACCCACAAGGCTTGTGGTGCAGTGCTCAAGCCCGAGATAGTCTGCTCGCACTGCCGCGCTCCGCTCGATGCGGGGGATGTTGAGTTTGTGCTGGAACCGATCCCGACCGATCTCGCTGAGGCTGTTTAGCGCTTTCAAGACCATACCGACCCCGCTAGTCTGGCATGATGGGACATGGGGACATACGGGTGGCAATCGTCACTGGGGCGGGCAAGGGCCTGGGAGCAGCATTTGCCTGCGCGCTTGCTGCCGACGGGCTTTCAGTACTCGTCAACAACCGTCAGCGCCTTGGGATGAGCGATTCGGCCGCGGAAACCGTTGCGGAGATCGAAGCAGATGGAGGGACGGCAGCGGCCGACCTTCATGACATCACGGCACCGGGCGCTGCTGAGGCGATGGTCGTTTCGGCCGTTGCCGCCTTTGGCGGGATTGATGTGCTAGTGCTCAACGCCGGTATCACCGGGCCGATCGCCAAGGTCGGAGCGCTGGACGAAGCGACGCTGAGGAAGGTCCTCGAAACCAACTTTTTCGCCCAGGCAGCGCTGGTCACGGCCGCTCTGCCGCATCTGCGGTCACGGCCGGGAGGGCGGATCATTTTCATCTCCTCCACAGCCGGACTGCATGGCCTCAAGGGACGACCGGCTTACGCGGCATCGAAGGGCGCGCTCAACGGCTATGCGCTGAGCCTCGCCGATGAGCTTCGTCGCGATGGAATTGGCGTCAACATCTTGATGCCCTATGCCGCCACGCCGATGACCGCCGGTACCGCGGATGCCGCCGCCGGTCTGCTGGCCCCCATCCGGACCTGCGCCGCGCTGCGCTGGCTGGCATCGCCCGCCTGCACCGCCACCGGGCAGATCTGGGTCGCGGGAGGCGGGCAGTTTCGCCGGGCGATTTCGGTGGAAAGTCGTGGGCTTGGGGAGGCCGAAGCCACGCCGGAATGGCTGGCCGACCATGCCGACGTGCTTGCCGACCTCACCGGGGCACGCAGCTATACCGGTGCCGAGGCGGCGTTTGCCGATCTTTTTGCCGATGCCAAGGGGAGAGCCGAATGACCGTCGAGGAATTGCTGGCGCGCACCGCCATCACCGATGTGCTGATCCGCTACGCCAAGGGGGCCGACCGCGGGGACATCGAGCTGATTGCGCCTGCTTATCACGACGATGCGATAGAGGATCATGGCGGTACCTTTCTGGGACCGGCCGCCGATTATCTGAAGGGTATGGCAAAGGTACTGCCGACGGCCCCTCGGATGACGCATATGGTTACCAACATCATGGTCGAGGTGACCGGGAACACGGCACGCGCCGAAAGCTATTGGCTTACCTTTTCGCGCCGCGAAGGTGCGGAACCATTCGACAGCCTGACGATGGCGCGGATCCTCGACAAGTTCGAGGATCGCGGGAATGGCTGGAAGATCGCGCATCGCCGGCTGAGCTGGGAATGGAACCATGAGATGCCGCTCGCCGAAAGCTGGGGGCGCGGGCAGATCGCGCCCGATCCGGCGAAGCTGGTTCGGGGCGGCAAGAAGCCCGATGATCTGGCCTACAGCGCCTGGTGGGGAGAAACGGCATGAAGATCGAAGGCTGTGTGGCGCTGGTGACCGGCGGCAACCGGGGCATCGGCGAAGGGTTTGTCGAGGAGCTGCTCGCGGCGGGGGCTGCGAAGGTCTATATCGGCGCTCGTAAGCTGGAAGATGCGCAAGCTGCGGCAGCACGGGACCCTCGGCTGGTGGGGGTGCAACTCGACGTGACCGACGAGGCGCAGGTGTCGGCTGCCGCAGCGCTGGCTGGGGATGTGAGCCTGCTCGTCAACAATGCCGGTGCCTTCTCGATGCAGACTTTGCTGGGGGCACCGTCGCTCGATGCGCTGCGGGCGGAAATCGAGACCAACTACATCGGGATGGTGAGCATGGTGCGGGCGTTTGCGCCGGTGCTGAAGGCCAATGGTGGCGGTGCCGTTGTCAATGTGCTCTCGGCCGGCGCCATTGTTTCAGTGCCGGGGATGGGGGGGTACAGCCCGTCCAAATTCGCCGCTCGGGCGGCTTGCGATGCGCTGCGTGCCGAGCTGGCGCCGCAGGGGACGCATGTGGCGGCACTGATCGTCGGCTCGGTCGATACCCGCATGGCGGCGCATGTGACGCATGTCGCCAAGTCTTCGCCGCGGGACATCGGCCGGGCAGGGCTGGCGGCAGCAAGGCACCGCATCAACGAGCATGATACCGATGCCCATGCCATTTCGGTGAGGGCACATCTGGCGCGTGATCCCGGCGGCCTTGCCGCTGCGATGGCCAGGGCTGTGCAGGGAGATAAATGATGGCCAACACAATGGAAAGTCTCATCGCCAAGCAGGACATTGCCGATTGCCTGGCGCGATATGCCCGGGGTGTCGATCGCACCGATGGCCCCCTGCTCCACAGCTGCTACTGGGACGATGCGATCGAGGAGCATGGCTCGAGCTATGTCGGGCCGGCACGGGCCTATGTCGATGGTGCCATCGCCCGGCTGGCCGGTGCCGGCACCATGGGGCATTATTTGTGCAACATCCATTATGAGTTCGACGAGACCGGGACGGTGGCCTGGGTGGAGACTTATGTGCTTACGTTTGCACGATTTCCCAAGGCGGGTGAGCCCTGGGACACGCTGACCTGTGCACGGCGGTGACAAACCAGGCCATTGGATCGTCGGCGGCGTGTCGATGAGGGCGGTGTAAAACCCGGCCATTGGTTAGGCTTGTCCCTTTG